>JAZSNE010000009.1:0-21772 GCA_045536245.1 Acutalibacteraceae bacterium | reverse complement strand
TTATCGTATGTGAGACCGTCAAAGCCGTTTGTTACGTCAAAGAAAGCTCTGTCGAATACGAAGTAAACGTTACCTGCGCCCATCCACATATTTGTCTTGTAGTAGAAATATGCTCTGAGTGAATCGCCGGGCTGAACGTAGTGGTCAGTGATAACCCACTCGCCGTCAGCGTCCTGCTCATAGAAATCAAGACCAAAATACAGGAAATAGTTATTGCTACCGTCTGCATAACCGTTAGCTTTAAGCTCTTCCATTGTCTTGATAACAGACTTATCGCCTGTGTGTGAAGTTGCAGTTGTTGTAGTTTCTTCTGCTGCAGATGCTGTGGGGATTGCAAGAACAACAGTGCCCATAAGCATTGTAAGGCAGAGAACCAAGCTTACAACTTTTTTGAATGTAGACATTCGTTTTTCCTCCTTCTTGTTGCTGATGACCGATTTTTGACGGTCAAAAAATTGTTACAGGCCGAAGCGGAGCGCTCCAACCCAATATACTTAATAATTATGACACAACTTTATAAATAAAGCAATAGTATTGGCAAAAAAACTTTGTTAAATATTTGTTAGCGTTGTGCATTCTGCACATAGCTCGGTGTTTAAATTCGTGCAACATTTCCATCTCTTGCCGCTTTTGCCACTGCAGCCGCAACCGCAGGGCCGACTCTTTCATCAAAAGCCTCGGGCAAAATATATTCCGGGCAAAGTTTTTCTTCGGAAACAAGGCCTGCAATCGCATAAGCCGCCGCAAGCTTCATTTCTTCGGTTATGTCAGAGGCTCTCACGTCGAGCGCACCCCTGAAAATTCCGGGGAAAGCAAGCACGTTGTTGATTTGGTTGGGATAATCGCTTCTGCCCGTACCGATAACCGCTGCACCCGCTTTTTTTGAAAGTTCAGGCATAATTTCAGGCGTGGGGTTTGCCATTGCCATAACAACAGCCTTATCCGCCATTGACGCCACCATTTCTTCGCTGACTATACCTGCCGCTGAAACGCCCACAAAAACGTCTGCACCCTTCATTGCATCGGCAAGCGAACCTTTGATGCAGCCTTTGTTTGTGAACTCGGCAAGTTCGGCAAATGCGGGCGGTAAATCGTCACCCTTGCAGATAATGCCCTGCCTGTCGCTCATAATTATGTTGCCTGCGCCGCAAGCGTTAAGCAGCCTTGCGATTGCCGAGCCTGCAGAGCCTGCGCCGCTCATTGCAATGGTGCAATCCTCAATTTTTTTGCCCACGCAGCGCAGTGCGTTGAGCACGGCTGCAAGCACAACAACCGCCGTGCCGTGCTGGTCATCGTGAAAAACGGGAATATCGCAGCGCTCTTTAAGCTTTCTTTCAATTTCAAAGCATCGGGGAGCAGCGATATCCTCAAGGTTAATACCGCCGAAACTTCCTGCGAGCAGAGCCACGGTGTTAACTATTTCATCCGTATCCTTTGAACGGATACAAAGCGGAATTGCGTCGATATCCGCAAACTCTTTGAACAGAAGGCATTTGCCCTCCATAACGGGCATACCTGCCTCGGGGCCGATATCACCCAGACCAAGCACCGCCGTTCCGTCGGTTATAACGGCAACGGTATTCCAACGGCGTGTAAGCTCAAAGCTTTTGCTTATATCTTTCTGAATTTCAAGGCAGGGTGCGGCAACACCCGGAGTGTAAGCAAGCGAAAGCTCCTGCTTGTTTGACGCTTTTGTTCTTGCTTTTGTTTCAAGCTTGCCTTTCCATTCATAGTGGAGTCTTAACGACTCTTCCAAATAGTTCATTTTATCACTTCTTACTGACAGAATAAAAAATTATTTTGCCCAACCCATTGAGCATTTGACCGCCTTTTTCCAGCCCTCATAAAGCTCGTTTCGGCGTTCAATATCCATTTCAGGCTCAAAAACCCTTTCAACAGAACGGTTATTTTGGATTTCATCCGTGTTTTCCCAGACTCCGACGGCAAGACCTGCCAGATATGCAGCGCCGAGAGCCGTTGTTTCAACGTTTTGAGGTCTGTTAACGTTGCACCTTATCATATCCGCCTGAATCTGCATCATAATATTGCTGACACTTGCACCGCCGTCAACACGCAGCTCCGTGAAATCAATATTTGAATCGGATTTCATCGCTTCAAGAAGGTCTGTTACCTGATACGCAATTGCTTCGAGCACCGAACGGGCAACGTGAGCTCTGTTGACACCTCTTGTAAGACCGACAACGCAGCCCCTTGCATACATATCCCAATAGGGTGCGCCAAGGCCCGTAAAAGCAGGCACAAAATAGATGCCGTTTGCGTCAGGCACGCTCTCCGCAAGCTCGTCGCAACGCTTTGCAGTGTCAATCATATGAAGCTCGTCACGGAGCCATTTGATAACTGAACCTGCATTAAAAGCCGAGCCTTCGATTGCGTATTCAACCTTATCTCCGATGCCCCACGCAACACCCGTTACAAGGTTGTTTTTTGATTTTACACGTGTTTTGCCCGTGTTCATAAGCAAGAAGCAGCCTGTACCGTATGTATTCTTTGCCTGACCTGCTTCAAAGCAGCCCTGACCGAAAAGTGCAGCAGGCTGGTCGCCGATTGCGCCGCAAATCGGAATACCTTCAAGAGATTCCAGACCGAGAATGCCCTTTGCCACTCTGCCGTAAACCTTGCTCGAAGGAACAGGTTCCGGAAGAATGGACATAGGAATACCGAGCTGGTCACAGAGATACTTATCCCAGCAAAGTTTGTCAACGTCAAAAAGCATTGTTCTTGACGCATTGGAATAATCCGTAACGTGAACGCTGCCGCCCGTAAGATTCCAGATAATCCAGGTTTCAACCGTGCCGAAAAGGAGTCTGCCTTCATCGGCAAGCTTTCTTGCTTCAGGCACGTTATCAAGAATCCACTTGATTTTTGTGCCGGAAAAATATGCGTCAATCAGCAGTCCTGTTTTTTCTTTAACGTAATCCTCAAGGCCTCTGGCTTTAAGCTCTTCACAAAGCTCCGCGGTTCTGCGGCACTGCCACACAATGGCGTTATAAACGGGTTTGCCCGTCTGCCTGTCCCAGAGAATTGTTGTTTCTCGCTGGTTCGTGATGCCGATGCCTGCAATTTCGCTGGGCTTGATTCCGCCCGAAATTATGCAGTTTGCAACAGCCTGAAACTGGCTGTAAAGGATTGCAAGCGGGTCATGCTCAACCCAGCCTGCCTTAGGATAAATCTGCTCAAATTCATTCTGAGCTTTGCTGACAATGTTACCTTTTTTATCAAAGATAATCGCTCTTGAGCTTGTTGTGCCCTGGTCGAGAGCAAGAACATATTTTGCCATTGATTTCATCCTTTCTTTATTTGATGCCGAAATATTTGGCGGCATTATTATATGAAATGTCCTCCGCTATTTTGCAGATTGCTTTTTCATCAAAGGGATAAAGTCCGCTTTCAACCATATCACCAAGCAGACCGCACATAATGCGGCGGAAATATTCGTGCCTGGGATATGAAAGGAACGAACGTGAATCGGTAACCATACCAACAAACTTGCCCAGAGCGCCGAGATTGCCCAGAGCCTTCATCTGCTCTCTCATACCGTCAATATTATCATTGAACCACCACGCAGAGCCGAACTGAATTTTGCTCTCTGCATCTGAATTCTGGAAGTTGCCGAGCATTGTGCCCAGAACGTAGTTATCCTTGGGGTTAAGTGTAAAGAGAACTGTTTTGGGAAGCTTTTCTTTAACGGCAAGGCTGTCAAGGAATCTTGAAAGCTTGCCTGCAATTTCTCTGTCGTCAATTGAATCAAAGCCTGCGTCGGGACCGATTCTGTTGAACATAAGGGTGTTGTTGTTTCTCATCGGGCCGATGTGCAGCTCCATAACCCAGCCCTTGTCTGCATATTTTTCGGCAAGGAAGGCGAGCAGCGCTGTTTTAAATTTATCTGCTTCAAGAACACTTGCTTCGCCGCCGTTTTTAACCTTTGCAAAAATGCCGTCAAGCTCCTCAGCTGTTGCCGTTTCATAGGGAACGTAAGCAAAAGCGTGGTCGCTCGCGCAGCAGCCGAGAGTTGCAAAAAACTCAACCCTCTCGTTAAGTGCATCGCAAAGCGCCGCAAAACCGTTAATACTTCTGCCGACGCATTTTTCCATAGCTTCAAGCCAACCTTTCCACGAAGGAAGGTCTATGCCGAGAGCTTTGTCGGGTCTGAAGGCAGGCAGAACCTTGCACTTGAAATCATTTTCTTTTGCAAGCAGAATATGATATTCCAGACTGTCTGCAGGGTCATCGGTTGTGCAAAGATGAGTAACGTTTGATTTTTCAATGAGCTCTCTGGGTGTAAAACCGCCCGATTTGATGGCAGCATTCGCCCTGTTCCAGATATCATCTGCAGTTTCTGCGCAGAGGATATCGTTTATGCCGAAATAGCGGCGCAGCTCAAGATGACACCAATGATACATCGGATTGCCGATGAGGTTGGGCATAATCTCGGCAAACGCCCTGAACTTTTCATAGCCGCTTGCATCGCCCGTTATATATTTCTCATCAACACCGCAAGAACGCATTGCACGCCACTTATAATGGTCACCTGCAAGCCAAAGCCAAGCAATGTCGGCAGGCTGTGCGTTTTCATATATTTCTTTGGGTGAAAGATGGCAGTGCCAGTCAAAAATCGGCATTTTGTCTGCCGCTTCAAACATTTTGATTGAAGGTTCGTTATTGAGCAAAAAATCCTTGCCCATAAATTCCTTTGCCACGGTAAACACCTCCAGCATATTTTTTAAAGAACGAAGATAAGCACTGTTCCGACAGCCCAGACAGCCACGGGAACCGAAAATCTTTCAAGAATTGCGCCGATATAAGTAAACAGCGCAGGCAAAAGCATAAATATGCCGCCGATTTTGGATTTCACTTCATTTGAACGAAGCTTTTCAAGCGTTATATCCCAGAGATTCTGTGCAACCTCAAACTGAGGATGAAGGCAACACATAACCGAAATACCAACATAAAGTATAAGAACATAAACGATGAACAGCGGGACTGAGTCTGCCGGCGATACGCCGAGAAAACGAAGGTTTATAACCCCGAAAACGGTTAACGGCAAACCGGCAATAAGCCCTAACACTCCCGGTGCTGTTGCGGAAAAATATGCCGTTGCCGCCTTTTGAGGCAAAACGTGTTCGATATGGCCGCACATTTCATCTGCCCTCAAATATCCTGTGTGTTCTACAGGTAAGCCAAACAGAAGGCAAGCCACGTGTTCCCAGAACGCTCTGAGAAATGCGCCGGGGAAAGTGATATATTTACCGATTACATATAAAACTCTCATACTAAATCAAAATCCCCCTGTGTTAAAAATTCCTTTGCTTCATTTTCTCCGCTGATTACAGCTTCACCCTCCGGCGTAGTCTTATAACCTTCGGGGAACATATAGAAAATCTCAACTATTTTCAGCGTTTCGGCATCGGTAGGCTGACCGTATTTTTCATAAAGCTTTGCGCAGATATAGCAAGTTTCAATAATCTTATCCATATCCACGCCGGTGCCTTCTTCCTGATTGAGCATATTGGCATACGTGAAGCCGTTGTCAATATATTCAAACGCACTCTTATAATCACCCTGAGCAAGATACATCAGCGCCATCTGCCTGTAGGTTTCGGGCGAAGCGGCATAGTTTGCCATAAGTGTATCGCCGAGAATCATCACCTTATCATATTCACCCTTGCAGCGTGCAACCTTAAGCTGCATTTCTGCCGTTTCGTTATAATTTCCGAATTCATCAATAAGGCTGTTTACAAACTCCTCTGCCTCGGCAACCCTGCCGTTATCAAGCAGAATATCATTTTTCTGCATATATGCGTTAAAATTATTGCGGTTTTCGGCAATAATCTCATCTATCAGCGCCAGAGCTTCGTCGGGCTTACCCATTGAATTGAGCAAATCCGAATAATCCAAATAATAAAGCCACGTGTAATCCGTACCGTATGCCTTTGCGTTTTTATCGCATTCCTTGAGCCATTTCAGACTTTCTTCAACAGGCTGGTCATAGTAAACAGCTGCCATCGCATATTTCTGAAATGCCGTGTAAACCTTATCAACGTCTTCTCTCTGCTCATATTCTTCAATGAACCTGATGCTTGCCTCATAGGTGTTTTCATCGGGAACTCTGCCGGAATTATAAAGCAGATTAAACGTGTTTTCTATGCGCTTATACTGCTCCCAATAGGGTTTTGCCCTCTTCGTTTTGGTAAGCGGTGTTTTATCGCTTATCTCCAGATTTTGAGCCGCCGTTATCGGCCCGTACATCTTGGAATATGCCTCAAACATTTTTGCGTGGGTATTTGCGCCAAGTTTAAAGAAACGGCGCAAGAACGGCTCGGGTGAACCCGCCTCCCAGTTAATCAGGTTGCGGAAATCCTCAAGAGTGTCGTCCATCTGGTCATAATAATAAACAGCATCGTTCCAGTTCTTTTCTCTGACGGCTTTTTCTGCACGGATACCGAGAACTGACGGTGAAAAGAGAAAAACGCTTGCTGCTATTGCCACAACCGCAAGCACAAGGGAAGCTGCACCTGCAATCCAGCCAAAAGCAGGCACACGGGTGTTAAGCATTTCAACAAGGCAATCCTCGCAGAAATCCGCGCCCTCAACGCAATTATGCTCGCCGCATCTTGTGCAAGGGTCTGTTATAACTTCCTCTTCCGGATTCTTCTTTGCTTCCTTTTTGGTGTTATCTTTAGGGTTTATATCCTTGTTTGCTTTCAAGTGAAATCCTCCCGACAGTTTTGATTTACAGATAATTGTATCATTTTTTTATATCAATTTCAATAGATAGTGTGTATATTTATACCATACATTATTTCCGGACTGTAAACATATATTTTTTACGGTCTTTTATAATTAAAAAATTTGTGTTATAATGACTTTGTAAAATCTATTTTGTTTTTAACGGAGGCTAATTTATGAAAGAAATCAACATCAGAGATATCAAAGAAAATGCCGTTTCGCTTATTGCCGACGGCTGGGGTCTTGTAACGGCAGGAGATGCAGAAAAATTCAACACAATGACCGTCAGTTGGGGCGGCGTGGGCGAAATCTGGGGCAAAGATGCCGTTTTCATTTTCATTCGTCCCCAGCGTTATACCTATGAGTTCCTTGAAAAAGAAGAATTTTTTACCCTTTCTTTTTACGGTGACGAATTCAAAGAGGCACTCAAAATCTGCGGTTCAAAAAGCGGCAGAGATATTGACAAAGCCGCCGCAACAGGTCTTACCCCTGTTTTCACCGATGACACGGTAACCTTCGAACAGGCAAAATATACTCTTGTGTGCCGCAAGATGGCATCGCAGTTTATCGACCCCAAAGGTTTCGAGAATACCGATATTGAGAAAAATTATCATTCAGGTGACTACCACAAAGTATATATCGGCGAAATAGTAAAGGTTTATGCCAAATAATAAAATGGCTTGTAACGCATACCGTTGCAAGCCATTTGCTTTGTTCTTTTATTCTTCACTCTGCGATTATTATTTGCGTTGAATCACGGAAATTAAGAGAGCGTTTTCTGCGATTCAACGCAGAAAGGGGTGAAGCCTCACCCTGTGGAGAGGTGAGGCTTCGTGAGGAGTTGTATATAAGAGGGTAAGTAGTGGTCAAAATTATTCGTCCATACCGAGAAGCTCAGCAACGCTGATGCCGAGAACTTCTGACAGAGCCTTGAGCTCGAAATCAGTAACATATCTGAGCTGACCTTCCATCTTTGAAAGACCCGATGCATTAAGGTCAACGCCCTTAATCTGAAGCTGAGTAAGAAGATCCTTCTGCTTCATATTAATCTCTTTGCGCCTTGCTTCAATTTTTGCGCCAACGATGTTGCGCTCGCCAAGTGCTTGCTTTCTGATTCTCATTTCTTTTGCCTCCGTTTTTTAAATTCTGTATCGTTTTATACAAACTGTATAGTTCTGATTTGTAAAGTTCGCAAATTTACCATTTTTTTGTTTGCTGCTTTTGCATTCTATCACAATTATTCTCAAAATGCAAGATGTTTTTTTGATTTCTGCCGCTTTTTTGCGAGTTTTTCTATATATTTTTTATATATCTTATATATAAATTAAATATTTATGCATTTTTGCTTGTTCTGACGGTTTTTTTATAAACAAAATGTTGATTTTTGTAATAATTAAAAGATTTTTCGCTTCGGGTATTGTTTTATTTTGGATTATGCTGCATAATAGCATTATTAAAGAAAAAAGAAGGGATTTCAAATGGAACTCAACCGCAACCTCACAATGCTGACTGACTTTTATGAAATCACGATGGCAAACGGTTATTTTAAAAACAATTTCAAAGATACCGTTGCATATTTTGATATGTTTTTCAGAAAAGTACCTGACGGCGGCGGTTTTGTAATTATGGCGGGTGTTGAACAGCTTGTTGAATACCTTAAAAATCTTACTTTTACAGACGAAGATATTGAATATCTGCGCAGCAAAGGCTTTGGCGAAGAATTCCTTGATTATCTTCATAATTTTAAATTCAGCTGTGACGTGTGGGCAATCCCCGAGGGCACGCCCATATTCCCCGGTGAACCGATAATCAAAGTTAAGGGTCCCGTTATTCAAGCGCAGTTTATTGAAACAATGGTTCTGCTTTGCATCAACCACCAGAGCCTTATCGCAACAAAGGCAAACCGAATCTGCAGGGCTGCAAAGGGCAGGGCGGTTATGGAATTCGGCTCACGCAGAGCCCAGGGATTCGATGGTGCAATCTACGGCGCAAGAGCAGCATATATCGGCGGCTGCGCCGGAACAGCCTGCACAATTTCTGACGAAAAATTCGGCGTACCTGCTCTCGGCACAATGGCACACAGCTGGGTTCAGCTTTTTGACAGTGAGTACGAAGCCTTCAAGGCATATGCCGAGGAATATCCCGACAGCTGCACGCTGCTTGTTGATACTTACAACGTTCTCAAGTCGGGCATACCCAACGCCATAAAAGTGTTTGACGAAGTTCTCAAGCCTCTCGGCAAACGCCCCAAGGGAATCCGCATTGATAGCGGCGACATCGCTTATCTTTCACGCAAGGCACGCAAAATGCTTGATGAAGCAGGCTATGAGGACTGCGGAATCGTTGCGTCAAACTCGCTTGACGAATACATCATCAAGGATATGATGGCACAGGGAGCCCAGGTTACGTCGTTCGGCGTTGGCGAAAGACTTATCACGTCATCTTCAAGCCCCGTTCTCGGCGGTGTTTATAAGCTGGTTGCCGTTAAGAACGGTGATGTGGATATCCCCAAAATCAAGCTGAGCGAAAACGTTGCCAAAATCACAACTCCCTGTAACAAGAGGGTTTACCGCCTTTATGACAATGAAACGGGCAAAGCTGCAGCAGACCTCATAACCCTTGCCGATGAAGTTGTTGACAACACTCAACCCTATGACCTCTTTGACCCCGACTTCACGTGGAAGCGTAAAACAATAACCAACTTCACCGCTAAAGAATTGCTTGAACCGATTTTTGTTAAGGGCGAATGCGTTTATAAACCCAAAACAATTCAGGAAATCAAGGATTACTGCACCGCACAGGTTGATACCCTCTGGGACGAGGTCAAGAGATTTGAAAATCCGCATAACTATTACGTTGACCTCTCGCAGGCACTCTGGGACGAAAAGCACCGTCTCCTCAACGAAAACGGAAAATAAGAAAAAGAAAGAGCCGATTTCTCGGCTCTTTTGTTTATTCAGGAACGCTGAACACAGCGGAATCTCTGTATTCGTTATAAGTTTCATAAAACTCATCAGCTGATACAACCGAAACATCCTCAGGAAGTTCTCTTCCGGCATAATAATATCCATATAAATAGTCACCCGCGAACGCTTCCCACACATCACGGCTCCGGCTGACCAAGAAAACGTGATCTTCTTCGGGAACGCCATTTGTTACGTCGCAATCATAGCTCCAGACAACGTTCATATCCGTTCCGTCATAAGAGAACACACAACCGCCCAAGCCATGTGGATCAGTATAAAAATGGTGAATCAGGAAAGAGCCGTCTTTTTCAATCAGGTCAAACTTTTCCTGAGCCCTGTGAGAACCGCAGTCCTTTGTTGAGTATACGTGTCTGACAATTTCTCCGTCAACATCAAGAATATGAACCGTTTCATAACTGAGAGCCTGGTCGCTCGGGAAAGGAACAGTAAGTATGCATTCTTCTATGCCGTCGTCATCTATATCTTTGAAAAACAGCTCTTTGTTGCCGTTGTATTCGTTTGCAAAGTAGATATCATTTTCAACAGGTTCAAAATATTTTTGAGCAGATGTGCTGCTTAAATAATCTTCATAAATCTGGCGGACATCAGCCTCTTGCGAAATATTGATTGACAGCTTGACGTTCAGATATTCAACCGGGTTATTAGTGTTTGCAACTTCCGAAAATGCTTTGAATATCTTGTAGCCTGTCAGCTTATCTGTTTTTTCACTAAACAGGTCATCATATTTTTCATCGAGTTCATAAAGAGCATTTTTGTCTTCCCACGGAATTTCTTCTGCAGGTTCTTCGCCCTCAACTTCAGCAACCAGAACAAAACCGGTTTCATCAATTTCATAAACTGCAGCATAATGGTAAAACATTGTGCCCTCGTTGTGACCGTCGTCACGCATATACAGGCAATTATCCTCTGAAATGTATATTTCGGGCGGCATTGACGAATGTCCGTTCAACATGATTTTGCTTAAACCGCTTTTTTCGGTATATGTCATTGCAAACTGCTCAACAATCCCTTCCGGCTGGCATATAACCTCGGGAACACCGTCTTTGTTGATATCGGCAGCATAAACAGAATAAATGTCATCATACAAAGAAAGTTCTGCTTCATATGCATTCAGTGCCTTTTCAATTGTTTCCTCTGATGCCTGCTTTACAGGTTCTTTTATCTGCCCTGCAAGTTCTGTTATCTGTTCCGTCAGTTCCTCTGTTTCCTGCATAACCGCATTCCGGGTTGTGCCGACTGTATCTTCATCTTCATCGGCTTGCTTTCCCGGAACAAATACGTTTACCAAAACAACAGCAACAACAGCAACAATTGCCAGAACCGCTGCAGCTATACCAATCTTGAGTCCTTTCCCGCTTTTCTTGGGCGGTTGAGGTTCAGCAACAGGCGCATAATTATACTGTTGGTCATACCCGGACTGAATATACTCTTGCTGTGCCTGCATATACGGTTGCTGATTTGTAACAGCTCCGTTGGCGTTGACGTAGTTTATTCTTGCTCCGCACACAGTGCAAAACGACACGTTGTCCGGAATCTGATTGCCGCAATTTAAACAGAACATAAAAGCACCTCATCTCTAAATCTATAATTAGAGAATAACACAAAGATAACCTGTTTGCAACAACAAAAAACGCATTGCTGAGCCGAAACTCAACAATGCGTTTATCGTTTTATAAAGCTATCTTATAATCAAACAAGCTCGATGATGCACATCTCAGCTGCGTCGCCTCTGCGGGGACCTGTTTTGATTATGCGGCAATAACCGCCGTTAACTTCCTTATATTTGGGGGCAATCTCGTCAAAGAGCTTCTTAACAACGTCTTCCTTTGTGACGTATGCAAGAACCTTGCGCTTTGAGTGAAGAGAATCGTCTTTAGCAATGGTGATCATCTTTTCAGCCATTGCGCGAACCTCCTGAGCCCTTGTAACGGTGGTTCCGATTCTGCCGTTTTCCAAAAGATAGGTAACAAGGCCTCTGAGCATCGACTTACGATGGTCGCTTGTACGGCCAAGCTTTCTGGTACCGGGCATTTAGTTCACACTCCTTTACCGTTTGGTGGGTCATCATTCCTCGTCTCTGCGAAGGTCAAAGCCAAGTGAATTGAGCTTTGCAACAACTTCGTCAAGAGACTTTCTGCCGAGGTTACGAACTTTCATCATATCTTCCTCGGTTCTGTTGATCAAATCTTCAACCGTATTAATCTGAGCACGCTTCAAGCAATTGAACGAACGCACAGACAGGTCAAGTTCCTCAATGGTCATCTCCAGCACTTTTTCTTTGCCGTTGTCATTCTTAACAACCATAACCTCTGTGTCATAGGCTTCACCTGAAAGGTCGCCGAAGAGGTTGAGGTGCTCGTTGAGGATCTTGGCGCCGAGAGAAACAGCTTCCATAGCATTGATGGTGCCGTTGGTCCACACTTCAAGCGTAAGCTTGTCGTAGTCAGTAATCTGGCCAACACGTGTGTTCTCGACTGTGTAATTAACCTTTAACACGGGTGTGTAAATTGAGTCAATTGCTATAACGCCGATAATGGGCTGCATCATCTGCTTATTTCTCTCTGCAGAAACATAGCCTCTGCCCTTGTCGCAGGTAAGCTCCATGCTTACGTGTGCATCGGAATTGAGAGTAGCGATGTGAAGCTCGGGGTTGAGGATTTCAACCTCTGAATCGGTTTTAATGCTGCCTGCGGTGATTTCGTCATCGCCGTTAGCATCAATATAAATTGTTTTGGGGCCATCGCCGTGAATCTTGAGAATAACGTTTTTGAGATTAAGAACGATCTCTGTTACGTCTTCCTTAACGCCGGGGATGGTGGTGAATTCGTGCAGAACGCCGTCGATTTTAACGGATGTGATTGCGTAGCCGGGGAGAGAGGAAAGAAGAACTCTTCTGAGGCTGTTGCCTAAAGTTGTTCCGTAACCTCTTTCAAGGGGCTCAACAACAAAACGACCGTATTTGCCGTCGGCAGAGATTTCTGCAGTTTCAATTCTGGGCTTTTCAATACCAATCATTCAAAACCCTCCTTATAAGACGGCAGGAATTTATCCTGCTCAAAATGCATTCAAAAACGCTCTGGTCACCAAGCAACTGCCCGGTGAACGCCCGCATAACGGGCGAATCACTCAGGTTATTACTTGGAGTAAAGTTCAACGATAAGATGCTCTTCAACGGGAACCATAATCTGCTCACGAGTGGGCAGAGCAAGAACCTTTGCTGTCTGAGCGTCTGCGTTGAGGTCAAGCCACTGGGGAACAGGTCTTGAAGCGTTAGCTTCGAGAGTAGCCTGAATCTTTGTGCTTTCCTTGCTCTTATCCTTGATAGCGATTTCGTCGCCGGCTTTGATAAGGTATGAAGGAATGTTGACCTTCTTGCCGTTTACTTTGTAGTGACCGTGAGTTACAAGCTGTCTTGCTTCTGCTCTGGAGTTAGCCCAGCCAAGAAGATAAACAACGTTATCAAGGCGGCTTTCGCAGATACGAAGAAGGTTTTCACCTGTTACGCCCTGCTTACGCTCAGCCATGAGGAAATACTTGTAGAACTGGCCTTCCTGAATACCGTAGTAACGCTTAGCCTGCTGCTTTGCGCGAAGCTGAAGACCGTATTCAGTTGCCTTTTTGCGGCTCTGACCGTGCTGGCCGGGAGCATATGCTCTGCGCTCGATTGCGCACTTGCCGGTATAGCAACGTTCGCCCTTAAGATAGAGCTTTTTGCCTTCACGGCGGCAGAGTTTACATACCGCACCGGTATATCTTGCCATATTGTGTTACACCTCCAAATAATTCTGGTTACACGCGCCTTCTCTTAGGCGGACGGCATCCGTTATGAGGAATGGGGGTAACATCCTTAATCATGTTAACCTCCAGACCCGCTGTCTGCAAAGCTCTGATAGCAGCTTCACGTCCCTGGCCGGGTCCCTTAACATAAACCTCAACAGTCTTCATGCCGTGCTCGATAGCAGCCTTGGCAGCTGTTTCAGCAGCAGTCTGAGCAGCAAAGGGAGTTGATTTCTTTGAACCTCTGAAGCCCATTTCACCGGCGCTTGCCCATGAAACTGCGTTGCCCTGAGTATCGGTAATTGTAACGATTGTGTTGTTAAAGGTGGATTGGATATGGGCTGCGCCGCGCTCGATATTCTTGCGCTCACGGCGTCTGCGTGTGCCTGTTGTCTTTTTAGATGCTGCTTTAGCCATAATATCCCTCCTAGATTATTTCTTCTTGTTCGCAATAGTCTTCTTGGGACCTTTGCGTGTGCGAGCGTCTGTCTTTGAACGCTGGCCTCTTACGGGGAGACCCTTGCGGTGACGAACGCCACGGTAGCACTGGATTTCGATAAGTCTCTTGATATCGAAAGCTGTTTCTCTGCGAAGATCACCTTCAACCTTAAGGTTGTGGTCAATGTATTCACGAAGCTTTGAAACATCGTCTTCGGTCATATCCTTAACTCTAAGGTCAGGATCAACGCCGGTTGCTGCGATAATGTCGCTAGCGGTTTTACGACCAATACCATAGATATAAGTAAGAGCGATTTCTACTCTCTTTTCTCTGGGCAGGTCAACACCTGATATACGCGCCATTTGTCAGTTGCACCTCCAAATTAAATTGGTTTTCGCCGGGATTAACCCTGGCGCTGCTTGTGCTTGGGATTTTCACAGATAACCATTACTTTTCCCTTGCGCTTAATGATTTTGCACTTTTCGCAAATTTTCTTGACAGAAGGTCTGACTTTCATATTAGAATACCTCCTTGAACTTACTTAGAACGCCATGTGATGCGGCCCTTTGTGAGGTCGTATGGCGACATTTCGACCGTCACTTTATCTCCGGGAAGAATCTTGATGTAATTCATACGAAGCTTGCCCGAGATGTGAGCCAATATTCTGTGTCCGTTTTCCAACTCAACCTGGAAGGTTGCGTTGGGTAATGATTCTACTACCGTACCTTCAATCTCGATCATGTCCTGCTTAGACATAGTAACCTCCTAAGTGTTGCCGTTAATTTCTGAACTTAATCGCCTGAGTGCTTTTCTGAGCGCTCTGTTTGATGCAATCTCGGCTTCGCTGAGCGAAAAACCTGTTGCTTCAACGTGGCGAATATTCTTGCTTTTAGGTCTATCAATGGGACGTTCCTTGCCGTCGCAGAGGATAACGCTGTTTTTTTCAATCTGCATAACAGCGAGAAAACTGCCTTTATCTCTGCCTGCGAGGGATATCACTACTCTGCCTCTTTCCAGCATAATCTCACCTTAAATCTGTGTGAGAATAACGGGGCCGTTTGAAGTTATGGCCACGGTATGCTCAAAGTGGGCGGAAAGTGCGCCGTCTTTTGTTTTGATAGTCCAGCCGTCAGGCAACTGCCTGATGCCTGCGCCGCCCTGATTAATCATGGGCTCAATGGCAATGGTCATGCCCGGGAGCAGGCGCACACCTCTGCCGGGTGTGCCGAAATTCGGTACGCTGGGGTCTTCATGCATCTGCTTTCCTACGCCGTGGCCGGTGAATTCCCTGACCACCGAAAAGCCTCTTTCCTCGCAATACCTTTGGATTGTTGAGCCGATATCACCGATTCTGCCGCCTGCGACAGCCATTTTGATGCCTTCATAGAGGCTCTCTCTGGTTGTGTCGCACAGCCGCTGTGCTTCAGGTGAAATATCACCCGCTGCAAAAGTGGCGGCATTGTCGCCGACATAGCCGTTGAAGGTTGCGCCCACGTCGATGCTGACTATATCGCCAGCTCTGATGATGCGCTTTTTGCTCGGAATGCCGTGAATGACCTCATCGTTTATGGAAATGCATGTGGCAGCAGGATATCCGTTATACCCTTTGAAGGTCGGAATTGCTCCGCTCTTAACAATGAAGTTATGGGCGATGCGGTCAATCTCTTCGGTTGAAATACCGGGTTCAACCGCCGCACCCGCTGCCTTTAATGCTCCTGCAGCGATAACGCAGGCCTCTTTCATAAGCCCGAGTTCTCTTGTTGTTTTGAGCACTATCATGCTGATCCTCCGTTTAGGGCTTAATCAAGGAAGCCCTTGTAGTGGCGCATCATCATCTGGCTCTCGAGCTGCTTAACTGTTTCAAGTGCAACACCTACAAGAATGATGATTGATGTACCGCCCAATGAAATGTTCATTGCTGCACCTTCCTGATAGAACTTATCAAGGAAGAAGGTTGTTACCTGTGAGAAGACAATCGGGAAGAGAGCTACAACGCTCAGAAGAAGAGCACCAAGAAGAACGATTCTGTTGATGATCTTGCCGATGTATCTTGAGGTGGGTTCGCCGGGACGAATGCCGGGGATTGAACCGCCGTTGTCACGGATATTCTTGGACATTTCGATGGGGTTATACTGAATGCTTGCATAGAAATATGCAAAAGCGATTATGAATACGAAATAGATAATCGCATATGCCCAGTGTGTCTGGTTGAACAGGTTGAAGAACTTGTTCCAGCCGCTGTTGGGCTCCAGAGTAATGAACATCTGGATTGTGGGGGGCAGTGAAAGAATTGAGGAAGCGAAGATAACGGGCATAACGCCTGACATATTAACCTTGATCGGAATATGTGTGCTCTGGCCGCCATACATCTTTCTGCCGACAACTCTTTTTGCATACTGCACGGGAACTCTTCTCTCAGCGTTATCCATCCAAACGATGAAAGCAATCATCAGAACAAGGATGATCAGTACAAGGGGAGCAAGTGCATAGAAGGGGCCGCCCTGCATGAAGTAATAATAAATCTGAGTGATGAGTGAGGGAATTCTGGAAACGATACCTGCGAAAAGGATAATTGAGATACCGTTACCGATGCCCTTGTCATTAATCTGCTCACCGAGCCACATAATAAGAGCTGTACCTGCAGTGAAGCAGAGAATAATTACGAGAGCCTGGAAGAAACCGACAAAGCCTTCAAAAGGTCTGCCGTTTTCGTCAGCGATAAGGAATGTACCGCCAACCATACCGCCGTTACGGAGATAGAAGTAGTAAGCTGTACTCTGGAGAAGACCGAGAACAATTGTTACGAAACGAGTGATGGTCGCAATCTTCTTGCGGCCTTCCTCGCCTTCCTTCTGAAGTCTTTCAAGGGCGGGGATAGCAACGGCGAGAAGCTGCATGATAATCGAGCTGTTGATGTAAGGTGTGATTGACATTGCAAAAATGGTACCATAGTTGAATGCGTCACCTGTCATCATAGTCAGATAGTTCATGAAGGTTGAGCCGTTGGGGTCGGCAAGAATGCCGTTTTCACCAATGTTTGTGAAAGGCACGGGGATAGCTGAACCGATTCTGAATACCAGAACGATAAGAGCTGTGAAAAGGAGCTTCTTACGAAGGTCAGCGATTTTCCATGCGTTAATAAGTGTTTTAAGCACTTCAGATCACCTCTGCCTTTCCTCCGGCAGCTTCGATCTTTGACTTAGCGCTATCTGAAAAAGCATTTGCCTGAACGGTGAGCTTTTTCGTAATTTCGCCTTGACCGAGAATCTTTACGCCGTCCATAGTCTTTTTGATAATGCCTTTCTCAATAAGAGCATCAACGGTAACTGTTGCACCGTCTTCAAAATACTTATCAAGAGTAGCAACGTTTGCTATTGCCATCTCTGTTGCAAAGATGTTGTTAAATCCTCTCTTGGGGATTCTTCTCTGAAGGGGCATCTGGCCGCCTTCAAAGCCGGCACGCATACCTCTGCCTGCACGTGCCTTCTGACCTTTATGACCCTTGCCTGCGGTTTTACCCTGGCCCGAAGCGGGACCACGGCCGATACGCTTGCGTTCCTTTGAGGAACCGGCTGCGGGTGAGAGATCGTGCAACTTCATTAGTTTGCACCTCCTTGCTTGGCTTCGCTTACTGCGATAAGGTGAGAAATCTTTCTGACCTTGCCCTGAGTTGCGGCGTTATCCGGCTGAACGGAAACGTCACCAATCTTATGAAGACCAAGAGCATGGGCGGTTGCAATCTGGGGCTTGGTGCTTCCAATAAGGCTCTTAACGAGCTTTACCTGAATATCTGCCATTTAATCCGCCCTCCTTAACCTAAAATTTCTTTTGCGGTCTTGCCACGGATAGCTGCAACTTCTTCAACGTTGCGAAGCTTTGAAAGACCGTCAATTGTAGCTCTTACAACGTTGCAAGGATTGTTTGAACGAAGAGCCTTAGTACGGATATCTTTGATACCTACTGTTTCAACAACCGCACGAACGGGACCGCCTGCGATAACGCCGGTACCGGGTGCTGCGGGCTTAAGCAGAACAACGCCTGCGCCGAATTTACCGATAATCTCGTGAGGAATGGTTGAACCCTTAAGAGCAACCTTCATGAGATTTTTCTTAGCATCTTCAATACCCTTGCGGATAGCGTCGGGAACTTCGCCTGATTTGCCAAGTCCGAAACCGATGATGCCGTTACCGTCGCCAACTACTACGAGAGCTGCGAACTTATAAATACGACCGCCCTTTACGGTTTTGGAAACACGGTTAATGGCTACTACGCGCTCTGTGAGCTCATATGCCGATGCATCAATCTTAGCCAATTTGTATTCCTCCCCTTCTTAGAACTTGAGGCCACCCTCACGGGCGCCTTCGGCCAGTTCCTTAACACGGCCGTGATAAATGTAACCGCCACGATCGAAAACAACGTTTGTTATTCCCTTATCTGCAGCGCGTTTTGCTAACAATTCGCCCACTTTGTGAGCTGCGGTTTTGTTACCGCCGTATTCCGTAAATTCCTTCTCGACAGTTGATGCGGACACAAGGGTTTCACCCTTAACGTCGTCTATTAACTGAGCGTAGATATTCTGGAGGGAACGGAATACATTAAGGCGGGGGCACTCAGCAGTGCCGGAAATCTTAGCACGGACTCTGGTGTGACGAACCTGTCTGGCCTTATTGCTGTCCGGTCTGTTAACCATAAATTTTCACTCCTTAATATAGACTTATTTGCCGCCCTTACCGGCTTTACCTTCCTTACGGCGGATGTATTCGTCAACGTACTTGATACCTTTGCCCTTATAGGGTTCGGGGGGACGCTTTTCACGAATGTTTGCGGCAAACTGTCCGACAACCTGCTTGTCGGGGCCTGAAACTACAACCTTGTTGGGGTTGGGAGTTTCAACGGTGATTCCTTCGGGTGCTGTCATAATAACATCGTGGGAATAACCGATTTTAAGAACAAGATCCTTGCCCTTAACTTCTGCACGGTAACCAACGCCGTTAACTTCAAGTTCCTTCTTGTAGCCTTCGCTTACGCCGATAACCATATTGCTGATGAGTGTTCTCGTAAGACCGTGGAGTGATCTGTTGAGCTTATCATCGTTGGGACGGCTGACGTTGATAACAGCGCCGTCGATTTCAACATTGATGTTGGGGTGGAGATTTCTTGTGAGAGTGCCCTTAGCACCCTTAACGGTAATTACTGTGCCGTCTAACTTAACATCAACACCCGCGGGGATTGCGATAGGTTTCTTACCTATACGTGACATGTTACGGCACCTCCTTACCAGATAAATGCAAGAACTTCGCCGCCTACGTTGGCCTTGCGTGCGTCCTTGTCAGTCATAACGCCTTTTGATGTTGAGAGGATGGCAATGCCGATGCCCTTCATAACCTTGGGCATATCCTCACAGTTTGTGTAAATTCTCAGACCGGGCTTTGAAACTCTGCGAAGACCGGTGATAACCTGAGACTTGTTGGGACCGTACTTAAGAGCGATTTCGATCATACCCTGTTTACCGTCGTCCTCAACCTTGTATCCTTTAATGTATCCCTCGTCAACAAGAATCTGAGCAATCGCTTTCTTCATGTTGGATGCGGGAACTTTCACTGTGTCATGCTTAGCCGCATTCGCATTGCGGATACGAGTCAGCATATCAGCGATGGAATCAGTAATTTGCATACTGTTTACCTCCTTTGCAATTGCTCAATTACCAACTTGCTTTCTTAACGCCGGGAATCTGACCTGCGTGTGCCAGCTCTCTGAAGCAGATACGGCAAACACCGTACTTGCGAAGATAAGCATGGGGTCTTCCGCAGATCTTACATCTGTTATAGGCTCTTGTTGAATATTTAGCGGGGCGAGCCTGCTTGATTTTCATTGATGTTTTTGCCACGGTAATCCCTCCTTATCTTGAGAACGGAGCACCCATAAGAGCGAGGAGCTCGCGGGCCTCTTCGTCGGATTTAGCTGTTGTGACAAAGCAGATGTCCATACCTCTTACCTTGTCAATCTTATCATAGTCGATTTCGGGGAAGGTAAGCTGTTCCTTGATACCCATGGAATAGTTGCCTCTTCCGTCGAATGAGTTGGGGTTAATGCCTCTGAAGTCACGAACTCTGGGGAGAGCGAGGTTGAAGAGTCTGTCAAGGAACTCATACATTCTGTCGCCTCTGAGAGTAACTTTAGCACCGATAACCATACCTTCACGAAGCTTGAAGTTAGCAACGGATTTCTTTGCCTTACAAACAACAGGTGTCTGACCTGTGATCTGCTTAAGGTCTGAAACTACAGCGTCAATTACTTTTGAATTAGCGATTGCTTCGCCGCAGCCAACGTTGATAACGATTTTATCAAGCTTGGGAATCTGCATAACGCTCTTGTATTCGAATTTCTTCATAAGAGCAGGTGCAACTTCTTTGACATACATTTCTTTTAATCTTGCTGCCATTTGTTGTGTCCTCCCTTAATTAAAATTCTGCAAGGCAGTCGCTCTTTTTGCAAGTGCGAACCTTCTTGCCGTCTGCGTTAATTTTATGGCCAACTCTTGTGGGTCTGCCGCACTTGGGGCAGATAAGCTGAACCTTGTCAGCATAGAGTGCGCTCTCAGCCTTGATAAGGCCGCCGGGCTCACCCATCTTGCGGGGCTTAACGTGTTTTGTAACGATGTTTACGCCTTCAACGATAACTTTGCCTTCAGAGGGGCTGACCTGCATAACCTTGCCTCTTGTTCCTCTGTACTTGCCGTTGATAACAACTACTTCATCGCCTGTTTTTACATGAACCTTACTCATCATTCGCACCTCCGATTAAAGTACTTCGGGAGCGAGTGAAAGGATCTTTGTGTAATCCTTTTCACGGAGCTCTCTTGCTACGGGTCCAAAGATACGAGTGCCCTTGGGGTTCTTATCTTCCTTAATGATGACGGCTGCATTCTCATCGAAGCGAATGTAAGTTCCGTCGTCACGGCGAAGGCCGCTTGCGGTGCGTACTACTACCGCTTTTACAACATCGCCTTTTTTTACTACGCCACCGGGTGTTGCCTTTTTAACAGAAGCAACAACGACGTCGCCAATATTGGCATACCTCCTGCCGGAACCGCCGAGAACGCGAATGCACATAATCTCCTTCGCGCCGGTGTTGTCGGCAACCTTGAGGTAACTCTGCTGCTGTATCACAGTGTTTTCCTCCTTACATAACGGCTAAATTATTTAGCCTTCTCAATGATTTCAACTACACGCCATCTCTTGTCCTTTGACAGGGGACGGGTTTCCATAACAAGCACTCTGTCGCCCATACCGCACATATTTGTTTCATCATGTGCCTTAAGCTTATATGTGTTGTTAACAATCTTTTTATAGAGAGGGTGTCTTACCCTGTCCTTAACGGATACGACAACTGTCTTATCCATCTTATCGCTGGTAACGATACCAACGCGAGTTTTTCTGAGGTTTCTTTCCATTGAACTTTAACCTCCCTTTCCTTACGCCTTAGTGCCGTGGAGTTCGATATCTCTCTGTACAGTCTTGATACGAGCGATATCCTTTTTAACGGCACTGATTCGCATGGGGTTGTCGAGCTGGTTTACGGCCTGCTGAAAGCGCAATTTAAACAGCTCATCCTTCAGCTCTACAAGCTTAGCATCCAGCTCTGCGGCGGAAAGTTTTCTGATTTCACTGGCTTTCATTACTGCTCACCACCCATTTCTTCTTCTTTTGTTACAAATTTACATTTGATAGGAAGCTTCATAGCTGCGAGACGCATAGCTTCCTGAGCAAGTGCTCTGTCAACACCGGCGATTTCGAACATAACTCTGCCGGGCTTAACAACT
>JAZSNE010000045.1:0-19325 GCA_045536245.1 Acutalibacteraceae bacterium | reverse complement strand
AAAATAAACAGCCGCTCGTGAGCGGCTGCCAGTGATTGTAATGCGCTGCTAAACCTTCAACGCCCCTTCCAGGGGCTAAGCCTGTATCAACCCCTTTTAGGGGTTAGTCAAACCACCGGTTCAACCGGTGGTTTGTGATTTATCTTGTTTTTGTTTTTAGCTTAGTATAGCTATGTTTTTACGTTTAATATGCTCGAAACCAACCATTTATCATTAATTTTTGTCCTTGACGATTGTTTTTTGCAACTTACCCTTTCTAAAATGCATCTTGATTAAAATCTGTTGCCGAGCAAACAGATTTTAGCATATAATTCAATCAGGATAAAACAAGGAGGGGTACAGATGAAAGCAATAACCGTAAATAATCTTACAAAACAATTCGGAGATTTTACTGCCGTTAACAAAATTAGTTTTGATGTGAATAAAGGAGAAATGTTAGGCTTTCTGGGAGTAAACGGGGCAGGAAAATCAACCACGATAAATATGTTGTCCACGTTGCTTAAACCTGATGAAGGTTTTGTGGAAATCTGCGGGGAAATTCTGGGAAAGAGCGATGAAGCAATTCGCCGTAAAATAGGAATAGTTTATCAGCAAAACTGTCTTGATGATATATTGAGCGTCAGAGAAAACCTTTTGTGTCGAGGTATATTGCACGGTGCTTCAAAATGCGAAGCACAGAAACGCCTTGAAGAATTAAGTGAAATGCTTTCTCTTCAGGAATTTCTGAAAAAACGTTATTCAAAGTTATCGGGCGGTCAGAAAAGACGGTGCGAAATTGCGGCAGCGCTAATGCATACACCTGAAATATTGTTTCTTGACGAGCCTACAACCGGTCTTGATCCCGCAACCAGAAAAGATGTATGGAGCGTAATCGAAAATCTGCGATGTAACACCGGTATGACGATTTTTCTGACAACGCACTATATGGAGGAAGCTGCCGGGGCAAACAGAATAATCATAATCGAGAAGGGCTCTATTCGTGCACAGGGAACTCCGTTTGAACTGAAGGAAAAATATGCTTCCGACACGGTAAAAATTTATTGCAACAAAGAAAACCGTGAAAATAATTTCCGAACACTTTCCGGGCAGGGTTTTTTTGTGAAAAAAGAAGAATTCGGTTTGAGTTTTCCGATAAAGAATACCATTGATGCCATAGAGCCTGTCCGTTCATTAAAAGAACAAATTACAGGTTTTGAAGTTATTCAGGGTAATATGGATGATGTGTTTTTAAACGCTTGTTCGAACTAATGAAAAGGGGTGCTGAAATGAGTTTTTATGAATTGACAAAGAGAAATCTTAAAATTTATTTTAGGGATAAATCCGCAGTGTTTTTTTCGCTGTTATCAATGATTGTAACAATAATTCTTATGCTGTTCTTCTTGAGTGATTTTCAAATTGATGCAATTGTATCAATGATAGGAAAGTTTCCCGGAAGAAATACCGCTTCTGATAAGATTAATGCAACATTTTTTATTTTGCAATGGATAGCAGGAGGTATAGTTGGCATAAATGCCGTAACAGTTACAATTGCGTTTTATTCCGCAATGATTCGTGACCGAGTTGACGGAAGACTCAATTCAATATATACTGCACCTGTAAACCGATTTACAATTTCTGCTGCATATGTGACATCTGCTTGGATTTGTTCTGTTATAATTTGTATATTAACTTTGGCGTTTTCGGAATTATATTGTATAATTAAGGGTGCCGATGCCTATTCATTTGTTTCTCACATCAAGCTGCTTGGTATTATAGCCGTGAATTCATTTACATATTCCGCTTTAATGTATTTATTAGCGATGCTTGTTGCAACCCAGGGTGCTTGGGGAGGTCTCGGAACAGTCATCGGAACAACGGTAGGCTTTCTTGGAGGGATATATCTGCCGATAGGAGATTATTCGGAGACAATGGCGAATATAATAAAATTTCTGCCTGTTATTTATGGAACAAAGCTTTTCAGAACAGTTATGACCGAGGATGTGCAAGCGATTATTTTTAAAGATGCCCCTTCAGAGTTGATAAACGGATATCGCCTGGAAATGGGTGTTGACCTTGAGCTTTTTTCATATAAAATAAGTGATTTTGACAGTATACTAATATTACTTGCCAGTGGTATCATTTTTTTGGTGTGCGGTGCACTTGTAACAAAAAGAGCAAAAAAATATAACAAATGATGGGAGGCTGTTATGAAAATAATAATTGAAGCTTTGGCTGACGGTGCCGAAGAAGAAATAATAATCAGGACTAATACTATAGACAGAGATATAATAAATCTGATATATGCCGTCAAAGCCGGCAGAAACAAGATAACCGCCTTTGACGAAAACGAAATTGTTCAGCTTGATTCAAAAGAAATATATTATTTTGAATCAGTTGATAACAAAGTTTATGCTTGCTGCGAAAAAAAGGTTTTTGAAATAAAGCAAAAGTTGTATGAGCTTGAAGAAATATACAAACAAACGGATTTTGTACGAGTCTCAAAATCAATGATTGTAAATATTTCTAAAGTGAACAAAATAGTACCGATGTTTAACGGCAGACTCGAAGGAGTGCTCAGCAACGATGAAAAAGTTATAATATCAAGACAGTATGTCGCAAAACTAAAGAAAAAACTTGGAATATAGGAGGAGAAGATGATGAATTTTTTAAAGGTATTTATTAATTTTTTTTCAACAATAACTTTAGGAATAGTTTTTGTTTGTGCGGCAAATATGTCTTTATCACCGGGTTACGATGTGCCTGACAATGTGCTTTGGCAAGTTCTTCTTTCCGGATTTATCACATCAATTATGACAAGCTTCGGTGTTTTCATTTTTACGGCAATAAACACCAAGATAAAACTTGCGGTTGCTGTTATGATTCATTATGCTTTGATGTCAGTAATTATGATTAGTTTAGGCATATGGTTTGATTGGATGAATTTTGATATAAAAGGTATTGTAATGATGCTTATTTCAGTTGCCGTTGTTTATTTGATTGCTTTTTTGCTCAATTATTACATCATCAAAAAAGAAGCGGAATGGATTAATGTTGCTTTGGAAGAGCATAACAAACGTAATCAGTGATACGTAAATATTTCTTCGAATTGCTTTGACGGAATTTTTACAAATAAAATACAAACCAAAGGCTTGAACAGGTTTGCTCCTGTTCAAGCCTTTGGTTTATCTTGTTTTTGTTTTTAGCTTAGCATAGCTATGTTTTTATGTTTATCTGAGATCTTCGTAATAAGCATTCAGCATTTCATATGTAACGGGGATATTGCAGCCTTCCAGTTCTTTGTAAATCAGATCTGTAAGCTTTATAAGACTGTTCCATAATTCAGACGGATTTAATCCGGTTACAAACGTACTCAATATTTCTGTTTTTTCTTTTTCCGGTAATTTGTCTGTTTCCCGATTCAGGGCAGTTTCCAGCCTGTAACGGTCTCCCAGCAAATCAACATACAGATTTCTGACGTATTCAAGCTCTCCGACTGCACGGAAATAATTGCCCCGATGAATTGCAACGGCAGCGTGCATCAGCCGTGCCCAGACAGAATTACAGGCATTCTCGGTGTCTTTCTTCTGCTTATCCCCGAATATGCTGTCATCCATCCATTCACGTGAGCGGATCATCTTTTCTTCAACCACACCGGTGTTGTCATATATCACTTTAAAAGCGGGTTTCAGAGCCGCTGCGTGCTCATATCCGCCGTAACCGATGTCAATTTCCAAAAGATTGGCCAGCAGAAAAACCTGAAGAGGCTTGGCTTTTGCCTGCGTAAAAAATGCGAGCTCATATTTTTCACTGATTTTTTGGCGCATATATTCCATAACTTCAGGCATTAATTCGTCGGAATCCAGCGCAACAATGTAATCCAGATCAGAGCGTTCATCATAGTATCCTACGGCTCCCGAGCCAACCTGAATCAGAGAAACTATTTTGCTGCATTCCTTGGCAACGGACAGAATATAGTCAAATGCGTCCTGCCGGTCTTTCGTGTTGAAGATTTGACTCATCTTTCAGCTCAC
The DNA here is from genome assembly GCA_045536245.1 of Acutalibacteraceae bacterium. Classification (GTDB taxonomy): domain Bacteria; phylum Bacillota; class Clostridia; order Oscillospirales; family Acutalibacteraceae; genus CAG-177. The sequence continues at coordinate 15,315 of JAZSNE010000045.1, read as the reverse complement.
TCCTTATCTGTTATGGATATTGCAAAACTACTCCCGATGAAGCAGAACAACCGTCTCGACGTGGCCTGTTCTGGGGAACATATCGACGGGGGTGGCTTTGGTTGCAGTGTAGCCGAGGGTGGCAAAAAGACCGCAGTCCCGTGCAAGTGTTGCAGGGTCGCAGGAAACGTAAACAATGCGTTCAGGTTGCATTTGCGCTGCGGTGTTTATCATTTCGGGCGAGCAGCCTTTTCTTGGCGGGTCAAGGATAATCACATCGGGGCGGATGCCTTCATTCTTAAGGATTTCGGCCGCCTTTGCAGCATCGCCGCAGATGAAGCGTGTGTTTGTGATACCGTTGATTTGAGCATTGATTTTTGCATCCTCAATCGCTTCGGGCACAATTTCAACGCCGATAATTTCCTTTGCGTTTTTCGCCATTGAAAGTCCGATTGTGCCTGCGCCGCAATAAAGGTCAAGCACTGTTTCGCTGCCGCTTAAAGCCGCATATTCAGCCGCCTTATTATAGAGCTTTTCTGCTTGGTCACGGTTGACCTGATAGAAAGACAGGGGAGAAATGCGGAAAGTCAGACCGCAGAGAATATCGGTGATATAATCCTCACCCCAGAGTGTGCGGCAGGTTTTGCCGAGAATTACGTTTGTCTTTTCTTTATTAACATTTACAATAATACTCCTGATTGCTTTGTTGCATTCAGTCAGAGCAGAAATAAGCTTATCTTCATTCGGGAGCTTATTGCCGTTGATTACGGCGCAGACCATAATTTCGCCGCTTTTTGTGCCCTTACGCAGATAGATATGGCGCAGCAGACCCTTGTGAGCCGTTTCGTCATAGACGGTAACGCCGTTTTCTTTGATGTAAGATGCAAAAACACCGAGGATTTTTTCGAATTCTTCGGGTTGAAGCAGACAGTCGGGGCAATGAATTACCCTGTGGCTGTGCGACGAATAAAAGCCTGTTCTGATTTCTCCGTCTTCAAGTGAAACGGGGAATTGTGCTTTGTTGCGGTATCTTTTGTCGCTTTCTGCAGCAATAATCGGCTCAAATTCGGGCTCAACGCCGCCGATTCGCCTGAAGCATTCCGCAACGTGAGAAGCCTTGATTTTTGCCTCTGCAGCATAATTCATATGCGAAAAAACACAGCCGCCGCACTTGAGATAAACGGGGCATTCCGCTTCAATTCTGTCGGGCGACGGTGTTAAAACGCTCTCCACCTTGGCGTAGGCATAGGTCTTTTTCACCTTGAGGATATGGGCGGTGATTTCGTCGCCCACAGCTGTTGCAGGCACAAAAACCGCCATTCCCTCGTGATGACCCACGCCGCTTCCGTTGGAGGAGCAGCTTTCAATATTGAGTTTTATTCTGTCGTTCTTTTTAAGCATATCATTTAAGGAAGCCGCTGATGATAACCTCCTCGGCCTCTTCCTCGTTCATTCCGAAAGTCATCAGCTTGATAAGCTGGTCATTATTGATTCTGCCGATAGCCGCCTCGTGAACAATCTGTGCATCGGCGGAGTTGGCGGTGATTGCAGGGATTGAGCTGACGTTTGCTTCGTCCATAATGATGGAATCGCACTGCACGTGGGCTCTGCATTTTGCGTTACCGATTGCGTTGGGATGGAAAATCTGCTTTGATTTATCCTTGGCAACCGAGCGTGAAATTATCTGTGCAGAAGCGTCCTCACCCTCAAGATAAACGTCCATATCGGAGCGTGCATACTGTTCGCCGTGGGTAAGCAGCCTTTCGGTGATAATGAGCTTTGCTCCTGCCTTGAGGTAAGCCTTTGAATCTCTGACAGTGGAGTCAACGCCCTTTATCTGAACCATTTCCATTTCGCAAACGGAGTTTTCGTCCTGCTCGATAACGGTTACGGGGTTAAGCACTCTTTCGCCCTTGCCGTCGCCTTCGCCGTAATGTTTTTCAACGTATTTAACCTTTGCGTTCTTACCGATGTGGAAAGTGTGGATACCGTCGTGCTGTGATTTTTCATCGCCGCTGTTGTGAATTCCGCAGCCTGCAACAATAAGCACATCTGCATTATCGCCGATATAAAAATCGTTGTAAACAAGGTCGTTTACGCCTGCTTCGGTTATGATAACGGGAATATGAACGCTCTCGTTTTTGGTGTCTGGAGCGATGATTATGTCAATGCCCGGCTTGTCCTCTTTGGTAACAATATCAATGTTTGCGGTTGAACGCCTTGAAAGACCGCCGCCGTTTTTGCGGATATTGTATGCGCCTGCAGGAATTTCGTGCAGGTCGGCTATGGCTTCAAGAAGATTGCTGTCTGTTTTATTCATTGCTGCCTGCCTCCTTTCCTCTGAAACCGCAGTTTTCGCTGAATTCGCCCATAAGAGCGGGGAAAACCTCGTCCTTTGTGCCGATTGTTCTTACCTTGCCGTCAGCAATAACTATCATAGTGTCGGCAAGCTGCATAATTCTCTCCTGGTGAGAGATAACGATAACGCTGTTGTGGTTGCCGCTGCTCATTGCTTTGAAAGATTCAACAAGCATCGAGAAGCTCCACAGGTCAATGCCTGCTTCGGGCTCGTCAAAAATTGCAACGCCGAGCTTGCGTGCCATAAGGGTTGCGATTTCGATTCTTTTTGCTTCACCGCCCGAAAGGGAGTTATCCATTTCTCTGTTAAGATAATCCTTTGAGCAAAGGCCTACGCTTGTGAGGTAGCTGCAGCATTCATCCTCGGGCAGCTCGTAGCCGGCTGCAAGCGAGAGCAGACGACGGACAGTAAGACCCTTGAATCTGGGCGGATGCTGAAAAGCAAAGCCGATGCCGAGTTTTGCTCTTTCCGTTACGGACATATCGGTGATATCTGTATCATTATATAAAATTCTGCCGCTCGTGGGTTTTTCGATACCCATAATGAGCCTTGCAAGTGTGGATTTGCCGCCGCCGTTGGGGCCTGTTATTACGGTGAAAGCGCCGTCGGGAATTTCAAGCGAAATATTGTCGATAATTCCGAGACCCTTGCCGTCAACGTCCACGCTGAACGAAACATTTTCAAGTTTTAACATATCTATTCTCCATTATAAAACAATAATTGACTTAATAATTTAGCTTATTATATACCATAAGTTGCTGCATATCAATATCATTTGCAACAGATTATGCAAAAATAAAAGTTTTTATTGAAAAAACAGCAACTAAATATTATAATATCAATGTATATATTCAAAGGAGGACTCCCAATGAAAAAATTTGTATCAATTTTGCTGGTGTTTGCTCTGGTTTTCAGCTTTTCGGCAGTAACGGCATCATCAGTAACGGCACAGGAAGCAAACACAAACGAAGCGGCTGCATCAGAAAACGAAGCCGTCCTCAAGTTCGGTGAAGACGGAAAATTCAAAATTATGCAGATTACCGATATTCAGGATAACGCTTTTCTTGAATATGCGACATTCACATTTTTGAAAGACGTTGTTGAAGCAGAAAAGCCCGATCTCATCGTTCTCACGGGCGATAACATTTCAGGCGGCGGTTCACCCGTAAAAATTCTTGCAGACCTTGCTATTGCAAGATTTATGAGCATCTTTGATGAAGCAGGCATTCCCGTTGCAATGGTTTTCGGCAACCACGACAGTGAGGGCCCTGCTGACAAAGAATATCAGATGAAGGTTTATGAAAGCTATGATTGCTTCGTGGGCTGCGAAGGCGAGGACCTCACAGGCTGCGGCAACTACTATCTGCCCATCTATGATTCAGAAGGCGAAGAAATGCTTTATAATCTCTGGATGTTTGATTCGCTTACATATAACAGACATCCCGAAGATGAAAACGACGTTGCTTATTATGAAAATGACCTTGAGGGCTATGCTTGCGTTCACAAGGATCAGATTGATTGGTACGTAAGAGAGTCAAACAAGCTTAAAGAAGCAAACGGCGGCGAAGTTGTTCCTTCAATGGTATTCCAGCACATAGTTGTGCCTGAGATTTATGATGCACTCATTAAAGATGCAAGCGGCAACTGGGCTCTGCCTGAAGGAGCAGAAGGCGTTCTCGGCGAAGACCCCTGTCCGCCCGCTTACAGCAACGGTCAGTTTGATGCAATGGTAAATCAGGGCGACGTTGTTGCAATGTTCTTTGGCCACGACCATAAAAACGATTTTATTGTAAACCACAAGGGTATTGACCTTTCAACAACTCCCGGCGTCGGCTTCTCATCATACGGCAACATTGACAGAGGCGTCAGAGTTATTGAGCTTGATGAAAATGACCTGAGCACATATGATACACACGTTATCCGTTGGGTTGATTTCTATGATACAGAAAACAACGAGGATGCAAAGAACAATTTTATTATCCACGCCAACGAATATCCCTTCGGCGAAAAGCTGGAAGCTTTTATCAGGCTGACCCTTTCACTCACAATGCCTCTTGTGAGCAAGGTTATTGACCTTTTAGCCGGCATCTGATTCTGATTTAATTTGATATAAAGGAGACAAATAATGAGCGGAGCAGTATTGGTTTTTCTTAAAAAAGTACTTTCGGTTATTCTCACTCTTATCACACCCCTCCTTTTCGGCATTCACTACGAGCCTTTTTCAAAGTATGACAAAGAGTGCCGCGCGGCAGAAGAAAAAATCGGCGGATTTATGAAAGGCGTTTGCCACGCTGACCCCGATTATGAAACCCTTAAGGGTGCCAACATTGAATGGACACGCAAAGATATTCCCTTCCCTTACAATGCAGACGGCACGTTGAGTCAGCGTTACCTGAACTGGAAAGCGGAAATGAAGGCTTATGCCGATAACGGCATCAGAATTTTTGCAATCACACCTTATCCTGATGATTATATTGAGTATGGCCTTGACCCGAGAGACCCTGACAGCAAAAAAGGCATTCAGGATATTGCAAGATTTTATCTTGAGGACCTCAAAGGCATTGCAAGTGCAATTCAGGTGACAAACGAAATGGGCATTGACCGTTTCACACATCCGCTTACTCTTGATGAAGCGGCAGATTTCATCGGTATGCAGCTTGAGGCGATGTACCCCGTCAGAGGCGATATCATCATCGGCTATAACCTCGGCGGTCTTTCGGTTGTAACGCTTCCATTCAAGATGATGGAATATCATAAGTATTGCGACTACGTGGGTCTTGATATGTACCTTGGTTCATTTGAAGATATCTCGCACGCAATTGACCATTATCTTGTTATTCTCGGCTTTGTCAGAAAAGTAACGGGCAAGCCCATCATTATGTGCGAATTCGGCTATATCGGTTACGGAGAACCTAAAACCGAAGAGGAAAAGGTTGCCGTTCTTCAGAAATACGGCTTCAACAGCGAAGAAGAAGCAACTGCCGATATGGATACTTTCATCAGCAGACTTCCCGAGGATATGAAGGAAGAAATTCTTGAGCTTTATCCCGACTATACTGCAGAAGAATATGCGCAGATTCTTTTTGAAGGTGAATATAAAAACCATCTTTACACGTCGCTTCCCGAGGGCTACGGTCTTGACGGCTATGCTCACACGCCCGAGGGTCAGGCAAAATTCTATGAATACCTTATTCCCAAGCTTATGGCAAACGATTATTGCATCGGCGCAGTGATTTATTGCTGGGGTGACAGCGAGGCCTGCTATGTTTGCGGACAGGAAGAATGCCCCGTTGAAACGGGCTGGGGTCTTGTTGATAACGACGGCAATCCCAAGCCGGCATACTATGCGGTAAAAGAAGCCTTTGCAGAATAAAAAGGAGTAATAATTTATGTGGTTTATCATTAAATCCGTAATATCCATCGTTGTGTCTTTTATGCTCACGATTTTTCCCAACAGTCAGCTTCTCAAAGCGGCAGATATTCTTGAGCTAAAGACTAAGGAAGAGGGTTGCTTGCTGAACGCAACCATTGTTTCCGACGTTCACATTGACGTTGACTGGCCTATCGGTGAATGGGTTTGGGAAAACGGTCTTAACGATCTCACACGCTCGGTTGATACCGTTGATGCGCTTATTGTTTCAGGTGACCTCACAAATTACGGTGACGGCCCTTCGATGGAAAGCTTTTTCAACAGCATCGCCAAGACCAATCCTGCCGAAAACCTTGTTATAGCAATGGGTAACCACGATGTAGGCCACGTTGAAGATACCACACAGGAAGGCGCAAGACAGCGCTTTGTTGAAATTTTCAACAAGACCAACCCCACCTATGATATAGAAAAGGCATATTATAAAACTGACATCAACGGCTACCGTTTTGTTGTTCTTGTTGATGACGGTGAGGACACCTGGGACCACCCCGATATGGCAGAGGAGCAGTATCAGTTCCTTGACGATGCTCTTGCAGAGGCTGCAGACAGAGGCTTGCCGATGTTTGTTGTTTGCCATGTTCCCGTTGAAGGCGTTAACGGTCAGGATAAAATCTGGGAAGACGGCGGACTTGGCGACTGCAGTGACAGAGTTCAGTCCATTCTTGAAAAATATGAAAACATTTTCTTCATCAGCGGCCACGTTCACACAGGAATAAACGGTCCCCTGGTTGAAAACGTGTTTGGCTTCTCCTGCGTTGAAACCATAAACGGTGTTAACTACGTTAACCTGCCCACCTATATGATTGTTAACCGCTACGGCGTGCCGTGGGGCGGTATGGGCTTCCAGATGGAGGTTTATGAGGACGAGGTGCTTTTCAGAGCAAGAAACTTCGGTTCTTCCAAATGGTATCCCGTTTATGACCACAGCGTTTCTCTGGTATAAAATGCATATTACAGTCAGGCAGATGAGTCTGATATAATTAAATCATCAAAACCTTGGAGGTAATAATATGATTTGTAAAACTTGCGGCGCAAATATGCCTGACGGCAGTAAATTCTGTTCCAATTGCGGAAGCATTCTTTCCGTTGAGCCTGCTGCTCCTGCAGCACCGGCTGAACCCGATTTTGATGCAACAATAATTGCAGATGCCGATGTGCCTGCTGCTCCTGTTGCACCTGTGTATCAGGCTCCGGCAGCTCCTGTAACACCCGAACCTCCCGTGTATAAAGCACCTGCAGCTCCCGTTCAGCCTGCATATCAGGTTCCCGTTGCTTCTGCAGCACCGGCCGGATCCGATTTTGATGCAACAGTAATTGCAGATGCCGATGTGCCTGCTGCACCCGTTGCACCTGACACACCTGCTGCACCTGTTCCCCCTGCATACCAGGCACCCGTTGCTCCCGTGGCACCTGTTACGCCTGCAGCTCCTGTATATCAGGCACCGGTAACACCTCCTGCTGCACCTGCAGCCCCTGTATATCAGGCACCCGTTGCTCCTGCTTACCAACAGGCAGCTGCAGCTCCCAAGAAAAAGCTTGACACCAAGATGATTGCTATCATCGGCGGCGCAGCTTTCATTATTATTGCGCTTATTGTAGGCATTCTTTTTGCCACAGGTGTTTTCGACGGCAAATCCAAAGACGGCAAAGATGAGCCCAAAGGCGATTCGGTATCAGCAGATGTAAAAGATTATTTCAAGGAAGAACTTGAATATTATGATTGCGAAGTAAGCGGCTTCAAGTCCGAATGCAAAGTCAAAGGCGACGGTGCATATTACCAGCTGATTTCTGCAGATATGGAGCATGAAGATGAAAAGGGCTATCTTCTCTGCTATGTAATTGTTTACGGCGATGAAATCATTGAGGGCGATTGGATGGACTTTGAAGACGAAGAAAGCTTTAATGAAGTTTTGAAAGAAATGAAAGACGACGCAGAAGAAAACGAAGAAGAATATATCGAAGAACTCAATGAACTTGCCGAAGAATATGCAGAATAAAGCTGTATATCAGGCAATGATTTAAACAACACAAGGCTTGCAAAGGTATAAAAACCGATGCAAGCCTGTTTCTTTTTATATTACATTAATAAAATAAAATAACCACCCTATTGGGTGGTTAAATCAGTGTCGGCGTCGACCTATCTTCCCGGGCCGCTTCCAGCCAAGTATTTTCGGCACTGTTGAGCTTAACTACCGTGTTCGGGATGGGAACGGGTGGACCCTCAACGTCATCAACACCGACTAAAAAACGCAACGGCGTTTCTTGAATGCTTGATGATTATAACCCCGAAAACCGCTTTTGTCAAGCCTTTTTTCAAAATTTTTTAAAATTTTTTTGTTTTCGATATTTTTCTGCTTTTGGGGCAAAATATGTATATCAATTCACATCAATGCGTTTTGGCGAACTGACCGCACACTGAACCCGGCAACAGTGTAGGGCGGGATGCCTTCATCCCGCCGTTGGGAGCCGTCGGGCGCACGAAATAATTTTTGCGGCGGCTTGAGGGCAAGCCGCCCTACACAGAGAACAACAGAAAATATATAACACCAACATTACTTTTCCGGGCTTTCAAAGAACGCTGCCGAAGTACCGATATATTTTATTTTAAAAAAATTTAAAAAATCTCTTGACATTTGCAAATCGGTTTGATATAATCCCTCTTGCAGTTGCGGATGTAGCTCATCTGGTAGAGCGCCACCTTGCCAAGGTGGAGGTAGCGAGTTCGAGCCTCGTCATCCGCTCCATAAAACCACTTGCTGAGCAGGTGGTTTTTTTATTTTAGATTAACGGGAGTATGGCAATGCAGAGATATTATGCAGGTGACAACATAATAAACTGCCGTGACCTCGGCGGCTATGCGTGTGCAGGCGGTACAACCGTTTTCGGTAAGGCTCTGCGTGCAGGTGTGCTGCGTGACCCGAGCAAAAAAGACCTTGATATCCTGCGAAATTTCGGCGTTAAAACGGTTATCGACCTTCGCGGTGTTGAGGAAGCGGAGGATATGCCTTCGTTTTTCAAAAACAATCCCGAGTTTGATTATCACCATATAACCCTGCTTGAGGCTAACCCTGCAATGGCAAGGAGCGATATGAGTATGGTTGAGCTTTATAAAGTTTGCCTGAGCGATTACAGCGAAAACATCGCAAAAGCGCTCCGCACAATTGCGACGCTTGATAAACCGTTTATGTTTCATTGCTTCTGCGGCAAGGACAGAACGGGTATGCTTTCTGCCCTGTTGCTGAGTGCAGCAGGCGTCTGCAAAGAGGATATAATAGCGGACTATGAGGTGTCATATACTTATATAAGACCGTATATTGAAAGAGAAATACGCAACAACAGCGGCCTTATCTGGGATGGCGCATATGAGCGCTTTTATTCTCTCGGCGAAAATATGAAGCAAATTCTGGATTTTATCGACGAAAGATTCGGCGGAGCAATCGGATATTTCAGAAGCATCGGTTTAGCTGAAAATGAAATTGATGCTCTGCGCACAAAACTGTTTTAATTATCTATTGACAACAAATTGAAAATGGCATAAAATACATTAGTGGCATATCTTATACACTGAAAATCCGGGGTGTAGCGCAGTTGGGGACGTTTCCGAGCGCCGCCTGTGGCGCAAGAAGCGAGGAAAAAGGAGTGGCGCAACAAGGAGAATTGCGAAGTGCTCCAAGCGAGCAAGGCGACTATGTTGCAACAGGAAGCGCGCCTGCTTTGGGAGCAGGATGCCGTATCGGGGTTCAAGCGAAAACCTGAAAGAAAAATCAAATATCATCGGGGTGTAGCGCAGTTGGTAGCGCGCCTGCTTTGGGAGCAGGATGCCGGGGGTTCAAGTCCCTCCACTCCGACCAAAAACACAAGGCGTTCTTCGGAACGTTTTGTGTTTTTTTGCCGTTTTGGTGCTGTGTTTCGGCAGATTAAAAACGTTCTACCGTTATTCGACAGCCGACGTATTGAAAAAGGTACAAATCTGTGGTACTATATGGACAGAAACAACGAGGTGATTTCTTATGAACGATTACGCTTTTGGAAACAAAATCCTTGAGATGAGAACAAGGCTCAATCTTTCTCAGACGGAACTTGCCGAAATGGTTGGTGTAACCAATAAGGCGGTTTCAAAATGGGAAAACGGAAAGTCAAAGCCAACAACAAACGCAATCAGAAAACTGGCGGCGATTTTTAACGTTGACGTTAACGAGTTGCTGTCAATAAGAGATGAGGAAAGAAAAATGACGGTTTCAAAAATTGTTGTAACAGGCGGACCCTGCGCAGGCAAATCCACCGCTATGAGCTGGGTGCAGAATGCGTTCACGCAGATGGGATATACGGTTTTGTTTGTTCCCGAAACCGCAACAGAGCTCATTACGGGCGGCGTTGCACCGTGGACCTGCGGCACAAACGCCGAATATCAGAAATGTCAGCTTAAACTGCAGATTGAAAAAGAAAAAATTTTTGAGCAGGCGGCAAGCACAATGGACACAGACAAGGTTCTCATAGTTTGTGACCGCGGAACGCTCGATAACAAGGCGTATATGGACAGTGTTGAGTTTGCCGAAGCCGTCAGCTTTGTCGGCTCAAACGAGGTTGAGCTGCGTGACAGCTATGACGCAGTCTTTCATCTGGTTACTGCGGCAAAGGGTGCCGAAGAATTTTACACCACCGCCAACAACACCGCACGCACTGAAACGGTTGAGGAAGCAGCCGCGCTGGATGACAAGCTGATTTCAGCCTGGACGGGTCATCCGCACCTGAGAGTTATTGATAACTCATCAACCTTTGAGGATAAAATGAAGAAGCTTATTGCCGAGATTGCATCTTTCCTCGGTGAGCCTGAGCCTTATGAAATCGAGCGCAAATATCTTATCGAGTACCCTGATATCAAGTGGCTTGAGAGCAACCCCTCCTGCCGACGCATTGAGATTATTCAGACTTATCTTAACAGTGCCTCGGGCGAAGAAATCCGTGTTCGTCAGCGTGGTGTTGACGGCAACTATATCTATTTCCAGACAATCAAAAAGAAAGTGTCCGATTTGAAGCGTGTGGAAATTGAAAAACGTCTTTCGCAGGCGGAATATCTGAAGCTTCTGATGGATGCCGACACAACCAAAAGACAGATTCGCAAAACAAGATATTGCCTTACCTATGAAAACCAGTATTTTGAGATTGACGTTTATCCGTTCTGGAATGATAAGGCGATAGCCGAAATAGAACTCAGCGACGAAAACGCAGAGATAGTCTTCCCGAAACAGATAAAGGTTATCAAAGAAGTTACGGATGACGATTCTTATAAGAATGCATCGCTGGCAAAAATCTGAACGGAGAAATAACCGTTCAAGCAACAGAAAATTATTTTTCAGGAGTTGAGTATAATGGCAGTTAATTGGGATAACATCAAACTTCCGGAGAAGCTGAATGTTTTTCGAAACGCAAACAAAGAATGGCTGACCGAAGAATCGTACAATGAAATATTAAAACGTTTTATTAAAATCTGGGATCTGCATATATACCGCGAAAACATGTACCTTGATATCGAGTGGTCTGAAACAGAAAACGGGCTTGAATTGTTTCATGATAAAGAAGAACCAGGTGGGTTTCACGATGAGATGTACTACGATTCAATAAAAATAGTCTTTGAGCGTAAATTTGATTTGAACGAAGAGCCGGAGTGGAAAGAGAGCAGCGACTGGCCTTGCGAGGGAGAGGTTTTGGTAAAAAACGAATTTATTAACACGGAGCATATAGTCGGGTGGAACGCACATGAAGAAAAATCGTGGCTTTTAAAGAAGCCTTACGGCTTGCCCGGTATATGGGTGTTTGAATACAAAAATAGCAGCGAGCGATATTGATTGCTGCGCGATTGATAGCCTGTCAGATTAAAAAACCTGTTCGCTTATATCGGCGAACAGGTTTTTCTTATCTTATTCTGGCGTTGAATCTTTTGCTTGCCGCTTTTACGGAAAGATAAACCGTTATCCACACGGCAAAGTAAACAGCAACAAATATTGCAAAGAATATTGCAATTACCTTGGGTTCAAAGGGAATCCAGGTGTTGCCGATGTAGCAAAGCGAATAAGCCGCAAAAAGCGTTGAAAAATGCCACAGCAGCGATTTCGGGAGCGGCCAATGCTCAACCTGATTAAACACAGATGCTCCTGCCTGCACGAACGCAAGCAGATAAATTGAAATTATTCCGAGAAACACCTCAAATCCGCTTAATTCAAGACCGCCGTGAACTTCAGAAACAATCCAATAGATAATGCCGAGAATAATGGGGCCAAAGCCGCCGAACATAAGCCCTCTGTGTAAAAATTCTTTAACGTATTTATTCATTTATAAACCCAACCTTTCTTTAACGGTTTTAAGCTGACGGCGTGAAACGTAGTCCGAGCTGCCGTTTTTGAATTTTACAAGCATCGAACCCGAAATTGAAGTGTCAAACCTGTCAATCATTCTGATGTTTGCTATGCACGACTGGTTGATTTTAACGTAGCCGTCAGGCAGATTTTCCTCAAGCTGCCACAGACGGCATTTTAGTCTGTATTGCTCTGAAAGCGTTTCTGCAAAAACTTTGTTATCCTCAACGGTGAAGCGGCATATTTCGGCAAGATTCAGCTTCACGGCTTCCCTGTCAATATAGCCGATAAGTTCAAAACTATCTTGCAAAACAAGCTGCTCAATCGCTTCAATGAGAGCCGTTTTTTCGTGTGCATATATCAGAATTTCTTCATCACGGGTTTTGTCGATAAATATTTTCAGTTTCATTCCATCACCTCTGTTTTGCGTGCGGTAATACGTATTTCCGTTTGCATTATCATAATACACCTCGGACTCTGGCGTTTCAAGCGTTTGAGAGTGTTCGGTATCTTTCCGGTTGTAAGCGGCTTTGGATTTGTTGAAATCCGCACACGCATATGCTATAATGTAAAAAAAGAAAACTCGATTTGAGGAAAGAGAGGGCAAAAATGGCATATTACGTAGAGGAACTGCGTTCTTTAAAAGAAAAAATACTCAGAAAGGTTCATCTTGAAAAACTGCTTGATGATTTGGAAATTCAGCGTGCAGATTTGGAGGATAAAGTATTCTGCCTTGAAATCACAAAGAATCAGGAGCAGAAGGAGGCTGACCGCCTTGAGGGCAGAAGCCTTGCAGCTTTCTTTTATACGGTCATAGGCAAAAAGGAAGAGAGGCTTGAAAAGGAGCAGCAGGAGGCAAGAGCCGCAGCGGTCAGATATGATGCCGCCGCCCGTGAACTTGCCGCCGTGAAGAGTGATATTGAACGTTATGAATCAGAGCTGCGTTCTTTAGAGGGCTGTGAGGAGCGATATGAAAAAGCGATGGCTGCCGCCGTTGCTGCGCTCAAGGATTTGGGCAGGCCTGAGGTTGAAGAAATTCTGCGCCTTGAAGAGGAGCGTGCGCACCTGCAAAGCAGCCTGAAGGAGCATAACGAAGCTGTTGCTGCGGGCGATAAGGCATATGAAACGCTTTGTGCCGTTCTTAAAAAGCTCACAAAAGCTGAGGATTACGGCACATGGGACCTGTTAGGCGGCGGAATAGTAACCGATATCATAAAGCATGAGGCGCTTGATGAAGCGCAGGAGCTTATCGAGCAGCTACAGGTGGATTTGCGGCGTTTTAATACAGAGCTTTCGGATGTTGAGCTGCAGTGTGATGTTCAGATTAATATTGACGGTTTTCTCAGATTTGCCGATTTCTTCTTTGACGGTCTTTTTGCGGATTTTGCTTCGCTCAAAAGAATCGAGAGGTCGAAGGCTGAAATTGAAGAAGCAAAGAAGAACCTTGAAAACACCCTTAACACAATTATAAGAAGTCAAGAGGCGATTGACGCACAGCAAGCCCGGATCAAGGAAAAACTGGGTGAACTGGTTATCTCGGTGTCCTGATTGACATTGTGTTTTGTGTTATGATATAATAATTAAGTTAAATTTTTCTCCCGGAGGTTCATTATGGCAAAAGCAAAATTTAAAATAACCAATCCATATAAAGGTGTTTCGGAGCTTATCACAAACCCCGAAAACCATTATAAGACCAATCTCCACACGCACTCCACCTACAGCGACGCCAACAATACCATGACAGAAATGGTGGAGGGCTTTTACGATAACGATTTTGACATTCTCGCTTTTGCCGAGCACGGAATAGTCGGCAAGGAGTGGGATAAAGAGCCCACAAGAATTCCTCTTTTCCATTTTCAGCTTCTCTGGCACGGCAAACGCCACCACCCCTCAACAGAAATGTATCACGCAGTGCTCAACGGCACTTATAAAACCGCAAAGGGTCTGCGCACCAAAAAAAGAGGTCTGCAGTGTGTGCCCGATGCAATAGAAACCAATATGTTCACGCTGATGAAGAACCACGTCAACGGTTATTTCACCAACGTTTATGAGGGCAAATACGGCAAAGAAAACGATTTTGAAATTCCGATAAGGCTTATTGAAGAAAGCGGCGGTATTTCGCACATCAATCACCCCTCTGACTGGCTCGGAGCATATAAGGACCCCGACTGTGCAAGAGTACCCGAAAACATTGCATTTTTTGCAGATTTGTTCCGCCGCTATAAATCCTGCGTGGGTATGGAAGTGCTGAATATGTATGACAGACCCAACAGGAGTGACAGAATTCTCTGGGACGGACTGCTCAGAACGCTTATCCCCGAGGGCAGAAACATCTGGGGCTTCGGCAACAGCGATGCCCACAGGGTTTGCGAAATCGACACTGCGTTTATGGATTTTATTCTGCCCGAATATTCGCTCAAAAATCTGCGTACAGCAATGGAAAACGGCCATTTCTTTGCCGTTGCACGCTATGCAAAAAATGAGCTCGGCGAAGATTTCAAGGGTGAGGGAGCGGTGCCCGTTGTAACCGATATAAAGGTTGACGAAGAAGCACAGACCATCACCGTTGCAGGCAAAAACTGCAGTGCAATAGAATGGATTGCCGACGGCGAAATCATTGAAAGCGTAACCGCAGAAAAAGACGGCGAAATGGTTTCAACCGTTAATCTTGCCGAAAAGAGCGACAGGATAAGCTGCTACGTGCGTTGCCAGCTCAAGGGCAGAGGCGGTATCTGTATGACCCAGCCTTTTGTCTGCGATGCAGGCAATATGGCAGAGCTTATTATTGAGGTAAAGGAGCCAGCTCCCCTCAGCCGCAAAGAGCAGCGCAAAAAAGATTTCGGCAACACCCGTCTTGGCGTAATTGTTAATAAGATTAAAAACAAATAAAAAGCAAAACAGGCTTGGGCATCAGCTCAAGCCTGTTACAGATTGTTGAAAAAGCTAAAATCTTTGTAAAAAGCAATTTTATAAATTGCCTCCCCTTTAGGGGAGGTGGATTTTGCGAAGCAAAAGACGGAAGGGTTATCAGTAAAAATCTTTTACAATTCAATGGTTTTACGCAAAATCCGAAACTCCCTCAGTCACTCCGTATAAAACGCCCTCAGAAACATAGTCGCACTGCTTGCTTGGAGCGCATCGCATTGCTCCTTGTTTCTTCACCTCAGCACCTTGCTTCATCCGCCACAGGCGGC
>JAZSNE010000050.1:0-16067 GCA_045536245.1 Acutalibacteraceae bacterium | reverse complement strand
AAAATAAACAGCCGCTCGTGAGCGGCTGCCAGTGATTGTAATGCGCTGCTAAACCTTCAACGCCCCTTCCAGGGGCTAAGCCTGTATCAACCCCTTTTAGGGGTTAGTCAAACCACCGGTTCAACCGGTGGTTTGTGATTTTGCCGAAAATCCGTACCCGCAGTACAGGAAAATGCACCGGCGGTGTGGTAGAATTGTTTTTGCAAGAGTCACTTCTTTGGCGGAACGTATTTCATTATGTCTTTGATTTCGCACTCAAGATAATTGCAGATGCGCGCCAGCACAAAGAGGTCGATTCTTGCAACCTTGTTGTTGCAGTAATTCTGCAGCTGTGTTCGCTGAACATTGGCGTTGATGCATATCTGATTTTTGCTTATACCCTTTGATTTCCTGAATTCATCAATGGTAAAAACAACAGATCCGGCATCGTTCTGCCCGGCGAAAGATTTTTTTGCTTCAGGCAAAATTATCACCTCATTTTGTCATTAACTGTATTATATCTTACAAAAGTTACTATTGACTGATGTAGAATTATACAGTATAATATCTTACACGGTAGAAACAAATATATTTACGTTAGGAGGCGTGATGTGTTTTGCGGTAAATGCGGCAGTAAGCTTGATGATGATTCACTCTTTTGCGCAAATTGCGGCTCGCAGTCAAATGCCGTTGCAAATAATGCGCAACCAAGATTTTGCGGCAGCTGCGGCAGCCGTTTGGTTGCCGGCGCGCGGTTTTGCTCTTTTTGCGGCTCTGAAACCGCAAGTGTTATCTCGGGTGATGCGTTTTCAACAGAGGGCTTGCTGTTGCGGCAGCTTACAAACAAGCTTTGGGCAGAAATAATAGCCTGGTGCATTATTATTTTTGCTCAGTTTGCGGTTTCAATTGCGCTTTTGGCTCAAAGCGTAACTGAAAACGGATTTTACGGCATAGCCTGTGCGGTTTGTGCCGTGCTTAACATCAAGTCTGTTTATGATGATTATACTTTTCTTAATCAAATCAAAAACAGACCTGCAGGCATCGTTGCCAGATATGAATCAATGCCGGATTTCTGGTTTGCGTTTCTCTGGAGCGCAACAAGGGGTATGGGCATAGGTCTTGTAGCCTGGATTTTTTCGATGCTTACCAGAAGCTTTGTTCTTGATAACAAGCAAGGCTTTCTCGAACTTGAAAAACAATATATCAATTAAGAAAGAGGTTAAAATTTATGTTCTGTAAAAAATGCGGTAAAGAAATAGCTGACGGTCTTACAACCTGCCCCGAATGCAATGCGGCAACTCAGGCTGCGCAGACTCCTGTTGAAAATTCTGCAGGCGGAGTAAAAGGCTTTGTTGACGGCTATAAAAACTTCGGTTCACTTTCTAAAAACAGCAAGATTTTGCACATTGCCGTTCCTGTTGTTGCTGTGGCTGTGGTAGTTATTGTTCTTTCTCTTTTATTCTCAAAAGACTATGTTGCCATGGTCAAGGAAAGCACGCTTGATGATTATTCCAAAACCGTAACCGTAGGCGAAGCTTTTGACGAATTCTTCTCCGAACCCGAGTGGGAAACCTTCAAGTCTGAAGACGGTGACAGAATCGTTGAATTCAACGGCAAGTGCGAATATTTCGGCGAAGAAGCAAACTGCTGCGTTCAGTTTGAAATTTCTGATGAAGATGATTACTTTGAGGTTGAGTATATGGATATTGACGGCGAGAGCCTGAATAAAATTGAAATCCGCGCAATGCTCGAAGTGATTTATGAAGGTTAAGCAGTCGGTTTTCAGATAAGATAAAATAAAACAGGCTTGCAAAGGTTGTTGTGACCGTTGCAAGCCTTGATTTTTACGCAAAATTTTTATATTTCTTTTTCGTTTGTGTCGATTAGCACAGAATTGATTTGGTTTATATCAAGCCTTTTGTTTATTGCAAAAATGAATATGCTGTCCCTTTTGTTGCGTGGGTCAAGATAAGCAAATTTGGCGAGCCTTAAAACAAGCTGGGTTTCGGGCAGGGTAAGTCCCATTCCAACGGCAATTGAAATGAGCACATCTCTTGTGGGATTTTTGTTGCCGTTAAATATTTTATATGCATAGTCGCCTCTGCCTGATTTTTCAGCAACGTGAGCAACAGAAAGATTTTTTTCTGCAAGCAGGCGTGAAAGGCATTGGGGCAGAGTTTCCCGGAGAATTTCTTTGTCATTCATTTCAAGAAAACCGATTATATCGTCCGAATTGGTCAGGCTGTTTAAAAGCTGGCTTGTTGATTTCTCCACTTGTAAAACTCCTTTGCATAGTATATAATCATTATAAACCAAAGTTAAATTTGTTTCAAGGGGGTGAAGAAATGAATCTCACAGACAGCTATAAGCTTTCTGTTTACAGTGTTATCGGGTTGATAAAAGAAACTGATTTTTGCACTGTCACGCTTGTTTCTTCATCACTTGACGGTAAACGCTATATCAAAAAAGAATATGCCGATAATAAGGCACAGGTGTTTTCTGTTTTGCAGAGGATTCATTCTGCCAATCTCCCTGAAATCAAAGAAATAATTGACGGCAGAATTATTGTTGAAGAATTTGTTGAAGGCTTCACTCTTGAAAAGCTTCTTCAGAGCGGCACACCCGAGAAAAAGCAGGCTGAAATAATCTTCAAAGGTGTTTTATCCGCTCTTAATGAATTGCATAAAAACGGAATTGTTCACCGTGACGTGAAGCCGTCAAACATCATAATCAAACCTGACGGAACGCCCGTGTTGGTTGATTTCGGAATATCAAAGCTGTTCAATTCGCAGGCAGACAGGGACACCACACTTTTCGGCACTGTCGGTTATGCTCCGCCCGAGCAGTTTGGCTTTGCTTCAACGGATTACCGCTCCGACGTTTATTCCTTCGGCGTTACCGCAGAAAAGCTCGGCATCAAAAAATACGGCAGAATAATCAAAAGGTGCAAGGCGTTCGACCCTTCCAAACGTTATGAAAACGCAGGTAAGGCTCTGGCGGATATAAAAAGAATAAACCCGTTGATAGTTGTTGCCGCAGTTGTTGCCGTTTTGTTTGTTTTCGGCATTTCACAGCGTGAAAATCAAAATAACGCAGCCGATGAGCTTCCCGAATTCCCCTCAGGCACTTCGGTTTATTTCAGCAGGCATTTCGGTGCAGAACAAAGCAGCACAACGGTTGCGCCGACACAGCAGCAAACGCAGGCAGCGCCGGAGCAGCCTGACCTGCCGGCTGAGGAGATTCAGACACAGGCTTTTTCAACAACACGCAGGCTGCAGCTTTTTGACCATCCGAAGCCTTACAGAGTTATTGAAACCGATGAACATATTTATTCGATACTGATAATGGCCGCCGAAGCAGATGACAGAATTATAGCACCTACAGGCGACGGCGGAGAGGTTGAAGTTCATTATATTTTTGAGAGAAACCACCTTAAGCTTACCCTTACTGACGGCACGCATCGCTTTGAAACGGAGTTTGCCGCCGCACCGCTTACAATGGGAGAGTATCTTTCAAAAGGAATAATGGCAGAGATTGTTTTTTATGATATCAGCGGTGACGGGGTTTATGAAATCATACCGCTGTTCCGCCATAACGATTATACGGCAGCAGACGGAAAGCTCGGAACGCTTGTTAATTCGTGGGAGGGCTATTGCATAGAATATTCTCCCGAAAAAGGGTTCACGCAATGCACGGGTGAGCTGCGTGTGCGAGGCTCGCAGAGCAGCAGCCTGTATGCAGGTGGCGGCAGACTCTATGATGACAGCAATCCTTACGGCTTCACTGTTTCAAACGGCAAGTTTGCGCAGCATAACAGTTGAAACAAATTTTAAATTGTTTGCATATTTTTTCAGAATTATACAAAACCGTATGTTGACAGGATTAAGTTGACAGTTTATAATTGTTTTACGGATAAAACTTATTTCAAACAGAAAGAGGTAAAGACTATGTATTGTAACAATTGCGGCAAAGAGTTAACAGGTGATTTTGCATTTTGTCCCTTCTGCAGTGCGCCAACAGGTGCGGCGCAGGTTCAGTATGCTCCGCAAGCAAACGTACCCCAACCAAAAAAGAAGAAAAAACTTTTGTTCATTCTTATTCCAGTTCTGGTTGTTGTTGTGCTTGTGGTGCTTTTGGCAATTGTTCTTACTAATAAATATGTGCCGATAGTTAAGGACGGCTATCTTGAAGAATATTCCGACGAGATAACAGTCGGTGATGCTTTTGAAGGTTTCTTTGCAAATGGCGTATGGACTGAATTTAAAACTGAAAAGGATGACATAATAGTTGAATTCAACGGCGAGTGCGAGTATGGCGATGATATGGTTGATGTTTGCATTCAGTTTGAGGTTGATGAGGATGAAGAAACTTTTGAGGTGGTTTGCATAGAAAGAGATGATGAGCTGTTGAGCAGAAGAGAAAGGGTTTATTTGCTCGAAACAGTTTATGAAAAAACAGATGCAAATGACTGACACGGTTAATACTCAAAAAACAGACGGGTTTTTATCAGGCTTGCATTGGCACACTGCCTTTGCAAGCCTGTTTCTGTTTGTTCTGACCGATAAGCTGTTTTTGAAATAATATTTAAATTGTTGGTATATTCCTCTTGATTTTTTCAAAACATTCGGCTATAATGGAAAAGCTGATTTGCCGATGTGATGGAATTGGCAGACGTGACGGACTCAAAATCCGTTGGTAGCGATACCGTGCGGGTTCGACCCCCGCCATCGGCACCAAAAAACAGCCCCCAAAGGCGTATCCCGCCTTTGGGGGTTGTTTTTGTGCAACTTATTTATGCTTTTGCAAGACTGTCTGCAATAACTTCAAATAAAAGCTTTAACCAGCGGATAATGGCGTCGGCAGCCACTTTGAGCTTGTCAATGAAGCTTTCGGGTTTGTAAACGTCGGGGTCGGCGTTCCAGTTTTCTGTGTGGCAGTTTTCTTCTGTCATCGGTGCAAGAGAATCAGCTTTGGTGTCATAAACCATAAACTGAGTGTACGGCAAATCGTCAACCGTCAGCTGCTTATCGGCAGTTGCAACGTCATACATAATTTTTGATTCATAGCTGTTCCAGTTGGAGTGGCTCGAGCCTTTTATGAACCACGTGCTGTCGGGGCAAATGCAGGTTGAGGCGTCAATGAGTTTGTCGGGTGAAATATATTTGCCTTTGCCTTCTGCTTCTCTCTGTGCGATGTATTCATCGGAGAGTGTTTCGTAAACGCTCGAAGTTGTTGCGCCGAATGATGAACGCTTAACGGAAGCAAACTGGTCTGAAACAACGTCAGAGCTTGCGCAGATGGGGATAATCTGAAAACCGTATTTTGAAATAACGCCGAAGTTTGCGCCGCCGTCTTTGATTTCCTGAATGAGCTCGGGAATTCTCTGGCGAACCTCTCTGTCATATGTGTCGAGCTTGTTGATAAGACCTGCGTATTTTTCTCTCTTTTCGCTGCCTTCTTCACCAAAAACATAATACTTTGCATCTTCATAGTCTTCGGGTGAAACGCATGCCCAGTAGTTGGGCCAGGTGTAGAATGTTGAAACTGCAAGAGCGGATGTTACGCCGCAAACAAGCTTATCATAGAGAAGGTTTTCCGTTGTGCTGATTACGCCCTCAAGCAGACCTGTCTGAACAACCATATCAATGGTTTCCATAATGAACGCATCTATGCTGAACATATCAAGACCTTCAACGTCACGCAGAACTCGCATAAGGGCAGGGGGTGCAACGTCAAACTTTGCGCAGATAACTTCGCTGAGGATTTCTGCGCCGCCAACGACGCTGCCGTCAAATGCTATGCCCTGGATATCCTCAACGCCGTATTTTGCAACGTAAGCCATAACAATGTTTGTGCCAAGGCACGTTGCGGCAATGCCGACCTTTTCGCAACCGGTTGATGCTTTGATATCCTTTATGTATGCGTTGAACTTATCGGCTGTTTCCATGGGGTCAAGACGCCAGTCATAGCGGAACCAATAGTCATTGATTGAAAAATAACCTTTGTCACCCTTCTGACTGTTGTGTCTTTTGTGTTCCATTTCATCAATGCGGTCCTGACCCAAGCCCGAATTATTGGTTACGTTGCCGTTTGCATCAAGCAGAGAGTTGGCAAAAATCTTGCTGATTTCTGTTTCAAGGCCGGCGTAAAGGTCATCCCAGTTATCTGTTGCAATACCTTTTGCAAGCGCCGGAAGAAGAGTTTTTGCCATCGACTTGTATAACTCCGAGTTGTCGGAGTCGCCTTCGCCGTTAACAAGCTTTGCAATGTCTTTATAATGGAAAATTTTGTTTCCGTCTTCATCATATAACGGTTCGCCGTCGCCCGAAATACGGATAACGGGGATTTGGCTTCTTGTTTCGTTCGGGTCAGTCCACGATAAAGCGGGCACCGCCATATTGAGGATGAACACAATTGAAAGCAAAGCTGAAAGAATTTTCTTCAAAATAAACACTTCCTAATAATATTGTCGCTTTTTGATTTTATTTCATATTCCATAAAAAGTCAATAGATAAACAATGCTTTTAGTCGGGTTGATATAAAAGCATTTTTTTGTTGTAAACAGCTGTCGGCTGTGTTATAATGGCGAAAAAAGTCGGGTTGAACTAAGGTGACTGATATGAATGATAAGGTGAAAACTGCGGTTATTGCCGCTATGCTTTTGTGCTCTGTTACTCTGATAGCCGTAGGCATTTTCGGCGATTTCGGAAATTTCGGAAAAGGGCATATAGCGGCAACTCTGTCGCCGGTGCAGGTGACATATAAGACGAACAGAAAAGCTGCAGAAAAAGCAACCGCCGCCGTTGCTACGGCAGGCAAAGAAGAAAAAGCTGTGTATATTCTCAATACTGACAGTAAGGTTTTTCACCATCCGTGGTGCAGCTTTTCTGATAGAATTGATGAAGAAAACTTCGAAACCGTCAGCGGCACAAGAACGGAAATGCTCCAAAACGGCTGCAAGCCCTGCAGCAAATGCAAACCATAATAGTTAACAGAAAAAGACTTGCTTTGGCAGGTCTTTTCTTTTTGCTAAAAAACAGCTTGCCAAGAATGAGATATTTTGGTATAATCAAATCGCTACACAAAACGCATATTGTTTTCCAACACGGGAATACCTTTGCTAAAAGGTGATTCCCTATTTTCTCATGCCGTGTTGGAAGAGCGTTTGTGTAGCGACAACGAGGGGATGCACTTTTTGATGCGTTCCTTCGGGGGCGCATTTTTTATTTTTGTGAGGTGATTTGATTGAAGTTCGGCATGAGAAAGCCATCATTGAAGCGCTCTTTAAAAGCAAGAACAACGGGTCGGGCAAAACGTGCGATAAAAAAATCGTTTATTCCAGGCTATGGCAAAAAAGGAGCAGGCTGGATTAAGAATCCTAAAAAAGCTTTATATAACAAAGTGTATCACAAAACAACATTCAGCCTTGCGGACATCTTCAAGTTCGGTTTTACAACGAAATCAATGAAGAAAAGCAAAAGAAAATCCAAATTAAACGTGATGGAAGGGAATGTCAATATGGAAGAAAAGGTAAAAGTACCGTTTTATAAGAAGAAATGGTTTTTGATTCTCATTTCTCTTGTTCTGCCTGTTGCAGGTATTGTAGTTGTTTTGAAATCAAAGGGAATGAATAAAATTCTTAAAGGTATTCTGACCGCCGTGGCATCTTTCTGGTCAATTATTCTGCTTGCTATAGGCTTTGGCGGTGGCGAAACCGAAGAACCTGCAAAACAGCCTGAAACCACAACCGCAATAATCGAAGAATCAACAACGAGTGCACTTGATGAATCCACAACGGCAGATTTTGTTGAGGAATCAACAACCGAAGCAAGCACAACGAAAGTAGCAGAAGAATCTACAACTGCAGAAAACACAACAGAAGAAACAACCACAAAGCCTACAACCAAGAAAGAAACAACAACCGCTAAATCGACAACTACAAAGAAAGTTACCACAACAAAACCAACTACTACAAAGAAGGTTACGGAGAATCCAGAAGAAAATATAAAGGTATATCGCACCAAAACTGGTAAAAAGTATCATTATGAGAACCCTTGCGGAAATGGCACTTATTCCGAAATCTCACTTGCAGAGGCAAAACGTATTGGTCTTGAAGCGTGTGAGAAATGTGTTGATCATTAATAGTATGGCCAAATATTAAGAGCAGACATTCATTTGAATGTCTGCTCTTTTAGTAACTCAAAAATCCTTATCAATCGTCATCTGTCTGTAATCAAGGAACTCAAAGCCGAGGCGTTCATAGAGCCTTATTGCGTCAAGGTTGTCTTCGCCGACCTCAAGCCTGATTCGTCTGATTCTGCTTGCAAGTTCTTTTTGCAGGAATTCAAAAAATCTGCTTCCGATGCCGCTGCCTCTGAATTCTTCTTCAACAAAAAGCTCCTCAATCCACGCCGCAATGCCGCCAACCTCTGTTTCAAATTTCAGCGAAACCATTGCGTAGCCTGCAGGCTTGCCGTCGCATTCAAAAATATAGCCTTTAACGTATTCGGGCATATCAATTGATGCATCAAATGCCGAGAGCATTACCTCGTCGCTCGGAAAATGCAGAACAGCAGGCGGAGCATAAAACTTTTTGACCATCGTGAAAAAAGCATCACGGTCTTCTTTGGTGAATTTTCTGAAAATTATGTTCATTCGGGTTAATCTTCTTTCTTATTGGTTATTGTCGGTTTCGATTTTGTCAGTGTAAATAAAGTCATAGAGATAATCCCTGACCTTGTCCAGTTCAAGCACCTCAACCCACTGGCCGTTGATTGTGCTTTCTTTCATATGCTCCTGAATCGGCGCTCTTGTTTGCTGAACCTCATATGTGAGCAGACCGTAGCCACCCTGAAAACCGATGGAGAGAAGCTCACTTTTGTCAAGGTCTGTCTGAATAAGCGGAAAAACCTCAAACATCGCATCAATCAGGGTTCTGATATCGGTTTCTTTTGCCTGAGCCATCAGAGCGGTGATAACTTTTCTCTGGCGGGAGGTGCGCATATAGTCGGTGTCAAGCTTTCTGATTCGGCAGTAAACAAGTGCCTCTGCGCCGCTGAGCCTGACCTTTTCTCCGCTCTGCATCTCTTTGAAGCGTGTGGTTTCTCTTATGAATTTTGCTTCTTTTTCCGTCACCTCAACCTCAACGCCGCCAATGGCGTCAATAATCTGAGTAAACATCTCAAAGTCAACCATAACATAGTGGTCAATGTCAATCAGAAAGTTATATTCGATTGTGTCAACCGCTCCCTGAACCCCGTTTGCGGCATAGGCTGCATTGAGCTTTGCTTTTTTGCCTTTCATCGGCAGGTCAACCCAGCTGTCACGCAGAAACGAAGTGAGCTTAATCTTTTTATGCTTTTTATCAATTGATATAAGCATCATTGAGTCTGAACGTGAATTGCCGTTTTCGTCATCGTCAATACCTACAAACAGAATGTTGATAACGCTTTTGCTGCTGTGAAGCTCGCTTTCGTCAATATATTGGTTTTGCTCAAGGTCAACCTGATTGTAGTCAATCTTTGACATAAGTCCGACGGCAAGCACGCTTATAACAACCGCAACCGTCAGCAAAACAACCAGGGGAGTGATAATCAGTTTCTTGAATATACGGTGTTTTTTCTTCTTTTTCTTCTTCCGCTCCGGTTCCTCGGGATACTGCGGCTGCTGATATTGAGGATACTGCTCCTGCGGATATTGCATCTGCTGATATTGGGGAGCATAGTATTGCTGCTGTTGCTGATATTGCGGCTGATAAGGGCGGTTCATATAAATGCCGCCGCCGTCATCATAGCTGCTGCCGTAATCATCATCGTAATCGTCCTCACCGAGATTAAAGGTGGGGATTTCATCTTCGTCAATGAAAAGAGGATGGTTTATCGCAGCCTGCTGAGCAGCTTGTTTTTGTTTCATCTGCTCGTTCTTAATGCGGCTGTAACGCTCGGGGCCGACTGTTTCGCTAAAATAAATATCACCCGTCGGCTCGCCGTTCTTTTTGTTAAATCTGTTGTCACTCATCTTTTACCCTCTGTGAAATAGATATCGCACACATTTTATCGCAAATATTGACTATATACAAGATACAAATTGTAAATATTTTTATTAATTAAAACATTTGACTTTTTGCCAAAGGTGATTTAAAATATTATGGAGTACGGACGCTGAGAAGGCCGGGCAGTCGCGGGCAGTTTTTTAACTGCGTGAGGAAAGTCCGAGCTTCACAGAGCAGGATAACGGCTAACGGCCGCCGAGGGTGACCTTAGGGAAAGTGCAACAGAGATATACCGCCTGCGTAGAGTGTCGGGAGCAATCCGGACTATGCCTGAAAGCAGAGTATGTTTTCAGAATTATATAGTTTCGGTAATTATAGCTCCTCAATAAGTCAAGAAATCCCAAAATCCTTCTGCTTTCAGGTCGAAGATTTTTTAGCGTGAGGATTTTTGGCTTATCAAGGCACAAAACGGAGCAAATCCTTGACGGATTTGCGAGTATTTTAACGCAGAGAAGACGGAAATCATCCGATAAAAAACAGTTCGGATTATTCCCGACGCTCTATGCAGGTAAGGGTGGAAAGGCGAGGTAAGAGCTCACCGGAGCACGGGGAACCGTGCTGCCCTGCAAACCCTATCCGAAGCAACACCGACCGGAGGAGAAGCTTTTAAGCTTCGGCGCTTGCTCGGCGATACTCCAGAGGGTGGCTAAAGCCATGCAGCAATGTATGGCGTAGACAGATGATTGCCTTAAATGACAGAACTCGGCTTACAAGCCTTCTCAGCTCCGCTCATATTAAAATATTGTGAGTTTATAATGGACGAACTTGTAACCATAAGCGGCGTTATTGAATATATAACGTTTCAGAATACCGAAAACGGCTACACCGTGCTCGATTTTTCGAGTGACGGTGAACTTTATACTGCCACGGGCAATGCAGGTTCGCTCTATTGCGGCGAAAAAGTAACCCTGACAGGCACGTGGACGGTTCATCCCACCTTCGGCAAACAGTTTAAGATTGAAACCTGCCGCCGTGAAATGCCTGAAACCGCCGCCGAGATGCTTTCGTATCTCGCTTCGGGAATAATCAAGGGCGTCAAAGAAAAAACCGCTGCAAAAATCATCGAAGCTTTTGGCGACGAGAGCTTTTACGTTATCGAAAAACAGCCCGAAAGGCTTGCTAAAATAAAAGGTATTTCTGCCGAAAAGGCAAGAGAAATCTCAAAGGAATTCGTCAACCGTGCGCAAGAGAGAGAAGCGCTTATTGCGCTCGAAAAATACGGCCTTTCAACCGCTGAATGCCTGCGGGTCTTTAAGGTTCACGGCTCAAGAGCCGTTGCAACGGTTGAAAAAAATCCTTACGCACTCTGCTCTGACGGTATTGGCATAACTTTTGACCGTGCCTGCGAAATTGCAGAAAAACTGCCTGTCAAGCCTGATGATGAATACAGAATCGCTGCAGGCGTTCTTTATGTTGTAAGGCATAACCTTCATAACGGTCACACCTGCTTGCCCAGAGAAAAGCTTGTTCCTACAGCCGCAACGCTTCTCGGCTGCTCCGAAGATACGGCGGATATTCAGACCGATAAGCTTATTGAGCAGAAACAGCTTACCTCATATATTCTCAACGCAAGAGAATTTATTTTTATGCCCGATATCTTCAACGCCGAAAAAAAAGCAGCAGACAGCATTCTGTTTATGAAACATTTCACGCCCAAAACTTTTTCGGATATTGAAAGCGAAATCAACAAGGCGGAGCTTATCAGCGGCATCTGCTATAACGGCAAGCAGCGTCTTGCCATAAAAACCGCCATCGAAAAGGGGATTCTTATTCTCACAGGCGGTCCCGGTACAGGTAAAACAACAACCCTGCGAGGCATTCTCAAAGTGTTTGAAAGCCAGGGGCTTGAGGTTGCTCTTGCAGCGCCGACGGGCAGAGCAGCAAAACGTATGAGCGAGCTGACCGGCAGAGAGGCTCGTACCATTCACAGGCTTCTTGAGGTTGAGTGGGATAAAAACGACAGACCCGTTTTTTCACGCAACCGCCGCAACCCCATCAATGCAAGTGCGTTGATAGTCGATGAGCTGTCAATGGTTGATATAACGGTGTTTTCAAGTCTGCTCGAAGCCTTGCCCATCGGCTGCAGATTGATTATGGTCGGCGATTCTGACCAGTTACCGCCGGTTGGTGCAGGCAACGTGCTTCACGATTTAATAAATTCCAAGGCTTTGCCCGTTGTTGAGCTTGACGAGGTTTTCCGTCAGGCAATGGAAAGCCTCATAGTTACCAATGCTCATAAAATTGTCAGGGGAGAAATGCCCGAAATAAACAGAACGGATAAAGACTTTTTCTTTATGGACAGGCCGCAGCCGTATGCGGCGGCGGCAACGGTTGCTCAACTTTGTTCAACCCGTCTGCCCAACGCTTACGGATACTCTCCCACAGAAGATATTCAGGTTTTATGCCCGTCAAGAAAAGGCGAAGCCGGCACCGTCAATTTGAATAAAGTGCTTCAGAAGTGCCTTAATCCGCCGGCAAAGCACAAAAAAGAACGCCTTTTCGGTCAGCGGACTTTCCGTGAGGGCGATAAGCTGATGCAGGTTAAAAACAATTATAATATCACCTGGAAATCCGACGAAAAAGAGGGTATGGGTATATTCAACGGCGATATCGGTATGCTTGAAAAAATCGACGAAGCCGCCCACACTCTTAAGGTTCGCTTTGATGACAAAGTGGCGGATTATCCTTTTGAAAGCCATACCGAGCTTGAACACGCTTATGCAATAACCGTTCACAAAAGTCAGGGCAATGAGTTTGATGCGGTTGTTATGCCCGTAACGGGAGTTGTTGAGCAGCTTGCTTACAGAAATCTGCTTTACACGGCTGTCACAAGAGCCAAAAAGCTGCTCGTGCTTGTCGGCTCGGTGCAGACTGTTGAACGAATGACTGCAAACAACACCAAAGCCAAACGTTATTCAGCTCTTAAGAACTTTATTATGCTGGGAGATTTTGAGCAATGAACAGTTATTTCAAGGCGTTGCTTAAATCGCTTTTCCCTCAGCGGTGTGCATATTGCGGCAAGGTCATTTCATCTGACCGGCTTATGTGTGATTCCTGCAAAAATTCTTTGCCGCGCATCAAAGGCAAGGTCTGTAAATCCTGCGGCAGAGAAGAAGAATTCTGTTCCTGCAAAGGTGAAAAGTATTTTGTGTCGCAAGCCGCTCCGTTTTATTTTTGCGGCGCAGTGCGTAACGGAATGCACCGTTTTAAATTCAGAAACGGTCAGCAGAATGCAGAAAGCTTTTGCGTTGAAATGGCAAAAACCGTCAGCGAAAGATACGGTGACGTAACCTTTGACTGCTTGCTTGCAGTTCCGATGACCGATAAAAGCATACGCCAAAGGGGATATAACCAGATTGATATTCTTTGCCGTGAGCTTGAAAAGAAGCTTGGCTTAAAATATGAAAACGGCGCAATTGTCAAACTTTATGAAACCCGCAAGCAGCACGGAATCAGCCGTCTGCTGCGCAAAGGCAACCTGACGGGTGTTTTTGATGTGCCGAACCCTGAAACAGTATGCGGCAAAACAGTTTTGCTCTGCGATGACGTTTCAACATCGGGCGAAACCCTTAACGAATGCGCAAAAATGCTGTGGCTTTGCGGCGTAAAAGATGTTTATTGCATCAGTGTGGCATTGACCAAACAATCAAAAAAGCGTTAATAATATACATTATATAGATAGAAAGGCGGTGAAACGATGATAGGCACAAATATCGGCATAGACCTCGGCACAACCTCGATAAAAATCTATGTTGAGGGCAAAGGGATTGTTCTTTGCGAACCCTGTGCGGTGGCGTATGAAGTCGGCTCGGGTAAGCTTCTTGCTGTCGGCAAACGTGCGCAGGATATGTATGAAAAAACGCCTGATACAATCAGAGTTGTCAAGCCTATGATTCACGGCATCGTTTCGGATTTCACCGCCACAAAACATATTCTCCGTTCTTTCCTTTCAAAAATCTGCAAAACAATGGTGTTCAAACCCAATGTTGTCGTGTGCGTGCCGTCTATGGTGACGAGTCTTGAAAAAAGAACGATTCTTGACCTCATAACCTCTGCTGGCGCAGCAAAGGCTTGCCTGATTGAAGAGCCTCTTGCGGCAGCACTCGGTGCGGGTCTTAAGAGTGACCGCCCCAAAGGTGCAATGGTTGTTGATATCGGCGGCGGTACAACGGATATTGCAGTTATAACTATGGGCTGCATCTCCGTTTCAAGCTCAATCAAGGTTGCCGGTAATGCGCTTAATGAAGCTATTCAGCGTCAGCTGCGCCGTGAAAGAGACGTTATCATCGGTGAAAAAACAGCGGAACACATCAAAAAGAGCATCGGGTGCTCCTATCTGCGTGAGGTCGAACTCGGTCTGACGGTTAAGGGCAAACATTTTATAACAGGTATGCCTGTCAGTATTGAAGTCAGCTCAACCGAAGCTTATCTTGCAATGCGTCCACAGCTTGAGCAGATAAGCGAAGCTGTCCGTTCCGTTCTCGAGCTTACTCCGCCGGAGCTTGCGGCTGATATTATGAGCTCGGGTATTTATCTTACGGGCGGCGGCGCCTTACTTGAAGGTATTGATGAAATGCTTTACCGTAAGACCGGAATCAAAACCATCGTCGCCGAGCGTGCGGTTGAGTGTGTTGCTCTCGGTACGGGGGAAGCTCTTGCGCATATAGATATCCTCAGTCAGAACGGCTATGTGTTCAAGTCAAGAGATGAAATCGGCGGACTTGAAATTAATCAAACCGAATAAACAAACAAAAACCGTCCCATAATGTAATCAAATAACATAAAGGACGGTTTTGCTTATGAAAAAAATCCATAAAATCGAAATATCTCTTGCAATCGGGCTTATAGCAGCAATCATATTTTCAATTGTCAGTTTCGGAGCAGACTGCGATAAAGTAAGAAATAACGTTGTGCGTCTGCATATACTTGCCGATTCCGACTGCGATGCCGACCAGAAAGTAAAGCTTCTTGTCAGAGATGCGCTTCTTGAAAGCGGAGCAGAAATCTTTTCAGGCAGAGTTAATGTTGAAGAAGCAAGCGATGCTCTGAATGCAGAAAAAGCTGAGCTTATCCGGGTAGCAGAGAATGTGCTGCGTGAAAACGGCTTTGATTACGGTGTCACATTATCTCTTGAAAAAGAATACTATACAACAAGAACTTATGAGAATTACACCCTGCCTGCCGGAGAGTATCTTTCGCTCAAGGTTGTTCTCGGAAAAGGGGAAGGACATAATTGGTGGTGTGTTATGTTTCCGCCGCTGTGCCTTCCTGCCGCATCTCCGTCAGCGGATATTGATGCAATCCTCGGTTCTGACGGAGCAAAGCTTATCAAAAGCAGTCCGAGATATGAAATGCGCTTCAAAATAGTCGAGGCATATGAAACGGTCAAAAGTTGGTTTTAATATACAATTATATAATGACGTATGAATTGCTACAGAATTACCCGCAGATATTATGCGGAATTATAATCTCGAAACAGAATAATAAAAAAGTTGAAAAAATTTTAAAAAAAGTGTTGACAAATCTAAATTGTTGTGATATATTATTCGAGCACCCCAAATGACGGGGCTGCACCGCACCTTGAAAATTAAACAACGAGAAGAAGAAAAAACCCTTGAAGATTAATTTGAGAAGTACTTTCAAGTACAACAGTAATTCTTGTGAAAACAAGAAATAAAGTCAGTAGAAACTGACTGAGCGATTAAAGCTCTGAGAATGATTTAAACACCTTCGGGTGTTTAGATATAATTTTTAGAGAGTTTGATCCTGGCTCAGGATGAACGCTGGCGGCGTGCCTAACACAAAGTCGGATCGTAGCCATGTCGTTCTGTGAGCCAAGGAGTTGGTTTCAAGTGTTGTCTTCCTAAGACCGCTTGGCCTCCGACTTGTTGTACTTGAAAGTACTTCTCAAATTAATCTTCAAGGGTTTTTTCTTCTTCTCGTTGTTTAATTTTCAAGGTGCGGTGCAGCCCCGTCATTTGGGGAAGTCGGATCGTAGCCATGTCGTTCTGTGAGCCAAGGAGTTGGTTTCAAGTGT
>JAZSNE010000051.1:0-44765 GCA_045536245.1 Acutalibacteraceae bacterium | reverse complement strand
CCACTATGCAGGCAAGCACCCACAGTATAATCAGCACAATATCGTTTGCCGCATATCCAAGGGCAAAATACGGACTTCTTTTGTAGCTTAAGAAAACTGCTATGAAGCTTGTTGTTACTGAAATGGTGCTGACCAAAAGATTTGCAGTTCCTAAATACTTTAAAACAAAATAGAATACTACCGTTACAAACACAGTAAGAACTGTCATAACTGCTACATCCCTTTTTGTCACACTGCTTACCGTCACCTCAGCGTGGTTACCGCGAAAGGGATTCTTTAGCCACGCAACAAGTCCAATTATTGCCATCGGCAGAGTCATACACATATATGTCAGAACCTCTCCGTGGTATTTGAAGATATACGATATCCATCCGTAAATCATACAAAAGATTATCATAAGCACCTGCCCCACCGGATTACCTTTGGCACAGTATATTAGCGCTGTTGCTCCTACAAGAGATGCTGTAAGCGTAAGATAATTGCTTCTGTCAAATAATATAAAGGATGTCAGAATGAGAAAAATTGACGATATCCATAGTATTATTTCGTATTTTGTGAAGTAGTTTTTCATAAGTTAAACCTCGCTGTTATTTGTTTGGATTCTATTTTTTTGTACCGGCCCCGACGAAACATAGTGCTGTGGGCAATTATAACCAGCCTTAAAAAAAGCATCCGTATTTCTCTCACATCTTCTAAGACCTAACGATATGAGAATACGGATGCTTTTGCATCTTTTCTACCCGGTGGCAGTTATTTTATTCTTAATGACTTTAAATATGTTTTATGCTCCTTTGTAATTCTGTAGCTTTCAACAGCCTTTTGTATTGTTTTATTATGCACCCATTTTGGCAGCTTTTTCTGTTCAACATAAGCTATAGCCGACTCATGCTGCTTGGCAAGTGCTGTTGCAAAATACCAGGCAACCATCATGCTCACATAATATTCGGAGCAATCAACCTTTGCAATTTTATTTGCGTGGTCAATGCTGAAGTTTTCACCAAGAAAATATAGCATCAGGCATTCGATTCCGAATCTGACGGTAAACGTATCGGCAGAGTTGAGCCATTCAAACGCCTGGTTTTCAAGTTCGGGTAAATGCTTTTTGAAAACTTTCGGGCGCAATGAATCACAGGTTGCCCAGTTATCAACATACGGCAAAAACTCATTGACAGCTTTTATGCACAGCTCGTAATCGGATATATTTTCAATGAGAAATGCGTGCAGGTTTTTTTCTTCATAGTATTTGTGGGGGAGAGCTGCAAGAAAAATTTCAGCTTCAGGCGAGCTGCTCAATTCCTTTGCAAGTTTTCTTAATTCGGGAATCCGTATGCCGATAATAATATCAGGGTCAATATCCGGCATCAGCTTTGAATGAAAGGCTTTATAGCCTGCATCTTGCAAAGAAAAGAGTTTATTTCGAATTATTTCAATTGATTTATTCATTTTTATCACCCGAAACCGCCTGATTTATGGTGATTTCTTTTATTCTCGGTGATACAGGTACAGAGCCGTTGAAGTCATAAGCACCGTTGTTTGAAAATGTAACCGTGTTTTCTCCTTCATCAAGTTCAAGGTTGAACGTAACGGTTTTATACGTATCCCAGCTATACGTGCTTCTGCACCAGATGTTTTCGCTGCCGTTTCGGGTTGTAACGGTTAAGAAGCTTTCTATAAGGTCAACGTTATATGCGTGGTAACCGCCTTCAAGGTTGTTTGAATAGGTGAGGGTTACTCTGTAGCTTCCGTCTTTGGGTGCTTTGAATTTAACCGTGGCGTTGCCTTCATTTGCCGCCATACTTTGTATATATCCGCCTCTGTTGAGCACTGCACCGTCACTGAGCTTAAAATCAACCGCTTTAAAGCTTGAGGTAAAGCCGTTTTTGTCCGTAATCACAACGTTCAGAGGTGCGTTTTCAGCTGAAATATCAATGTAATTCAGCCCTCTGCGCAGATAAACAACTGCGGTTGTGCCGTTCAGTCTGCCTTTTGCACCGTCAACGGAAATCTCGCAATCGGCAACTGTTTCAAGTTCATAAAAACCGTCGTGCGGAGCAACGGCAAGGTAGGAGGTTATGCCGCCGATGCTTCTGTCTGCATCGGGCAAAAGAGCTATGTTTTTATCCGTGTCAACAGGTCTTACAAGCATACTGTCCAGCACAAACGTGCCGCTTTTATGTTCAAATTTAATTGTGTGTGTGCCTGCTTCAAGATAGGCTTCAACGCTGAATTTATCGGTATATTCGCTCTTGATAGTGTTGGGCAGGCTGATTTCGCTTACGGAGCCGTCAAGAGTCATCAAAGCGGCGGTGAAGGTTCTGTCTGCGGCTGTTGAGCCGTCATTTGAATTGCCGAAGATGAAATCAAGGCTGTAATTTCCGCTTTCGGGCACATTGAAATCAAGCGTAACACCGTCGCCTGAATTTTCCATACCGCCTACCATTCCGTTCTGTAATCCTGTTGTAGCGTAAGCGCTGTCGTATGTATATGCTCCGCCGAGCAGAGTGCCGTTTTCAAACTCATATCTGGCAGGCAAGGATTCGTTTATAAAAGTATCTTTGGTTTCACTTGCTTCGGTGATAACAATATGATAAACCGCAGTCGGATCCATCGAATCAAATTTTATTCTAAGTCTGCCGAAGCTTATATTGTCCGAGTATTCTTTAACCGTTATCGGCTTGTTAACAACACCGCTTATACCCTCAAAATATACGCACTCAATTTTAACGTTTACCTTGCAGTTGCCGAAATCGGTTTTGTTGAGGTTTTTTATAATAACGTCTGACGAATAATCACTTCCGCCGCAAAGTATTTCAAGCTTCTTGCCGTCAAGTGATGCCATTCCCGTCAGCTCATCATAGCAGAATTGCTTGCGGTTATATTTGATAAGATTTGCAAAATCACAGTGGGGGATATCAATAATTTTTGTTTTGAGCAGGTCGCCGCTCATATCAGCATACCAGCGGTAAAGCCACCAGTTGGAGTTGGGGCTGTTGTTATCAGCGGCGGTGTCACAAAGGTTATTTGCAAGCCGCCAATATGCAACGTTGCCGTAAGTTCCCGTTTTTTCAATCTGAACCATATAATGAAGCATATCGGCAGGTGCGCCGCATTCCTGCATTGTACCGTATTCAGTTATGATTATCGGCAATTCGGCAATGCCGAGCGAGCTTTCGATTGAGCGGTATTCGCTTACGTGGATATCCCAAAGGGCAGCAGAATTTTCATAAAGCTCGTGGTAAATCATAATCTCCGGCAAACAGTTATTCGCTTTGCAGAATTCAAGAAAATCACGTATTTCAAACGCATCGTAATCGCAATAGCCCGGTCCGCCAATCATTGCATCAGGGTCAATGGATTTAACAAGGTCATATGTTTCTTTCCAGGCGGCGTAGAATTCTGCTCGTGCCTTTTCATCAAACGCATTCCAGGTGAAATCTTCATTCGGCGTTCCGAACCAGACAGCGTTGTCGCACTCATTATAAAGGCAATAAACAAGCTTATCAGCATAATCCTTCTGCGAAAGCTCCGTTACTTTTTCACTGACCTGCGGCAGAAAACGTTGACGCATAAATTCGAGCGCATCATAGCTGCCGCTTTTGCGCAGGTTATTTATTTCTTCGTGGCAATAATACCAGGTGTCAAAACAGTCCTGCAGATAAACCACCACGTAATCGCAGTTTTCAAGCTGCGGAGAAACATCGTCTACATCGCCGATGGGGTGCTGCAGGCCTCCGATAACCTTTTGCGAAACGCTTGATATATCAAGGCTTTCAATAACGTTGGAGTCGGGCACGTTGCTCTGAGCGATGCCGTAGAGATAACCTGTTGCCCGTGTTGATATTTCGCCGATTGAAGCCGCAGCGTCAATTACTATGGTAGGCCTGAACATATAAGGTATGCCTTCAGCCGTAAGTGACAGGGCTGTTATTAAACTCAAGATAAAGCTTATGATTTTCTGCATAATATCCTCCATAAAACTTTTATAAGAATATTTTAACAAAACACCACAGATTTTGCAATAAAAAAGAGCTCGCCGAAGCGAGCTCCTTCAAATAATTTTTATGCGGGCACAACGTCAGTGTTGCTGACGAAATCGTGAATTTCAACGAATTCTTCCATAATTGAGGAAGCGGCATATTTGCCGAGAGAAATCATTTCCTGATAGTGGCCTGCGATAAGAGCAAGCGCATAGTCGTTATCGGGAACAACGTAACCGATTGCATCGTTTGCAAGTCCGAAGCAGAGTGTGTCTTCACCGAAGAGGTCATCAATGCAGGGAAGACCAAAGTCTTTGCCTGAATATGAGCCTTCAGCTGTGAGTGAAGAACCGCCTTCAATAAGGTCCTGAACGATTTCACCGGGCATAAGAACAACCTTAACGTCGCCGATTTCCATATAACCAACTTCAACAAAGATGTAATACTTAAGGCCTTCTTTGTAAACGTTATAATTTACAAGACCAAGCTTACCTACAAGCTGAATGAGAGGGTTGGTAACTCTGATTTTTGCTTCTGAAATCATAATGTTGAGAATGGGGTCAAGCTCTTTTTCTGTTGCAGCTTCCCAACCTTCAAACCAAAGAGTATAGTTTTCGCCGCCGATTTCCATTTCTTTGTTGAGTGTATTCCAATCAGCGTTTGCGCGGATAACTTCTTCGGAGTTTGTGAGGTTGAGAGCGATTGTACCGAGCTCTCTGCCGATTCTTTCTGATTCGTTCCAGCGTCTTTCAGTGGGAACACCGTCACTTGCGGGGTGTCTGCCTGCATAAATGCCGGCAATGGCGCCGTTGAAGAACATAAAGTTCTTGCCTGCTTCTTCGATTACCTTGCCCATATGAACAACGTAGTCGCCTGAAAGCTGTCTGCCGTTATCAACCTTATCAACTGCAAGGCCTGCAATGTCAGGATGAGCAGAGTAGTTAACAATAAGTGTTTCTCTGTGTGTGCTGTCAATAACATCAGGTGTGAAGGTGAATCTTGCCATTTCCTGAATAAGTGAATCTGATGAAGGTCTGTTCTTGTTGTTGAAATACTCTTCGTCAAGTTCCTTAACGGCATATTTCATTGTGCCGGGTGTCATATTCTCGATGGCATCCTTCATAGCACCGGCAGCTTTTTCAGTGAGGAAAGTCATATATTCGGTGTCAACGCCGGGAGTCATTTCACCGATGCGGATATAGTTCTTAGCGATGTTGCCGAGAAGCTTGGGGAAGAGGTTTGTCCAGAGACCCTGAGTGTCAACACCGCTGTGAACGTGTGTCGCAGTTACGGTGATTGTGCTGAACTTTGTGTCGGGCATAAGCTCAACAAGAGCTCTTCTGATATTTTTGATGTCATAGTTTGACATACCGATTGAGTCGATGTTTGCAAAAACGGCAATGCCTCTGCCTGAACCGTCATCAACAGCAATGACTCTGACCTGCATATCGTCAACAACTTCTTCAATCTTGTTTGACATACCGTTTTCGATTGACATAAAGCCGCCGAGGTAATAATCTTTGGTCTGCCAATCTTCGGGAACAACGGATGCTTTGCCGTAGCCAAGTTTCCACTGTGCACCCTCTGCCGGTTCATTAAGCATTGAAGGCTCACCCTTGTCGTTCAGAGTGCCTCTGAAGAGCATTTCATCGGTGTAGTCTTTCATCTTCATAATCTCATCACTGTCAGGGATTATGAGGTTGAGAGCACCGATAATTGTGGTGAGGAGCTTGTCAAGAGCAAAAACGCCGATGTCTGTGAAGAAATCTGCAGCTGATGTGGCAGCTGCAGCGCCGGTTGAGGTGGCGCAGGCGAAAACCATTGACAAAGCGAGAATGATGCTGATAACTTTTTTGCTGAAGCTTTTCATTTTCAAGTCTCCTTTGATTTAATGAATTTGTATAAACATAAATACTCATTAATATTAGCACTTTTTAACACATATGTAAAGTGTTTTTTCACGCAATAACCAAAAAAATCTGTCTGCAAAGTCAATAAAGAATTAAAATATACAAAATTAATTTTGAGTGTTGAAAATTTTGAATACGGGTTGTATAATAGTAAAAATACTTAAATGTTAAAGGGTGGGTGTTTTGGAAAAGCAGAGGAGAGTTGCCGCAATTCACGATATTTCCGGCATTGGCAAATGCTCGTTGACTGCTGCTCTGCCCATAATTTCTGCTGCCGGCATTGAAGCTGCAGCTATGCCCACGGCGGTTTTGTCAACTCATACCGGTGATATCGAAGGCTATACTTACCGTGATTTAACAAATGACCTGCCTGCAATTGCTGCTCACTGGCGGTCACTCGGAATAGAGTTTGACGGTGTTTACAGCGGCTTTCTCGGCTCAACCGAACAGGTTGAGATGGTGTGCGATTTTATTGACACTTTCAGAAAAGAAGGTTGCGTTATCCTTGTTGACCCCGCAATGGCTGACAGCGGACGAATGTACACAACTTTTGATGATGATTTTGCAAAAGAAATGGCAAAACTCTGCAGTAAAGCAGATATAATAGTGCCTAACCTTACTGAGGCGGCTTTTTTGCTTGGCGAAGAATACGTCGCACCGCCTTACAGCAGGGAATATATTGAAGGACTCCTTCAAAGGCTGACTTCACTCGGTCCGCAGATGATAGTTCTTACAGGCGTTTCTTTTAACCACGATGAAATCGGTTGCGCCGTTTATAATAGCGGCACGGTTCATTATCGGTTTTCTGAAAAATTTGACGGTATTTATTACGGCACGGGTGATGTTTTTGCTTCGGCTCTTCTCGGCGCTTATATGAGAGGCAAAAATATTTCGGACAGCGCCGATATTGCGCTTGATTTTACCTGCGATGCTATCAGAAGAACTTATGTTGCCGGAACCGATACACGTTTAGGCGTAAATTTTGAACAGGGAATCGGTGACTATATTAATAAATTGGGAGGTTAATCCGATGAGCTTTGCCGATAAAGTTTTTATTGATACCTGCAAGGATATTCTTCAGAACGGAATCTGGGATACTGACCTTGACGTGCGCCCCAGATGGGAAGACGGAACTCCCGCTCACACAATCAAAAAATTCTGCGTTGTTAACCGATATAATCTTGCAGAAGAGTTTCCCATTCTAACTCTGAGAAAAACATTTCTCAAGAGTGCAGTTGACGAAATGCTCTGGATATGGCAGAAAAAATCAAATAATATCAATGACCTCGGCAGCCACGTCTGGGATCAGTGGGCTGATGAAAACGGCTCAATAGGTAAGGCATACGGTTATCAGCTTGGCGTTAAACATCATTATAAAGAAGGGGATATGGACCAGGTTGACCGAGTTCTTTATGACCTCAAGCATAACCCCCAAAGCAGACGCATTCTCACAAATATATATGTTCATCAGGATTTAAGTGAAATGGCGCTTTATCCCTGTGCTTACGGTATGACCTTTAATGTTACGGGTAATAAGCTCAACGCTATCCTCAACCAGCGCTCGCAGGATATGCTTGCTGCTAATATATGGAACGTTTGCCAGTATTCTGCTCTCACCTGTATGCTTGCTCAGGTAAGCGGTCTTGAAGTCGGCGAGTTTGTTCACGTTATTGCCGATGCGCATATTTATGACCGCCACGTGCCGATTGTTGAGAAGCTTATTGAAAAAACACCCTTCGCCGCTCCGACGGTCACACTTGATAAGAGCGTAACGGATTTCTATTCATTTACAAAGGATAGTTTTAAGATAGAGAATTATCAGTTCCACGAATTTTCGGATAAAATTCCCGTGGCAATCTGAACCGCGGGCTGAGTTTGTATATTGAGATTAGTATATAAGAGGTATAATTAAATGAAAGCTATTGTGAATGTTGATAACAACTGGGCTATCGGCAACGGTGATTTGTTGCTTAACCGTATTCCTGCCGATATGCGTTTTTTCAAAGAGAAAACAACAGGTAACGTTGTGGTTATGGGCAGAAAAACTTTTATGACCTTTCCCGGCCCCAAAGCTTTGCCTGACAGGGTGAATATCGTTCTCACAACTGATGAAAGCTGGAGTGCACCCGACGTTATAACCTGCCACAATGTTGATGAGCTGTTTATGCAGCTTAAGAGATATGATACAAACACCGTTTATGTTATCGGCGGTTCGGCGGTTTATGAGCTTCTTTTGCCTTATTGTGACACAGCTTACGTTACAAAAGTTGATTCTTCAAAACCTGCGGATAAATTTTTCCCGAATCTTGATGATGCTTCTGATTGGGTGCTTGGAGTTAAAGGCGAAACCCTTGAGCACAACGGTGTTAAGTTTAACTTTACAACATATAAGAAAATCTAAGCGGATTTACTCCGCAATAAACGAACAGAAGGCGAAAAAATGAGTAATATCTGGCACAATATCAGCCCCAAAAGAATAGCACCCGAGGATTTTATGGCTGTTATTGAAATAAAAAAAGGCAGCAAAAAGAAGTATGAGCTTGATAAAGAAACAGGTCTGCTTATGCTTGACCGAATTCTTTACACCTCAACTCACTACCCTGCAAACTACGGTTTTATTCCCCGAACCTATGGTGATGACGGTGACCCGCTTGACGTTGTTGTTATCAGCAGTGAGAGCATTGACCCTATGACTCTTGTGCGCTGCTATCCCATCGGCGTTATCACGATGAAAGACAGCGGAAAATTTGACGAAAAAATCATTTCAATTCCTTTTAATGACCCCAACTATAAGGATTATAAGGATATTTCAGAGCTTCCCAAGCATCTGTTTGACGAAATGAGGCACTTTTTCTCGGTTTATAAATCTCTTGAGGGCAAAGAAACGGTTGTTGATGAGATTCAAAACAGGGAAAAAGCAATTGAAATTATTAAAGCAAGCATCGACAATTATGTTGTTGAATTTTGCAGATAAATCGTTTATAATTAAAACATTAATCAATATATAAGGAGTGATTAAAATGGCAATTTATTGTCAGGAGCCTTCAAGAACATTCAGCGAGTATCTTCTTATCCCCGGTTACACTTCAAGAGAGTGCATCCCTGTTAATGTTTCTTTAAGAACACCTCTTGTTAAGTACAGAAAGGGCGAAGAAGAATGCCCCATCAGCCTTAACATCCCTATGGTTTCTGCAATTATGCAGTCTGTTTCAAACGACACGCTGGCTATTGCGCTTGCAAAAGAAGGCGGCATTTCATTTATCTACGGCTCACAGAGTATTGAAGATGAAGCTGCTATGGTTGCAAGAGTTAAAAACTATAAGGCAGGCTTTGTTGTAAGCGACTCAAACCTTAAGCCCGACTCAACACTTGCAGAAGTTCTTGAGCTTGTTGAAGCAACAGGCCACAGCACAATGGCTGTTACAGATGACGGCACACCCAACGGCAAGCTTCTCGGCGTTGTTACAGGCAGAGATTACAGAGTCAGCAGAATGTCTCCCGAAACTCCTGTTGCCGATTTTATGACTCCTTTTGATAAGCTTATCACTGCGCCCGATACAACATCACTTAAGGATGCAAACGATATTATTTGGGAGCATAAGCTTAACTCACTTCCTCTTATTGACGCAGAAGGCAATCTTAGCTATTTTGTTTTCCGCAAGGACTATTCACAGCATAAAGAAAATCCCCAGGAGCTTCTTGATGCAAACAAGAGCTATCTTGTTGGTGCAGGTATTAACACTCTTGACTATGAAAAGAGAGTTCCTGCGCTTGTTGAAGCCGGTGCAGATGTTCTTTGCATTGACTCTTCAGAAGGCTACACTGTATGGCAGGAACAGACCCTTGCATTTATCCGTGAAAAATACGGTGACAAGGTGAAGGTTGGCGCCGGTAATGTTGTTGACAGAGACGGCTTCCTTTTCCTTGCAAAGGCAGGCGCAGATTTCGTTAAGGTCGGCATCGGCGGCGGCTCAATCTGTATCACAAGAGAAACCAAGGGCATCGGCAGAGGTCAGGCAACAGCTCTTATCGAAGTTGCTGCAGCAAGAGATGAGTATTATAAGGAAACAGGCATCTACGTTCCTATCTGCTCTGACGGCGGCATTGTTCACGATTATCATATGACCCTTGCTCTTGCAATGGGCGCTGATTTCCTTATGCTCGGCAGATACTTTGCCCGTTTTGACGAAAGCCCCACAAACAAGCTTATGGTTAACGGTGTTTATGTTAAGGAATATTGGGGTGAAGGCTCAAACAGAGCAAGAAACTGGCAGAGATATGACCTCGGTGGCAAAGCAAAGCTCAGCTTTGAAGAAGGCGTTGATTCATATGTAACCTATGCCGGTTCACTCAGCGATAACGTTGCAAAGAGCCTTTATAAGGTTAAGTCAACAATGTGCAACTGCGGCGTTCTTAATATTCCCGATCTTCAGAAGAATGCAAAGCTCACTGTTGTTTCGGCAACGAGCA
Source organism: Acutalibacteraceae bacterium (assembly GCA_045536245.1). Classification (GTDB taxonomy): domain Bacteria; phylum Bacillota; class Clostridia; order Oscillospirales; family Acutalibacteraceae; genus CAG-177. The sequence continues at coordinate 34,408 of JAZSNE010000051.1, read as the reverse complement.
TTGTTGAGGGCGGTTATCACGACGTTATGCTCAAAACAACAGCTAACCCCACAAGATAAACTCAATATAAAATTTAAAGCCACTGCGAACAAGCAGTGGCTTTTTTGCGTTTAGCTATTGTTTTGGCTGAATATCAAGACAGGGTTCGCCTGCTTTCTGCATATATTCAAGCAGGATTTTGCGAAGTTCTTCACGTTCGTTTTTAAACTTCGGGTCTGCAATCAGGTTGTTCTTTTCATAAGGGTCAGCCTCAAGGTCATAGAGGCAGTCCTCATAATAAACATCAGCAAAAGCACGGTCTGCGTTCTTTGCCGAAACGCTGTATTTCCATCTGTCTGTGCGAACGGCTCTGCCAATCTGGCTTTCAGAAATCTGCATAAATACGCTGTCGTGGCCCTTGAGGTCGCAAAGACTCTTGCCCATAAAGTGTTCGGGAATTTCAGCGCCTGCAATTTCAAGCAGGGTGGCAGGCAGGTCAATCAAAGAAACAAGGTCGCTGACTTTGCCGCCGCCCGTGAAGCCGCCGCCGCAGATAACAAGCGGCACTTTTATGCTTGCTTCGTGGCAGGAGCGCTTATATTCAAAGTTTCTTGTTCTGAAATGGCAGCCGTGGTCAGAGGTGTAGATAACAATCGTGTTGTCATAAATACCCTCATCTTTAAGTGCCTGAATCAGCTTGCCGAAGTTGTAGTCAACTCTGTTGCAGCAGGCAAGGTATGAAGGCATCTGCAGCTTCCAATCGCCGAGCTTTCCTTGCAGGTCACCGGGAATTTCATAATCTTTAAAATTCTTTTTTGCGCCCTTGGGAGCTTCGAAACGCAGCCTGTCATTCTGATGATGCGGCTCAAGCTGAGAAATAAACATAAAGAACGGTTTTTCGTGTTTTTCTTTTTTGATATATTCAATGGCGTAATCGTTTATTCTGTCAGCTCTGTAACCCTTAAAATCAAGGCGGTTATTGTTTTCGTCATAAACGTAGCCGTTGTAGCCGTGTGAAGTGAATTCAAGAATATCTGCAGCACGCCAATAATCATAGCCGCCTCTGCGCTCTTTGGGTGTGGGTTTGGTTGCAAGTCTATGCTCTTTGTCCGATGCAAGGTGCCATTTGCCGATGTATGCAGTGTCATATCCTGCATCCTTCATATAATGCGCAATTGTTTTGCAGTCTGTGGGTAAGGCAATATCATTGCGGTAGCAGCCGATTTGCGAGGCATAAACGCCGCTTTGCAGGCAGGCTCTCATAGGTCCGCAGACAGGCTGACAGGTAAAGGCGTTTTCAAAAAGAGTGCCTTCCTCTGCAAGGGCATCAAGGTTAGGTGTTACAGGCAATTTCTGGCCGTAACAGCCTGCGCTGTCTGCTCTTTGCTGATCTGAAAAATAAAAAATAATGTTCGGTTTATTCATACTGTTACCTCACGTTTCGTAATTTTTCAACTGCGTGAACAATGAAATCCATTCTCGGGCAATAACCCGAAAGCTGATTATAAAGTTTTCTGTAACGCTTGCAGCCGCCGTTGCACAGAGGTCTGACAGGGCAGGTGTCGCAGAGTTTATTTTTTGGCTCATCAAAGCTCATAAACTTATTTAGGCCTTCGCTTTCGAGAATATCATTAATTGAAGCGGTGTTTATGTTTGGGCATTCATATTCATCAAGGCAATAGAAATCGCAGGGGTAGCAGGTGCCGTCTGCTTCAACAACAAGCTGGGCGTTGCATCTGCCGCTTGCGCCGCACTGCTCTGCGTAGCCGTTGGTCATAAGTGAAATCAGGTTATCAAAATCTCTTACATAAAACCTGTTGCCCCGTGAAATTTCACCAAACCATAGGTTAAAGAATCTTTTCTGAAATCTTGCAAAGCTCTTTGCATCAAGGCTGTGTTCGTTTTTTGTGCCGTCAAGAGGGTCAAGGCAATATATCGGCTGAACGTCGCTGAATCCGTTTTTCTTATAGAATTCAAAAAGCTTTGCCGCATCAGTTTGAGCAGTTATTACTGACAGAATATTAAAATCAACACCGTGTTTGCGCAGAATTTCAATTCCGTTCATTGCCGTTTCAAACGAGCCGCAACGGTTGCGGTTATGTGTGGCTTCATCGCCGTCAACAGAAACGCCGATAAGAAAATCATTTTCTTTGAATAATTCAGCAAATTCATCACTTATCAAAGTTCCGTTTGTTTGCAGAGAGTATGCGATTTTTGTGTCTTTATCTTTCAAGGTATCGGCGGTGCGAATGAATTCTTTGAAGAAATCAATGCCTGCGATAAGCGGCTCGCCGCCCTGAAACATAAAGCTTATAACAGAGTTATCTCCGCAGAAATCAAAGACTTTTTTAATAAGATTTTCAGCGGTGGCAGCGGTCATAACCGATTTGTTGCCGCTTTTTCTGTTTTCAGCCTCATCGCTGTAAAAACAATAACTGCATTTTAGATTGCACAGTGATGAAGCAGGTTTTACCAAAACGGTCATATGCCGCATAAGAGCACCTCTTTTGCTAAATATAAATCAAGGTGATGTGATGCTGAAATTAAAAGAGAATTTGTTTTGCTTTGCCATAGGCGGAGTTGCTTACGGCTTGCTTGAGATTATCGTGAGAGGTTATACCCACTGGTCAATGGTGCTCACGGGCGGAGCAGTGCTTGTTTTGCTGAATATGATAAACAAAAGCAAGCAAATCAATATTTTTTACCGTTGTTTGCTCGGCGCAATTGTTATAACAAGCCTTGAGTTTGCCGTGGGTCTGCTTGTTAATGTCAGAATGAACCTGGGGGTATGGGATTATTCCGATAAACCTTTTAATTTTATGGGGCAGATATGCCTGCAGTTTTTCGGATGCTGGTTTTTGCTGAGCATACCTGCCTATAGAATCTGTGATTTGATTAACCGCAAAATCAGCTGGCGGCAAGATAATTCTTAATGCCTTCAACCGTTGCTTTTGCAAGGATTTCGCGGCTTTCTCTGTCCTGAAGTGTTTCGCACTCCTTGATGTTTGAAACAAAGCCGTATTCAATAAGAATTGCAGGGCATTCCTCAACTCTCGCAACCCTGAAGGCATAGAAGTTTGTGCCTCTGTCGATTTTGGATGTGGAATCCGTTTTATATATCTCTGTTTTATATGCGTTAACAAGGCTGTCGTGCACTGCTTTTGCAAGCGGTTGTGAATATGCTCTGTAATAAAAAGCCGACGTGCCTGTTGCGGATGCAGTGCCGCTTGAGTCGCAATGGATAGAGATAAACATATCGGGGTCACGGTCTCTAACGGCGTTGTTGCGCTGTGTGTAGCTGCGCCAATCATCGCCGCTTCTTGTCATAATAACTGTTGCACCTTCTGCTTCAAGCAACTCTTTAACTCTTGTTGCAATAGCAAGGTTAACGTCTTTTTCATTATTGAAACCTGTTGCTTTAACGGCGCAAGAAGCTCCGGGGTCAACACCGCCGTGGCCCGGGTCAAGCATAATTACGGAGTCCTGAAGGGATTTGGGCTTATGGCTTATTGTGATTGTAAGCACGCCGTCTTTGTCATATTCATAATGGAAGCCGTAGAATTTGCCGCTGTTTGAAAGAGCCAGCGAAAGCGTAACGGTTGATTTGTTACGGTCTGAGCTCCATGAGCTGCTCTTGATTACGGAATTCATAAATACGTTTGTGCCGCTTGCATCATATGTATCGCTGAAAACAAATTCAAGTCCTTTGCAGTCAAGCGAGCTGACTGTTACATATCTGTCAGGTGCATATTTGCCGTAAGTCTGACCCGTAAGCTTTGCGTTGAACGCAACAGGTCGGTTCATATCAAGCACAATTACGGTGCTGTCATCATTGCAGGTGGTGGAAACCACACGGATACTGTTTTTTGGCATAACGTATCCGTTTGAAATTTTAACGTGTTTTATCGAGCCGTTAACGCCGCTGTCAAGTCTTTCTTCGTGCAGCTCGGGTACTTTTACGCCTGAAGCGAGGATATAATATTTATCTGTTTCGTCAAAAACAGCTTCATCAAGAACGTAGTCAACCGTTGTTTTGGGCAGGGGAGAGCAATCGGGAACAGAGTATGTTGCCGATGTACCGCCGGGATAAACCTCAACGTAATCGTCAATAATTTCGCATATTTTTGCCGTTCCGTAGCCGTAATTTTGGGTGTAATAATATCTTTCGAGCTTATCACCGCTGTTGCCTGAAACGGTTATTGAACCTGTTGTTTCGGTTTCGCTGCTTGAAGGCTCTGTTGCCGTGTTACCCGAACCTGTATTTGATTCACCGGATGCATCAACAACGGGTGTTGTTTCGGTTGGCGGTGCTTCTGTTGCAGGGGGCAGAGTTGTTTCGGGGGGCGGTGGCGGAGGGGGAGGAGGAGCGGGCTTTTCTTTAACCGTTATGTTTCCTCCGTTTAACGATTCTGTTAACGAGCCGTAAGTTGCTTTAACGGTGAATTTGCCGAGCTTTTGTGCAGATTCCGTTGCATCAGGCAGTTTTAACGTTGCCGTGAATTCGGAAAAATCCGAATCGGTATCAGGCGAATCGCTGCCTTCATCATAAATACCGCCGAGCTTCGTCATTTTAACAGTTTTTCCGTTGAATGTAACAGTTACTTCAGCGTCCTTAAGAGCAACCGCCGTAACGTTAACCTCCATTCCTCCGGGTATGGTTGAATCCGTTGCCGGTGAAACAGATTTAAGAAGCTTGATTTTGTATGTTACCGTATAAACATATGTCTTTTCTTTGTGTTCAAAGGTGATTTTGTTTTCGCCGGGGTTAAGCTCGCAGTCAACCGAGAAATCACCCGTTTTTGCAACAGTAAGCTTTTGACCGTTGCAGATAAGGTCATAGGCAGGGCTTGACGTTCCTCTGAACGTGATGGTGGATTGCTCAACTGTTATCTTGGTTGATTTATGGCTTGTTATTTCAAATCCTTTATCAAGCAGATAGGTCTGCCTTGTTTTGATATATTCAACCACCGTTTCGGCAGCAACACTGTCGGCAGAAATGATATCCTTATACGGTGCAAATGCCATGCCTTTGCAATTTGCCATACCGGCAGAGTTTGAAATAAGCGAGATGTATTCCGTTGCTCTGGCTGTATCAAAAGATGACAGCTCCGTCAGGTTATGGCAGAGCCAGACAGGAAAACCTTTTGCACTCCATAAAAGCTGAGTTTTTTCAAAAGCGTCAATACCTGCCATATCATTTGCGCTTTGCATAACAAAAACAAAATCAGCCTTACTGCCGAGAATATCGGTTATTTCTTTGCATTCGCCGTCAGCGTTTAAAGGCTCAATGCCGATTTCAGTTGCAGCGTCGATAGTTTTTATGCTTTCGCAAAGCTTGCCGGCTTTTTCTGCAAAGTCAGCACTTGTTTCATCAAGACCGGATATAATAACAAAATCAACGTTATTGCTGTTTATGAATTCGGTTATGTGTGCGTCGCTTTCGGCGGCATTTGCCTTGATTCCGAAATAAAGGTTTGCAGCTTTTGCCGAATCAATAAGAGGAATAACCGCTTCGGCATTATCAGCGGCAAGCTCAAAGATTACGGTGTTGAAGCCATAGCTGCCGAGCTTTGATATTTCATCGGCACTGTTTTCCGAATATTCGCCGTAAACCGTTGCTACAACCGAGTCAGGCCGTTTGCTTTTGGGTCGGGTAACGGCAGGCAATGCCGTTGTTTCTTCACTCTGCTGAGTTGTTACGGTTGTTGCAGAGCTTTTGCCATCTTTTTCTTTATCCTTTGAAAATATGCCGATCAGAACTATGGCGGTTATAGTGCCGACCATAGCCACAGCTATGCATATTATCGCAATTATCAGACCTTTGTTGTTTTTCATCATTTACCCCGTTATTTTATTTCATTTCTTAAGTTTGTTATTTCGGTTTTGCAAGCGGCTCTTTCAAGGTCGGCATAAGAGAAAACGGCAAAGCCGCTGTAGCTTTTGTTTGTTCTTATGCTTTTAAGCTGCCTTGCGAGCACGTCAGTGTTTTGAGTCCATTCGTTTTTGCCGGTTCCTGCATAATCATCAGCTTTTGCACATTTATAAGCCGGAATGCCGCACATAAGCTTTACTCCCGAATGCCTGGGCAGGGTAGCCCACTGCTTGAGAAGTTTTTCGAAATCCTGTGTCTGATGCTCAAAGCCAAAATAAATCTGCGGAATTATGATATCCGCATAACCGCTTTGTTTGAGCCAGGTTCGGCAATCGGCATATGCTTCGTTAAGCGTTTTGTCAATCTGACCTGACGGACTGATGCTGACAATAAGCGAAGAATCAGCCGCTTTGACCGCCGAATAAAGCGCAGACACAAATGCGTTAACGTTTGATATGCGCCACTTTGCAAGGCTGAGTGTGCCGCCTGATGATTTATAGGCTGCATATTGGGCTTTATCTATTTCTTCACTTGTTGACGGATAAAAGTAGTCGTCAATATGAATGCCGTCAATGTCATACTTGCTGATGATTTCACGCACGCCGTCAAGGATGAGCTGGTGATTTTCTGTATGAGCAGGGTTATAGTATATTCCGTTTGCAAGCACACACACTCTGCCGTCGTCGTTACCCGAGTCAAGAATTTTCTTTGCCGGATTTGATGAACTTAAAACGCTCACATCGTTTTTGGTGTTAACTCTGAACGGGTTTATCCATCCGTGAACGGATATGCCGTTTGCCTTAGCGCTTTCAAGCAAAACCGCAAACGGGTCAAATGCAAGTGCTGCACCTTCTTTGCCTGCAATGAAAGAAGAATACGGGAAAATATCCGATTTATAAAAAGCGTCGGAGTTTGCACGCAGATGAACAAAAGCCGTGTTGAAGCCGTTGTCTTTTATGGTCTTGAACATCTTATCGGTTATTGCTTTATATTGTGCTCTTGTTTTACCTGCCGCACTTGTATAATCGTAACACGAAACCCAGATTGCTCTCATTTCAGTGTTGACGGTTTCCGGCTGAGGCTTGGCTTGCGTCACGGGCTCGGTCGGCTTTATCGTTTGCGGAACAGTCGGCTTTTGCGTTAAAGGGACTGTCGGTTTGGGTGCTGAGGGAGAGGTGGTTTTGGGCTGCGTTGTTTGCTGTTTTGTTGCAGATTGAGTCGGATTGTTTAACAACGGTAAGGTTGTTTTTTCAAATTCTGTGGTAAGATTATCTTGCTGTGTTTCAAATTCTGATATTGAAACAGAAGGGATTTCTGTCAATACAGCTCCCGAAAAATCGTTAAAAGAAGCTGAACTTTCAACGGCGATGTTTTCTTTCGGCAAATCTCCCTCGCTTGGTTGACAAGCCGTGAACATTAGTAATATAATTATAAAAAGCGACGATATTCTTTTCATATCTGTCCTCACTTGATTTCAAAATAAAGGATGATTAAGATGCCGCAATATCTTAAGTATTATTTAGTTTGTTATGCAGCTTTAGCCATTGTTTCGGTAGCTCTTACCGTATATGACAAGGCTGCTGCAAAAAGCGGTGCGTGGAGAATCCCCGAGGCAACGCTTATGTTGCTCGGATTTTTCGGCGGAGCTTTGCCGATGTTCATAACAATGAAGCTCATAAGGCATAAGACCAAACATAAAAAGTTTATGATAGGCTTGCCTGCCGAAATTGTTCTGCACGTTGCTCTTATTGCTGCCGCAATATTTTATTTAAACAAATAGTTATTTTCTCTTTCTGTGCCGCCCTGCAAAAGCAAGGCGGCGTTTTGTTATTCCCGAAAAATCAAAGTGTGCTTAAGTCATAAGGTGTCTGCTGATAAACAAAGTAGTTCAGCCAGTTTGCAAATATGATGTTTGCAGTGCCTCTCCACTCCATTTTGGGCGTTTTGGTTGAATCGTCATCGGGGAAATAATTGAACGGCACATCAATCGGCAGACCTTTGTTGACATCTCTGAAATATTCCTTTGAGAGTGTTTCACGGTCATATTCAGAGTGACCTGTTGCAAAGAAGTTCCTGCAAGCCATATCAGAGATAAGGTGAACACCAGCCATATCGGAGTAAGAAATAATTTGCAAATCTTTAACAAGAGCGATATCGCTCATTCTGTTTTCCGTGTGTCTTGAGTGAGGAACGTAAAACTCGTCGTCAAGACCTCTCATAAGAGGATGCAGATTATCAAGGCATCTGTGGGGGAAAACACCGAAAAGCTTTTTCTCAAGCGGATATTTCGGCACGCCGTAATGGTAATAAAGAGCAGCCTGGGCTCCCCAGCAGATGTGGAAGGTTGAATAAACGTGTTTTTTGCTCCACTCAAAAATCGTGCAAAGCTCATCCCAATAGTCAACCTGTTCAAACTCAAGGTTTTCAACGGGTGCGCCCGTAACAATCATACCGTCATATTTCTGGTCACAGATTTCGTCAAACGTCTTGTAGAATTTGAGCATATGTTCTGCAGATGTGTTTTTGGATTTATGGGATTTGACCTGCAGCAGTTCAACGTCAACCTGAAGCGGCGAGTTACTTAAAAGGCGAAGAATCTGCGTTTCTGTTTCGATTTTTGTGGGCATAAGGTTAAGCAGAATTATTCTTAAAGGACGGATATCCTGAGTCATAGCTCTGTCTTCCGTCATAACAAAAACATTTTCTGCTTCAAGTGCCTTATGTGCCGGCAGTTCGTTGGCTATTTTAATTGGCATAATATCACCTTACCTGTGTGAGAATTAAAGCTTCATTCTTTTGTTTGCAATAAGCAATGCTTTTGAAACCGCAGTTGCAATAATGAATCCGGCCAATGCTTCAACAACACCGTTAAGGCCAACAAACCAAATGAAGAAAGAGGCAATGTTGTTTGCTGCGGAATCTGCATAAAGAGCTCTGAAAATATCAGTCTTTAAGAAAAGGAGAATGAACGAGCCAACAAACAGCAGTGTGTTAAGAAGCGGACAGCTCAAGCTAGCTGCTGCACAGGGAATAGAGTTGTTGCCTTTGCACGCTTTCATCAACGCTTTGAATATCAATGCAGTAAGCAGACCTGTAAGAAGTCTGGGAACAAAGCAAAGAATAAACGTATTAACGGGGCTGTGCTGAAACAGCAATGCGCCGAATGCGCTTGTGCCGGAAGCTGCTTGCCAGAAGCTCGTCAGGCCGAATATTGCGCCGCATATTGCCCCAGCATAAGGACCGAGTACAATTGCGCCAATCGCAACGGGGATTACGTTCAGCGTAATTTCAATCACGCCGATTTTGATGTATCCAATGCTTGTAAAGCCGAAAATAATCAGCAGAGCCGCAAGCACGGATAGCTGGGTCAGGCGCAGAATGCGCCCTGTTTTTGCGTTTGATTTCATAATTTATTCCTCCTTGCTGCTGCTCCTTTTGAAAAGGATGCAACGCAAAATTTAGCGAAATAAGAATGTTAAAACATTATTTGTTTTTTCTGTTTTTATCATAGAGAACTTTTAAGCCGTGAAGCACAAGCTCACCGTTAAAAGCAATTTCCCTTTTGCAGCTTTTGATAAGGTCTTTTGCAAGACCGCCTGTTGCAACCGCATTCATTTTGCCTTCTCCAAGCTCAGCTTCAAGCTTTTCGCAAAGGCCGTCAATCATTGCGGCAAAGCCGAATACCGTTCCTGCCTGCATAGAATCAAGCGTGTTTGTGCCGATAGCGTGGTCAGGCGTTTTTAAGCTGATGCTGGGCAACTGCGATGTTCTTTGCGAAAGAGCGTCAAGCGAAATGCCGATGCCGGGAGCGATTGTGCAACCCCTGAAAGCGCCGTTTTTATCAATAACGCTTATTTTGCTGGCTGTACCGAGGTCAATAACAAGGCAGGGGAGCGGATAAAGGTTTGCTGCCCCCACGCAGCCTGCAAGCAGGTCTGCTCCCAGCTGGGCAGGGTTATCAATCAATATGTTCATTCCCGTTTTGATTCCGGGGCCAAGCACCATAGGTCTGTGACCGGTTATTTTTTCAATTGCTTCGCACATGGTGGCGGTAAGCTCGGGCACAACGCTGCTCAAAGCCGCACCGCTGAAGCTTGCAGAGAGCGCATCATAAAGAGCAAAAATCTGCTTGAATTCAATTGCATATTGGTCAGGTGTTCTTGAACGGTCAGTTGCGAGGCGCGAAACAAAAACAAGCTTATCATCTTTGTAAGCACCGAGTGATATATTTGTGTTGCCGATATCTATTGCAAGAAACATAAAATCACCCTTTCAGATATATACACTCCAATTATATACTATTTTAATGTTAAAAGCAACTTGTATTTGTAAAATAAATATGTATAATTAAATAAAAGGCAGGTGGGTTTGATGATATGCAATATTTGTCCGCGTAACTGTTCGGCTGTCCGAAGCGTAAGTAAAGGCGTTTGCGGAGTGGGTGAAATTTTCAGAGTAGCACGAGCCGCCCCTCACTTTTGGGAGGAGCCTTGCCTGAGCGGCACTAAAGGCTCGGGAACGGTGTTTTTTTCGGGCTGCAATCTTGGTTGCGTATATTGCCAGAATCAGCAGATAAGCCACGGAGCGTTCGGCAAAGATGTTTCTCCCGACGAGCTTAAAAGAATATTTGACAGGCTGCTTGAAAGCGGTGTTCATAATCTCAACCTTGTTACTCCCACTCATTTTGTTCCGATGCTTGCAAAGGTTCTAAAGGAATATAATTCACCTGTTCCAGTTGTTTATAATTCATCAGGCTATGAGAAGGCTGAAACTTTGCGTATGCTTGAGGGCTTGGTTGATATTTATTTGCCCGATATAAAATACTATGATTCTGCACCGGCACTTAAATATTCGGGTGCGGCGGATTATTTTGAATATGCTTCAAAAGCTGTGCTTGAAATGTACAGGCAGGTAGGCACGGTTGAGCTTGATGAAAATTCAATTGCCCGAAAAGGTCTTATTATCAGGCATATGGTTTTACCGGGCAACATATCGCAGGCGGTAAAAGTGTTTGGCTGGGTAAGCCAAAATTTGCCTAAAGAAACATATATCAGCGTTATGCGCCAGTATACTCCTTTTGGTAAAGCAAAGGATATGCCGCCAATAAACCGTAAACTTTCGGCAAGAGAATATTCCATTGTCAAAGCCAAAATCCTTGAAATGGGCTTTGAAAACTGTAATTTTCAGAACGGTGAGGCTGCAACGGAAAGTTTTATTCCAAATTTTAATCTCGAAGGTGTTGACCTTTGAGAAAATTTTTGATAAATTGTATATGATAATTTTTTAGGAGGTTTTTCTAATGGCAAAAGGCAAAGGTTTCACAGCGGAATTCAAAAAATTCATAATGAGGGGAAATGTTATTGACCTTGCAGTCGGCGTTATTGTCGGCGGTGCATTCCAGGCAATCGTTAAATCGCTTGTTGATGACATTGTTATGCCCGTTATCAGCCTTATCACTAAGGGTATGGATTTCTCAAGCAAGTTTGTTTCTCTTGACGGTGTTAAGTATGCAACACTTGAAGAAGCGCAGGCAGCCGGTGCAGCGGTTCTTACTTACGGCAACTTCATCAGTGCTATCATCAATTTCCTTATTATGGCATTCGTAGTTTTCTGCCTTGTTAAAGCAATAAACACTGTTGCTGACAGAGCAAAGAAGAATGAAGAAGTGGTTGAAGAAGAGCCCACAACAAAAGAGTGCCCCTTCTGCAAGAGCGAAATTGCAATCGAAGCAACAAGATGCCCCCACTGCACATCTCAGCTTTAATTTTCTTAAATCTAAAAAAGCGCAGAGTATACCGCTCTGCGCTTTTAACTCTTGATAAAGACCGAAATGCAATCTTTCGGTTTTTATCAACAGTTAAAACGTTAGGAGTTTTAATATGAAATTAGGATTTATCGGTACGGGAAATCTCGCTTCAGCCATTCTTAAAGGCGTGGTAGGCTCCGGATTGATTGAAGCGACTGAAATTGCAATTTATGATATTTTCAGCGAAAAAACGGCTCAGCTTGAAAAGGAGCTGGGTGTCAGAGCTTGTTCTTGCGCAACACAAATCGCTGCAGAATGTGAAAATGTTGTTATTGCTGTCAAACCTAAAGATATTGCGGCTTTAATCGGTTCAATCAAATCCGAAGCATCAGCAAAAAAACCGTTATTTATTTCAACGGCTGCAGGAACAACCACAGAAAAGCTGCTTGATTGTTTTGGCTATGATGCAAGGATTATTCGCATTATGCCGAATATCAATGCCGCAGTCGGCGAATCAATGACAGCTTTTTGTGCTTCACCGGCAGCAGGAAATGAAGATAAGGCTTTTGCTTTAAGCTTTTGTTCTTGCTTCGGCAGAGCTGTTGAGATTGAAGAAAAATATTTTTCGGCTTTCACTGCCGTTGCGGGTTCTGCGCCTGCATTTGCTTATATGTTTGCTGATGCTCTTGCTGCAGCCGGTGTAAAATACGGCTTACCTGCAAAGGTGGCGCAGGATATTGCGGCGCAAATGCTTCTCGGCAGTGCCAAAATGCTTCTTGAAAGCCCTCTTGCGGTCAGTGAACTTGTCAGAAACGTATGCTCACCCGGAGGTACAACCATCGAGGGTGTCTGCAGCCTGAAAGAAACAGGCTTTGAAAATTCCGTTATAACCGCAGTTGATAAAACTGTTGAAAAAGACAGGAAAATGAGCAGCCAATAAGCTTATCGGAGGATTAATATGGAATTAATTATTCTCAGTTCACTTGAAAAAATCTTTGCAGACGAAAAACCTGCGGCAAAAGTTCTTAATGGTTTTTCAATGCTTAAAAACGAAAGAGCGTCTTTCCAGGCAGCTTTCTGCCCTGAAAAAAACACTGAACTGACTGTTGCCCTTAACGGCGAATTGTCAGGAGTGTCAAAGCTTTATTTGGTCAAAGACGTGCCTGTCGGTACGGCTTGCCTTGATGACGCTGACGATTTCTTTTTGCGTAAAACTTCAGGTCTGTATCCCGACGTACTTGAACCGATTGACGGTGAGATATCCGTGTGCGGCGGCAAATGGTACAGCATTTGGGTTGAAGTTTCACCTGAAGAAAAGATTACCGGTAATTCCGAGCTTGCTGTTGTTCTTTCAGAAAACGGTATTACCGTTGCTCAGGGCTCTGTAAATATTGAAGTTATTGACTGTTGCCTTGATAAACAGACACTTATCCATACCAACTGGTATCACGCAGACTGCCTTTGCAATTACTATAACGTTGAAGCGATGAGCGATGAGTTCTGGCGCATTAACAGGAATTTCATCAAAACCGCAGTTGAACACGGTGTCAACTGCATTCTGACCCCTGTTTTCACACCTCCGCTTGATACAAGGGTCGGCGGAGAAAGAAGAACCGTTCAGCTTGTCGGTGTCAAAAAATGCGGAAAGAGCTATGTTTTTGATTTCTCAAATCTCCAGAAGTGGATTGATATGTGTGTTGAGTGCGGCGTGGAATATTTTGAAATCAGCCATCTGTTCACTCAGTGGGGCGCAAAGCACGCACCCAAAATTATTGCTACCGATTCAAAGGGCAGAGAAAAGAAGATTTTCGGCTGGAAAACAAGAACGTCCAGCAAGAAGTATGATGAATTTTTGCGTGCCTTCGGTGCGGAGCTTGTCAGCCTGATAGACAAAAACGGATTGCGTGACAAATGTTTTATCCACATTTCAGACGAACCTTCCATTAAACAACTTAAAGTGTTTAAAAAGAGAGCTGCTCTTGTTCACGAGATATTTAAAGGTCTGCGTTTTATTGATGCACTTTCCGAATATGATTTTTATGAATCGGGAGCAGTCAAATTGCCTGTTCCGTGTGAAGATCATATTGAAGCATTCGTCGGCAACGTTCCGGAATTGTGGACCTATTACTGCTGCGGTCAGTATAAAGATAATCTTCCCAACCGCTTTATGGCTATGCCTTCACAGCGTAACAGAATCCTCGGAATGCTTATGTATAAATACGGTGTCAAGGGCTTCCTGCACTGGGGCTATAATTTTTATAATCTTCAGTATTCAGTTAAGGCTATTGACCCTTACAAAGTTACGGATGCAGGCGGCAATTTCCCGTCGGGCGACTCGTTTGTTGTTTATCCGTCCTGTAAAGGTGAACCCCTTGTCAGCCTCCGATTGAAGGTGTTTTATGACGGATTGCAGGATATGATGGCTCTTCAAACCCTTGAAAATAAAGCGGGTCAGCAAAAAGTAAAAGAATTTCTTGAAACCGAAGCTGTAAAGCTCAAAAACTTTACAGATTACCCTCGAGAGGCGGAATGGCTTCTTGAAACCAGAGAAAAAATCAATGCTTTGATAAAGGAGAGTGTTTGATATGCCAATTGTTTTTGACAGCGAAAACCGAATTTTCAAGCTTGATACTGCAACATCAAGTTACGTAATTGAAATATATGAAGAAAACTATCTTGCGCATCTTTATTACGGTGCGAAGATTCCCGATGCCAATCTTAAAGCTTTCAAATTTAGAAGTACCTTTGCGTCCTTCAGCCCCAATAACATTAACATTGAAAACGACCGTTTTTCACCTGACGTTTGCCCTCTTGAATATCAGGGTGAGGGCTGCGGCGATTTCAGAATCAGTGCGGTTGCAATCAAGAATGCAGACGGCAACAACGTAACCGATATGCGCTATAAGTCGCATAAAATCTATTCGGGTAAACCTTCGATTGAAGGAATGCCTTCACTTTATCTTGAAGATGATTCCGAGGCTTCGACTCTTGAAATTCTTACAGAGGACAGCGTAACAGGTATTCAGGCGGTGCTTTATTACACTGTTTTTGAAAAGCTTGGCGCAATGACCAGAAGCACAAAAATCGTCAATCCCACCGATAAAACTGTTGATATTGAAAAAGTTTACAGCTGCAGCGTTGACTTTGTTACCCATAACTATGATTTGATTACTCTTTACGGCAAATGGGGCAAGGAAAGAAACCTTGAAAGACGTGCACTTGCTCACGGCAGACAGGGTGTTTCAAGCAAGAGAGGCTCATCAAGCCATTTCCAGAATCCCTTTGCGGCGCTTGTTGACAGCAACACAACAGAAGACTTTGGTAATGCATACGGCTTTAATCTTATTTACAGCAGCAACTTTGCAGTTGACGTTGAGGTTGACAGTTATGGCGGAACAAGACTTCTTATGGGCATCAACCCCGAAACTTTCGGTTGGAAGCTTGAATCGGGTTGCTCATTCAGCGCACCTGAAGCTGTTATGGTATATTCTGCGAACGGTATCGGCGATATGAGCCGCACTTTCCATAAACTCTATGCAAAACACCTTGTAAGAGGTAAGTGGAAAAATATCAAACGTCCCTTGCTTATCAATAACTGGGAAGCAACGGGTATGGATTTCGACGGCGATACAATTGTTTCTTTTGCTGCAAAAGCAAAGGAACTCGGCATCGAAATGCTTGTTATGGACGACGGCTGGTTCGGTTACAGAAATGATGACCGCAGCTCACTTGGTGACTGGCAGGTTAACGAAGAAAAACTCGGCGGTACGCTTGCTAATCTGATTGAACGCATCAACGCTCTCGGTCTTAAGTTCGGTATCTGGTATGAGCCCGAAATGATTTCAAGAGATTCAAACCTCTACAGAGCACATCCCGACTGGTGTCTCCACGTTCCCAACAGAGAAAAGTCAATCGGACGTCATCAGTATGTTCTTGACTATTCAAGACAGGATGTTCGTGACTATATATTCAATGAAATGTATAAGGTGCTTTCGGTCAATAAAGTTGACTATCTCAAGTGGGACTTCAACCGTAACCTGACCGAGGTTGGCTCGGCAATTCTTCCTGCCGACAGACAGAAAGAAGTTTTCCACCGTTACGTTCTTGGCACATATGAGGTTATGGACAGACTCACAAAAGCCTTCCCCGATATGCTGATTGAAAACTGTTCAGGCGGCGGTGGACGTTTTGACCCCGGTATGCTTTATTATTCACCGCAGATCTGGACCAGTGACAACACCGACCCAATTGAACGTCTTATGATTCAGTTCGGCACGTCAATGTGCTATCCTGCCTCAACAATGGGCGCTCACGTTTCCGCTTGCAGAAGAACAGGCTATGAAACAAAGGGCGACGTTGCTCTCTGGGGCTCATTCGGCTATGAACTTAACCCCAATAAGTACACTGAAGAAGATGCAGAGCTTGTAAGAGCACAGGTTGCTGAATATCACAAGTATTATGACGTAATCCATTTCGGCGAGCTTTACAGACTCATTTCTCCGTTTGACAATGCTTACAGAGCAGCCTGGGTGTTTGTTGCGGAGGATAAGAGCGAAGCTCTTGTTACAAGCGTTGTTATGCGTGAGCCTTATGATAAGGCGTTCTTTCTCAAGCTCAAGGGTCTTGACCCTGAGAAATATTACCGTGATGAAGAAACCGGCGAAATCTATTCTGGCGCATTGCTTATGAATGCGGGTATTTGCCTTACCTGGACAGATGAACACGACGGCAAGAGCTTCAAAAAATATTTTAAAGCAATATAAAAACGAACGCTCCCTTGGCTGATGTCAAGGGAGCATTTTTTTACCGAAACTTATTTCTTTTTCAAATTCTTAACCGCAAGAGCTATTGCTCCTGCACCGAGAGCCACAACCGCCGCTTCTTTAACAAACGTCACAACTGCCGAAACGCTAGTGGGCACATAAGAGTATATAGCAAATTTTGCCTTGTTGGTAACCTCACTTTTATCAAAAAGCTCGCTGAAAGTTACGGTCTTTGTTTCAAATCCGCCATTTTCATCAAGGTCAAGAATTCTGAATCCTCTTTTAAATCCGGGACCATATACGTTGAAGCCGCAGCCTTGCGTGTAACCGAGCTTGATGCCTTTATAATCAGCAACAAAGCTGTTGTTATGGTCATGACCCACAAACAGACCTTCAACCTCTTTCTTTTCAAGAAAAGCGTCGATTTCACCGCTGTTTTCAAACGGAGCAGCAGGCGTTTCTCCCATAAAGTCACGCAGACCACAGTTATGCGGGTCAAGCACATACCATTCGTTTTTGTGGTTGCCGTATGCTCTTACGCAGCCTTTTGAAAAACGTTTTACCCGTTTGATTACGTCAAAATATTCGGGAGTGGGGATGTGCTGAAAAACAATTGAGGGCAGGGGATTTTCATAAGAATCACGCACAGCTCTGTACCAATCAAGCTGATAAGGCAAAACTGCGCTGTATCCGCCGTTTTCTGCTTTCGAATGTGAATCAAAAAGATAAATAAGGCGTTTAACTTCACCGCTGTCATTTTTTACTCCAAGGCAATATGTTGCCTTATCATTATCGTTTACCGGGGGCGCATAAACAAACATCGGCGATTCTTTATAAATCTCAAACTGTTCGATGTTGGTCATAGCTGAATCACCGTCGTGGTTGCCGAACGTCATGGCAAAAGGAATTCCTTTTTGCTCAAGCGGAGCTATCAAAGTTTTGAGAGCGTTTCTGACGTTTTCTTTGCCGTTTTTGCCGTGAAAGCTCGACGAATATCCTTTAATCTGATCTCCTGTAAAAACAACAAGGTCAGGCTTTTCATGCTCAAGAGTGGCAGAAATGAATCTTATTGTGTCAATTGCTACCTTGGCTGATTCCTGCGTATCAGCAATCTGCATTATTCTGAACTTGCCATTATTGAATTTCAGTTCTTTGTTTTGCATATTATTACTCCCATATTTAACAAAACCGCCGAGCGTTTATCTCGGCGGTTGATATTATTATTCTTCGCCTTCTTTTCTGAAGCCGTATTTGGTAAGAATGTTGTTGATTCTGTCTTTGGGGTCAAGAAGACCGCTGATGGAATCATCGTGGTTAAGTGTGTCAATGATGTATGAGCAATATTTTGAAAGGTCAACACTGACGTGCCATTCTCTTTCAAGAAGCTCAGGTGATGAATAAATCAGGTTTGTGGTAAACACCTTATCAATAAGGCCGTCAGCATATGCCTTGTCAAATGTTTCAAGGCCGTTGCAGAAAAGGCCGAATGAAACGCAGATGAAAATACGGTTTGCTTTAAGCTCTTTGAGCTTGGTTGCAACTTCAATCATTGAATCGCCGGAAGAAATCATATCGTCGATGATAATAACGTCCTTAC
The DNA here is from genome assembly GCA_045536245.1 of Acutalibacteraceae bacterium. Taxonomy (GTDB): domain Bacteria; phylum Bacillota; class Clostridia; order Oscillospirales; family Acutalibacteraceae; genus CAG-177. The sequence continues at coordinate 16,451 of JAZSNE010000051.1, read as the reverse complement.
CTTCAACGTTGGTGCCGAGGAATTCGTGAGCAACGATGGGGTTTCTGCCGTCAATGATAACCGAATAGTCACGGCGTTTGTAGAACATACCGAGGTCAACGCCAAGAACAGATGAGAAATAGATGCAGCGACCCATACCGCCTTCATCGGGGGAGATAACCATCATATGGTCATTGTCAATTTTAAGGTTATCAACGTTTTTGCAGATAGCCTTGATCATCTGGTAAACAGGCTGAACGTTTTCAAAACCGTTCTGAGGAATAGCGTTCTGAACTCTGGGATCGTGAGCGTCAAATGTGATGATGTTATCAACGCCGTATTCAAGGCAAAGCTCACGCAGCATATCGGCGCAGTCAAGTGATTCTCTGCTTGAGCGCTTGTGCTGTCTGCCCTCATAGAGCATGGGCATGATAACGGTGATTCTTCTTGCTTTGCCTGCGATGGCACTGATAGCTCTTTTAAGGTTTGCGTAGTGGTCATCGGGGCTCATGGGTACGTATCTGCCGTACATCTTATACTCTACGCCATAATTGAATGCATCGCAAAGAATAAAAATATCATAACCTCTGACCGTGTCTTTGATAACGCATTTGCCTTCACCTGTACCGAATCTGGGGAAAGAAGCGTTGATGATATAAGTATCTCTTTCGTAACCTTTGAACTGGAGAGTGTCTTTGTGTTCGCTTTCTTTTTCTTTTCTCCATTTAACAAGGTAAGAGTCAATTTTTTCTGCAACCTTTTCACAACCGGGCAGAGCGATGATACCGAGCTTACCAACGGGTATGGTGGTAAATTCTTCGTAACGTTCAGGCATGGCAAATTCCTCCGAAAAATAGTATAGCTTTATTCTACAATATTTTTTGATATTTGAAAAGCATAATATATAAATTTGTCTATAAAATTTTATAGAAATAAACAAGGTGTTTTTTGGCTATTTTGCTAAATATCCGCATTTTTAGCGCAATAACCACAATATTTAGCGCATCAAACGTAACTTCTGTCAAAAGTTATAACCGTAAAGCAATCGGTTGTTTTTTTATTCAGAGCGTTGTCAAAGCTGTCTTTGATTTCGTATTCTGTAAGCTTGCAGTCATAAGGAACAACAACGTCAAAAATAAGGTTTGTGTGTGTCGGGCCGGTTACTATCCTGAAATCGTGGAAGCTTAAATCTTCTGAAATGCTTTTGAGAATCTCTGCGGTTGTTTCTTTGAGCCTGTCAGTCATTTCGTCACCCACAAGAACGGGATCCATATGTATTGAGATGTCAAGCCCGAGTCTTTCTTTTATATCTTTTTCAATCAGATCTATTGTATCGTGAAGGTGAAGCATATCAACGTCAGAGGGTACTTCTGCGTGGAGTGAACCGTAAACCTTGCCGTGGCCGTAAGCGTGAAGCACAAGGTCGTGAATTCCTATAACGTGGTCATAAGAGAGCACAAGTTCTTCAAGCTGCTCGACAACTTCTTTTTCGGGCGGCTCACCGAGCAGGGGACCGAGCGTGTCTTTAATTATGCCTACACCTGCGAAAAGAATAACTCCCGCAACAATAATACCCATAACTGCATCAACAGGCAGTTCGGTGAATTTTGAAGCAATAAGAGCGATTAACGAACAGGTTGTGGCGGCTATGTCGCCGATACTGTCTGCAACAACGGCGTCAACGGAAACAGAGTTGATTTTTTTGCCGATTGTTTTGTTGAATGCAGCAAGCCAGATTTTTGCAATTATTGAAAAAACAAGAACTATGACTGCAGGTACGCTGAAAATTACTTTTTCGGGGTTTGTAAACTTATCAATTGATGATTTGATAAGCTCAACACCCATTGTCAATATAACAAAAGCCAGAACAAGTGCGGAAAGATATTCGATTCTGCCGTGGCCGAAGGGGTGGTCCTTGTCGGCGGGTTTACCTGAAATTTTGAAGCCGACGAGATTGATTATTGAGGAAACGGCATCAAAAATATTGTTTGCGCCGTCAGCTATGATTGAAACACTCCGCGTGAGTGCGCCGAAAATCATTTTGAAAGCAGACAAAATAACGTTAAGCACTATTCCGACAACTCCGCTGAGTACACCGTATTTCATTCTGACTTTTTCGCTTATAGTGTCAGAATCCTTAATAAAAAGTCTGATTAATAAGTTTGTCACTTTAATTCTCCTTGCTTATATGAACGTCAAGCTGGTTATAGGGGATTGATATTCCGTTTTTATCAAAAGCTATTTTAATTTGTTCCTGCATATAATAGAAAACGTTCCAATAATCGTCACTTTCGCACCAAATCAGGCAGGCAAAGTTGATTGAACTCTGGCCGTGTTCCTTAACTGCAATGATAGGCTCAGGGTCAGAAAGAATGAGATTGTTTGCTTTTACGGTTTCGAGTATCACGCTGCGTACTTTTTCTATATCCTGATTGTATGCAACCGAATAAACGAGGTCAAGCCTGCGTTTGTTATTTGCATTGTAGTTAATAATGTTGCTTGTTGTTATGGTGGAATTGGGAACAATAACCTGCTTATTGTCGATTGTGATAAGTACGGTATACATAAGCTTGATTTCGTGGACCTTGCCGCTGATTGTACCCAGCTCAACGTAATCGCCGCTTTTGAACGGATGGTTCATAAGAATCTGAACACCGCTTGCAAGCTGGCTGACGCTGGATTGCAAGCCGAGACCGGCAGTGACACCTGCAGCGCCTATCGCCGCAAGAAAAGAGCTTACGTTGATGCCGAGCGTGGAAATCGCAGAAAGAACAAAAGCGAATTTTACCACGAGCGTAACGCAGGCTTTGATAAATGAATGAACAGAAGGGTCAACCCCTCTGGCTTTGAGTCCCTTGATAACAAGTTTACCCGTAACGTTTGAAACGGTAATGCCGATAATAATAATCAGAACCGCTGAAATAATCAGTGGAATTTTTGAAACAATCAAGGCAATTATTCCGTCATAATTGCGTTCCTCAATGAGCATGGCAAGATCAAGCTTGTTGAAATCCATAATGTATTGCCTCCCGGATATATTGGTCTAAGCTATTTTACACTTATTTTAAATAAATAGCAATAGTCTGCGATTTAAAAAAATTTCGATTTTGGTTGACAAAATGAAAATTAGGTTATATAATATTGCCGATGATCTGTTAGTGGGTTTATTATGCCCTTTTTCAGACCTCAAGTTGCCGGTGTGGCGAAATCGGCAGACGCAAGGGACTTAAAATCCCTCGGTGGCAACACCGTACCGGTTCAAGTCCGGTCACCGGCACCAGAATGCCTTTGCTTGCGCGATCAGGGGCATTAATTAATGAATAATGAATAGTTTGGATGCTTTAACATAAATTGAGCAAGAGACAATTGTTATGTGGTCACTTTAAAGCCTTCACAATTATTCATTGTTCATTTTTTTGCTTTTTTAGGGGCAATTGCCGCTTCAAACGCTCTTGAAATATCCACATATTCCTTGCGAGTGTTTTCATTGCACTTGCCGCCTAAAAAAGCAAAAAACAGACCTTTTGGTGAGTTACCGCCTCAAACGCTCCTGAAATATCCACATATTCCTTGCGAGCGTTTTCATTGCACTTGCCGCCTAAAAAAGCAAAAAACAGACTTTTTGAAGTATTACTGCTTCAAACGCTCTTGAAATATCCACATATTCCTTGCGAGCGTTTTCATTGCACTTGCCGCCTAAAAAAGCAAAAAACAGACCTTTTGAAATATTGCTGTTTCAAACGCTCTTGAAATATTGTCACATTTTTTGCAAACAATTTATTATTTAGTATTTAAATTTTAACAGTTTTCTGTTCAAACGGTTGTTCTTGACAAACAACCGTTATTTTATTATAATTTCTTTATATAATTATTTAAAGATATGTATAATATGGTTTCGTTTATGTTGTAATTTGAATCCGTAAGTTATTGTGTTTTTGAATTAAGGAGTTTGTGGTTATGAGTAATAAAAAGATTATTGTTGCGGGTCTTGGTCACGGCGGAATTTCGGCTGCTGCTTTACTTGCAGAGGCAGGCTTTGACGTTACTGTTTATGAGAAGAAAAAAGAGGGTACTCTCGGCTATGATTGGACTGATATCTTTGCTCCCAAAGCTCTTGAGTTTGCAGGCATACCTATGCCTCCCGAAGATAAATTCGAGTATAAAGAGGATATGACTTTCTTTGCGCCAACCTGCAAGAAGGGTCTGCGTCAGCACGTTCCGCAGGATCAGCTTGAAATCAAAATGGAGCGCAGAGATATCTATGAGCATCTTATTACTCACGCTCTTTCAAAAGGTGTTAAGATTGAATATGAATGCGAAGTGTTTGGCCCGATTATGCTCGGCAACAGAGTTGCAGGCATAAAAACATCAAAGGGTGATATTTACGGTGACTTGATTATAGATGCGTGCGGTATGAATTCACCCGTCAGAGCCAACCTGCCCGATTATCTAGGCATCGAAAAATCCGCAGGCAGAGACGATAAAATTACTATTTTCAGAGCGTTCTATAATAAGGCGAGTGACGAAGAGGTTGAGGCAAAGTTTAAAGTTATGCTTTTTGCAGGCGGCAAAAAGGGTGTCTGCTGGGTTGCTTCAGAAGAAGAATATACCGATTTGCTTGTCGGCAGATTTGATGATTTGACAGAAGAAGAGCTTAAAGAATTTGCAGACTTTCTGCGTGAATCCAATCCCAGGCTCGGCACAGAGATTGTCAGAGGCGGTCAGTTTGTTGAAATTCCCGTTCGTCAGCCGCTTTCGGTTATGGTCAGTGACGGCTATGCCGCAATCGGTGATAGCGCATTTATGACCGTTCCGCTTATCGGCTCGGGTATTGCCAATGCCCTTAAGGCGTCCCGTATGCTTGCCAATACGGTTATTGCCGATAAGAATTGTGAATTCACGGCAAAAACTCTTTGGAGCTATCAGACGGAGTATTATAAAAAAATCGGTGCGGGTCTTGCGCCTCTTGCCTGCGGCAGACGTGCGCTTCTCAATCTTACACCCGAAGAAATTGACTATTGCTTTGAGAGCGGTATGATTACCGAGAGCGATATCACAATGGGTGCTGATTTTGATAACGTTTCCAAGCTTTTTGACGGTGACCCCAAGGATCTTGTAAACAAAATTAAAACCCTTTGCAAAGACACTGAGCTTGTTAAAAAGCTTCTTCCCTGTGCGGCACAGATTGGCAAGGTTGTCACAACCTGTGCAATGATGCCCAAAAAATATAACAGAGACCGTGTTCTTGCCTGGTCAAAGGTTTATATATACTCGTTCAAATAAGCATCGACTAATTATTTGTTCAAAGGAATGTTATAATGCAGTTTATTGTTCTTGACCTTGAGTGGAATAACACATATGCCAAAAAGGCAAAAGGTTATATTAATGAGATCATTGAAATCGGCGCAGTTAAGCTTGATGAAGAGCTTGATAACGTTGACACGTTTTCGTGTATAATTCGCTCGCAGATTGGCAAAAAATTAAGGGGAAGCGTTAAAAGACTTACCCATCTGACGAATGATGATATTAATTCGGGTATGCCGTTCACAAAAGCTTTTTCAATGTTTCGCAAGTGGATAGGTAACGAAGAAACGGTTATCTTCACCTGGGGTGACGGCGATGTCAGAGTGCTGCTTGAAAATTTTAAATATCTCAACGGAATAAAAGTAATACCTTTCCTTGATAAATACTGCGACCTTCAGCGTGTTTTCCAGCGTTTATACGGCGGAGCAAAAGGTCAGCAGACCGGTTTGCTCAATGCAGCGCAGATGCTTGATATAGACCCCGAAATGTATATTCATCACCGTGCACTCGGCGACAGTATGCTTACTGCGGATATACTTAGAATTATGCTTAAAGATAATGAGCTTTTTCCTGAAACTGTTGAATGCAATGACGCTTTTTATGAAAAGCTTGTTTACAAAGCAAAGGTAATCCGCAATATTGATAATCCGCTTGTTGATAAAAAACGGCTGTGCCACGTTTGCGAAACCTGCGGCACTTCTTGTAACCAGCTCACAGCTTGGAAATTTCATTGCCAGTTTTTCAGAGCAAATTTCTTTTGCCCGGAATGTGACTTAACGTATTCCGTTGGTGTACGATTTAAAAAGCTTTATGATAAAGTGGAATTCAGAAAAATTGTTTCGGTTATGGAACCAAAAATAACTCAGGAGGATAACGAATGAAAATTCTTGTAACAGGCGGCGCAGGCTTCATAGGCTGCAATTTCGTCTATTATATGCTTGAAAAATATCCCGATTATGAAATCGTCTGTCTTGATGCGCTGACCTATGCAGGCAATCTCAAGAGCCTTGATAAGGCTATGGAGAATCCCAATTTTAAATTTATTAAGGGCAGTATATCGGATAAAGATTTTGTTGACGGTCTTTTTGCGCAAGAGCAGTTTGACGTTGTTGTTAACTTTGCAGCAGAGAGCCACGTTGACCGTTCTATTGAAAATCCCTTTATCTTCCTTGAAACGAATATTATGGGTACTGCCTGTCTGCTTGAAGCTAGCAAAAAATACGGCGTGAAGCGTTTCCATCAGGTTTCAACCGATGAGGTTTACGGCGACCTTCCTCTTGACCGCCCCGACCTCTTCTTTACAGAGGATACGCCTATTCACACTTCAAGTCCCTATTCATCGTCAAAAGCCTCTGCAGACCTCTTGACTCTCGCATTCCACAGAACTTACGGTCTGCCCGTAACAATTTCCCGTTGCTCAAATAACTACGGCCCCTATCAGTTCCCTGAAAAGCTGATTCCGCTTATGATAGTCAGAGCGCAGGAAAATCAGAGCTTGCCCGTTTACGGCGAAGGACTGAACGTTCGTGACTGGCTTTACGTTGAGGACCACTGCAAGGCTATTGATATGATTATTCACAACGGCAGAGTGGGCGAGGTTTATAACGTCGGCGGTCATAACGAAAAGCAGAATATTGAGGTTGTTAAAACTCTGCTCAAAGCTCTGGACAAGCCTGAAAGCCTTATCACTTATGTTAAGGACAGAGCAGGTCACGACCTTCGCTATGCCATTGACCCGACCAAAATCTCAAACGAGCTTGGTTGGCTGCCCGAAACAAAATTTGATGACGGTATGGCAAAAACCATTCAGTGGTATCTTGATAATAAAGAGTGGACAGACGACATCAAGAGCGGTGAATATGCAGAATACAGCCGCAGAGTTTACGGCGAATAAAAAATTAAGGATGTGCTTTGCGGCACATCCTTTTTTAGTGAATAATGAAGAGCGAATAGTGAATAGTTAAGGGTGGGCGATGCCCACACCCAAATTTAATTCGTATGTTATATTTTTTCAACTTCAATAACCGTCAGCAGGTTTTCTTTGACTTTGAATCTTACGTCATAGCCTGCAAATTCAAGGCCGTAAATGCGTTCAGGGTCGTTCTGGTATTGAGGTCTGGGGTCTTGCTTTAAAACAGCTTTGAGAGCCTCCTGCTTATCCGCAGGAATATCCGAGAGCAGTTCTGCCGCAAAAACAACGTCAAGCGAGCCTTCTTTTTCTTGCAGTGCAAAACCTCCGCTTGCTTCGGGGTGCGAATCAACGTAGGGCAGATAGGGCTTCACATCAATTATCGGAGTGCCGTCAAGCAGGTCTGCTCCGCTTACGGTCAGCACTGTGCCGTTTTCTTCCGTTTCATCAATTGATATAAGCTTTACGCAGGAAAGACCGATTGAATTCGGTCTGAAAGGGGAGCGTGAAGCAAAAACACCCATTCGCTTGTTACCGCCGAGCCTCGGAGGGCGCACCGTCGGCGACCATTCTTTGTCGGCGCATTCCGAAAACTGCCACAGCAGCCAGACGTGAGAATATCCCTCAAGTCCTCTGAATGCTTCGGAAATGCGGTATTGCGGCTCAAAAATAATCTTTGCCTCAAGCTCGTCAACAAGTCCGCTCTGACGCGGAATGCCGAATTTTGACGAAAAATCAGTTTTGATATGTGCAATCGGTTCAACCGTAAATTTCATAAAACACCTCATCATAATAGAGTAAGAGTATGCTTATTTATTTGATTTGTAATCTAAAACTCCAATGATTCCCACAACAACAATGGCTATGGATAAAATTAATGATACTGTCCATTTTATCATATTTTCTCCGCTTGCGGCTAAAATAATATAAGACAGCAAAGCCAAACCTCCGAATATGATTTGAAAAATTGAAGCTGTTAAGTTGAACTTGTTTTTCATAAATCAATTACCCCGATTCATAACTTATAGTAAAATTGTAACATATGTTTACTTGAAAATCAATGTCGCTTTTTGTAAATAAAGAAAAATCCCTTGAAACCTTAAGTTTCAAGGGATTGGAGCTGCTAGGCGGAATTGAACCGCCGACCTCATCCTTACCAAGGATGCGCTCTACCGCCTGAGCCATAGCAGCATATTGCGTTCTTCCGAACGCAAATTATAATAACATATTGATTTGCATTTTGCAAGCCTTTTTTTAAAAATATTTACTTATTTTAAATATTTTTAATATCCGCAACCGTTTCAATCTGAAAATCGTCTTTCAGTCCGACGAGTTTTAACAGATGCGGCTGTTTTTTGTGGGAATCAAGGCATTCTTCGTTTTCCCAGAGTTCATGCAGATAAACCTCTTCCTTGTCCGCCGAAACTTCAAAATCATATTTCAGACAGCCGTTTTCGTTGCGTGTTGCCTGCGGAATGCCGAGTTTTGCAACGGTATCCATAAACTCGTTTTTCTTGCCGACGGGCAACTTATAAACGATTTTAATTTCAATCATTGCCGATAACTCCTTCGTCAACCGCTTTTTCAACAAACTCCGCAAACAGAGCGCAGCTCCAGCTGAACCAGCTTCTTGTGAAGATATCGGGGTTGTTTGCGTCAAATCCCTCGTGCATATAGCCTGTGCCGCCGTCTGTTGTTTCAAGGTAATGCAGAATTTCGCGCATTTCGTCGGCATTGTCGGAGGTCAGACCCTGCATCGAAAGAGCGATGTGCCAAATGTAACCCTCGGGAGTGTGAGGACTGCCGACACCCTTTGCAAATTTGCCTTCATAATAATAAGGGTTATCCTTGCTGAGAATAAATCTTCTTGTGTTGCGGTAGATTTCGTTGTCTGTGCCGCAGAATCCGATATACGGTGCAGAGAGAAGGCTCGGTACGTTTGCGTCATCAAAAAGGAAATAATCGCCCTTGCCGTTAACCTCGCAGGCATAGATTTTGCCGTATTTTTCGTGTTCGATTATTGCGTGATTTTCAATGCCTTCGCTGATTTCAGCGCGGAGTTTGGTTGCTTTTGCAATAAGCTCTTTTTCTTCGGCAAATTCAGTTTCAAGCATTTCAATAAGATAACCGAGAACAACAACCGCAAACATATTTGAGGCAACAAGGTACCCGTAGCGGCAAGCATCGTCGCTCGGTCTGAAGCCTGACCAGGTCATACCTGTATAGTCAACAGGCTCACCCATACCGTCATTGTGGAGCGTATCCTGATAGGGGCAATTGAGTCTTGTGAAGCGGTAGGGGGATTTTTCAAAGTGGTGCTGCTCCGTTATCCACAGGTCAACGGTTGTTTTTGCGCTTTCAAGGAAGCTTTGGTCAAGCACGGAAACGTCGCCTGTTGCTTTCCAATAAAGATATGTAAGGCGCAGGGGATAACAAAGCGAATCAATTTCATATTTGCGCTCCCAGACTATGGGGTGATTCTTTGGGAAATCCTGAAATTCCTCGTGGTCATTTTCCTCTTTTTTATATGCGTTTGCATAGGGTTCCTTGAGTATATATTCACGCTGCTTTCTGATTACGCCGCTGATAATTGACCTGATTGAATGGTTATCTGCCGTAAGCGGAATATAGTGAGAAACTTCAGCCGTTGAGTCACGCAGCCACATTGCGGGGATATCGCCAGTGAGCACAAATACTTTGCCGTCATCAAGAATTTCGGTTGCGGTTTCAAGCGTGTTGGGGTAGCAGTTTTTATAAAGCTCGGCAAGCTTCGGGCTGTGTTTCTTTATTTTATCGCAATATTCATTGATTCTGTTTTCAACGCAAACGGGAATTTTCATAATTTTACCTCTGGTGAAATATGTTTTTCTTATAAACGCTTATATAAAAATTACTTTTATAAAAGTATGATATATCAGCTGCAAATCATTGTCAATAATTATTGCATTTTAATTTACAATTGATTCATTGAAAACGTTTTAATAATATGCTAAAATAATTAAACCTTAATTTTCGGAGGGATTGATTTGGAAAAATACGGTCTTGTGCTTGCCGGCGGCGGTGCAAAGGGCGTTTATGAGCTTGGTGCATGGAAAGCTATGCGTGAAATTGGTGTAGGGTTTTCCGTTATTGCAGGTGTTTCAATCGGCTCAATTAACGGTGCTTTAATTGCATCTGATTGTTATGATGAAGCTAAAGAATTTTGGCGTGAGGCTTCAATTGATAAAGGTATAAATCTTTCAAGCGAACTGAAAAATCCTGAAAAGCTCTTCAGCATAAGGAACTATCCCACATTGCTCAAAGAAGTTTGGAAAAACGGCGGTATTGATGCCTCACCGACAAGAGACCTGATCTCACGTTTTATTGATGAGGATAAAGTCAGAAAATCAGGTATTGACCTTGGTATGATAACATTCAGCCTGGATGATTATTCGTCAAAAGAGATTTTTCTTAAGGACATACCTGACGGACATCTTATTGAATATCTTCTTGCATCGTCAAAAATACCCGGTGTAAGTAACATCGGTCCCGAGGGCGAGCGTTTTCTTGACGGCGGAGTTTATGACAACACTCCCGTTGAAATGCTTGTTAAAAACGGCTATAACAAGCTGATTGTGGTTGATATTTCAAACCTTAAAGGAATTGCTCACAGGGCTGATTTTACAAATACGCAGATTGTTTATATCCGCCCCAATAACGTTGATGAGCTTGGCGCTGCATTCGATTTCAGCGAAGAAATGTATGAAAAACGCATTAAGATGGGTTATCTTGATGCCCAAAAAGCTTTCGGCCTTTTGTCGGGCAGGCTGTATTATTTCGGCAAAGACGTTTTCAGAAAAATGGTTGTTGCTTACGGCTCCGAAGCTTGCGCTCAGCTTGAAAATATGGCTTCAGAACTCGGGCTTGAAAGGTTGAAGGTTTATGATGAAAAAACCTTTATTTGCGAGCTGAAAACGCTTTATGATGATTTTGTTACCGAAAACAACAAACAGCGTGAAGAAGCGGAGCAAAAAAGACTTTACGGTCAGCTTATCAAACGTCTGCCGATTTTTAAATCAGGCAACGAATATCCGGAAGCTTCAACGGTGCTTGATAATTTTATAGTATAAAAAACATAGGCTTGCATTGGTTTTAAACCTTTGCAAGCCTTTTGCTGTATGTTATTGCATTTTTTCCTGTTTAACCTTGTGGTCAACTATATGACGCTTGGCAAGCTCTGCGGTAACCTCGTCAATGCTGATGCCCATTTCAATCATCATAACGGTGATGTGATAAATCAGGTCAGCTATTTCATAAACGGTTTCTGCCTTGTCGCCGCCCTTTGCGCCAATGATAACCTCGGTGCATTCTTCGCCGACCTTTTTGAGTATTTTATCAATTCCTTTTTCAAAAAGATAGGTGGTGTATGAGCCTTCTTTTTTGTTGATTTTTCTGCCGACAAGCATATCATAAAGACCTTCATAAGAGAAAGCCTCGTCGTTACCTTCAACGATATCATTGAAGAAGCAAGTTTCGCTGCCTGTATGGCAGGCAGGACCTTCCTTGATAACGTCAATGAGGAGCGTATCTTTATCGCAGTCTGTTCTGATACTCACAACGTTCTGAAAATTGCCCGACGTTGCACCCTTACGCCAGAGTTCCTGTCTGCTTCTGCTGTAAAAACAGGTTTTGCCCTCTTTGATTGTGATATCAAGGCTTTCAGCGTTCATATATGCAAGCATAAGAACTTTTTTTGTGTAGTGATCCTGAATTATAGCAGGAATAAGTCCGTTTGCATCAAATTTAAGGTCAGTCATTTTATATCCTCATTTCTATGTTGTTATCGTTAAGATATTTTTTCAAATCTGCAATGCTCAATTCCTTGAAGTGGAATATTGAAGCTGCAAGACCTGCATCGGCACAGCCTGCCTTGAAAAGCTCAAGGAAATCTTCCTTTTTACCTGCACCGCCGCTTGCGATAACAGGAATTGAAACAAGCTCACTGATTGCCTGAAGCATTTCAATGTCAAATCCCTGTTTAACGCCGTCGGTGTCTATACTGTTAACAACAAGCTCACCTGCGCCGCTGTTTTCTCCGTTTTTAGCCCATTCAAGAGCGTCGATGCCCGTGTCAACTCTGCCGCCTTTGCTGAAAATGCGGAATTTGCCGTCAACACGCTTGATGTCCATTGAAAGCACAACGCACTGGTCGCCGTATTTTTTAGCAGCCTTTTCGATGAGTGACGGGTCTTTGATTGCGCCTGAGTTAACGGAAACCTTGTCAGCACCGCACTTGAGCACCCTGTCAAAATCGTCAAGAGAGTTGATGCCGCCGCCGACGGTAAGGGGAATAAAAATCTCTTTGGCAACCTGTGTCAGAGCGTCTGTGAAAAGACCTCTGTTTTCGTATGAAGCGGTGATATCATAGAAAACAAGCTCGTCTGCACCGCTGTCATTATAAAAATGAGCAAGCTCAACAGGTGAGGCAACGTCCTGAATGCCTTCAAAATTAACACCCTTAACCACTCTGCCGTTGCGCACGTCAAGGCAGGGGATTATTCTTTTTGTTATCATAATTTACCTCCTGCAGCGGCAAGAGCTTCTTTGAGGTCAAGCTTGCCTTCATAGATTGCTTTGCCGAGAATTGCGCCGTAGATATCCATTTCTGCCAATGTTTTTATTTCATCAACAAAGGTTATGCCGCCCGAGGCAACAATATCAAGACCTTCGATTTTTGAAAGTTCCTTGTAAATCTCAATGTTTGTGCCGCTGAGCATACCGTCCTTTGAAATATCGGTATAAATAACCGTTTTAACGCCTGTGTCACGCAGCTTTTTGCAGAACTCAACGGAATTAACAGATGTTGTTTCCTGCCAGCCGTTAACGGCAACAAGACCGTTTTTTGCATCAACGCCGACGGCAACCGCATCGCCGAATTCTTTGACCGCTTCTTCAACAAACGGATAATTTTTCACAGCCGCCGTGCCGAGGATTACACGTTTTACGCCAAGACCGAGGTAGTCCTCAATACGTTTCATATCACGGATTCCGCCGCCGACTTCAATGAAAAGCCCCTTGATTTGTGCTGCCTCACGGATTGCGTCAAAGTTAACGGGTGAGCCGTGTTTTGCACCGTCAAGGTCAACCATATGCAGGTTTGTTGCACCCGCTTTCATAAATTCACGGGCCATTTCAGCAGGGGAATCGGCATAAATCTTAACTTCGTTATAGTCGCCTTTGGTCAGGCGAACAACCTTGCCGCCGATAATATCGGTTGCAGGAAAAATTTGCATATCAATCACCTGTAATTAAATTTCAGAAAATGCCTTTAAGAGAGCAAGACCCTTTGCACCGCTCTTTTCGGGGTGGAACTGCATACCGTAAACACTGCCGCTTTTTACAATTGCAGGAACTGCAACGCCGTATTCAGCAAAAGCAAGAGTGTTTTCAACACAATTTTTTGCATAGAACGAGTGCACAAAATACATATAGTCGCCGGCTTCGATATACTTGAAAATCGGGTCAGTCTTTGCAAGATTAAGCTTGTTCCAGCCCATATGAGGTATCTTCAGTTCTTGGGGAATCTGACCCTCAAGAGGTCCGACGTAGCCTTTAATCAGACCAAGACCCATATGTGCGCCGTATTCAAAGCTCTTTTCAAAAAGCATCTGCATACCGAGGCATATGCCGAGAATCGGTTTGCCTGTTGCGGCAAGGTCACAAACAAGCTTGCCAAGACCGCTGTCTTTGAGCTTTTTGGCAGCGTCAGCAAAAGCTCCGACGCCGGGAAGAATTATTTTATCTGCATTTTCGATTTCCGCTTTTTCGCTCGTGATTTTGCACTCAATGCCGAGGCTTTCGAGCGATGATGAAAGCGAAAAAAGGTTTCCGCAGCCGTAGTCAATTATAGCAATCATCAGAGAAGTCCTTTCGTTGAGGGGATTTCGCCGCCGAGGGTGAGGTCTTCAAAAACGGCTTTGCACAGAGCTCTGCCGACTGATTTGAAAATGCCCTCAATAATGTGGTGGCTGTTTTTGCCGTAGAATTGTTTGATGTGGAGCGTTACGTCGCTGTTACGAACGAATGAAATAAAGAATTCTTCAACAAGCTCCGTATCCATACCGCCAACTGCAGGTGTGGGGATATTTACGTCATAGTTGAGATATGCTCTGCCGCTGATATCAACGCTTGCAAGAATCAGAGTTTCGTCCATAGGTAAAACGATGCTGCCGTAGCGTGAAATACCTCTCTTTTCACCAACGGCTTTTGCAAAAGCCTGACCGAGCACAATGCCCACGTCTTCAACGGTGTGGTGATAGTCAACGTGAGTGTCGCCGACACATTTGACCTTTAAATCCATTCTGCCGTGTCGGGCAAAAAGCTCCAGCATATGGTCAAGAAAACCGCAGCCGGTGTCAATTTCGTTTTTGCCTGTGCCGTCAAGGCAAAGCCATAAATCAATATCTGTTTCGTTAGTTTTTCTTTTGATTGAAGCTTCTCTCATATCTGAGCCTCCAGAATTTCTTTGATTGAATCAACAAGCGTCTGCATATCCTCGTCACTGCCGACGGTTATGCGCAGATAGTTGTCGATTTTTGCTTTGTTGAAATATCTGATAAGAATGTTTCTCTTTCTCAATTCTTCATAAATTTTTGCGGCAGGCATTTTGTCTGTTGCGGCAAAAATGAAGTTGGATTTAGAATCTGTGCATTTAAAACCAAGCTCTTCAAGCTTCTTTTGGGTTTTGTTTCTTGTTTCAACGATTTTTGCTATTTTATCGTCATAATATTCATTATCCGCTATTGCAGCAGATGCCGCTTTGATTGAAAGAGTGTTGAGGTTATAAGGGTTAAATGAGAATTTAAGCTTGTTCAGATCTTCAATAATGTCTTTCTGCGCAATGCCGAAGCCGACTCTTAAACCTGCAAGCGAATGGCTTTTTGAGAAAGTTCTGGTTACAAGCAGATTGGGATACTTTTTAACAAGCTCCATGCAGCTTTCGCCGCAGAAAGCCATATATGCCTCGTCCATAATAACAAGGTTATCGGGGTTTGATGAAACGATTTTTTCAACGTCAGCGTATGAAAGCGCAAGACCTGTGGGAGCGTTGGGGTTGGCAATAACAATGTTTTTGCCTTTGTTGATATAGTCATTGATATCAATTGAAAAATCGTCTTTAAGCGGAATCTGCTCCAGCTCAACGCCGAAGATATCAGCATAAACGGGGTAGAAACCGTATGATATTTCGGGGCAGCAGAGCTTGCCGCCTTTACCGCAAAAGCCCATAATTGCAAACGCAAGCACGTCATCGGAGCCGTTGCCGCAGAACACCATATCGGGTGTTACGCCGAATTCTTTTGCAATGGCGGCGGTCAGCTCTTTCAATTCAGGGTCAGAATAGCGGTTGAGGTTGTCGATTACCTCTTCTGAAAGCACCTCTTTAACCTTCGGTGAAGGAGGGAAAGGGGATTCGTTTGTGTTGAGTTTTATTACCTTAACGTTAACCTGTTCACCGGGAGTATAGGGAACAAGTTTTATATAATCATCAGCAAGAAACCTGCTCATGGCATTTCCTCATTTCTCAAATCTTATTGCGGCGCTTCTGCCGTGAGCCTGCAAGCCTTCGCGGTTTGCAAAAAGAACAATGTTATCCTTAACCTCGCCGAGAGCTTCCTCGGTGTAATAAATATACTGCGACTTCTTCACATAGTCGTCAACAGACAGGGGAGAAGAAAATCTTGCCGTACCCGATGTAGGGAGTGTGTGGTTTGTGCCTGCAAGATAGTCGCCGAGAGCTTCGGGAGTGTTTTTTCCCAGGAAAATAGAGCCTGCATTTTTGATTTTATCAAGATATTTAAAGGGTTCATCAGCGCAGACCTCAAGATGCTCAGGAGCGATTTCGTTGGCAATTTCAACGCCCTGTTCAAGGTCTTTTGCGATAATGATTTTACCGTTTGTGTCAATTGATGCTCTTGCGATTTCTTCTCTGGGCAGAGTTTTGAGCTGTGCTTCAATTTCATCTCTGACGGCATAGGCCAATTCTTCGCTGTTGGTGACAAGCACTGCGCTTGCAAGCTTATCGTGTTCAGCCTGTGAAAGAAGGTCTGCCGCAACAAATTTCGGGTTGCAGGTGCCGTCAGCAAGAACAAGGATTTCACTCGGGCCGGCAATCATATCAATGTCAACAAGACCGTAGAGCATACGCTTTGCGGTTGCAACAAAAACGTTGCCGGGGCCGACTACCTTATCAGCCTTGGGTACGCTTTCTGTACCGTATGCA
>JAZSNE010000046.1:0-23258 GCA_045536245.1 Acutalibacteraceae bacterium | reverse complement strand
ATCCGACTTTCCTGCATATCAAGAGCTTCGAAAACGTCCTCTGTGTAACCAACGGGAAGGTGTGAGCTGTTGGTGTAGTAAGGTGTGCCGTCGGAAGCGGTGATGATACCGGGGTAACGCTTAACGTCATGCTTTGCAAGGCGGTAAGATGTTGATTCTGCAGGTGTTGCTTCGAGGTTATAGAGGTCGCCGTATTCTTCCTGATAGTCGGAAAGGCGCTCTCTCATATGGTTAAGAACATCCTTTGCAAACTGGCGTGTTCTTTCGTCGATCATATTTGCTCTGAGCCATTTTGCGTTAAGACCGACTTCGTTCATACCAACAAGGCCGATGGTTGAGAAGTGGTTTGCAAATGTGCCGAGGTAACGCTTGGTGTAAGGATAAAGACCTTCGTTAAGAAGCTTTGTGATGATGGTTCTCTTAATCTTGAGTGAACGAGCGGAAATATCCATCATCTTGTCAAGGCGCTTATAGAATTCTTCCTCTGTTTCTGAAAAGAAGGCGATTCTGGGAAGGTTGATTGTTACAACGCCTACTGAACCTGTGCTTTCACCGCTGCCGAAGAAACCGCCGCTCTTCTTGCGAAGCTCACGAAGGTCAAGGCGAAGACGGCAGCACATTGAGCGAACGTCGCTGGGCTCCATATCGCTGTTAACGTAGTTTGAGAAATAGGGTGTGCCGTATTTTGAGGTCATTTCAAAGAGAAGCTTGTTGTTCTCTGTTTCTGACCAGTCAAAGTCTCTTGTGATTGAGTAAGTGGGAATGGGATACTGGAAGCCTCTGCCGTTAGCATCGCCTTCAATCATAATTTCGATGAAAGCTTTGTTAATCATATCCATTTCGGCTTTGCAGTCTTTATATTTGAAATCCATCTCTTTGCCGCCAACAATAGCGTTCTGCTCGGCAAGGTCAGCGGGAACAGTCCAGTCAAGAGTGATGTTTGAGAAGGGAGCCTGTGTGCCCCAACGGCTGGGTGTGTTAACGCCGAAAACGAAGGATTCGATGCACTTTTTAACCTGGTCATAGGTGAGGTTATCAACCTTAACGAAGGGAGCAAGGTAGGTATCGAATGATGAGAAAGCCTGAGCGCCTGCCCATTCGTTCTGCATAATGCCGAGGAAGTTAACCATCTGGTTGCAAAGGGTTGCAAGGTGGCTTGCGGGAGCAGAAGTAATCTTACCTGTTACGCCGCCGAGACCTTCCTGAATAAGCTGCTTGAGTGACCAGCCTGCGCAGTAGCCTGTAAGCATTGAAAGGTCGTGAATGTGGATATCTGCGTTTCTGTGAGCGTTGGCAATTTCGTCATCATAGATTTCTGAAAGCCAGTAGTTAGCGGTGATTGCGCCCGAGTTGCTGAGAATAAGACCGCCGACTGAATATGTTACGGTTGAGTTTTCTTTAACTCTCCAGTCCGTAACGTTAACGTAGCTGTTAACAAGATCTTTATAGTCAAGAATTGTTGATTTGAGGTTGCGGAGCTTTTCTCTCTGTCTTCTGTAAAGAATGTAAGCCTTTGCAACGTCTGCATAGCCTGCCTGAATAAGAACCTGCTCAACGCTGTCCTGAATATCTTCAACAGCGATAAGGTCTTTTTCAATCTTGGGCTCAAAATCTGCCGTTACCTTGAGAGCGAGAAAGTCAATGGTTGAGGGATGATACTGCTTTTCTTTTGATTCAAACGCAAGCTTGATTGCTTCTGCGATTTTGCTGATATTAAAATCAGCAACTTTGCCGTCTCTTTTTATTACCTGATACATGCAACTCGATCCTTTCTGAATATATATCTAATAATTGAAACCTTATTAATTTTCCGCAGAGCAAACGCAGCTCAAGCGGCAGCTCATTGATAATAACAAATTATTGTGGTTATGTCAATGGCTTTTACAAGATATTGTGGTGTTTTGATTAAGTTTGTTGAAACTGCACTATACAAGCACTATATTTTGGGGTGTTTTTACTATTAAGCACACCGCCAAACCATATATATTGGGATTAAACCCCTCGAAGCTCACAATTTTCAACATAATTGAGCATAATTTTGCGCATCTCTTCCATTTCTGCTTTGGGGACTTCCGAAAGACCGAAGCCGATGATTTCGCCCGAATCCCTGAACGCCTGCAGGTAATGGCGTTTTGCGCCTTTGATGAATTCGCCCAGAGCATTCATATCAAAAATGCTGTGAAACTCTCTGACAACCGTTGTTCTGAACTCATAATCTACTCTGCCCTCTAAAAGCAGGTTTACGCTTTGGGTAATTTTTGAAATATCGTAGCCGCCTATTCCGACTGCCGGCGGATAGCCTGCAGGAGAAGCCTTGATATCCATTGCAACGTAATCAACAAGACCTCTGTCAATAAGCTCACGGAGTTTATCCGGGTAAGTGCCGTTGGTGTCAAGCTTAACGCTGTAACCGAGCTCTCTGATGCCCTCAATGAATTCAAAAATATCCTTTTGCATAAGCGGTTCACCGCCTGTAACAACAACGCCCTCAAGTATGCCCTGACGCTTTTTGAGAAATGCCTTTATCTCGTCAACGGTGAATTCACCGTCTGCAGACGGATTAAGCACGATTGAAGCATTATGGCAGAAGGGGCAGCGAAGATTGCAGCCGCCTGTAAATATTGTGCAAGCCATTTTGCCGGGGTAATCAAGCAACGTCAGCTTTTGCAAGCCCTGAATATTCATAAAAATCACCTCACAAACACAAAATAAGCAAAAATAACGGGTCAGTGATGAAATAATAACACAATATCTTGTGGTTATTCTATGGCAAAAGACACAAAAATATGTGTTTGGTAATATTTTTAATAAAAGTATAAAAACGGAGCCGCTTAAACGAAGCAGCCCCTAAAAAAACAATATCCAATTATGAGATAACGTTTCCCTTTGTATCAAGCAGATGCGTTTTTGTCTGCCCGTCATAATATGCGGTATAGGTTCCGTCAGAATTTTTGTCTATGCGGTCATACTCGCCAGAGAGCTTATTGCCGTTTTTATCAATAACCCAGCAGCCGCCAAGCACAACCATTTTTTCATCGCTCCACTCACCCATCGCAACACCTATGCCTGTTTCCGCGCCGTATTCAAATATGATATCAAGAAAAATCCCGTTTTCACAAACAATGTTGCCCTGTGTGTCAAATATCACTGCAACGTCATGAGGGTCAAGGCCCTGATTAGCACCTCGCCTGCCTATGAGTCTGTCACCCGTGAAGCAAAGAGAATTGTATTCACAGGGAACAATTTCAATGCCGGCATCATCGCAAGCACCCAAAAGCAGGGTTTTATCCTTGAATGCCGCAGTCAGATTCAAGCCGTTTCCGAGCGATTTTTTAATTTTCGGTTTCTCTCCGTAAACGCCTTTTATTTCGCCTTTATAGCTGATAACGTATATTTCATTATTATATATACCAAATATAAACTCGTCATTCTCAAAGCCGTGCGGTATGATTGCCGTATGGGCATAGGTCAGATTATCAAATTCAATATCAATCGCAGGCGTGCCGTCGGTTTTGAGAAGAATATCCTTGCCCTCAACCCCCTCTGCAATCAGCACAAACACGTCTTCTCCATACGGTATTGCCCGAATATAACCTCTGAAATAATCAAAAAGAACGTTGCCCTCGGAGTCGGTAAGTGCTGAAAAAGTTTCGTCTTTTTCGTTTGTTTTTTCAACAACAAAACAGTTTTTGTATGCAGCAAAAGCTTTGCTGTAAACAGGCGGCACAACGATTTCGCCCTTTGCCGACATCACGCCGTAGCTGTTTTTTTCGTTATAGGGGTTTTCCTCGTTTGCATCGTTTACGTAGCAGGTCACATAATCCCCTTGGTTTTTGACCTCTTTTGAAATAAACACCGTTTTGCCGTTATATGCCTGCTTGACCGTTGCTGTTACAGTACTGTTTTCTGACGGTCTCGGTGAAATTTCAGGCGGCAGAGTTCTTTTCATTTGGTTATTAAGAGCCATTCCGACACCCGCTATAACAACAACGCACGCCGCTGCTGCGGTAATTTTCACTGTACGGTTCTTTTTTTGTCTGCGCTCTTCAAAATACTCCTCACGTTTTTTAAGAACTGCCTCTGCTCTCAATTCATACTTATTCATACTCAAAGCCCTCCTTTTCCAAAGTTTTTTTCAAAGACTCTTTTGCCCGATAAACAAGCATTTCCACCTGTCTTTTGTTTTTGCCGATTACCAAAGATATTTCGGCGTTGTTCATCCCCTCAAAGAACGAAAGATAAAGAACCTGTGAATAAAGCGGGTTAATCTGAACCATAGCCGAACACACCGCTTTGTTTTTTTCGGCATTCACCACCGTTTGTTCAACGCTTTCACAAAGCTCTGCGTTGAAAACAAAAGTATCGTCAACAGGGATTATCTTTCGGTTTTTGCGGATATGGTCAATTGCCTTGTTTCTTGCAATTTTAAAAAGCCAGGTTTTGAACTGCGATTCGCCCTTAAAATGATGCTCTTTCTTGATGAGCTCAAGGTAGGTATCCTGCATCAGATCCTCTGCAGTGCTTTCGTTGTGCACAAAACCGTTGATAAATGCCGCAAGGCTGTCACTGTAAAGCTCAATAATTTCAACAAGTCCTTGTTTATCCCCGGCCATAAAACGCTGATAACTTTGGTTTCCTTTATCCACAATATCACCTCTTTTCACCCTTTAGACGAATTTAAACGCAAAAACTCACAGTAATAAAATCAATTTCGGGCGATTCGTGAATCGCCCCTACGAATCGGGTAAGAGCGCAGCTCTCCCTTAACTATTCTCTTTTCACTGTTAATTATTCAATAAAAAAGCGGAGCCGAAGCTCCGCTTGTGTTATGTATTGAATTATTTGTCTTCCTTCTTCTTGTGGAAGAGAAGCATATCAACAGGGAAATAAAGGAAGAACTGCATTGCCGAGCAAGCCATTGTTGCCGTGTTCTTTGCAGCGTTTTCACTGAATGTGAAGCCGATGATTTCTTTGCCGATGAGGAGCTCTTTGAGAGTGGGGTTAAGCCATGCAGCAAAAACGATAAGAGCGATTGTGAAAACTATGTAAATGGGAAGAGTAACGGCAACGTTTGCGCTGGAATTGAATGTCTTTTCTTTATTGATAAAGAAAGCTACGATCTGAGCAACGATGTTTGCAACGTTGCTTACAATAAAGTAGCCGAGACCGCCGATTGCAACGGGATAAACAAAGAACTTCCATTCAAAAGGCTGGTTATAAAGCTCTGCGATGGGGGGAATGAGGTTAAGAGTGTTCAGAAGTGTGAACTGAACAATCATAGCACCAAGGCTGACAACAATAAACTTAATGAACTGCCAGATTTTAACAACAACAGCACCCTTTGATTCTGCTGCTTTGTCAATCTTATTTAATACGCTCATTGGAATATCTCCTTTTCATTATAAATTCGATTAATTATAACATAATGTATATTTGTTGGCAAGTCAAAAAAGTAGATTCTTTTTTGTGCATAATTACTCAACAATTTCAAGAAGCAGCGGTATTCTGTCTGATTTTGCCGCTGAAAATGTTACGGACTTTCTGTATCGTTTTTCAGCAGCATCAAAAAGAGCTTCATCTGAACAGTAGAGAGTTGCAAGCAAATCGCCTTTTTCAACGTAATCCCCTGTTTTCTTTTCAAGGATTATACCTGCGCTCGGGTCAATTGAATCTTCTTTTCTCTGTCTGCCTGCACCAAGTGCAACGCAAACAGAGCCGACACCCTCGGTATCCATTGAAGAAATATAGCCGCTTTTGTCAGCGATAAGCTCACGGCTGAATTTTGCTTTCGGGAACAAATCGGTGTTGAAAATATAATTTTCATCGCCGCCCTGAAGCTTTACCATTTCGGCAAGCTTTTTAAGTGCCGAGCCGTCTGCAATTTTTGATTTTGCAAGAGCCTTGCATTCTTCAAAATCACCCTTGCCTGCAAGCTCAAGAAGCTTTGCAGCAAGAAGTACGGATATCTCTGCCAAATCCTCGGGGCCGTTACCCTTAAGAGTTTCAACCGCTTCAACAATCTCAAGTGAATTGCCGATGTATCTGCCGAGCGGTTTATCCATATCGGTTATAAGGGCAGCAATTCTTTTGCCTGCACCTTTGCCGATTTCAACCATTTTTTCTGCAAGCTCTTTTGCAGAATCAAGGTCTTTCATAAACGCACCGCTGCCGCACTTGACGTCAAGCACGATGCAGTCCGCACCGCCTGCAAGCTTTTTGCTCATAATGCTTGAAGCGATAAGCGGCATATTATCAACCGTTGCGGTAACGTCACGCAGACCGTAAAGCTTTTTATCGGCAGGGCAAAGCTTGCCCGACTGACCTGCCACGCAAAGACCGCAGGAATTAACGATATCAATGAATTCACTTGTTGCGAGTGAGGATTTAAAACCGGGGATTGATTCCAGCTTATCAACAGTGCCGCCTGTATGGCCAAGACCTCTGCCGCTCATTTTTGCCATTTTAACTCCGCAGCAGGCAACAACGGGAGCAACTATAAGGGTTGTTTTATCGCCGACACCGCCTGTTGAATGCTTATCGCCCTTGATACCGTCAATGCCGGATAAATCTGCCATATCGCCCGAGCGAGCCATTGCGTCTGTAAGCCAAAGTGTTTCTTCTTCGTTAAGAGTGTTGAAAAATATCGCCATCAGCAATGCTGAAAGCTGATAATCGGGCACAGCTTCATTTGCCGCCGCAAAAGCAACAAACTCAATTTCTTCTTTTGTGAGGGCAAAGCCGTCACGCTTTTTTTGAATTATTGATTTGAAGTCCATTTTTTCACCTCAGAAATCACGAATATCAAAGCTCATCGGGAGCAAATCCGCAAGGGTTGCGGTTTTATAATCGGCTTCTGTTTTGGCAATTATAATTTCAAAACCGCTGTCACAGAATTCACGCATAACCTGCCTGCAGATGCCGCAGGGAGCACAGTAATCAACAGGTGTTTTATCCGTTGCATTACCGCCGACAACCACAATTTTTTCAAATTCGGTTTCACCCTCTGAAACAGCCTTGAAGATTGCCGTTCTTTCTGCACAATTGGTTGCGGAGTAACCCGAATTTTCGATATTACAGCCTGTAAACACCTTACCGTTTTTGCAAAGCAGAGCTGCACCAACGGCAAAACCCGAATAGGGCGAATACGATTTCTGCCTTGCTTCAAGCGCAAGCTTTATCAGTTCAGCGTTGTTCATTCTGCCGCCTCCAGAGCAATTTCAATCATTTTATTGAAGGTCTGCTCTCTTTCAAGAGCGGTGCATTCCTCGCCGCCGGTTAAGGGGCAGTCCGAAATTGTGCAAATGCAGAGTGCCTTCTTGCCGCTTCGGGCAGCATTCATATAAAGAGCCGCAGCTTCCATTTCAACGGCAAGCACGCCCATTTTTTGCCAATCGGCAAGACTTGCTGCATCATCATAGAAAGTGTCTGACGAAAAAACGTTGCCCACAGTTGCTTTGATACCAAGTTTTTCTGCGGCGGCAACGGCGTTTTTAAGCGTTGTGTAATCCGCTACGGGAGCAAAGGTGCCCGGCAGATTATACTGCGAAGCATATCTGCTGTTTGTGCACGCACCCAGAGCGATAACAACGTCACGCAGATGAAGCGATGGGCTGATTGCGCCAGCCGAGCCGACACGGATTATTGTTTCAACGTCATAAAAATTAAAAAGCTCGTAAGAATAAATGCCGATTGACGGCATACCCATACCCGAAGCCATAACGGAAACACGTTTGCCGTTATAAAAGCCTGTATATCCCTGTACGCCTCTTGTGTTGTTAACAAGAACGGCGTTTTCAAGAAATTTTTCCGCAATATATTTTGCACGCAACGGGTCACCGGGCATAAGAACGGTTTTTGCGAAAGCATCTTTTTCGGTTGCCGCAATATGCGGAGTGGGCAGATTGCTCATATTAACAGCTCCTTAAATTAAACTTAACTTAATATCCCTGAACTTCCTGGTTCTTGATAATTTTAACTATTGCGCTTGTGCCGAGTCTTTCACAGCCGAGAGCAAGATAATCCTCTGCATCCTCAAGGGAGCGGATACCGCCTGCAGCCTTCATCTTAACGCTTTCACCGATGTTGGCGGCAAAAAGAGCAATATCCTCTCTTGTTGCGCCGCCCTTTGAAAAGCCTGTTGAGGTTTTGATGAAATCAGCGCCTGATTCGGTAACGATTTTGCACATAGCAACCTTTTCTTCATCGGTAAGCAGACAAGTTTCAATGATAACCTTTAATATTTTGCCCTTACAGGCGGCTTTTACAGCCTTGATTTCGGCAAGTATTTCGTCATATTTTTTATCTTTGAGGGCGCCGACGTTGATTACCATATCAATTTCGTCTGCGCCGTTTGCAACGGCATCAGCCGCTTCAAACGCTTTAACTGCAGCGGTTGAATAACCGTTCGGAAAACCGATAACCGTGCAGATTGCAAGCTTATCGCCCACATATTCCTTTGCCTGCTTAACGTATGATGCAGGAATGCAAACGCTGGCGGTTGAGTATTTCATTCCGTCATCGCAGATACCCTTTATCTGCTCCCACGTTGCATCAACGGCAAGCAGAGTGTGGTCACAGTGTGAAAGAATCTTATTTATATCCATAATATGTTCTCCTTATCAGCGGTATTATTACAGGCAATATTTTTCTATCATTTGCGCTACGCCGTCAACGGCGTTTGAAGGTGCAACGGCTTTTGCCGTCTTTTTGCAGATATCTCTGCCGTTTTCCATTGCAAAAGAAAGACCTGCAACCTCAAGCATCGGGCAGTCATTATCCGCATCACCGAAGGTCATTGCTTCCTCGGTTGAAATGCCGATAACCTCGCACAAGCCACGCAGAGCCGTGCCTTTATCGGCACCGACGGCTGTTGCCGCAAGCTCGCCTTTGACCGCAGAGGTCATAACAAGGTTTTTGCTTTTGAAAAATTCGACTATCGTGTTTTCGTTTTCACCCATTGAGAAAACGTCAATAACCTCTGCGCCGTTTTCGCCGATAACCTTTTTCAAATCGTCAACAACGGTTACCCTTGAAATAAAATCTTTCAGAAATTCTTCAGGCAGACCGGTATCTGCAGCATAAGACAATGCGGATTGCTGAATATAAATTCTGCCGCCGAGATAAATATGATAATGCACAGGCAGAGTGTTGAGCAGCTCAACAGCTTCAAGCACAACGCCGTTCGGCACAAGAGTTGAATAAACATATTCGCCTGCGTTACGGTCAAAAACAGCCGCACCGTTTGAGCTGACAACATAATCCGCAAACGGCACCTGCGCCGTTACGGAATCCGTAAAGCGGAGCGTTCTGCCTGTTACGATTGCAAATTTAATTCCTTTATTGTGTGCGGCAATGAGTGCCGCTTTTGTTCTTTCTGTAACCGTCATATGGTCAGGCGCCATAAGCGTGCCGTCAAGGTCGGTTGCGATTAATTTAACTGCCATTTTGCCTCCGTAATTAAAAATATTTACCGTATCAGTATATCACCGCAGGCAAAATTCGTCAAGGAGCTGCGAACATTGCAGCAACAAAAATGCCCTTCGGCAAGCTGCTGCTCACCGGAGGGCAAAACGCTGTTATTTGGTCAGTTTTACGTATTGCGAAGGTGTCATTGAATAAATCTTTTTGAACGCAGTGATAAAATGCGACTGCGACGAAAAGCCGAGAGCCAACGCAATTTCACGGCTGCTCACACCCTGTGCGAGCATACTTTTGGCACTTTCAATCTTTTTTCTTGTTATGTAAGCACTGAGAGGCTCACCCATTTCTTCCTTAAACACCTGCGAAAGGTAATCAGCAGTTATGCCGCATAAATCCGCAAGAGCAGAAACCGAAAGCTTTTCACCGAGGTTTTCGTTAATATAACGCACACATTTGCGCACGTGCGGTGAATGCTCGGGGTGAGTTTTGCTCTTCCTGACCATTCTTGTGAGTTTGATTATTTCACTTGCAAGGCAGAGAAGCACGTCAGCTTTAAGGGTAAAGCCGTCAACAAGCCTTATTACCCTGTCCGAAAAAGCATATGCCGTTTTTTCGTTGAGTCCGCCCTGAATGGCATACCTTGTGGCAAGAGTGATTGCGCTGACCGCCATATATTTATGCTGCATCAGGTCGTTATCCGACATTTTGCCGGTTATTATCAAAGAATCGTTTTTCTGAAGCTCCTGCATAAGCTTTTTCAAATCGCCCTGTTGAACGCAGGAAAAAAGCCTGACTTCAGCACAATACGGCGTGTGTTTTTCTTTGCTCAAGTAAAAATCCTGTTCTTCTTCAAGTGTTTTGATGCTGATAAGTTCACCGATATTCATACCGTCACCCCGTTAATAGCTTTTCATAATTTTTTTAAGGCGGATGTTGCACAAATCTTCCCAAAGCGGAAAAACAAGACCGCCCGCCATTCTGCATGAAGCTTCATTCATTGCGCCGTAATAAGCAACTCTGAAATCCGTGTGTTCGGAAACCTTTATGCGGGATTTATAATTCTCATAAAGCCCGAAGCTGTCACCCCACATATTTCTTAGCTGAAACAAATCATATTCTTTATCAGCCCATATTGCCTCTCCCGGGTCAATAAAACCTGTGAGAGCAAAGGTTTTGGTGTCTGCCATTATGTTCATTATGTTGATATCACCGTGGATTAGCACAGGATTCTCCGATTCATCGGGAATGCCGTTAAAAATTCGGGTCGCCGTTTTCAGAAGTTCCAGCTTTTTGCGGCTGAACTTGTTTTCTTTCACAAGCTTTTCAAGCCCTTCAAGCCACGGCTGCTGCTTTTCGGTTATATAATATTCTTTCCAGCTTTCATAATTCGGGTCTGCGTAAGCGCCGTATTTTTCACTCTTGACACTGTGGAGCTCAAGCAAGCCTTCAATAACGGCATTTGCAAATTTTTCTTTTTTCTCTTTGCCGAAAAGCAAAAACTGCGGTGAAAGAACGTTTTTGCCTTCGATGAAGGTCATACCGATGATATCCGACGTTTCATCGCCATAGGTAAAAACAACCTCAGGCATTTTAACGCTTGTGTTTTCAGCAAGAACGGTCAGCCTTTCAGCTTCGGAATACTGAAAACCCTTTCTGCGATGAGCTTTAACGGCGAGCACTCTGCCGTCTGCGAGGCTCGCTCTGAACACTTCACCGAAGCTTCCGCCGCCGACATATTTGATTTTCTCAACCTTTGAACCCGTGTTGGCTTCAATGATTTTTATGAAGGTGCTTACATCTGTATTCAGAACCTTTTTCACAACCTCATCAACCTTTCTCTGACGAATTCATACGCCCGTTTGCTTTCGGGCAGAAACGGTATTAGCTGAAAACAGTGAAACATACCGTAAGATTTATGAAGTGCAGCATCCGCACCCGCAGAAACAAGCTTTTCGTAAACTCTGTCACTGTCGCTCGCATCAACCTCAGCTTCACCGCAGACAAGTGTTACGGGCGGAAAACCTTCAAAGCTGCCGAAGCAGGGAGAAACATAAGGGTTTGTGCGGTCAAGCTTTTTGGCGTATCTCGATATTCCGTGAAGATAATCAAGGTTATCCTCAACCCTTTCTCTTTTAGGCAAGCCGTAAATCGGGTCACGGTGAGCGTTTTTTTCTTTTGATTCGCCCGACGAAGTGGCATCGCCCCAGAGCGAAAAGCAGACTATTGCGCCCGGCAGAGGCAAACCGTTATCACGCAGATAAAGAGCTGTTGCAAGAGCAAGGGTTGCGCCTGCACTGTCGCCGATAAAAATTATATTTTCAGGTTTAACTCCCTGTCCGATTATTTCCTTATAAGCAGCGAGTGAATCCTCAAGCTGCGACGGAAACTCATATTCGGGAAAAACCCTGTAATCAACCGTTATAACCGTTGCGCCGCCAAGCAGACGGCTGTATTTTTCGGCAAGCTTTCTGTAAGTATCTATCAGCTTTACCCTGAATCCGCCGCCGTGAAGATGAAAAACAACCTTATCCGTTTCACCTTTTTCGCACACAAGCTTTTCATAAAAAGCTTCACCGCAGAAATGCCGTGATACGCAAAAGCCTCTTGAAGGCTTGTAGTGCGATTTTATGTTTTTTGTTTTTTTGCCTGCCGCATCTGACAAACTTTTTCCAAACATAAGCGGCGAACAAAAAACACTGCGCATTGCCGCACAAAGCATTCGCGCTCTTAAAGACTGCATAAAATCGCCCCCCTGTTACGCACCGTACACCCGTTTGTACACCTTATGGTTTTTCATTATATCTCACTTGAATCAACAAGTTGATTGCTGATTTGAGGGTCAGCACAAAGAATTTCCATAAATTTATCAAGAAACTTGATTTCACCGAAGGTGTTATAGCTGAAGAAAACCGTTTCTGCGCCACCCGAAGTTATAGCAGAAAGATGAATCGGTCCTCCGCCGCTCTGAAACAGGGTTACACTCAGGCTGAGTCTGTTTGAACCCGTTAAGCTGTAGCGTTCAAAAACACGCACGCTGCAACGGGAATTGCCACTTTGAAAATCGGTTGATTCTTCGAGTGTTGCGGTTGTGCTTGTGTTGACAACTCCTTCTTCGATAAAAGCCAGGAGCTTATCGAAATCATACACAAGCGTTTTTTCAAGCTTTGACATTGTTACTCCTCCTCAAGTCATAAGTCCGAGCAACGTTCCCATACCGTAGCCTGCCAAATAAAAGGAGAGCCACAACACGGCAACGCCAATCAATTTTTTGATAAACACCTGAATTTTCGTTCCTTTATTAAGCCACAAAAAGAACTTGCTGTTTTTTAACTTTCCCTGTGATTCTCCGTTCTTTTTGCTTTTTATCTTTTTACAAAGCTTGACTATGGGGATTGCCAGAAGCTGAACAATCAGAATTACGGCTGACAAAAGCAAAACATAAGTGATTGACGTGAGCGGTGCAAACCAGCTTTCATCATATCCGTTATTAAGAACGCTTGTTATTATAAAGGATATCAGAATACCCACAACGTCACCGACAAATATTTCAGCCACCTTGCCGATGGCAACATAAGCGAAAGACATAAAGCCCAGAAAAACTGCCACGGGAATCACAACCCACGATTGCTCATCGGCCAGATAATAATCAATTGCAAGAAAAATAAACGGAAACGGAATCCAGAACGGAAGCGTGCTGAATGCTTTTGAAACTTTGTTTTTCATAACTGTTTACTCCTTATATTCAAAACTGAATCAAAGTTGCTGCCTCGTGTTAATCCACGGGCGGTGTTTGTTTTTCTTCTTCAGCCGGAGGTTCTTCCTTTGCCTTTTTCTCTGCAGAAACACTTTTATTAAAGACCGCAGAAGCAATGCACAAAGAAACAGCCGTCAGAATAACAAAAACAATTGCAGTTTCAAACATCCGATTGCTGAAGAAGGAGGAATTAAGCACCATTCTGTTTAAATCAATTTTTACAAGAATTATAAAAAAGTAGTCGCCCTCATCTATAACAATATTATACTCTTTCGTTCCCATTGCTGAATTATGAAAATCCGATGCATAATCAAAAGTTTTAAGTTCAAGATCAAGCTCCTTGTTGATCTCATTATAACTTTTATCATTTTCAAAATTATACAGTTCACATATCAGCTCATCTGAAGCATCAAAGGTGTGTGTGATTTCGAGATCGGTAAATTTAACGGTAATTCTTTCGCTTTCTTTTTCATCATGCTTGAAACGGTTATCTGTAAATTCCATTGAAACCGGCAGATACTCACCGTTTGAAAAATTGACGTTCAATTTATCCGGAATCAGAGTGTCACCATCCGCCTTTTTAAGGAATTTCTTCAAATCCTTTTTGATTTCGGGTGTCATATATTCTTCAAGTGAAATATGCTGCATATCCCTGTCAACCCAAAACCAGACTCCGCTTTCGCTTCTGAAAACAACATTGCCCTGCTTGTCTGTAAGAGCATAAGCATAAACAAAGTTTTGGGGATTACTTGAATTATTTGAACAGATAAAAGAGCCTCTCCTTGTCAGACTTCGCTGCAAATATTCAAAATCCTTTTCTTCTTTCTCGTTAAACGCTGCCAAAACCGAATGCATCTCGGCTGTCGATTCGTAATACGCAGATTGGTTTTGCTTTTCCGTGTAAGCTTTTGCTGCCAAAAAATTCAGAAACGAGGCTCCGCTGAAAAAGATAAACGAAATCGCCAGAATCAATGCAAGTAATTTTTTCTTTGTCATAGTCAACACTCCTTAAGTGAATTTTTGAGGTTCAAAACATCTTGTTTTTGCCTGTTTAACTTAGTGACGATTGAAAAATGTGTTCGGTCTATCATTTTCAATTTTATTTTAGCACCAATATTTTTCATTTTCAACACTTCGGCGTAATTCACAAAAGAATGATATAAACATTCGGGTTTTATGATAAAAAAAGCAACCCGCACCGGAAAATTGCCGACGCAGGCTGCGCTGAAACGGAGCACTTAAGTTGCCGCTTCCTATGCAAATAATTAAAAACTCAAAAGCAGCGCTGCCATAATGATGAGCAAATCCGCTTTTTAATCGTTATGTTTATTGACGTTACAGCTGCAGGCGGAATTCACCTCGTTCATATAGCCTGCGGTGAGAATGCCTGCAGGCAGCGCAACACGGTAATCATAAAGTAATCGTAAATACTGCTTATTTTATCGGCACCGTCACCGGGCTCTACCATTTCAAAAAATTTTTTCTCATTCACTTACCTCCGTAAAAAGCTCATCATAAGTGGCTTTTGTAATTTTAAGGCTGTTAAGGCATATTCCCGTGCCGTTGCTGTGATAATATGCAACAAGAAAACCGTCTGCAGTTTCGGCAATTGCAGGGTAACAATAACCGTTTTTGCGGTCATCTTCAAGATAAAACACGTTTTCTTTTTTGAAGGTTTTTGCCCTGTCTGTGCTGACAGCAATAACATATGGAGTTCTGCCCCAGGGCTCGCTTTCATCACGCAGCAGATGCTCGGGTTCGGGGTTAAAAACGGCAACGGTATATTTGCCGCAATCCCTGACAAGCATTGGCGAACACGCCGATGAAAAGAACAGATTCGGTTCGGGCAGAGTCCAGGTTGTGCCGCAATCTGAAGAAAAGCTTTCAAACTGAAAGCCGAGGCTTGTCCTGATGCAGCACCAGATTTTGCCGTCGGGCAGCGCATAAAGACCCGGCTCCTCATAGCCGTCAGGATTATTTTTGAACGGGCATGATAATTCCTGCTCTGTTTTGTGCCAGCTTGCACCGTCATCATCAGAATAAAAGAAGCATATTACGCCCGGCATAAATTGCTTATGCTCCGTTCGCACGGTGTGCCTTGCCGCCGCCAAAAGAATTCTGCCGCTTTTCAGTTTTATAACCCTGTCGTTATTTATTACGTAATAATCCTGCACGTCAAGGCAATCAAGACAGTTAACGGGAGTACTCCAGCTTTTGCCTTCGTCTGCAGAACGTGTGAAAACTATTTTGTCTGTGAGGTCTTTGTTTTTTATGATATAAAACGCACCGATATCGCCGTTATTCATTCGCAGAAATGAGAAGCTCATTATGTTGACCGCATTTTCGGGTTTTTCAAAAAGAACTGATTTATCTCCCCAGGTTTCACCTTCATCGTGAGAAACGATTGAAACAAACCTTGCGGTTGCTTCATCCTCCCAGTCATCGCCGTAAAACTCCGTATAAGCCAACATCAGCGAACCGTTATTAAGCCTGATAAACGAGCCCTCACCGTTACGCAGGTTGTTTTCCGACGTTGGAATAAAATGTACCTGTCTGCCGATTTTTTTCATAACCTTCTCCTTATTTTGCATAAAGCATACCGACTATTGCATTGCGTATTCCGCAAGGAAAAACCTTGCAAAGTGTTGAAAGAAATTTATAGCTTAAGCCGATGGCGTAAACCGGCTTCACCTTTTTCTTAAGAGCAATTTTGGCAATGTATCTGCCCGCAACATCGGGGCTCATACCCTTTTGCTCGTCTTTTTCCATACCCGAAACACTGCGTGCTATTCTGCCGCCGTAAACATCGTCGCCATCAAATGACTTTTGGCGTGCCTGCGTGAATTCCGTGCAGATATCGCCCGGCTGAATTGCCGTAACGGATATGCCGAAGGGCTTTATTTCATTGGCAAGAGCGCAGGTATATGATTCCGTTGCGGCCTTTGAAGCGGAATAATATGTCTGAAACGGAATGTGTGCCGCCGCTGCAACGGAGCTGATATTGACAATCCTTCCGCCGTTTTTGCGCATATGAGGTATAGCCGCTTTATTCACGTTGACCATACCGAAAAAGTTAACGTCAAACTGCGCTTTTGCCGCTTCAAGGGTTGTGAATTCAACCGCACCCGAGATGCCGAAGCCTGCACAGTTGATAACAATATCCAAGCCGTTTTCTTTTTCAGCAACCGTTTTGACGGCATTAATAACCGCAGCTTCGTGCGTAACGTCAACGGAAATATGCTTGATGTTTTCGGCAGGGATATTTCTGCGGCTGAAATCATAAACCGTGCAGCCCTCATCACGCAATGCCGCTGCAGCCTGCCTGCCTATGCCCGAGCTTGCGCCCGTTACAATTGCAACTCTTTTCTTCATAAAATCACCTTATTTATTTTATTGCATAAACCGTTCATTGTCAATGTGCTATTGACTTGAAAGCGGCTAAATACTATAATAGAATTATAAAAGGAGGCTGTGCGTATGCTTGATAAGATTTTTGAGTTGTTGAAACTCAGTTACAGAGAAATATGGGCGGTTGAAAAGCTGTTTGAATACACAAGCAATCTGTTTTCAACCTTTTCAATCAAGGGGGCTGTTTCAACCGTGCTTGCCATTGTTGAAATCCTCCAGATGCTTATTCTGGGGCTGCCCACAACCCCCAGAGGTGAGGCGCTTGACCTGACCGGCTACAGCATTGTTCTTTATGATGAATTTGACGGTGATTCGCTTGATACCGACGTCTGGGAATACAGAGGCAACGGCGCAAGACGAGGCGGCTACAATGCATCAAGCCAAGTTGAAGTAAAAGACGGCAAGCTTGTTATTGCAGGCGAATATCTCGCAGACGGCGAATACGGCGAGGGCTGGTACACCGCCGCAATCAAGCTTAAAGAAAGATATAAGCACGGATATTTTGAAATCAAATGCAAGGTTAACGATTCCCCCGGTTATTGGAGCGCTTTCTGGATTCAGGCAGACGGGCCTTACACCGCATCAATTTCAAAAGGCGGTCCCGGCGGCGCAGAGCTCGATATTTTTGAATCAAAATGCTACGATGCAAAAAACGATAAATACTGCATAACCCATGCAATTCACTGCGCAGGCGTTGACGGCGTGCAGGAAGGCTTCCAATCAGCAATGCTCGGCCAGTTTTACGGCAACGATATCACAAACGAATTCAACACCTACGGCCTTGAGTGGACAGAGGATGAATATATCTTCTATGTAAACGGCGTTGAAACAATTCGTTCAACCTTCGGCAACGGAGTTTCACAGGTTGAGGAGGACGTTATTGTTTCGCTCGAAATACCTGCCATTGAAGAACTTGCAGGCCTTGACAAAGACAATTTCCGAACAGAATTTGTTGTTGACTACGTAAAGATTTATCAGAAATAAAACAAAAAGCGGATACGGTTCAAAACGAGCCGTATCCGTTATTATTATGTCTTTTTCTTTTTTTCGGGAGCAAATGATATAAAAACAAGCGAGCTTACCAAAAGCACCATCGGATAGAAAAGATTTGCGATAATCTCAAATGCTGTGAGTTTATAGCCAAGCGTGCTGACAGCTGAAAGAGCAACAAGAATCTGTGCACCGTAAGGCAAAAATCCCTGTGCTATGCACGAAAACGTGTCAAGAATTGACGCTGTTTTGCGGTTTGAAATGCCGTAATCCTTTGACATTTCGCTTGCAATGGGATTTGCCATAACAATAGCTACCGTGTTGTTTGCGGTTGCAATATCCATAAGAGCAACAAGCAGACCTATACCAAGCTGGCCGCCTTTTTTGCCCTTGAAAACACGGCGTATCCCCTTAAGAAGAGCTTCAAAACCGCCGTTATACTTTATAAGAGCGCACATTGCGGCAACCAGAACAGCAACCATAGCGGTTTCAAACATACCCGAAGCACCTGCGCCCATACCTGAAAGCAGGTCAGGGAAATTGACTGTATCTGTTACAAGCATAATAACACTGCCCGAAACAATGCCGATTAACAGAGTAACAAAAACGTTAACGCCGATTATTCCGCTGATAAGCACAAGCACATAGGGAATAATCTGAATAAGATTATAGCTTTTTTCTATCTTTTCGGCAATATCCGAATTGATTGAAAGAACGTAAATCAAAACAAGAGTAACAATTGCCGCAGGCAAAACAACTGCAAGGTTTGTACGGAATTTATCCTTCATCTTACAACCCTGGCCGTTACAGGCAGCAATGGTTGTGTCAGAAATAAACGAGAGGTTATCGCCAAACATTGAGCCGCCCACAACCGTGCCTACGCACAGAGGGAGCGAAAAGCCCGAGCCTGCAGAAACCGCAACGGCAATGGGGGTTATGAGTGTGATTGTGCCCACGGAAGTGCCCATAGCAGTTGAAACAAAGCAGCTTATAACAAACAAAACAACAACCGCAAACCTCGGCGGAGTGACAGAAAGCATAAAATAGGCAACGCTTTCGGCAGAACTTCTGCCTGCAACACCCACAAAAATGCCTGCGAGCAAAAAGATAAGCAGCATTGTGATGATATTTCTGTCACCGACTCCCTGCCCCATAATATCAAATTTTTCTTCCGTTGTTTTGCCTTTTGTCTGAATAACGGCAACAAGAAGAGCAACCAGAAACGCCACCACAACCGGCACGTTATAGAAACCCATGGGTATTTTCATAATATACTCAAAGGTTATGCCAAGTGAAAGATAGCATATCACAAATACGCCTATCGGCAAAAGTGCAAATGCGTTTGATTTTTTCATAGATTAACTCACTTTTCTATTATTTGTGCAAAAGCACATTGAGCTGCTATTGTATCACATAAAAACAAAGAACACAATAGTATTATTCCAAAATAACACAAAAGGCTTGCTCAGCTAAACCGGGCAAGCCTTTACTGATTAAACTTATTCGCAATGTGTGCAGCCTTCACAGGAATGGCCGCAGCCCTTGTTTTCGTTCGCAACGGCAAGCATCAGGCGGATTCTGTTTTCCTGGTTTACCTTAGTTGCACCCGGGTCATAGTCAATGGGAACGATGTTTGACTGGGGATACATTTCCTTGAGCTTTCTTATCATACCCTTGCCGACGATGTGGTTGGGCAGGCAGCCGAAGGGCTGAGCACAAACGATATTGCCGTAGCCGCTTTCAATAAGCTCCATCATCTCTGCAGTCAAAAGCCAGCCTTCGCCCATCTTGCAACCTGCGCCGATGATTTTGGTGCAGATTTCTTTGATGTGTGCATAAGGTGCAGGCACGGTGAAGTCACCGTAAGCAGCTGCGGCATCACGAAGGTTTGCCTCTGTTTTTGAGAGATACCACATTGCAAAACGCATTGCAGCCTTTTTGAAGGGATTGCCGCCGTAAAGCTTGATATCCTCAAGGCGGTTATCAACCTTGAAGTTGATGAAGCCGAGCAGACCCGGCACCATAACCTCGCAGTCCTGACCTGCCAGGAATTCTTCAAGGTGGTTGTTTGCAAGGGGTGAATATTTAACGTAAATTTCACCAACCACGCCTACCTTTGTTTTGTTAACCTTATTAACAGGTATTTCGGCAAAGGTTTTTGTGATTTTGGGGAGATTACGCTTGATTTCAAAGAAAGAATAGCCTCTACCCTTTTCAAGGTCTGCGCTGATATCTTTAATCCATTTCTGTGTAAGTCTTTCCGTGTCGCCCTTATTGATTTCATAAGGCTCAACCTGATTTTTAAGAAGCATAATCAAATCGCCGTAAATAAGGGCGGAAAGCATTTTGAGAGCCGTTGAAAGCCTGATTTTGAAGCCGCTGTTTTTCTCAAGACCCGAAAGGTTAAGAGAAATAACGGGCACCTGAGGATAACCTGCTTTTCTGAGAGCCTTTCTGAGCAGATGGATATAGTTTGAAGCTCTGCAACCGCCGCCTGACTGGGTGATAAGCAGGGCGGTTTTGTTTGGGTCATACTGACCTGAATTAAGAGCATCAATAAGCTGACCGATAACAAGCAGTGCGGGGTAGCAGGTATCGTTATGAACGTATTTCAATCCTTCGTCAACAACAGCTCTGCCGTCATTGCGAAGAAGCTCGACCTTATAGCCATACTGCGCAAAAATGTTAACAAAAAACGAGAAATGAACTTCAAGCATATTGGGCGCAAGAATGGTGTAATCCTTCATTTCTTTGGTAAATTCAACTCTGTCTGTGTAACTCATTCTTCTGCCCTCCCTTATCTGCCGGTTGCGGCAAACAGACTGCGGAGTCTGATTTTTACCGCACCGGGGTTTGAAATTTCATCAATTTTAATCTGTGTATAAATCTTACCGTCGTTTTCAAGAATTGTTCGCATTTCGTCTGTTGTGATAGCGTCAACACCGCAGCCGAATGAAACAAGCTGAACAATGTTTAAATCATTATCACCCTGCTGAGCAACGTATTTTGCCGCCGCATAAAGCCTTGAGTGGTAGGTCCACTGGTTAAGAACACCCGTGGGGAATTTTTTGACAAGAGGGCTTACGCTGTCCTCGGTTATAACGGTTGCACCGCATTCGCAAATCAGCTTGTCGATACCGTGGTTGATTTCTTCGTCAAGATGATACGGTCTGCCGCAAAGAACAATAACGGGAACGTTGTTTTTCTTTGCTGTTTCAAGGTATTCCATACCCTTGAGGTGAACCTTCTTCATAAAGCCGTTATATTCGTCATATGCCTTATCCGCAGCCGCTTTGACCTCCTTGGGAGTAATGCCGTCAAAGTAGTTTGAAAGAATGGCAAACATCTTTTTGGAGAAATCCTTGCGTCTGTGAAGACCAACATAGTCGCTCATAAAGTTAATCTTTTTGAGCTCGCCCACGTTGGAACGGATAACCTCGGGGTAATAAGCTACAACGGGGCAGTTATAGTTGTTGTCGCCGAGATTTTCGTCAAGGTTATATGTCATACAGGGGTAGAATATGTTCTTGACTCCCCTTGCAAGAAGGTCTTCGATATGACCGTGGAGAAGCTTTGCAGGGTAGCAGACCGTGTCAGACGGAATTGTGTGCTGACCCATAACATAAAGCTCTCTTGTGGACTTGGTTGAAATCGCAACGCCGAAGCCGAGCTGTGTGAAGAACGTGTGCCAGAAAGGAAGCAGCTCAAACATATTAAGACCCATAGGCAGGCCGATAAGCTCTCTTGTGCCTGTGGTGTTGCCGTATTTTGAGAGAAGCTCTCTCTTATAATCAAACATATTGTCTGTGGGAACGGTTGACTTCTTTGCAAGAGGCTTGCTGCAGCGGTTACCGCCGATGAAACTTCTGCCTGATGAAAATGTGTTGACCGTCAGACGGCAGTTATTGCTGCACTTGCCGCAGGTTACTGCCTTAACTTTATGTTCGAAGGTTTCAAGCTCCTGCGCAGAAATCAATGTGCTCTTGCCCGAAGTTCTTTCAAGAGCATAAAGAGCAGCACCGTAAGCACCCATAATACCCGAAATGCTCGGTCTGACAACATCTCTGCCGATTTCCTGCTCAAAAGCACGCAGAACGGCGTCGTTGAGGAAAGTACCGCCCTGAACAACAATGTTTTTGCCGAGCTCATCGGCATTGGCTGCACGGATAACCTTATAAATTGCATTTTTAACAACACTGATTGAAAGGCCTGCGGAAATATTTTCGATTGATGCTCCGTCTTTCTGAGCCTGCTTGACGGATGAATTCATAAACACGGTGCAGCGTGAGCCGAGGTCAACAGGTCTGTCTGCAAAAAGACCGAGCTTTGAGAAATCCGCTATGTTATAGCCCCATGCCGCCGCAAAGGTCTGCAGGAAAGAACCGCAGCCCGATGAGCAAGCCTCGTTGAGGAATATATTGTCAATTGCGTTGTTTCTGATTTTGAAGCACTTGATGTCCTGACCGCCGATGTCGATGATGAAATCAACGTCGGGCTTGAACTTTTTGGCGGCGGTGAAATGAGCAACCGTTTCAACAAGACCGAAGTCAACAGCAAAAGCGTTTTTGATGATTTCTTCGCCGTAACCCGTTACTGCGCTTGAAATAACAACCGCATCGGGATAATCTCTGTAAAACTCGGTAAGGAACTGTCTGATGAGCATAACAGGGTCACCGTTATTGGGAACATATCTGCTGCAGACAATTTCACCGTTTTTATTGATAACAGCTGCCTTAACTGTTGTTGAGCCGGCGTCAATGCCGATGCAGACCTGCTCGCCCTTTGAAATTGCACAGTTTTCTTTAACGGAATCCTTTGCGTGGCGGCTGCTGAACTCATCATATTCTTCTTTTGACGTGAAAAGTGCTTTTGCGCCGAGATATTCGCCGCTTTCTTTGGCGTTACGGATTTTTTCAGTTGTTTCAACAATGTCAATCGCAGTGCCGTCTGATGAAAATGCTGCACCGAGAGCAACGAAATAAAGGCCGTTTTCAGGGCAGTTACCCTTTACACCCAGCCCTTCATCAAAAGCTTCTCTGAGCTGAGAAAGGAAGTAAAGAGGGCCGCCGAGATAAACAACGTTGCCTTCAATCTTTCTGCCCTGTGAAAGACCCGAAACGGTCTGGTTAACAACCGCTGTAAAGATGCTTGCGGCAATATCATTTTTTCTTGCACCCTGGTTAAGAAGGGGCTGAATATCTGATTTTGCAAAAACGCCGCATCTTGAAGCGATTGAATAAATTTTTTCTTTTTTCTTTGCAAGCTCGTTCATTTCAAGCGGGTCAACGTTCAGAAGCGACGCCATCTGGTCAATGAATGCACCCGTGCCGCCTGCGCAAGAGCCGTTCATTCTTACTTCAACGCCGTTTGTGAAGAAAAGAATCTTTGCATCTTCGCCGCCGAGCTCAATAACCGCATCCGTGCCGGGAAGAAGCTTTGAAACGCTGATTCTTGTAGCATAAACCTCCTGAATGAAATCAAGACCGAGCGCATTTGCAAAACCCATGCCTGCCGAACCTGAAACGGTAAGAGATGCGTTTGCAAATTCGGGATTGAGTTTCACTATTTCAGTAAGCATTTCTGCGCTTTTTTCTGCAATTTTTGAATAATGTCTTTCGTAAGCTTTGTATTTTATGTTGTTATTATCGTCGATTGCAACGCACTTGAGTGTTGTTGAACCGACATC
>JAZSNE010000006.1:0-64122 GCA_045536245.1 Acutalibacteraceae bacterium | reverse complement strand
GCGCTGCTAAACCTTCAACGCCCCTTCCAGGGGCTAAGCCTGTATCAACCCCTTTTAGGGGTTAGTCAAACCACCG
Organism: Acutalibacteraceae bacterium; assembly: GCA_045536245.1. Lineage (GTDB taxonomy): Bacteria > Bacillota > Clostridia > Oscillospirales > Acutalibacteraceae > CAG-177. Next base: position 64,046 of record JAZSNE010000006.1, on the reverse strand, counting down.
GTTCAACCGGTGGTTTGTGATTAATAGAGATACCATTTTTTTGAAAGCTCCTGCCATTCAGCGGTTTTTTGTGCTTCGCAATCAATAAACGTTTCAAGGTCAAAGTCCGGTTTAAAAATCTCATCCGTTCCGAGAAGATTAACTGCAGTCGGCTCGATAACAAATTCATTATGGACTTTTCTTATTGCATCCAACAACCTGATTCCGACCTCAAACGGCGAAAACTTGTCACGGTCCGTTATATGCAGCTGAATACCGTGGCAGAAGGTGTTCTGATAATCAGAAAAAGTCGGCGTAAATGAACACTCACGAAGAATAACACCCGTTTGCTTTCCTGCAGTTTCAATAACCGCCTCACTGTTAAGCCAGGGTGCGCCAATCATTCCGAACGGCAACGTGGTACCTCTGCCCTCGGAAAGATTTGTTTCTTCAAAAATACAGGTTCCGATATAAGCAAAAGCAGTGTCAACAGAAGGAATATTGGGCGACGGCCGGATAAAAACAAGGTCGGTTTCATCATAGTACATATCCCTTTTCCAGCCTTCCAAAGGAATAACGTCAAGGTCGCAGCCTATGTTTTCCGTTTCATTCATCATTAGGGCAAATTCACCGATGGTAAGTCCGCAGCGTGTCGGAGTCGGGAACCTGCCGACAAAGGATGAAAAGCGCCTGTCAAGAACAGTTCCTTCCGCTTTAATTCCGCCAAGAGGGTTCGGTCTGTCAAACACCACAAACTTTATTCCCCTGTCTGCGCAAATCTTCATTGCATCGGTCATTGTGTAAGCATAGGTATAAAACCTTGCGCCCACATCCTGAATATCAAAAACTACGGTATCAAGGCTTGCAAGCATTTTTTCACTTTCAGTTACGTCATCACCGAACAGGCTGTATACGGGAATACCTGTTTTGGGGTCAATATATGAATCTATATTCTCCCCTGCCTGCACATTGCCCCTTACGCCGTGTTCAGGAGCAAAAAGAGCCTTAAGGCTGCATCTGTCTTTAATCATATCAACAGTTGAAGAAAGGTCACGGAGAACTCCAGTGTGGTTGGTGATAAGACCGCACTTTCCCCTTAAATCAATTTTACTGCGTGCAAAAACATCAGCACCGCAGAGAACCCTTTGTTTTGCAGGTTTCATATAGCACCTTCCCCCTAACAAGCCTTATACCGTCAATCAAGGCATTAAATCTTTTAATGCTGATTATATTCTACATCAATTCATCGGCTTTTGCAAACATAAACATTCAATTAATCGTATTAAATTATTCTTTCATAAGTTTCTTTAAGGATGCCGCAGCATATCCCTTTCTTTTTTGGGCAGAGAGATAAGCTTAACAGGCATAAAGACTTTTCAGGCTCGCTGATTCAACAAAACGAAATAAGTAAACAATTGCTTTTTTGTTTTGCTTATGCTACAATTATATTGAAATCACAGAAATTTCAGGAGTAAATTATGCAGCTTAATTTTAACAAATCAAACGGAAGCTATGAAATAATTCATAACGGTTTTTCGTGGATAAGTGACGGCAGAAAACCCTTCATTACCGTCAGAACAAAAAACAAGAGCGGAAAAGAAAAAAGTGTTGTTCTCTCTCTGCAGTCTGCACATAAAAAACACACGGATTCTTCAAAAAACAAAACAACAACGGTTTATTCCGGTTTTGTTGCGTTTGGCAGGGAGCTTCCTTTCAGCTTAATATGCACCGCAGAAATCGCAAACGAAAACACCGTTGAGTTTTCTTTGAAAGCCGAAAACGAAGCTGATTATGATATTCAGGCTGTCTATTTCCCTGCCCCGTTCAATTCTAAACGCAAAGGTAAAAACTCATATCACGTTGACCCTATGCGTCAGGGCTTTATTATGCCTGACGGACAAATCAAACATATTATACCTATGATTGGCTATACCCGCATTAAACGCCCTATCAACTCGGGCGAAGTGTATATGCCCGTCTGGGGCAGAGTGTGTGATTCTCACTCTTTTTCCGCAATAGTTGAAACACCGTATGATGCTTCGATGTATTCGGCTTTCGGAAAACACGGTGCATTCGTCAACTCCGTTTATTGGCTTTCATCTCTCGGCAAGCTTGCATACGAAAGAAAAATCCGCTTTATATTCCACGAAAACGGTGATTACAATACCGTTGCAAAAGATTACCGCAATTATCTGATTGAAAATAATCAGCTTGTTACCATTGACGAAAAAATTGCCAAAAATCCGAATATAACCAATATTATCGGTGCTCCTGTTCTTCATCACAAAATCTTCTCCAAAATCAATGAGAAATCGCAGTTTTACGATAAAAACGGTTCAAACGAAATCCTTTGCGCCACTTTTGCCGAAAGAGCCGAGCAAATCAAAAAACTGAAATCACTCGGCCTTGAAAAATTATATATCCACACTGACGGCTGGGGCAAAGACGGTTATGACAATAACCACCCGTATATTCTCCCGCCGTGTGAACAGGCGGGCGGCTGGGACGGTTTCAGAGAGTTTTCACGTGTCAGCCGTGAGCTCGGCTATGTTTTTGCGCTTCACGACCAATACAGAGATTATTATTATGACAGCCCTGTTTTTGACAAGAACAAAGCCGTAACAAATATTGACGGCAGCAACCCTTACTGCTCAATCTGGGACGGCGGTGAACACACCTATCTTTGCTCGTGTTTCGCTCTTGATGCTGTTAAAAAAACTTATGCCGAGCTTGAAGAAAACGGCATTGACGTTCAGGGAGCATACCTTGATGTTTTTTCGATTATGCCCGGTGACGAATGCTTCCATAAAGACCACAGAATCACAAGAGAGGAAAGTATGAAGCTCAGGGGCGAATGCTTCGATTACCTTAACGGAAAAGGCTTTGTTATGTCATCGGAAGAACCCGGAATGCAGCTGCTTAATCACCTTGCTCTTGTTCATCACGGGCCGCACGCACTGATTCCGCAGGAAAACGGCAAAGCAGTCGGTATCCCTGTTCCGCTTGGCAACCTTGTTTATCACGACTGTGTAATGGTTCCCTGGAACTGGTTCAACAACTGGGGTATTCCCAAGGGCGATGACGGCGATTTATACGGTGCGCTCAACGCAGGTATGCCGTATATTCACCCTTACGGCAACGAACTGCGCAAAATAGGCACGGATAACCGAACTGCAGACGTTGAAATGATGAGCGACGAAGAACTGATTAAGGAACTGAAACGAATCGAACCGCTTTGCAAACTTCAGGCAAAGCTTTATAACAAAGAAATGGTGAAACACGAATTTCTCGGAAGTTACCGCAAGCAAAAGGCGGTTTATTCCGACGGAACTTCCGTAATTATCGACCTTGATAAAAACACTTATGAGATATCGGAAGAAAAAACATAATTTAATACAGCATTAAAAAAACAGGGAGCAAACCGCAAATATGGCACGGTTCGTTCCCTGTTTTAATATATTCAGCTTATTATTTTGCGGTTACGTCGCAATATTTGCCGATGATAAACATTGTTTTCAATAACGGCGGCTGCTTTCCGCAAACGGTAATGTTATCAAGTTCTACCTGAACGGTGTTTGTTTTGCTGTCTGTGCCGGCAATTTTGGGGCTCATATACGAAGTGTAAGAAATATTTCTGAAAACAATGTTCTTTATTTCAAAGTTTTCCGCTTCTTCATCATAAATCTTTACAAGAATGGGTCTGCCCTCGTCACGGAATATTTCTATATTCTCAAACAAAACGCCGTCAATGCTGCCCTCTGTCTGCTCTGCAACAACAACGAGCGAACCGATCCTGTCATTATTCCATATGCCGTCACGGTAAATTACGGCGCAGTCACGGAACGTAACGTCAGAAATCTTTTTGTTGACCTCGCCGGTTATTCCGAAGCATCTGGCATAACCGCCCCAGGCGATGCAGTTTGTGAACGTGATGTTTTTGCTGTCCATCGTACCGCCGAGTGCTTTAACCTCAAAGGTATCGTCAGCCACTCTCGCAAAGCAGTTATCAACAGTCACGTTATGGCTGTTGCAGATTGCGAAGCCGTCGCAGTTACCTCTGTTGCCGATAATATCAACGTTATCAATGCTCACGTCATTGCAGCAATATGAAATGAATGACCATTCGGGTGAATTGATGATTTTGATGTCGCTTACGTTAATGTTGTTACAGTTTGTGAAAACAACGCCGCGTCGCTCACGCCTGTCAAGGCGTGTGAGGTCAATAACACCCCTGCCCGTAAGCGTTATGTTATTGCAGTTAAAGAAATTAAGGAAAGGATATCTTGTTAAACCTATAGAATTGTGATTCCATGCATTTTCTTCAAAATATTTGTTTTCATCTTCTGCACAGTCAATGTCAAAAAGGTGGTTCGCAATAACGTAAGCACCTTCACGCAGATAAATCACCTGATTGCTCAGACCCACGAAATTTACGTAGTCATATTCATAAACGCCTTTATCAAGAACAGTTACGTTCTCCTCGCCGTATTGCGCAACATATTCGGCAATTTCTGCATCCTCGTCAACCTTTTCACGCACCATAAGCGTGTAGCCGTAATATTGGTTTGCACCGTTAAAAAGGAAGGTGTAGATACCCGTTTTATTTATCGAAGCCGTAACGGTGTTATTCTCGCAAAGCGCCTTAACGCCGTGGGATTCGGGAAGCACAACAGCGTTTTTCAGCGTAACGTCAGCACCCGTAATTTCAATGTTAAACGAAAAATCAGCGTCCGCATCAACATAAATTTCCGAATAAGAATGAAGCGTTCCCGTATCATCTGCACGGATAAACACAACGGAAGCATAAACAGGGATTTCGGTTGAATTGATTTTTGCCGTGTAATAAGGCGATATTATTATGCCGTTGATATCTTCATAACCGCCCGACTGAACGTATTCGGGAAGCAGGGCAGAAGCTCTGCCCACAAGCTCCTGCTCGGTAAGGCCGGCTTCTTCGAGAGTGACTATCGCCTCGTCAGGATATTGCAGAAATGAAAAATCAAAGTTTTCACTTTCAGGACTGATCACCGCCGGATAAAGCAGATTTGAAATAAAAACGGAAATCGTGGTAAAAACGGTAAAAAAGAATTTAACGACAGCTTGCATAAGCCACATCCTTTCTTTATTTTTTCAGCAAATATATATTAACATTTTATTCAGATAAAATCAAATCATTTTTTGCAAGCTTTTCACTGATGCTTTTCCTTAATCAAAGCGGTATAGTAAAGCAGATAAAAACAATTTGGCTTGAACAGGTTTTGATTCCCGTTCAAGCCGACTGTGCTTTATATTTAATTAATAACCGAAATACTGTGTGCAATACTGCTCAACCGTGTTGATATATTCCATTTCGCATAACGGGTCAAGACCGAGTCCGTGGTTTGAAAGCGGATAAAGAATATAGCTGTGCACCGCACCCGCATCTTCAAAAGCCGCCTTTATTCTTTTGGCGTTGCCGGAGGGAACAATCATATCCGTTCCGCCGTAAGCAAGAACAGAAGGAACAGTGTCTTTGGTTACATAGGCTGTTGGCGAAACAAGATTTATAACTTCTTCTGCCTGACCGTTTGCAACCATTTCATCTGTAATTTCGATTCCGGAAAGCATACTTGCAAGCCCTGTGCTTCCCCATACTTCGGAATGAAAATCAGACGGACCGACCTGGTTTGCCGTAAAGACGAGCTCAATCGCAGAATCATCTGCTCTTGAAAAGCCGTAAAGCATTGAAAGATGGGCACCTGCGGAATAACCGGAAACCGCAAGTTTGGTAACGTTTAGACCTTTTTCATCCGAAAAAGCTTTGATTCTTTCAATCGCTTTGCCGATTTCGTCACACATCGTAAGAGCCGTCACCTTGCCGAAAAGCCCGTCCGCATAGAGGGTATAATTCATTGTTGCGGTGATATAGCCTTTTTTTGCAAATCTTTCGCATTTTTCTGCCATATCTTCTTTTTTGCCGCCTGTCCACGAACCGCCGTGAATATAAAGAATAACTCCGTTATATTCGTTATCGTATGCCGAATCGGGTACGTAAATATCCAGAACGTTTCTTTCTGCTTGGCCGTATTCAAGATTCTTAAACACGTCGTAATCTTCAAAAGACAGTCCGCCGATGAAGGTGGTGAACACGCTTAATGAAGAAAGGATAACTGCGATCATTCTTTGTAATATTTCTGCCATTTTTCTCTCTCCTTTTATTTTTTATAAATTTTAATACACACAAACGGAAATATCAATATCGGAAAGAATAATTATACATTTTGCAGAAATATTGGATATAATTATAACCGCCTCACTCTTTGTGCTCGCACTGATGAGGCGGTTAGGCTTTAACTGTCAGAATCGGTTAAAAAACACGGTTTCTTCATCAGGTCTGTAAACCGTGTGTCTTTCATTGGGAACTGCATTGTCGGCAGGGTAACCCATAACAAGCAGCGCAACGGGTTCAACTTTTTCGGGAACAGCAAATTCCTCACGCATTTTAAACGGGTTGAAGTGCATTACCCACGTTGAGCCAACGCCGAGCTCCCAAGCCTGAAGCATCATATGGGTTGTAACAATGCTTGCGTCAACAATTCCGCTCTGGCTGCCGTCATACGGTCTTGTCCAGCATTCATCTTTGTTGTAGCAGATAAGCATTGCGCAGGGAGCGTCAAAATGGCATCTTGTACAGTCCTTGAGCTTTGCGAGTGCTTCTTCGGTGTTAATAACAAGAATCCTCTGCGGCTGATAGTTGCAGCCTGTCGGCGCAATTCGTGCAGCCTCAAGAATCTTATCAATCACCTCTTTTTCAAGCGGCTTACAGTTAAAACTGCGCACCGAATATCTTTCTGCCGCAAGCTTTAAAAAATCCATAATATCACCTTGCCTTATATTTAATACGGGTTTATGATAACACAATTTTTTCCGTTATTCAATTATCGGAGCAATCTTTTTATGGAAATTTATAACTCGGTATGATATAATACCAATCAGCAAAAAAGTTTGGAGCAAGCTGTCTGCAGCCGATTTATAACGTATCCTGCACCGATAATATCATTTTTTCAAAAATTATTCAAAAAAGCATTGACTCTCACGTTGCGTTATGGTTTACACTTTCACTTGCGAGGTGATAAAATGAAAATGCATATTAAAGAATTTGCAGAGTTTACGGGTGTAAGTATACGCACACTTCGTTATTATGATGAAATAGGTTTGTTAAAACCCGACTGCGTTGACAGCCAGACCGGCTACAGGATTTATGGGCAAAAAGCCCTTTTGCGTATGCAGGAAATCCTGTTTTACCGCGAGCTTGATTTTTCTTTGAAGAGCATTGGAGAAATTTTATCTTCTCCCGGCTATGAAAAAGAAAAGGCACTTGCCGAGCAGAAAGAGCTGCTTATTATGAAAAAAGAACGGCTGGAAAAGCTGATCTCAGCAATTGACGGAGCAATGAAAGGAAAAAACATTATGAGCGCATTTGATAACAGCAAGTTTGAAAATTACAAACAGGAAGTTAAGGAAAGATGGGGCAACACTGCCGCTTATAAAGAATACGAAGAAAAAGCGAAGAATTATTCAAAAGAGAAGCAAAGCAGTGTTTCCGCCGAAACTGACAGCATCTTTGCAGAATTTGCCGTGTGTATGCGCAGCGGTGCAACGCCCGATTCTGCGCAGGCACAAAACCTTGTGAAAACACTGCAGAGCCATATAACCGAAAACTATTATCGCTGCACAAACGAAATTCTTTTCGGTCTTGGTCAGATGTACGTTGCAGATGAACGTTTTAAAAAGAACATTGATAAGCACGCTGACTCAACAGCCGAATTCGTCAGAGAAGCTATAACTGTTTATTGCAAATAAATATATCACGGTGCAAAAAACCGCAGTCGGTACACAAGGTATCAACTGCGGTTATATTATTGATTATTCGCCGAGAAAATATCTGCCGTAAGCGTCAGCCGCTTTGAGTGCTGCGCAAACCTTTTCGGGAGTTACTTCGAAGGGCATATTGTGGAGAGTGTCGCCCTCTGCGCAAGCTGCTGTTGCAACTGCCATAAGCTTTTCTTCTGTTACGTCGGTAATGCCAAGCTCTTTGAAGGTTACGGGCAGACCGAGCTCAATGCAGAAACCGATTATTTTCTCAAGCTCATCGCCGTCAACGTTTTCAAGAACAAGCTGAGTGAGAGTGCCGAAAGCAACCTTTTCGCCGTGATACATATGGTGGCATTCGGGAAGAACGGTAAGACCGTTGTGGATTGCGTGTGCACCTGCAAGACCGCCGCTTTCAAAGCCGATACCGCTCAGAAGAGTGTTTGCTTCAATCACTTTTTCAACAGCCTCTGTGCAAGCGCCTGCTTCGAGAGCAATCTTTGCTTTTACGCCTTCTTCCATAAGCGTGTCAAAGCAGAGCTTTGCAAGTGCCATTGCAGCGCAGGTAACCTTACCGCCAGCGCAAGTGCCTGCATCCTTTGCCATAACCGCTCTTGCTTCAAAATAAGTTGCGAGTGCGTCGCCCATACCTGAAACTGTAAGTCTTGCGGGTGAAGCGGCAATTATATCCGTATCCATAAGAACCATATTGGGGTTAGCGGGAAGGAAAAGATATTCTTCAAAAACGCCGTCATCGGTATAAATAACGGAAAGAGCACTGCAGGGTGCGTCGGTTGATGCGATTGTGGGGCAGATAAGAACGGGAGTTTTGCAGTAATAAGCAACCGCCTTTGAGGTGTCAAGAATCTTACCGCCGCCGATACCAATTACAAGGTCGCAGCCTTTTTCTTCCATAATCTTGATAAGTCTGTTGATTTCATTCTTCGAGCATTCACCGTTAAAATAATCAAAAACAAGCTCGAAATCCTGACCTGCAAAGCTGCTTTCAACTGTTGCGCCGATTCTCTTGTAGCCCGATGCGGTGATAAGAACAAGAGCCTTTTTGCCGTAGCCCTTTGCATAGTCATAAAGCTTTTTCATTTCGCCTGCGCCCTGAACATATTTGCCGGGGCTGATAAGAATTTTTGCCATTAAAATTTCTCCTTTACTTTGCATATAACGGCATTATATCATAACTTTGCCCGCATATCAATCATTTAATATTGCTTTTATAAAAGTATATGTGATATACTGCAGATATAATCACGACTGAAAGGTGAAAACAAAATGAAAATTGCTCTTTTCGGCACGAACCGACACCAATTTGCAAAAGTTTACACACCTCAAGTTTTAAATGAACTGAGCAAACACGGCGAGCTTTCAAACAAAATCAACAGAAGTAACCTTGCAGAAAACGCCGCTTTTCTTGCTGATTGCGAAATTGCTTTTTCAACCTGGGGAATGCCCGAATTCACCAAAGAAGAAATTGCTGAGTATATGCCGAAGCTCAAAGCGGTTTTCTACGCTGCAGGAACGGTTCAGTATTTTGCACGTCCGTTTCTTGAAAGCGGAATAAAAGTTTACAGCGCTTTTGCAGCAAACGCCGTTCCCGTTGCGGAATATACCTTTGCACAGATAACGCTGGCAGCAAAAGGATATTTCCAATCAGCCAAATACTACCGTCCCCTCCTGCTGCGCTCGCATAGGTTTGCCCACTCATCAACCGGTAATTTCGGCTGTAAGGTCGGGCTTGTCGGCCTGGGCGCAATCGGCAAAATGGTGGCTCAAAGGCTTTCGGCGCTTGACGTTGAGGTTTATGCCTGTGACCCGTTTGTAAGTGAAGAAACGGCAAAAGAGCTTAACGTTACCCTTGTTGATATGGAAACACTTTTCAGCGAATGCGACGTTATCAGCAACCACCTTGCAAACAAGCCTGAGCTTGAAAACATATTCAATAAAAAGCTTTTCAAAAAAATGAAAAAACATTCTACTTTTATCAACACCGGAAGAGGTGCTCAAGTTGCGGAATTCCAGCTTGCGCTCTCGCTGTGGCTTCACCCGTCAAGAACCTTTGTTGCAGACGTTATCAAGAACGAAGTTTTTCCCTTTATCTCTCCCCTTTTCTGGTGCCACAACGCTGTTCTGACCCCTCACATTGCAGGCAGCACGGGCAAAGAGCCGCAGAGAATGGCCTATTATATGATGGAAGAAATGCAAAAATTCCTTTCAGGCGAACAAACAAAATATGAAGTTACGCTTGAATCACTTGAAAGAATGGCATAGTCATAATAATTTTCAGCTTACATCAACAAGCGAATTTTCTGAATCTTAAGCTGATTTTAATGTTATCTTAAATGAATTTTAATAATTCAGCATATATAATTAAATCAATCCAAAAAGCACAATTGAGGAGGATTATTTATGAAAAAATTTACAGCTGTTATTCTTTCACTTGCTATGCTTCTTGCATTTGCTGCCTGCGGCGAAAAGCAGGATGTCGGAAACGAAACAACCGCAGAAGCAAAAACAGAAACAATAACCAACGAACCGACAAACGCAATTGACGTAAACGGTAATTTAACGGCAACCGAAGCTGATTTGGACGTTCTGGCTGATGTTGCACTTGGAATATCCAACAGTGTTCCTGTTTATGACCCGGTTTTCCCCAACAACGAATTAATGGGTTATGAATATGTGGAGCTTGTCAGAAAAACCACTCGCGAGGATTATGAAAATGCATATTTTTATAACAGCACATCGGAGAATGCTCTCGGCGACGCAATGTATATGATTTTTAACACATCAACCATGGGTCTTTATAACTTCCTTGAAGATATGGATATTGAGGTTGAAAAAGAAGTATTTTCTAAATACCACAACAACGGTGAATTGGTTCCTGACCCACTGAATCAATACGCTGACAGTTTCGGATATCTGAAGTTAAACGCAGACGATATTGATTTTATTCTCAGAAACGTTCTTTGCGTTGAGCCTGACAGAACAAAAACCGATGAAGATTTTGACTCTTCCAGATATCTCACGTTGTTCAACTACTATTATTATGACGGATACTACTATTATGAATTTGATGAAGGCGGCGGAGGCGGACCTCGTTTCAAATTTATTGACTGTGTCCAGCAACCTGACGGCAGTTATATTGTAAAGTATACTGATTATGATGAATCTTTTGCTATTGACCATATGACCAATGATATAGACGAAAACTATGTATACACAATCTATGAAGCTTCAGCCGCTCTCAAAGAGATTGACGGCAAGAAAATATGGTCAGTTTCTTATCTTAAACCTGCCGAATACGTTGTATATGTTGACACCCTTCAGAACAGCTGAAATCAGAAACGGTTTACTTAAAAAGCTTGTGCAAAATATTTCATACAAATCAAAAAGCAAAAAGTCACCTCTTTCGGGGTGGCTTTTGTTGTTATGGGAGTTGTAATTATTTTGTTTATATGATAAAATATTACCATTAGAAAAGACCAAACAATTCGGCAACTAATTTAAAGGAGAAAACAAATGAACTACAGCGGATATAAATGGTACGTTGGCGTTACCCACTGCCATTCGGTTGCTTCCGACGGCGGTCACACTCTTGAGGAGTTAATTGAAAAATCAAAAAAGAGCAAACTCGACTTTCTTATTATGACCGACCACAACGTCAACTGCGAGGAGTTTCCGCCGGTTGAAGGGCTGACACTCATTTACGGCGCAGAGCTTTCCAAAGATGGCGGTCACTGCAATATGTGGGGCGTCAAAGACGTTATTGACCGGGAAGATTATGACACCTGCGAAACATATGAAGACTTTTTGCGTGTTAAAGACGAGGCAAAAAGGCGCGGTGCGGTTATCTGTATGAACCACCCTCACTGCAAACAGTGCCCCTGGAGATGGGAAAAGAATGCAGCAGACGTTGACGTGCTCGAGGTGTGGAATTCTCCCACCCACTTTGATAACCTTGAATGCACCGAATGGTGGCACGAGCAGTTAAGAAACGGCCATAAGCTCCCCGTTGTCGGCGGCAGCGATTATCACAGAGATTACGTTATTACCGACCTGCTGACCTGGCCCGTTACATATGTTTATGCAAAATCAAACTCCGCCGAGGATATCCTTGACGGCATTGTGAAAGGCCGAACAACAATCTGCTTCAACGTCGGCAAAACGTTCATTGACATTACAAGCGGCGATGCAATTCTTGGCGACACGGTTAAGCTTGACGGCAACACAAGCGTAACAATAAACGTTAAAAAGCTTCGCAAAAACCATAAACTTATTGTTTTTGATAAAGATGGCGAACGTTTTTCATACACGGCCCAAAAGATGGAAAACTTCAACATCACCCTGCCTGTTGAAAAAGAAGGATTTATTTGCGCTCACGTTGTTTTTGACCCCGGATTTTTTTACAGCAAGGTTCACGATATAGCCATTGCTTCAAGAATTCCTGAACAAAAGGGAATGGATTTGCCTCCCCTTATTTTTGCTCAGAGCGGTGCCGTATATTTTGAAAAGTAAATAATTCGGTTAAAATGATTTGTCAAACTAAGTGCAACACTTTTTGATGGAATCATCAAATAAATCCAAAGGTTTTTGGTAATATAAAACTTTCTTGGGCCTGGCGTTGATTAACGCCAGGTTCTTTTTTAATGTAGCAGGACTAACACGTGAAAGATTTCTGCCTTTTGGATAAAACTCTCTCAACAAGCCATTAAGATTTTCGTTCGTACCTTTTTGCCAAGCGCAATATGGATCAGCAAAGAAAACATCGCAATTCAATTCTTCCTCAATTTTTTGCCAAGCCGCAAACTCCGTTCCTCTGTCACAGGTTATTGATTTAACCGCTTCATCCGGAAATTCAGATAGTGTTGCAATATTGCTTTTGCCATAGTATCGGCATTTCTGTTTGGCATCTTAATTGCTATGTAATATCGCGTTTTTCTTTCTGCAAGGGTTGCAAAACATACTTTTGATTTCCCTCTGCCTGATACAACCGTATCTGCTTCCCAGTGTCCAAACTCATTTCTTTTGTATACACTTTTATCTCTTTTTCTAATTGATTTTCCAAGATTAAACTTGCCTCTGGTTTCTTTTTTACCTCGGCTTTTACCTTTCCTGCGAAGCACTTTTAAGTTTACATCAATATATTTCTCATATATCCAACGGTATATGGTTTTGAACGAAGGCATCGGCAGCTCGCAGGGTGTATTTGCTATCTGTTCAGGAGACCAAGTGAGCAAAAGCTTTTCTTTGATGTATTCCAATATTTCTTGATTGTGGAACATTCCTCTGTGGCAATATGATCGTCGCAAAAGATATTTCTTTTGAGCTGTATACGGATAATATGTTGGTATGTCGTACATATGCGTACAATTTCTTCGCAGTTCTCTTGATACCGTACTCACACTTCTTCCTATTAACTTTGCTATTTTTCGATAACTGTATCCTTTTACATAATATTCCCGTAGACAACAACGTTCTTCTATGGTAAGATGTGTATAACTCATATGAATCCTCCTTGGTTTTTGTTTTGTAGCAATCACATTATACCATGGATTTATATGAGTTACTTTATTTTGTTAAACTGTTGCACTTGATAGTATAATTCACCGTTAAAAGTAATCAGGACCCTCCTTAAGGAAGGTCCTGATTTTATATGCTGTTTTTAATTTTTGGCGGCTTCGATTTCTTCGTTTTCCTTGTGGCGTTCTTCTCTAATAGCCTCAAGCTCACGGTACATCTGCTCTTTCTTTTCACCTTCAACATCATACATTGTTTTAAGAACAATTGATTTGATAACGTTGCAAAGAGCGTAGCCAAAAAGAAGGAAAGCAAGGAGCCACAGACAGGTTTTAAGATACGTAGGTTCTGCCCTCATTGTGGCAACAAGGTCACCTTCAACGGAGGACTGATAGCCTACCCACGCAATCATAAAGGGAATCAAGAGGTCTTTAAGATAGTTAAGACCTGTCTGAATCCAGCCGGGAACAATGCCTTGAATAGCTTCCATTCTCTCGCCCGTTTTCCATTCAAGGTAATCATAAAACTCAACGTTGAAGTGAGAAGTCGAAAGCTCCTGAATACCGATACCTATACCGAAAATAAAATAGAACGCATAGAAGAATATGCTGTTCCAGCCTTCAAAAAAGATGATGCCGAACTGCGCCTCAACAAAACAAATAGCAAAAAGTACGCCTGCAGAAATCATTGAATAAGGTCCGCATAATTTAAGAAGCTTTGTGGGCTCGTGTTTTTTTGATAGCTTGGTGGTAATAACGTTGCCCACAACTGTGCCGACGGCGGTGGGAAGCGTGAGAAGAAGGTTCTTTGATGACCCAACCGTAATTGCCGCAAGATAGGTGGACATTTTGCCGAGCATAGCAAGAGTGCCCGACCACTGAATCAAATGGTATGCGAGATAATTCCTGTCTTTAAACAAGGTGAATATTGATTTGGAAATTTTAATCTTTTCTTTCTTGGGCAACTCAATTCTCTCTTTGCAGAAAAGGCCGCACATAAGGTTGCCGAACAAAGTAACTGTTGCTGCAACAACTGCAAGAATCATATACATCCGGTTCTTATTATCGCTGAAAAGACCGTAAACAAATGTTGCAAGGTATGCTCCGCCGTAGCCGAGATAATATGACAACTGCCAGATTGTGGCAACAGTCTTTTTTTCTTTATGGTCAGGTGAAATAACCTGAACAACGTTCTGACCAAGGTTATTAAAAATATTAAACACGGTCTGGCAGCAAACAACGCCGTAACGGAACAAAATCATATTCTGAACCGACCAACCCTGAGGCACGTAGAAAAAAAGAACGGTGAGAACAAACGTCGGAATAAGACAAATTATGTACCATTGGCGGTATCTGCCCCAACGGCTCTTCCATTTCTGAACAATAACACCTGCAATAATTCCAAAAAGAATGCTGCAAACGGTTGTCAGAGTAGTTTGCAAAGCAAGAATATCCGCTATCTCATCCGAGCCGACACCAACCGGGCCGAAATAAAGCTCGTGCAGAAATGCTGCGGCAAGAGTACCGGTAAGAGTTGTACCGAACTGACCGCCTATTCTGGCAAGCATAATACAGATATATTCAAATCTGGTTATATGTTTGCCTGAATCAGTCAGCAAAACACTTTCGGGTTTTGCCGTTTTAGTTAATTTTGCCATTTTTCAATCTCCTCACACATTATTTTTATTCATTTTATCACAAAAGCAAATAAATTGCAACGCAATAAAACTGTTCTTATGTATATTTTTTACATATAACTACTTCAAAAAAGCAATTAAAGCTTACACATTTGTTTGTTGCTGCGGTTTTTCAGGATAAAAGCAAACATAACTGCGTAATATTGAATGTTGTGCCGTCAAGATATCTATGATAGAATAATACAGAACACAGCGGAGGTGCAGTATGAAAAAACCTAACGTAATTATAATAATGACAGATGACCAGGGATACGGCGATTTAAGCTGTATGGGCGCAACGGATTTTAAAACGCCCAACATAGATGCGGTAGCGAATGACGGAATCCGTTTTGCCTCAATGTATTCCGCTTCCCCTGTTTGCTCGCCCTCAAGAGCATCATTGCTCACGGGCAGATATCCCGGCAACGCAGGCGTGAGAGCTATCCTTGCAGGCCACCGCAGAGCTTCGGGGCTGACTCCCGAAGTGCCGACCATTGCAACGGCGCTCAAAAAGCTTGGCTACAAAACAGGCATTATGGGCAAATGGCATCTCGGTCTTAAAGACGAATGCCGCCCCAATGCAAACGGATTTGATGAGTTTTCGGGCTTCCTTGCAGGCTGCGTGGATTATTATTCGCATATTTTCTATTGGGGAATGGCTGACGGAAACACAGACCCGACGCACGACCTTTGGGAAAATGACGAAGAGGTTTTTGAAAACGGCGAATACCTGACCGAACGCATAACAAGAAAAAGCGTTGATTTTATACGCAGGCACAGGGACGAACCGTTTATGCTCTACGTTGCATACAACGCACCGCACTACCCCATGCACGCACCCGAAAAATACATAAAACGTTTCCCTTACCTTTCAAAAGACAGGCAGATTATGGCTGCGATGATAAGCGCAGTTGATGACGGCGTGGGTGAAATCCGTAACGAGCTTGAGCGTCAGGGTCTGCTTGAAAACACAATAATATATTTTCAGAGCGACAACGGACCTTCCAGAGAATCACGCAACTGGCTTGACGGCACGCAGGATTATTATTACGGCGGAGCGGCAGGCATTTTAAGCGGGCATAAATTCAGCCTGTTTGAGGGCGGAATAAGAATACCCGCAATTCTGAGCTGGTACACTCACACAAACAATGCAGTTGAAGATGCACCGCACATTTCAACGGATATCTTCCCCACCCTGCTTGAGCTTTGCGGAGGCAACCCCGAGGAATATGAGCTTGACGGAATGAGCCTTGTGCCGATGATTGACGGCACGGACAAAGCCGAGCACGATTATCTTTTCTGGGAAATGGAGGGTCAGACCGCCGCAAGAAAGGGCAGATATAAGCTTGTGCTCAACGGTCAGCTTGTTGAGGGCGAGGAGCAAAGAGCTGAGGTTTTTCTTGCCGACCTTGAAACTGACCCGGGCGAAAAGCATAACCTTGCCGCCGAGTTGCCCGAGCTTTGCAGCGAGATGAAAGAGAAGGCTCTTGAATGGAGAGAAGGCATAGAAACCGTCTGGAATGAAAAATTCGCTAAAAATTATCCGAGTTTAACATAAAACCCGCCCCGACCAGTTGAAAAGGTCGGGGCGTTCGCCGTTTACGGATCAGAGTATAAATCTGAAAGCATAGATTATGATATTCAAAATATTATTGAATAAGAATCTGACAAAAGTGAAAACGTAAGGGAATTCAAAAGTCCAGTCATCGAGGGTATCAAGAGAGCCGATGAGTGAAGAATCATAGGTGATTTCAGGGTTTTTAAATGCCTTGGTTTCCATCTTCATTATGCAAAGATTTTTGCAGGCTTCACGCAGAGCCGTGCCGAAGCCTACGGGGTCTTTGGCATAAGCAAGCTTGACCGCTGCCTTATGCTGAACAACCTGCAGAGCCCACATACCCGAAAGAATGGTATCATTGCCGTTATAAACTGCAAGAACGGGGCTCATATATCCGCTGCCGGTGAAATTTGAAGAATAGTCTGAAACAACGAAGCCTTCAAAGCCCCATTCTTCACGAAGCAAATCTTTGAGAAGGGCGGAGCTTGAGCCGCACCATTTCGTGCCGATTCGGTTATAAGCCGACATAATGCCCTTGGGCGTTCCTTCTTTAACGGGAATCTCGAATGCCTTGAGATATATTTCGCGCATCGTCTGCTCGTCACACCAGGTGAAAATACCGTTGCGGTGTGACTCCTGGTCGTTGAGAGCAAAGTGCTTTATTGTGGTTACAAGGTTTTGAGAATTTGCACCCTTGATTATTTCGGCAGCCATAATGCCCGAGATAATCGGGTCTTCTGAGAAATATTCAAAGTTTCTGCCGCCTCTGGGATTGCGGTGAATGTTTGCGCCCGGAGCATACCAGGTGTCAGTTCCCATATCTGCAGCTTCCTTGCCTGCTCCCTCACCCATTTTATAAGCAAGGTCAGTGTTCCACGTGCAGCCGATTGCCGTTGCGCAAGGATAAGCTGTGCCGCTGTCTGTATAAACAAGACCGTTTCTGCCCTTAACGCTTGAAGGGCCGTCGTTATCCATTGTATGAGGAATACCCAGACGCTCAACGCCGTGGGTTTCGTAGCCGCCGTTAATAACGAGCATTGTCATCTCTTCAAGAGTGAGCTGGTCAAGGAAAGCATCCCAAAGAGTTTCGTCTTTTGCAACGTCCTGCAAAGTTATGGTTTTATCATATCTGACACCCATCTTGGGTGCTTCACCCTCTGTTACAGGCTCCGGAACTTTGTCAACGTCAATCAGATAATCTTTTTTATTGAGTTCACGAAGCTCGGGGTATGTGCCTTCAACATCGGCTCTGGACATAATCTCATAGCCGCTGTAAACGTCTTCAAACAAGTTTTCGATTTCCGTACCTGTTACGGGGTCGTTTTTGATAACCTTTGTTTCGGCAACCTCATAATCGTATGTTGCATAATGCTCTCTTACATTGTCGGCAACAATGATTTTATATGTGCCTTCTTCAAGCACCCAGGCTTCATTGGTTTTATAATCATACGAAGCCATATCGTCTGTTTTGAACGTAACAGTCAGAATTTCGCTGCTGCCCGGTTCAAGCATTTCCGTTTTGGCAAAACCGCCCAGGCAGATTGCGCTCTTTTCAATGCCGCCCTCGGTGTAAGGTGCACTGTAATAAAGCTGCACAACCTCTTTGCCGGCTCTGTTGCCTGTGTTTGTAACCTTAACATCAACGGTTATTGCGTCTGCATTGAAATCGGTTGAAACAACCTCTTTTTCAAAGCTTGTGTATGAAAGACCGTAGCCAAAAGGATACTGCACCTTATCTTTTGCGAAGGTTTCAAAATAGCGGTAGCCGATATAAATACCCTCATAATATTCAACAAAATTCTTGCCGCCGTTATATTCGTTACTGCCGAAGCAAACGCTCGAAGGGTGGTCCTCAATGCTGTATGCAATCGTGTCTGTAAGTTTGCCGGAAGGATTAACTTTGCCGTTAAGCATCTGCGGCACGGCGGTCATACCGAATTCACCGGGTATCCATATAATTGCCGCCGCTTTGATGCTTTCATATTCGTCAATCCAGCCCATTTCCATAACGTTGCCGATGTTGAAAAGCACAACAACGTTTTCAAATGCAGTTGTTACCTTATCAATCATAGCCTTTTCATCGTCTGAAATGCTGAGCGTTTCAACCGTGTGGTCAGTGCCCTCGGCGCTTGTGCGGCTGATAACGATAATTGCCGTGTCAGAGAATGCAACGGCGTCGTCAAGAAGCTCATCGGTCAGATACTTGGGATTCATTTCTTCAAGAGTGTTTTTAGCAAGAAGCACCTGAAGAAGGTTGTTGATAACTGTGTTATCTGTTTTCGGCAGCTCGTTGGAAAGGCAATGCTTTTCATAAAGCGCACGAAGGTCAGCGTTATACACAATGCCTTCTGCTTCGAATGCTTCATAGAGGGTTACGGGGTCATCGGTTGTGATTGCGCCCGAGCCTGCACCGCCAAAGAAGGGACAAACCGAGCCTGCGCCGAAGATATTAACTTTTCTTTCGCCGTTTAGCGGCAAAAAATTATCCTCATTTTTAAGAAGTACAATACCTTCGCTTTCAATCTGAACTGCGATTTCACGGGTTTCGGCAATGATTGCAGGGTCAATGTCGCCGCTCGTGGCAAAGGCTGTATTACCCGTCAAAAGAAAAATCACAAGTATAAAAGAGATAACTTTTAACATTCTTTTTTTCATCGTAACACCTCGTTTTCAGTTTACAAATCAATTATATAATCAATCCGGGTTTCTTTCAATACAGAATTATTCCGTTTAATGTTTAAATTTAGCTAATATCATTCTCAACTGTTCAGTCCATTAAAAAGAAACCATTGACTAAAAACAGCAAAAATGTTAAATTAAAGAAAAGAGAAAGGAGAATTAAAATGAAAAAAATAATTGCAATTATATTAAGCTTTGCGCTCATATTATGCTCGTTCAGCATCAGCGCATTTGCTGAAGATGAAAAACCGTTTTATCTTATTCTCGGTGATTCAATAGCATACGGCTCAGGCATTTCCAATTCAAAAGAAGCCTGCTACGGAAAAATCGTTGCCGACACCAACGGATATGACTACGCCAACCACTCCGTTCCGGGGCATACAACGGCAAACCTCATAAACCGCCTTAAAAATGAAACGGTAATTGCCGACCTGAAAAAAGCGGATATCATCAGCATTTCAATCGGCGGCAATGATTTTCTTATGAGTAACCTTATCGGTCTTATGTTTGACTCCATCGTACTCGGCGACCACAGTGAGTATGACAGAATCGCTGAAGGCTTCTACACAAATTTATGCGAGATAGTGGACATTATCAATTCCCACAACGCAGATGCGGTTATTCTTATGCAAACGCTTTATAACCCTCAATCGGGTTATCTGAGAGCTCCTTACCAGGAGGGTGCGGACAGAATAAACGCCGCAATTGAACGCTATAATGCCGAGCACCCGGGTGAAATTGTTATTGTTGACGTGGGTTCGGCTCTGGGTGACGATATGGCAAACTATGCCGATGACGAAATTCACCCGAGCGCAAAGGGCAACGAAATTATCGCTCAAAAGGTTCTTGATAAGCTTTATGAGCTTGAACTCGGCAAAACCGTTACTCCCGTTATCGTTACAAACGGCATTGATATTGAAATACCTTCATTTTTCACGGCATCATTGAGAATTGCCGGAACTGTATTCAATGCGCTTTCAGTGGTGTATAATTTCTTTACAAGTATATTTGCATAACAAAAACAGACCCGTGCAGCTGATCTGATTAAGCCGCACGGGTGATTTTTATATCATATTGCCAACAGTATAACCGTCGTAAACCGCATTGGGGATAATTCCGCCGCCGTTGGAATCGCCTATGTTATAGATTTCCTTAACATCATCTTTGAGTGAATCATAGAGCGAAGTTTCGGGTCTGTTGCCTATGGCAAGCACAACCGTATCTGCTTTGACGGTGTTTGTTTTGCCGTCTTTTGTTTTATAAACAACGTCGGTTTCGGTTATTCTTTCAACCCTTGACTGAGTCAGAAGCTTAACGCCGTTACCTTTCAAGTGACCCAGAAGAATTGTCTGCGCCGTCTTACCGGTGTTGCCTGCAAGGGTATCCGTCATTTCGATTATGCTCACTTTCTTACCCTTTTTGGCAAGGAATTCAGCAGTTTCGCAACCGATTGAGCCACCGCCGATAACAACAACGTTTTTGCCGCTCTGTTTGCCTGAAAGAATTTCGGTTGCATTAACCGCTCTTTCAGCACCATTAACGTTGAGCGTAAGGTTTTTGACACCTGTTGCACAAACCACGGCATCAGGATTCAACGCAAGCACGTCTTCTTTGGTCATCTTTTTACCGAGATGCACATTGACACCGTGAAGCTCAAGCTGCCTTTCAAGATAAGGCTTCATAAGCCCGAGATGCTGTTTAAAGGGAGGTTTGCAGGCAAGATTCATCTGACCGCCAACCTCATTTGCCGCATCATAAATATCAACCGTGTGGCCTCGCATTGCCGCAATTCTTGCAGCTTCAACACCTGCAACGCCTGCGCCGATAACAACAACCTTTTTCTTGGTTTCAGCAGGAATGATCGTGTGGTCATTATCCCCTCTTGCGAGCACTGCATTACCCGAGCAAACGGCTCTTTCGCCATGCTGAAGCTGGTGATTGATGCAGTGACCGCAGCCGATGCACGGGCGGATTTCATCCTCTCTGCCCTCATCAATAAGATTAACAAGGTCAGGCTGTGCAAGCAAGCCGTGACCAATGAAAATCAAATCGCACTGACCCGATTTAAGAGCTTTTTCGGAAGCAACGGGATTTTGAGCTCTGCCGCCGCCGATAAGAGTTATTTTCTTTTTGCCTGCAGTAAGAGTCAGACCAAGCTTCATAACAAGGCAGAGTGCAACCGCCATACAGTCGGCGTATGCAGATTCGGGTTTCTGGTTTTTGCCTGCCTCGCCTGACCAGATACCTGCAAGCACCTCAATTGCATCAACGCCGGCTTTTTGGAACTCCTTACAGTAGTAAAGACCGTCAAGCATTGAAATGCCGCCGTCTTTGCCCATTTCAATAACGGAAAGCTTCACGATAACTGCAAAATCTTCGCCGCAAAGCTCACGGATTCTTTTGATTATGTTAAGGTGAAAACGCACCCTGTTTTCACGGCTTCCGCCGTATTCATCTGTGCGGATATTGGCGGTTTTTGAAAGAAATTGCTGACCGAGATAATAGCCGACGGAGTGAAGCTCAATGCCGTCAAAGCCAGCTTTTTTAGCGCGCAAAGCCGCCTGAGCATATTTTTCTTCAATATCTTTGATTTCCTCGATTGTAAGTGCACGGGGCGTTTCGTTGGCAAGACCCATCATATATGAATAAGGCATCGGCACGGCACTCGGACCGACAGGCTGATCGCCGATGATTTTTCTTCTTGCGCCCCTACCTGTGTGTGAAAGCTGAAGGAATGCTTTGGAGCCTCCCTCGTGGATAGCGTCAGCAAGCTGAGCCATACCGGGTATATATTTATCGTCATCAATAATGAGCATACCTTTTGTGTTAAGACCCAGAGGCGAATCAACGCAGGTAACCTCAACGATAATTGCACCCACACCGCCCTTTGCACGCTCTGCATAGTGGTTAATTACCGCCTTGTTGACAAAACCGTTTTCGCTCTGGCTCATACCCATTGCCGCCATAACGGTTTTGTTGCGAAGCTCAACCTTTCCGATTTTACCGGGCGACAAAAGATTGGGATATTTTGCGTTCATAAAAAGCCTCCGTTTTACACTGTATTTACATTAAAATTATATTACACACAAAATTTCTTTTCAAGATTAAAAAGTATAATTATACAACTGCACCCAATATTGTTCATTCTGCGAAAAGCTAAATTACGGATTGTTTTTTGCCGCAGATATGCTATAATTTTTATATCAACCCAACTGAGGAGATAACAAATGAATAATGTTACAATCAACAAAAACGAGCTGCTTCTAATGCGCTACACCGAGCTTATCCGCATAACCCCCTGCGGCAAAAACGCAATCCGTTTTCAGTCTTTTCCCGATTGCAGGGTTATTGACGAAAACTACACCCTTATGCCACAAGAATGTGATGCGGTTATTGAGGAATCGGATAATTACGTTACCCTCACAAACGGCACACTTAAAGTAAAGCTTGAGCCGAACGGCAAGCTGACGTTTTATAAGAACGGCAAAGTAATAATTGAAGAAAAGCCAGAGTTGACCTTCAAAAGCAACTACAGGCATTTTGATAACAAGGGCAGCGGTCTTTGGTCGGCAAGAGTAATGTTTGAACCAAACAAAAACGAGCATTTCTTTGGCTTGGGTCACAGCTGGGATAATGATTTTGACCTCAAGGGCTCATCAATTGATATCCGCAACGTTAACGCAAAATGTACCATACCATACGTTTATTCCTCACTTGGCTACGGTTTTATCTGGAACAACCCCTCAACAGGTCTTTGCGAGCTTTCAAACAACCGAACCCGTTGGAGCTGCGACTGCTGCAGATTTATGGACTTTGTTGTTATAGCAGGCACGCCCAAAGAGGTCTGCACAACGCTTGCCGATTTAACGGGTTATGCGCCCAAAATGCCCGAATGGGCGGCAGGCTTCTGGCAGTGCAGGCTCCGCTATGAAACACAGGAAGAACTGCTCTCTGTTGCAAGAAAATATAAAGAGCTCGGCATTCCCCTCTCTGTTATCATAGCCGACTATTTCCATTGGACAGAGCAGGGTGAATATAAATTTGACCCCAAATACTGGCCCGACGTTAAAGCGATGACAGACGAGCTTCATTCAATGGGTACAAGGCTTGTTGTTTCAATGTGGCCGACTATCAACCAATTCAGCGAGAACTATTGGCATATGCGAAACAGCAATATGCTGATGAGAACAACAAGGGGTCCTGACAGAGTTTTTGATTTTTACGGCTGGCAGAATGAAATTGACGTAACCAACCCTGCCACAAGGGATTTTGTCTGGAGCAAGCTGAAAGAAAACTACATAGACAACGGCGTTGATGCTCTGTGGTTTGATGAGGCCGAGCCTGAAATTCACCCCGAGCATTTTGATAACCTTATTTGGTATGCCGGCAAAGGCGATATGGTTGCGCTGCTTTATCCCTATTACTATTCAAAAATGGCGTATGACGGTTTCAAATCAATCGGCAGAGATGATATCATCACGCTCACACGCTGCGCCTATCTCGGCAGCCAGAAATTCGGCTCGCTTGTTTGGTCAGGCGATATTGAATCCACCTTTGAAAGCCTTGCCTGCCAGGTCAAAGCCGGCCTTAACATAGCAATGTGCGGCATTCCGTGGTGGAACACGGACATCGGCGGCTTTTACGGCGCAGATATCAGAAGCGATTATTTCAAAGAGCTGATTGCACGCTGGTTCCAGTTCGGTCTTTTCAGCCCCGTTATGAGGCTGCACGGCTCAAGAATACGCCATTTTGAGCCAACACCCGGTCTTATCGAGCCGAGCGGCGACCCCAACGAAATCTGGAGCTTCGGCGAAGAAAACTTCGAAATTCTCAAAAACCTCATCTTCATCCGAGAAAAGCTCAAGCCATATATTCTCAAGAAATCCGACGTTGCAAGCGAAAAAGGCTATCCCATTATGCGCCCGATGTTTTTTGAATATCCCGACGACGAAATATGCTACACACTCGAAACTCAGTATATGTTCGGCGATGATATTATTTTTGCCCCCATTGTTGAGCAGGGTCAGACAGTTAAAACCGTTTATATTCCCGACGGAGAATGGATTCTCACAAAGGATATGAACACTTACACCAAGGGTACGTATGAAATCACCGCAGAGATTGACGAATTCATTGCCTTTGTCAGAGCTGGTTCAGACGTTATTGAATGTTTCAGATGAGGATTTAACTATGATTATTATTATCACAGGAGCTTCCCACACCGGCAAAACGGCTCTTGCACAAAAGCTGCTTGAAAGGCACAAATTTCCCTATCTGTCGCTTGACCACCTTAAAATGGGTCTTATTAGAAGCGGCAACACAAAACTGACGCCTTTGAGCGACGATGAGCAGCTGACCACTTACCTGTGGCCGATTGCCTGTGAAATGATAAAAACCGCCGTTGAAAACAAGCAGAATCTGACTATTGAAGGCTGCTACGTGCCCTTTGATTGGTATAAGGATTTCAGCGAGGAATACCTTGAGCATATCAGATATTACTGCCTTGTGATGAGCGAAGAATATATAACCGGACATTTTGACGATATAATCAGATATGAAAACGTTATTGAAAAACGGCTGTTCAGCGAATGTACACCCGATGAGCTTATTGAAAGCAATGCTTATTACAGTAAAAACGCCGAAAAGAACGGACTTAACGTTATTCTGATTGACGGCAAGTATGATATTCAGATTGAAACGTAATCATAAAAACCGCTTCACCGTGACGATGAAGCGGTTTTTTTAATGATGGTGATGGTGGTGATGATGTGCGTGCGGCTCAAATTCAACGGAGCATTTTTCATCTTGGCACTGCTCGTTTTCCGTTTCAAGCTCAAGCGTTGCGTGGCAGATACCGTGTTCACGCAATTCTTCACGCACCTGAGATTTAACAACGGCAAAATCTGAATTTGTTACAACGTGCATCGTTGCGCAGTTATTCACGCCGTCAAAGCTGCGGATATGAATATGATGAACGTCGGTTACGCCGTCAATTGCGCAGATATGCTCTCTGATTTCATTGATATCCGTACCTGCAGGCGTTTTTTCAAGAAACAGATCAATAACCGTTTTCAAATTTTTAACGGCACTTACAAGAATAAACAGCGAAACGCCGATTGACATAATCGGGTCAATGAACGAAAATCCGGTGAACTTCATAACAACCGCACCGATAAGAACAACCGCCCAACCCAGCACGTCTTCAAGCATATGCAGGTTAACAGCCTTGCTGTTGAGTGAATCGCCGTCACGGGTGAAATAAGCGGCAACAAAGTTGACGCATACGCCGACAACAGCAAAAACTATCACGCCGTTATAATTAATCATTGCCGGATTGATAATTCTGTTAACAGCATTAAAAATAACCGCAACCGAGCCGAACAAAAGAATAAAGGTTGTTATCACACTGCCGATAACGGAATACCTGGCATAACCGTAGGTATATTTTTCATCAGGTTCCTTTTTGCTGATTTTTTCAAGAAAAAACGATATACCGATGCTGACGGCATCGCCGAAATCGTGAACGGCATCGGAAATAACGGCAACACTTCCCGTAAATATGCCTCCTACCAGCTCAAAAACCGAAAATGCAAGATTGAGAACAAATGCAATAAGAATTTTCTTTGCCGATTTCATAAGTGCCTCCCGTTGACGGAAATATAATTTTATGATACAATAAATATATTATCGAACAATATGTTCAATATAATCATAACAAAATAACGTCTGTTTTCAATATATGATGCTGTCAGGTTATTCAATACCGAACAAATATAAAAAATTGTATGGAGGCTTTATGGACAGAAGGCAAAGAAAAACAAGGGAAGCTATTTTCAGAGCATTCACTGACCTGCTTTCTGAAAAGAATTTCGGTCAGATTACCGTTGGCGAAATTATTGAGCGAGCCGACGTTGGCAGGGCCACTTTTTACGCCCACTTTGAAACAAAGGATTTTTTGCTCAAAGAGCTATGCGAAGAATTATTCTGCCATATTTTTGACTCGATGAGTAATGAACATTCAGACCACAGGCACATTTTTAACTGCGACGCTCCCGAATCCGTTTTTCTGCATCTTTTCAGGCATTTGAGCAAAAACGACAATAAAATTCTTGACCTGCTGGCCGGCAGAAACAACGAGCTTTTTCTGCAATATTTCAAAGCAAACCTCTGTAAGCTTATCGAAAATCAGTTGCCGACTTTTAATGCAGATAAAAACAGCAAACTGCCTTCAGATTTTCGCATTAAGCTGATAGCATCAACGTTTGTTGAAACAGTCAGGTGGTGGGTTGATAACGGAATGAAGGAATCCCCCGAAACCATAACCGAATATTTTATTTGTGCTGTCTAAGCGCAAAAAAGCCGCTTCACCGTGATGATGAAGCGGTTGTTTTTTTGAATTTAACGGTTGTTTTCCGTATATTTTGTGGGGCGGTGAGGAAAAGCTCTGAAGAAATCATCTGCATTTCCGTTGATTTTTACGCCGTCAATATAAACTGCAGTTTGAGCCGTATGACCCTCGCCTGCAAGCATCAGCCTTGCTGCAGCTGCTGCAGTCAGAGAAATATCATATTCTCCTCCCTCGGTGTGCGTGACAACTGCTTTGCCGTTTTCATATTCAACCTCAAAAATACCTGAGTTGCGCTCAAGTACATCAAGACTTAAAAGGCGGAATTTGCCGCGTTCCTTGGGGTAAACGTTGCTTTCAAGCAGTTTTTTCATATTATAAATCCTGCCTGCAACAGTGCCGCCCTGCTCATAGGTCGCCTTGTCAATTCTGTCTGCAAGGCAGGCGAAGGGTGAACCCTGATACTGACCGCCGACAACAAGGGTTTTTGCAATGCCGTCATAGTTTCGCAAAAATCCGATTAAAGCATAAAGAGCTTCGGGTGAAAGAACGAACAATTCGCTGACAGCCACCTCGTTCGGTCTGCTGACCGTAAAACGAACGTATCCGTCAGCCACACCGTTTGCATCACGTCTTATATAAGTGTAATCAGCACTTTCATAAGGTGTTGAACAAAAATCTTTTTTATTATTACGCTCACAAACAAGGTTTTCTTTGAGGGCACATTTTGCGTGAAGCTCGCAAAGCTCATCAAACTGCTCACCCGTGTAAAGAGTAACGTCGTTGCATCTCGGAATGTGCTTGAGGTTTTCAAACGGCACTCTTACGGAAAAGCTGCGGTTAAGGTTTGCATAGCCGAATTTTTCATAATATGAGATTGAAAACGGATGAAGAAAGCCGAGCACCCAGCCGTTTTCTTCGGCAAGAGCTGCAACCTCGTCAAAAATTGCTCTCTCGCCGCCTGTTCGGCGGTATTCAGGCTGACTGCACACACCGTCAACAACAACAATGTCGAACTGACTGCCGCAATAATTGGTTTTAAATTCTTTAATTTCTGCGCCTGCAATAAGTTTGCCGTTTTCAAAGGCTGCAAGCACGGGAGTTTTAACAGTGCTGTCTTCTTCGGCATTGAATTTCCAGATGAATGATGCGGCTGAAACACGCTGATAATCCGCCGCTTCGTTTTCTTTTATGTATCTGACTTCCATAGTTTTTCTCCAATGTGAGAATTAATTATATTCTTTGACAATGGCATTGAGCGCTCCCATAACCGTTGAGCCCGCATTGCTGCCTGTTGAAAGCATTTCTTCATAATGTCTTTGAGGCTTACCCCAAAGCTTTTCGCCAAGATCGGTGTTCCAGAGAGAATCCGCAATAAAGGGAGCATAGTCATTATCGGGCACGATGTAGCCGATTGCATCGTTGCAAAGACCCATAACAAGAACTGTTTTGCCATCACCGACGATATCAGCCGTGCAGTCAAGCTCCCAATCCTTGCCGAGATAAGACTGCGTTTTATCAACCACGTTGCCGTAAACAAGCTGGGGAACAAGCTCACCGGGAACGGTAAGCATCACAATATCGGTACCGAATTCAAGATATCCGACCTCGCTGATGATTGAATAACCGCTCTTTGCGCTTCTGTCACGCACCGTTGTTGTTCCGAGCAGACCTGAAACCGCACCGAGCTGGAGCAGACCGTAATCAAGAGGAATTGTAACCTCACTCATTTTAACGTTGATTAACGGCGCAACGGGCTCTGCTTTTGTCTGTGCTTCAAGGATAAGTCTTGCAAATTCATAGCCGAGCTTCTTTGCGCTTTCATAGTCTTTTACCCTCGGGTCAGCAGCAATCTGAGCGTTGATTTCTTCTACAATTTCGCGAGTCTGAACAGCACCTTTATCAACGGAAATCGGCGACTGTGCGCCCTGAATGAACGCAAAATTCATACCTGCCGCATTGACTTTTTCTTCAATGTAATGCGGAAAATCGGCAGAAAGCAGCTTTGTTGCTCTGTCGATTGTTGTGGGGTGTGCGCCGAGGTTTGCAAGCACAGTTGGCTTTGAATCAGCCGCATCGGGCACAAATTTAAAGCAAGCAATAACGTGCTGATAACCTTCCATATCATATCTCTTGTTGAAGATATAACCGTATTCGTCATCCATATAGTTGTTGTTTCTTTCGCTTCTGCCGATGGTTGCGGTTTCAAAATAATAAAGCTCGCCGCTTTCCATATTGGTATAAGCTTCAACAATTGCATCAGCCGCACCGTTAATCATACAACCGTGGAATTCAGCGTCAATACTTCTTGACGGATTGAGGAAAGGAAGAAACGAAAAGAGATTTCTGAAAACCGTAAGAATAAGCGGCTCAAGACCGAAGCCCTGCGTATCAATAACCGTGTGGCAATGAGTGCTGTTGATGTTGATTGCAACGATATCGCTCTTTATGCCTTTTTCTGCAAGCTTTTTTTCTGCGGCGGCACGCATCTGGCGAACGTCGTCATTGCAAACGCCGATGCCGTCAACCGAAACCATAACAACCGTGCCTCTGCCCGAATTATCGTTGATTGCAACGGCATTTGCACCCTGGTCGTCATAAACACCGTTTATCTTCTGGGTGAAATATCCGCCCGTATAATATTCCTTTGAGCCGTCTTTGAGATTTTCGGGCACCATACTTGCTTTGCCGAAGCCAAGATTCCACCTTGCACCCTCTGCAGGAGCATCAAGGAATTTGTCCATACCCTCATAGAAATCTGCTCTGTCGCCTGCGTAGTATTCATCAACCGTATCAAAACTTTTGGGAAAGAGCGCACCGAAGCCCATAAACACGGCGTTGAGCAGACCGTTGATTGCGTTTGTGGCAAACATAATTCCGCTGTTATCGGCAGCAACAGGCTCGTTTGCCGTTGCAAAAACAGAGCCGCCAAGCATAATAACAACCGCCATAAAAGCCGAAAATGCTCTTTTAAAAGTATTTTTCATTTTTCTCTCTCCTCAAAACTGAAAATGTTGCAAGGGATATAATTTTATTTTATCATTAAAAAATGCGAATGTAAATGATTTTTTGCTGAAGTTTGATAAATTAAAAATATAAGATAATATTGTAAAAATGCAGATAATATGCTAACATATTTTTGAGGTGTTGAGAATGGAAAACAACAACGTACACGTTCATACTTTTACGCAAACCGTAATTCCGCCGACCTGCAAAGAAAAAGGCTACACTTTGCACAAATGCGAGTGCGGCTATGAGCACAAAGATAATTTCAAGCCGCTTGCCGACCACGATTTCGACGTTATTGAAGAAACAAAACCCACCTGCACCGAGGGCGGTACAAGAAAGGCAACCTGCAAGGTTTGCGGCATAACGGTTGATGAAGCAACTCCCCCTGCGGGTCACACATGGGGCGAATGGAATATAAGCGAATTCGCAACCTGCACCGAAGAAGGCTCACAGACACACGTCTGCACGGTTTGCGGAGCAAGTGAAACGCAGGCAATCAAGCCGACGGGACACAAATTTGCACAGGGTCAGGAGAAAAAGGTTGACGGCTACGTTGAGCATTTTTGCGAAAACTGCGGCGAAACGGTAAAAGTGCCGACCCGTTCAACCAAAATCAAGGGGTTCATTAAATCTCACAAAGCGGTTGTAATTATCCCCTGCATACTTGCGGTAATTGCCGCCTTGGTTGTGCTGTCAATCAAAGTTTTTGGTCCTGCATATCACTATAACAAGGCAAACAAACTGATTGAGCAGGGTGATTATGCACAGGCTTATATTCATATGACCAAGGCAATCGGCTATAAAGACGCTGGCTCACTTATTGATAATTTCGGGTTTGAAAATTTAACCTCTGTTGTTTATAACGAAGATGGTGAAAAAGAAATTTACTCTAACGAAAAAATCACATATGATGAGCACGGTAACATTATATCTGTTGATTTTCGTTATGATGATAACGAAGACTACACAACAAACACATATAAAAATGAGTATGATAACAGCGGAAAACTGATTAAGAATTTCAGTTACGACAACAGGGGTGAATTATTTGAAACACATGAATACATATATGATAAAAGCGGTAATCTCTCCCAAAAAATCATTTATTGGGAATCCGGTGAGATATACAGATATGAATACAAATACGATAAAAACGGTAATGCTATTGGGTCTACCTGTTACAGTGAAGATTCTATAGATACATACACTTACGAATACAATCAGAATGGTGTTTTGGAAAAGGAAATTTACCGCGACAAAGACGGCATAGAAACAACCATCAAATTAACCTATGAATACTTTGATGATAAGATGATAATCACATTTAAAATGTATGACAAAGACGGTGAATATACAGGCGAACACAAAACAACCTACTCCAACGTTGTAGCATACTCTGCAAAATAAACAAACAACTCCTTCGGCGGTAATCCGTCGGAGGAGTTGATGTTTTATACTATATTTTCACCTTGCCGTAAAGGCATCTTGTGGCTTCTTTTTCAATAACCAATCCGCAGTAGTTACACATTATGCACTTTGCCTGCTGCTGACCGTTCATAAGTTTATTGACAAGGTCAGGCTCGCAGATAAACGGTCTGCACATTGAAACAAAATCAGCCTTACCGAGTTCAAGAATCCTTTGCATATTTTCAACCTTATGAATACCGCCAACAACAATAACGGGGATTGAAACGATCCTTTTGATTGAAGCTGCATTTTCAACGTTGAAGTTTTCAAGCGGTGACGGCTGTTTGATAAGCGGATTAACAAGATTTGCCGCAGGGAGCGCAATTTTTTTGAGAACGTTCGGGAAAGATGCACACGGTTCTCTGTATTTGAACACGGCATCCATCGGCAAAAGCTTGCTGCGCATTGTGTTCATTCCGTCCTGAACGGTGCCGCAGGAAACCTCAATTGCATCGCAGCCTGCCGCTTCAAGACGTTTGCAGATTTTAACAGACGATGCAATGTTCATACCGCCTTTTCTGTTATCGTCTGCGCTGAGTTTTATCCACACGGGCAGATTCGTTTTTTCTTTGATTCCCTTAATGATAAGTTCAACCGCTTTACATCTTTTTTCAAGACTGCCGCCCCATGCATCGGTTCTTCTGTTGCCGTAAGGCGAAAGAAAATCGTGCAGAATATAGCCGTGACCGCCGTGAAGCTGAACGGCATCAAATCCTGCTTTTTCTGCTCTGATTGCCGCCTCAATAAAATCATTAATAATTTCTCTGATTTCGCCGTCGGTCAGTTCCTTCGCCTTATCGGGATAAAAAGCGTGAAGCACGTTTGAAGGCGCAACCTTCTGCTCGCCTATCTTTTTTGAGGAGGTCTGTCTGCCGCAATGCGCAAGCTGCAAAACAACGGGTGTGCCGTGGCTGTGAACGGCATCGGCAAGCGCCTTGAACCTGTCAATAACGGCATCATCATAGATTTTGAGCATATCAGGATAAGGCGAAACGCCGTTTTTGCTGACCGCCGCATAGCCTGTGATTATGCAGCCGACTCCGCCTTTTGCAAGGCGCTCGTATTTTGCAATAAGCTTTTCGTTGGGTGCGCCGTCTTTGTCGGCAATGCCGTCGTGCGTTGCACTGCGGATTATTCTGTTTTTAACCTCAATGCCCGAAATAACTGATTTTTCAAAAAGCATAATTATCTCCTGTTTTCACTTTCTCTTTTTAACGAAGCAATCTCCATTTTTGCTGTCTGATGCTGCAGGGCATATCCTCGCCGTCGTTGGCATAAAAAACGGTCAGCAGTTCTCCCCCGTCAAGCTCAACGGTTGTGGGATAGCCAAGGTCGTCAGTTGCAAGGTTATCGCAAATCGGGATATCCGTCTGCCAGCTTTCGCCGCCGTCAAGGCTGACCATAGCCATAATGCCGTAAGGCGGTTTACGTCTGCCGTAAGCAGAAACAAGTTCTCCCGTTGAAAGCAGAATAAGGTGCGGCGGCGCTCCGCCCGTTCTGTCAAGAAGCATAACGGGTTCACTCCACGTTTTGCCGCCGTCATAAGAAACGCTCTGATAAACGGTGAACAGGCTTTCTTCTCCGCCGTCAAAAAGTTCTGAATTTTCGCCCCTGATGTGGCAAATCAGCTTGCCGTCGGGCATTTCAATAAGGTTCGGTTCGTTGAGAACAACGTTTTTGTCTTCGCAGGTTATTTTGCCGATACAATCGGTTTTTCCGTTTTCGGTATTCATGCGGTGAATTTCTACGCCGCCGAAAACATCGTCAAATCTTGTGCCTGCCCATAAAACGGTGCCGTCTTTAAGCTGAATCGGACCGTGGGGTGAGGTTACGGGCGAACGGTGAATTTTGCCGAAAGTCAAGCCGCAGTCACGGCTTATGCGAAACGTTGCGCCAAGATATTTTTCTTCATCCTCGGGTGTAATCGTATCTATATAGCTTTGAACGTATTTGTTATTCTGATTGTATCCACTCTGCATTTCGGCAGAATTGTTGAACGAGGTGACAATAACTCCGCTTTCGCCAAACGGACATATGCCCGTATCCCTGTCATCAAGCGGTGTATCAATCACGGGTGCGGGCAAGGTATATGTTTCGCCGCCGTCACGGCTGTAAGCTATAACGGATTTACCGAAAGGACAAACGTGCTCAAGCCTGAAGCCCGATGCACCGACGGCAATTTTACCGTCCTGCAGAATCGCAACCGTAGGCCACGCAAAATAACCGTGGTGACTGTCGGGGTTTGACATAACGGTTTTGATATCGCCTATTCTTTCAATTTTCATTTCCATTCACCCTTTCAGCTTTTTCTTTTTGCTGACTTTCATAAAGCTTTCTTGCTTCAAATGCGGCAAAAACAATGCAAACAAGCGAATAAACCGCAAATATCAGGTGTGGCAAAACGCTCGGGTTATCCCTTGTCATCCGGGCATTGAGCGCAATGTTGAGCAAGCCGTTGACCACCATAAAAATCGGATATTCGATATAGGCAAACATAGTAAGAAAATAAATAAGTATACCGAGCAAAGTGGTTACACCGTCAAGATAAACGTAGTCAGAGCCGATAAGCGGAAGAATTATCCAGAGTGCAGCCAATGAAATAACGCAACCTGCAGAAAGCAAAGCCAATTTGCGTGCGCCGAGCTTGCGCAAAACGGTGGAATTGCCGCTTTTGTTTTTGTTCCAGCGGATAAAGGTTATAAGCTGAATCGGGAACGAAAAAAACAAAGCGGAAAGTGCCGCACCGTAGATTTTGAATCCGAAATAAACAACGGCATAAACTATGGAATTCATACTGCCGAGCAAGCTTGCAAAGCGGTTCACTTTTGACTGCAAAAGCGCAATCACAAGCGAAACGTAAAGCGGCATTATCTCAATAAAATTTTGCTTGTTATATATACCCGAAGCGGTAATTCCGATGGCAGTGCAAGCCATCAGAATAAATATGATTATTGTTTTGGCGTCGATTTTTTCTTTCACCTTGAACCTCCTGATATTCAATAACAAAATACTATCATTTTTATTCTGAAAACGCAACAGGTTTTATTGACAATAAGAAGAATATGGAATATCATTATATCAATAAATTCAAATCACAAACAGGGAGGCTGCACCGTGTATAACATTGAACTCGGGAAAACAGGCTTAAGCGTGCCGACGGTTGCCGTTGGCTGTATGCGAATCAGCGATATGAGCGAAAAAGAGGTTGGTGCTTTTATTAACACCGTTCTTGAAAACGGCGCAAATTTCTTTGACCACGCCGATATTTACGGCGGCGGCAAAAGTGAGAGCGTTTTCGGCAAAGCGATTACCCCATCAATGCGAGAGAATATTTTTATTCAGACAAAGTGCGGCATAAGACAGGGCAGATTTGATTTTTCTTATGACCACATCATAAACTCCGTTAACGGCAGCCTCGAAAGACTCGGTACGGAATACATTGACGTTTTGCTTCTGCACCGTCCCGACGCTCTCATGGAGCCCGAGGAGGTTGCAAAAGCATTTGATGAACTAAAAGCAACAGGCAAGGTTCGCCATTTCGGCGTTTCAAACCAGAACCCTTATCAGATGGAGCTTCTGCAGAAAAGCCTTGATATGCCGCTTTGCGTTAATCAGCTTCAGTTTTCAATTATGCACGCACCGATGATTCAGGCAGGCATAAACGTTAATATGTATAACGATTCCGCAGTCAACAGAGACGGCGGCGTGCTTGATTACTGCAGGCTCAACAAAATCACCGTTCAGCCGTGGTCACCGATGCAATACGGCTTTTTTGAGGGTTGCTTTATCAACAACGAAAAGTTCCCGAAGCTCAATGAAACGCTCGAAAACATCGGCAACAAATACGGCGTTTCAAAAACAACAACCGCTTTTGCGTGGATTCTGCGTCACCCCGCAAAAATGCAGCCTGTTACAGGCACAACCAACCTCACTCGCCTTGCAGATTGCATAAAGGCAAGCGAAATCACGCTCACCCGTGAAGAGTGGTATGAAATCTACCGTGCGGCAGGCAACATTCTGCCTTAAAGCGCACCGAAAGGCTGATAAATATGAAAAATTTGATTTCGGCATCGTTGATGTGTGCCGACCTTATGAACCTTGAAGCAGGAATCAGAGAGCTCGAAAAAGCAGGAACCGATTATCTGCATATCGACATTATGGACGGTGCTTTTGTGCCGAACATCACTCTTGGCTTTGACCTGATTAACGCCATAAAAAAGATAACGGATATTCCGCTTGATATTCATATGATGGTAAACGAACCTTCAAGGTTTATTGACCGTATGAATCTTGATGAAAACGATATTCTGTGCGTCCACTATGAATCCGAAATCCACGTTCACAGAACGCTTGAAATGATAAAAGCAAAAGGCTGCAAGGCAGGTATTGCAATCAATCCGCAGACACCTGTTGAAAACGTCCGCCACCTGACGGATTATTTTGATATGCTGCTTGTTATGACTGTAAGTCCCGGCTTTGCAGGTCAGAAGATGTTTGCAGGCGCAGAGCTTAAAGTAACTCACGCACGCAACCTTTTAAAAGAATGGAACTGCGGCGAAAAACTGATTGAGGTTGACGGCAACATAAGTCTTGAAAACGGACGTAAACTGAGCAAATGCGGCGCAGATATTTTTGTTTTGGGCACAAGCTCACTTTTCCTCAAGGATAAATCCCTGACCGATGCTGCAAACGATTTCAAAGCATATCTGGAGAGCTGATTATGTATAAAAACATAAAAGCTGCCGTTGCAGGCAGCATAAATATGGATCTGATTCTGAAAGCACCGCATATCCCCGAATGCGGTGAAAACATTGTGGGCTCGGATTACGGCTATGCCAACGGCGGCAAAGGCGCAAATCAGGCAACCGCTCTGGCAAAGCTCGGCGCAAAAGTTAAGATGATTGGCAAGGTTGCCGATGATGCAAACGGCAGAAAGCTGATTGAAAACCTTGAAAGAAACGGCATTGACGCTTCGGGCGTTGCAAAAGACGGCACACAAACGGGTCTTGCCGCAATTCTGCTTGACGGCGAGGGCAAAAACCGCATAATCGTTTATGAAGGTGCAAATGCAGAAATCAATCCCGATGAAGCAGTTGAAGCAATTGATGCGGATATTCAGCTTCTTCTTGTTCAGTTTGAAACGAGCGAAGAAGTTGTTACCGCCGTTGTGAATCACGCAATCAGAAACGGAATAACTACGGTTATTGACTGCGGACCTGCAAAGAATTTTGCTCTTGAAAAGATGCAGGGTGCAACAATTCTCTCGCCCAATGAGAGCGAAACAAAGGCTCTGACGGGAATTGTGCCCGACGATGAAGCTTCCGTGCTCAAGGCATCAACCATTCTCAAAGAGCGCAGTAAGGCAAAATATATTGTTCTTAAGCTCGGCGAAAGAGGATGTTCGCTCTATGACGGCACAGAATTAAAATTCTTTTCTGCTTTCAAAAGCGAGGTTGTTGATACAACCGCCGCAGGCGATTGCTTCACCGCCGCACTTGCGCTTGAATACGTCAGAAGCGGTGACATCGAAGATGCCTGCATAACGGGCAACAAGGCAGGCAGTATAGCTGTCAGCCGACTCGGTGCGGAAAACTCAATGCCGACGGTTGAAGAAATCTTTAATTTAAAATAAAATTTTCGAAAAGGTTGAAAATCGGATTACCCGATAGTATAATTATATTAAATCTTAAACAGGAGGAACATAATTATGAGTTCTGTCAAAAAGTACGTTGCGGAATTTATCGGCACGTTTGTGCTTGTATTTTTCGCCTGCGGCACAGCCGCAGTCACAGGCTGCAAAACAAACGAAATCAACGCAGCCTATTTTATGACCGCCCTTGCTTTCGGTCTTGTTATTGTAGCAATGGCTTATTCAATCGGCAACGTTTCGGGCTGCCACATCAACCCTGCCGTTTCAATTGCAATGCTTGTGAGCAAAAAGCTCAGCGTTGTTGATTTCATCGGCTACGTTGTTGCCCAGTTTGCAGGCGCTATCGCAGGCGCAGCTGCTCTTATGGGCGTTATCGGCAAAGAAATGGGCCTTGGCACAAACGGTCTTTATCTCGGCTCAATCGGCAAATCGCTGATTATTGAAGTTATTCTTACGTTTGTTTTTGTTCTTGCCATTCTCGGCGTAACCTCAAAGGTTGAAAACGGTTCCGTTGCAGGCATCGTTATCGGTCTCACACTCACACTCGTTCACATTCTCGGCATCTATTTCACAGGCACTTCCGTTAACCCTGCCAGAAGCTTCGGCCCTGCTCTGTTTATGGGCGGTGATGCACTCAGCTGCGTTTGGGTATTTATTGTTGCTCCCCTTATCGGCGGCGTGCTTGCAGCTCTTGTTTACGGTTTTCTTGACAGCAAAAAAGCCGAAAAATAATCAAACGTAAAAGCTATGACCGATACCGTTTTAAAGCGGTACCGGTCATTTTTTTAATCTTTTTTGAGTTTTTCAAGCTCACGCTTGGCTTTTTCTTCAACTCTTTCAAGCTTCTTGTTATATTTTTCCTGAAGCTTATCCTGTTCTTTCTGAATCTTTTCTTGCTCCTTGTTCATCTTCTTTTCAAGCTTCTCAAGATCCTTGGCAAACTCGGCGTAGGTATCTTCCTGCTCCTTGCGCTGTTCTTCAGCTATATCTCTTTCTTCCATCCATTTAATGGTGTCACGCAATGATTCTTCAAGAGTCATCGGGTTATAGCCAAGTTCTGTTTTAGCTTTGAAACAGGTGAAATTGCAGTTTTCGCACAGCTTGCGGATTGAATATTCGTTAAGAAGCGGCGGAAGCTTGAGAACGTCAAAAACTTTTTCAATTTCAGGGAGAAGCCTCATAATCATACTCTTGCGAAGCTTGATTTTGGGCGGCTTCTTATCACAGACATAAGCAAGGGTTTTGATGAATTCATCAAGGGTGTGAGCATATCCGCTGAGTATGTAGCACTCACCGTTTCCGCCTTTTTCCGCAGCGGCAACCATACCCTTTGCAACGTCTCTGACGTCAACAAAGTTATAACCGCCAAAATTCATTGTTACAGGGAAAAGACCTTTAACAAACAGATTGAGCATCGTGCCGACACTTGAGGTGTTATTATTATCATAAGGACCGATGCAGCAGCTCGGATGAACAACGCAGACTTTTAAATCATCGCCCGCACTGTCAAGAACATACTGCGTTGCCGAAGCTTTGGATTTGGCGTAAGCACCCTCAAGCAAATCGGGGTCAAATGATTCCGCTTCTCTGATAACGCTCATAACGTTGCTTGTGGGAATTGCATCAACAGACGAGCAATAAACAAGAGTTTTTACGCCGCACTTTTTGCAGGCAGCAACAACGTTTTTGGTTCCTTCATAGTTAACGTTCCACACCTGCTTATCTTTTGTGCCGGTTATATCAACAATGCCTGCAACGTGATAAACGGTGTCAGCTCCTTCAAAAGCCTTTTCAAGCTGTTCGGGGTCAGTGATATCACCCATAAACTTTTCGCAGTCTATGCCGTCAAAATAAGGGCTGTCAGTGCGAAGCAGAAGGCGCATTTTTTCGCCCCGTGCTTCAAGTTCTTTTACAAGCGCAAAGCCAACGTAGCCTTTGCCGCCGGTAATAACGTTTAACCTTTTTTCCATTTTTTACCCTCCGTAATGTACTCTTTAGTAAATTTTAACATTTTTGAGCAATTTTGTCAAATGATTAAGATATTTATGTATACTCTTATTTAATTATTATCCATTGACTTTTTATGAGCTATGGTGTAAAATGCTATGTGTTAAAATTTAGGTAAAAAAAGAGGTTCTCACTATGAAAATTGATAAGCTCTGCGGCGAAAGATTCAAAGAAAAGCCCTCGGATTGCGTCATCGACAGCCACGCTCTGATGCTCAGAGGCGGCTATATGAAGGGCGTTGCAAACGGCATTTATTCATCATTTATGCCTTTAAGAAGAATTACAAGAAAAATTGAAAACATAATCAGAGAAGAAATGGACGCAATTGACGGCCAGGAAGTTCAGTTTCCCGTTGTTATGCCTGCTTCCCTCTGGAGCGAAAGCGGCAGATACGAAAGCATCGGCAGCGAGCTTATGAGAATCAAGGACAGAAACGATGCTCCGATGGTTCTCGGTATGACTCACGAAGAAGCCGCTGTTCAGCTTGTTCGCGAATATGCAAACACATACACCAGATATCCTTTTATGATTTATCAGGTGCAGACTAAATTCCGTGACGAAGCAAGACCCAGAGGCGGCCTTATCCGTGTGCGTGAATTCACAATGAAAGACGCTTATTCCTTCCACACTTCACAGGAGGACCTTGAAAGATATTATGATATCTGCTATAAGGCATATGAGCGCATTTTTGCAAGAGCAGGTATTCCCGAGGTTATCACAGTTGCATCAGACAGCGGTATGATGGGTGGCAGCGTTTCGCACGAATATATGCTTCTCTCCCCTGTTGGTGAAGATTCAATTGCCGTTTGCTCCGAATGCGATTACAGAGCAAATATGGAAGCTGCAGAAAGCATCATCA
Source organism: Acutalibacteraceae bacterium (assembly GCA_045536245.1). GTDB lineage: Bacteria > Bacillota > Clostridia > Oscillospirales > Acutalibacteraceae > CAG-177. The sequence goes on along the minus strand of JAZSNE010000006.1, from coordinate 24,435 downwards.
AAAACGAAATCAGCGGCGAAACAAAAGCCCTTGAGCTTGTTTACACACCTGATATCCACACAATCGAGGATATCTGCAATTTCCTCAAGACCCCTCTTGAAGAGAGCTGCAAGGCCGTTGTTTACCAGAAGAATATGACTGACGAATACGTTGTTATCTTTGTCAGAGGTGACCTTGATATCAACGAAACAAAGCTCACTAACTACCTCGGCGAAGCTGTTCACCCCGCAGTTATCACAGAGGATTGCGGTCTGTTTGCCGGCTTTATCGGCCCCGTAGGTATGGACAGAGAAAAGTTCACCGTTCTCTTTGATGCTTCTCTCAAAAACACCCATAACCTTTCCTGCGGCGCAAATCAGCTTGACCATCATTACACAGGTCTTTGCATCAGCCGTGATATCGGCGACGTTGAATATATCGACCTTGCAAAAATCAAGGAAGGTGGCATCTGCCCCAAATGCGGCAAGCCTGCCATCACAATTTCAAGAGGTATTGAAGTTGGTAACATCTTCCAGCTCGGCACAAAATACACAAAGTCAATGGGTATGCAGTACCTTGACAGCGAAGGCAACCTTCAGTATCCCATTATGGGCTGCTACGGCATCGGCGTTGGCAGACTTGCGGCATCGGTTTGCGAAGCTCACCACGATGAATACGGCCCCATCTGGCCGATGAGCATTGCTCCCTGGCACGTTCAGGTTTGCTGCCTGAGAGCTGATGACGAAGAATGCAAGGGCGTTTCGGACTCACTTTATCAGCAGATGCTTGACGAAAGAATGGAAGTTATCTATGACGACAGAAACATCCGCCCCGGCGCAATGTTCTCTGACGCTGACCTTCTCGGTGTTCCTGTCAGAGTAATCGTCAGCCCCAGAAACCTCAAGGAAGGCGTTTGCGAAATCGTTACAAGAGATAAGAGCGTCAGCCTCAAGGTAGAAACAGAAAAGGTTATTGAAACAGTCAAAAGCCTTATTGAAGAAGGACTTAAATTCTGATTAATTATGAGAATGCGCAAAAAAAAGCATCTTGAAGAGCGTCTTGCTGCCTGCAGCAACGTTATAACGCTCGTCAGCGATGATTGTAACTTTTTAACTGCAATAGAAAAAAAGGATTTTCTCGACACTCAAAAGCTTTTCGGCAACGGTAATCCCGTTGTGCTTGAAATCGGCTGCGGCAAAGGCAGATTCGCCTGCGAGCTTGCAAAGCAAAACCCGGATATTAACGTGCTTGCTCTTGAAAAATGTTCAAACGTTGTTGTTATTGCAGGCGAAACGGCACTCAAAGAGAATATATCCAACCTCAGATTTCTTCATTGCGGTGCAGAATACCTTGAAAAATATATCAGACCGCAATCAATTGAAAGAATTTATCTCAATTTCTCCTGCCCTTACCCCAAAAGAGCCTATGAAAACCACCGTTTGACTAACCCGCGCTTTTTAAAAAGCTATAAGGTGCTGCTTAACGACGGTGCTGTTATTCACCAAAAGACCGATAATATGCACTTCTTTGAGTATTCAATTGAGCAACTCACAGGTTGCGGTTTCAGCCTGAAAAACGTTTCGCTTGACCTTCACAACAGCGATTTTGAAGGCAATATTGAAACGGAATATGAGCATCGCTTTGCTTCACAGGGTATGCCGATTTACAGGCTTGAGGCATATTTAAAATGAAATAAACAAAAAGAGAAACTGTTTAACGGTTTCTCTTTTTGTTATTTTATACAAATATCACTTTGCCTTTTTATTTAAAACAGAGAATTTATAATTAAAAACATTTTTTCTGCGTGACAAACAAAAATTATTGTCATATATATATAAATATTGCTTTCACTGAGGTGATTGAATTGAGTGTTTAACAGAAGTAATTGACATCAAAACAACAACTTGACTGAAAAAAGTTATGCGATAGCATAGAATCAAAAAAGGAGTTTAAAAATGAAATCAAAAAAAGTTTTTTCTGTTTTACTTACAATATCGATAATTTTCGGTTGCTCTGCTTTTTCATTCGCTGCAGAAGACGTTGACGCAAAATACACCTATCGAGGAACAATCGAAGCCGGCAGAACCACGGTTTGGGAAAGTGATAATGCACTTGATTCCGTATATGACCTGTACGTCAGCTACACTTTTACCGCCGAAGCTGACGGATACTACAGCCTGACTTACGGCACACCGCACACAAGTATATATGCCGAAATCGTGGGAGCGGAAAACTTTAAAGAAGCAGTTTATGATTATTATCTGATCCAAAGGCTTTATTACCTTGAAAAAGGTGAATATGAATTAACGGTTGACGTTTATAATTCTTTCACTGAAGTTTATATTTACACCGATTATTATGGTGAAACCATAACGGACATTTCGTTCGATTATGACCAGGTTGAAGACTGTGATTTCTGGTTTTACAAAGACCTTGTTGACAACGAAACCTATTTCACCTCTTATGCCGACGCAACCATCACCTTCACAGGCGGAAAAACATATAGTTTCAGCGGCGGAATTACCGAAGGAACAATCGACGAGGAATTTAAAGAAGGCAGCAACAAAATAACAATTGATTTTCTCGGCAACCGCATTTCTTCAAGCGCAACAGTTTATGATATCTCTCATTACATAAAAGACATTGAAATCAGCAACATTGAGAATTATTTTGACGATTGCAAAATGTATTGCACCGATGCTGATTTTGTATATCCCTACGGCGAAACACTGACAGTAACATTTGCAGACTCAAGCACCGAAAGCTTTGATTATGACAACAGCAATCCCATACATATCAAGCTTTCAAACGGACAGTATTACAAAATATATGTATTCGGATTTTACAATCCGTTCAGTAACAAAAGATGTAGCTTTGAAATATATGTTGACAACAATTTTATGAAAGAATACCGTTTCAACGGAACAAAAGCTTCTCTGTCTGAAAATCTGAATGTAATAAAATATGAATTACAAAACTGTTTTGATGATATCAGCTATAACCTTAAACAGATGTTTAAAAATCTGACCAATGAAGATTATTATTACTATCTGTCAGAAGCAACCATAGCGGCATCTGAAATAACATACATTTTCTATTGCATCGCAGCTTATATCATATAAGGTAAAACGGGACTGTTCAAACGAACAGCCCCGTGTTTTTTTTTGCCGGTATTTATTTATGGTTCTTTATGTAGTGCTTATAGAATTTTACGCAATGTGCGGTTTCGCTAACACCGATGCTTTCGTTGGCTGCGTGCATTGCCGCAAGCTGCTCGTTGCTCATTTTAATCGGGCAGAAGCGCAGGCAGTTATCGGCAATTTCTTCGTAATGGCGGCAGTCTGTTCCGCCTGTCATAAGATAAGGAATTACGCCTGCATCGGGATAACACTCATTAAGGCATTTTTTGAGGTAGCCGAATTCTTCACCTTTATAATCAACGCAGTTTGAAGCGTTTCTTGCGTGAATGATTTCAAACTCCAGGTCATATTTATCCGCATATTTCTTAAGAACAGCAAGTGACTGCTCAACGTTCTGGTGAGGTGAAGTGCGCAGGTTGCAAACAACGTAAGCCTCTGAAGGAATAACGTTAGGTGTTTGTGAGCCCTCAGCCATTGTGCAGCAGAAGGTTGTTTTAACAAAAGCGTTACACATAGGCGAAACAACGGGCAAAACCTTTGTGAGCAGACCTTTGAACAGCCACATATTGCCCAGAACCATTCTTAAAGGGAAACCGAGATACGGCGCTGCTTCAACAAGCATTGCATAAACGGGACCTGAAATTTCAGCCTTGAAGGGTTTATCTTTTTCAACATCGGCAACAAACTTTGCGAGCCTTGCAAGCGGAGTGTTGCTTCTGGGGGTTGATGAGTGACCGCCCTTGCCCTTGGCTTTAACCTTAAGGTCAATATAGCCCTTTTCAAGAATACCGATTGCGGCGCACCAGCCTTTCATTGTGGGAAGCTGGTCTTTAAGGATTGCACCGCCTTCGTCCATTGCTACGTCAAGGTGAACGCCTTTTGATTTAAGATAATTTACAAGCTTGGGTGCACCGTCACCTGAAATTTCTTCGTCAACGGCTGTTGCAAGATAAACGTCACAGGGAGGCACAAAACCTTCTGCAAGCAGCTCTTCAATTGCCTGAAATTCAGAGAAAACCGTTGACTTGCAGTCCATTGTTCCTCTGCCGTGAATGTTGCCGCCTGAAATTTCACCCGAAAACGGGTCTTTTTCCCAGTTGGGTTCGTCAGCAGTTACAACGTCCTGATGTCCCATAAGGAGCAAGCCGTTTCTTTTTGAGTCCTTACCTGCCCAGCGGAAAAGCAGATTTCCCTCAATTTCGGTGCGTTCAAGCTTTGAAAAAACAAGAGGAAAATTCTTTTCCATAACCTCGTGCAGGTTATAAAACTGCGTGAGGTCTGTGTTGCCTCGAAGCGATACGGTGGGAACCTGCACCATTGCGGAAAGCTTTTTTGCATAGTCGTCCGCTTCATCTTTTGTGGGGTTAATCGCAGGCTTGTTTGTGTTGGGTTTTGCTTTAATCAAAACAGCCCTGATTGCCGAAACAGCAAGCAAAATCAGAATAACCGCAACAGCAGCAAGTAATACTATACCCACATACTTCATAATATCATACCCTTCTTTATTGTTTTATCTCTGAACTCTGCCCGAGCCGTCGCCGCCTGCAAGTTTTTCAACTTCCTTGACGCTGACTCTGTTGAAATCGCCCTCAATTGAATGCTTAAGCGCCGATGCAGCAACCGCAAACTCAATTGCCGCCTGCGATGCTTTGCCGCTGAGCAGAGCATAAATCAGACCTGCGCCGAAGCTGTCGCCGCCGCCTACTCTGTCAACAATGTGAAGATGATACTCCTTTGAGAAATAATAATCCTCACCGTCATAAAGCATTGCAGCCCAGTCGTTATCGTTAGCGGAAATTGACGAACGCAGTGTGATTGCAACCTTTTCAAAGCCGAATTTATCGGCAAGCTGCTTTGCAACGGATTTATAGCCGTCTTTGTTGAGCTTGCCGCCGTATATATCTGTGTTTTCTGCCTCGATACCGAAGACGTCTTTTGCGTCTTCTTCGTTTGAAATACAAACGGCATCGTATTTGCAAAGCTCCGACATGGCTTCTCTTGCTTCAGCTCTTGTCCAGAGTTTACCTCTGTAGTTGAGGTCGCAGGAAATCTTGACGCCATTTGCCTTTGCAGCAATGCAAGCCTGCTTGCAGATTTCAACAAGGTTTGCGCCGAGAGCAGGAGTGATGCCCGTAAAATGGAACCAGTCAGCACCCTCAAAAATGCTATCCCAATCAAAATCGGAGGGCTGAGCCATCTGAATAGCGGAGTACGCTCTGTCATAAATGCACACGGAGCCTCTCTGTGAAGCACCCTTTTCAAGGTAATAGATGCCAACTCTTTCGCCGCCTCTGACGATTTTGCTTGTGTCAACGCCGAAATAACGCAGCGAATCAACAGCCGCCTGACCGATTGCGTGCTCGGGCAGCTTTGTTACGTAAACGGAATCCAGGCCGAAGTTTGCAAGTGAAACAGAAACGTTTGCTTCGCCGCCGCCAAAAGTTGCCTGCATCTGGTCATTCTGAAAGAAACGGTAATAACCGTTAGGAGCAAGGCGAAGCATAATTTCGCCGAAAGTTATTACTTTTGCCATTATCCTCTTGCCTCCTTAACAATTTCAACCGACTTTTTGCAAAGGTCGATAATCTCGTCCCATTTTTGATTATCAATGAGGTCTGCGGTTACCATATATGAGCCGCCGCAAGCCGCAATAACGGGACAAGAAAGGTATTCACCAAGGTTCTTGAGCGAGATGCCGCCTGTAGGCATAACCTTGAACATCGGGAAAGGAGCGCTCATTGCCTTGATTTTTGCAAGACCGCCCGACTGCTCTGCAGGGAAAAATTTGAGCACGTCAAGACCGAGCCTGTATGCCGTATGGTAATCGGTAGGTGTGGTGCAGCCTGCGTAAATCGGAATATTCTTGCTTTGGCAATACTTGACGATTTCTTCATCAAGGCCGGGAGTAACAATAAACTTTGCGCCTGCTTCAATTGCTTCGTCAACCTGTGATGTTGAAAGCACGGTGCCAGCACCCACAAGCATTTCGGGCACGTTTTCGCTCATAAGCTTGATTGCGGTTGCCGCACCTGCTGCTCTGAAAGTTACCTCCGCAACGGGCACACCGCCCTCAACAAGAGCCTTTGCAAGCGCAACGGAATCTCTCTCGGGGTTATTAAGCTTAATAACCGGCACAACGCCGATTGACATAATTTTTTCTGAAATTGCATTCATTTTGTAATCCTCCAATCAGTTTTTAAGAGCTTTTTCACAAGCCTCAAAAAGACCGTTAATATAAGTTGCACCGAGTGCTCTGTCATAAAGACCGTAACGGGGTTTGCCTGTTACACCCCAAATCATTCTGCCGTGATCGGGTCTTACGTAGCCGTCAAAGCCTGTTACAACAAGAGCTTTTGTGACTTCATACATATCAATGCTGCCGCAGGAAGAAAGATGACCCTGCTCCTCAAAGCTGCCGTCAGGCAGGATAAGCACGTTTCTCATATGCATAAACGCAATTCTGTCCATTGCGCTGTATTTGCGAACCATTGCAACCGTATCGTTTGAAGCTGCGCAGCCGAGCGAGCCTGTGCAAAGGCAAAGGCTGTTTGCAGGTGAATCAACAATGGCAAGCATTCTGTCAAGGTTTTCTTCGCAGGTGATGATTCTGGGCAGACCGAAGATGGGATAAGGCGGGTCATCGGGATGGATTGCCATTCTGACGCCGCATTCCTCTGCAACGGGAACAACCGCCTTGAGAAATCTTTCAAGGTTAGCCCAAAGACCTTCCTCGCCGATTTCGCCGTAAGCCGAAATAAGCTCTCTGACCTCTTCCTGTGTATAGCTTGAATCCCAGCCGGGCAGATGAATATCGTCTTTAAGAGGGTCAAGACCCTTCATCTGCTCCCAATACATAACAAGGCTTGTTGAGCCGTCGGGAGCTTTTTTATCAAGCTGGGTGCGTGTCCAGTCAAAAACAGGCATAAAATTATATGTTACGCACTTAACGCCGTACTTTGCGCAGCGGCGGATATTTTCGCAATAAACTTCAATAAGATGCTCAACTTCACCCCTGCCGAGCTTGATATCCTCATGCACGGGAATTGACTCAACAACGTCAAAAACAAGACCGTTTGCTTCGCACTGCTGCTTCATTTTTGCAATGCTTTCTTCAGGCCAAACTTCGCCCGGTTTAACGTCATAAACTGCACTGACGATACTGTGCATATTGGGAATCTGGCGGATATACTCAAGCGAAATCGGGTCAGATTCGCCATACCAGCGGAACGACATTTTCATAAAAAATCATCCTCCTGAAAATAACAAATATTAATCCTAAATTATGACATTATAATTATATCACGCCGTTTTGGCAATAGCAATAAAATAAATGAATAAATTAATTTTTATTGCAGTTGATTTTTACATATATAATGCTATAATAAAAATATAAACTCAAGGAGGCGTTTTTATGTTTGATTTTCAGAATCCCGAATATATCAAGCTCAAGGCAACAAAGGACAGATTTGAAAAAGAGCTTACCCCTATTCTTGTAAACAACGAAGAAGTTATTGATTGCTACAAATCAATCCGTGACGGTGTTGTTTTCACAAATAAAAGAATCATCGTTATCAGCGTTGAGGGTCTGACAGGCAAAAAGAAGGATATCACATCCTTCCCCTACTCAAAAATTCAGTCATTTTCAATTGAGTCTTCGGGCGTTTTTGATATTGACAGTGAGCTCGAACTCTGGATAAGCGGTATGGGCAAGGCTCGCTTTGAATTCACAGGCGGCACAAACGTTTATGACGTTTGCAGGCTCATAAGCAATTTCGTTCTTTAATCAAATGAAAATCGGTTTTACTTCAAACTCATTCAGGCAGATAAAATCGCTTGATAAAATAGTTGAAATTGCCGTTGCCGCAGGTGTTGATTGCATTGAATGGAGCGGAGATATCCACGTTAAAAACGCTGACGATGCAAAAGCCGCAAAAGCTCTGTGCGACAAGGCAGGCATTGAAATCTGCTCTTATGGCAGTTATTACCGGGTCGGCAGCAAAAACGCCGCCGAGTGGCAGAGTGTTTGCGAAACGGCAAATGCTCTGGGTGCTGCGTCAATAAGGGTATGGCTCGGCAGCGAAGACAGCGAAAAGACAGGCATAGAAGCCTATGAAAACCTGCTTGATGATGCAAGAAAAATTTGCGCCGTTGCAGAAAGCTTCGGTCTGCTTGTGTGCCCAGAATGCCACGGCAACACCTATAATAACAACACGGATGCTTTTTTGAAAATCCGTGATGATATCGGCTCTGCCTGTTTCAAAACATATTTTCAGTCACGTTACCGCCGCAAGGAATATGACCTTGACCGCATTGAGCGCACAATGCCGTACATTGAGAACGTTCACGTTTCATTTTTCGATATGCGCAGAGAGCAGTTTCCGAAATATGACCCGAAATATATGAACGAAATTATTGAAAAGCTTCTCTCGCTCGGCTTTAACGGCGCTGTGCTGGTTGAATTCACTTACCCCGGTTTTAAACGGGGTTTTCCGAGTTTTATGAAACGTGATATCGCAAAGCTTAAATCAATTACAAACAAATAAGCAAAACGGCTTGCATCGGTTTTTTACCTTTGCAAGCCGTTCTTATTAGTCATTAATTTCAATCATCTGATGAATGTCAACCTTGGGTACAACAAAGGTTGCAACGCCGTCTGCATATTCAAAATCAAGCGCTTCGCCCGAGGGAGCAAGTCTTATTGCAGAGGGTTTTGCAGCAAATCTGACACCGCATCTGACGTTATAAAGCGGAACGGTATCCTCAATAACCTCAGTGTTTCTGCCTCTGTTTGTTGTGTGAGCAAAAAGAAGATGAACAACGCTTCGTTTTTCTTTCTCCTGCCTTGTGAGGGTAACAACCGCCCTGTCGGGAATATCGGCATAAACGGTTTTTTCGCCGCCGAGCATTCTGTCAAGAATATGTGTAAAAAGTTCCTTGAAGCAAAGGTGACCGTGCTTTGCATAAGCCGTAAAGATATCCCAGCCGATATAAGCAACGTTGCCCTTTATTGCCGCACCAGCAAATGACTGTGTGGGGTCATTGGGCGTGTGTGCGTGTGAGCAGAAATGCTCTGCGGTTCTGTTGAAATAAGGGTTCTGCATCCCGGCAACAATTTCGCAGTCAGTTGCTTCAAAACCGTTGAAATCACAAAGCATAACGTATTCGGTTACGCCGTTTACGGTTTCATAGCAAGGAACAAGATAGGTCGGATAAAGTTCGTTTTTACCCTTGAATTCAGCACCGACATCAAGGAAGAATTTGCCGTCTTTTACGAGCGCATTGCCGCTTGCAATAACCTTGCCGCCGTTTGCAACGTAAGCTTTGATTTTTTGAATAAGTGCATCATCTTCAAGAGCAACGTCAGGCAAAACAAGCAATTTATACGGTGAAAAATCCATCGTTGCATCAACAAAATTATAAAGACAGCTGTTTTCAAGCAGCATTCTGTTTGCGCCGATATCCGCATAGGCATCCCTGCTGCCGGTAACAGATTCTTCGCTTAACACTGCAATATCCGCAACGTTGACCGCACCGTTTATCCACGGCTCTTTTTCTTCAACAAGTGAATATGCTTTGCCGATAAGATTATAAGTTGCCGGATTCATTTCGCCAAGCGGATGCATCTGGTCGCCGATTGAGCAGCCAGCACCGTTTGCAATGCTCAGTGAAGTTTCATAGATAAGAGCATTAGGATGCTTGAAGCCGCCGAATTCACCCCAGCTGTGGTGGAATTTGCCTGTCATACCAAGAAATTCAGTATTCTTGAGCGAACGCACGTAAGCAGCAGAGAGCGGAAAATGGTCATAACCCCAGCCGCCTGTAGGCAGGCTTTCAAGCTCAAGGTGAGTGTTGCTTTCTATAAAGCCGTAATCGCCTTTCGGAATGTGTCCGCTGTTATGGAATATCGTTGCGGTGTCGCTGTATTTTCTGACGGCGGCATTTGTTTTTTCAAGATACTTGTTCAAGGTCATAACCGCAAACCTTTGGCGGTCAGCCTCGCTGCTGATATCCATTCCGAGTTTTTTCATATCAGCAACGCAGGTGTCGCAATAACAGACCCTTGCCGCAATAATATCAAGGAATATTCCGCAGGGGTTATATTTCTGCATAACCTCCTCAATCTGGGCGCAAAGCACGTCAAGATAGCCTGTGTTAAAGCACAGGGTATGGAAATGCACTTCGTTTTCGTATTTTTCGCAGTCTGCTTTATCGGGTGAATGTTTATAGCGCCACTCGGGGTGTTTCACATAGTCCTTTTCGTCAAAGCCTGCCGAAATATAAACGGGAGCGTTGACGTTGATTTCTTTGCAAGCTTCAAGCTGTGCACCAAGCAGGTCAAAATCAAGCTCGGGGTGCATTACGTTAGCCTCAGTAGGATGGTATGACCAGCCGTGGTGGCATTTTGAAAAAACCGTTATTGAATCAACGTGACCTGCCTTCAGAGCCGCCTGAAACTGCTCTTTTGAAAAGCTTTTGCCAACAGGCAGAGTGCCGTTAGTATGAAAATCAAGATGTATCTGTCTTTTTCGCATTATTATTCTCCGTTCGCAGAATTTGACAATTTCATAAATTCCTGTTCTTCTTTTTTGCCGATGTTATAGATAAATTTCATTGCAAGGAACGCAATAAGCGAGCCTACGGCAAGAACTATAAAATAAAGTGATTTAACGTCTTTGCCGAAATCGGCAGGCTGAACAGCTCCCTCGCCCTCAGCAAAACCGATTGCCGAAAGACCCAGGGCAACAACAGCCTGACCGATGCCCTGTGCAAGCTTACGGAAGAAGGAATAGAGGGCATAAAGTGAGCCTTCTTCGCTCTTTCCTGTTTTTCTGTAGCTGACCTCAATGCAGTCTGCAACAATCGCCCAGACGGAAATCTGGAAAACAGCATTGCCGAGGTTAAGACCCATAAGGCAAACAATATAGATAATCATACCCTTCGCATCGGGTGTGATGGGAGCAACAAGTGAAGCAAGACCGGAAAGAGCACCGACAAACATTGTGGTAACAATAACGTTCTTTTTGCCGAACTTCTTTGTGAGAGGGCCGACAAAAATCATAAACAGAATCATCGGCGCATAACTGCCTATCATAGCAACAGCGATTTTGCCGGTATCCTTGAAGAAATACTGAAAAACCATATTGTTGAGTGCCATTGTGGAGTTAAAGAGAGCAACCGAAGCAACGCTCGCAACCGTTGCGCCCACCATAGCTCGGTTTGTAAAGAATGACTTTGCAGAAGACATCATTGCTTTGAAGCCGACTGCGTTATCCTCGGACTTATGCTCAACACGCTCTTTGACGAGCTTTGTTGTGCCCCAAAGAACGGCAAAGGCTATTACCGAAAGAACAAGAGAAACAGGAAGCAGGGTTTCGCCCTTAAGCACTTCAATTTCAACGCCCGAAGCATCCGTTGTTTTGTTGTAAACAATTTTGGGCAGAACCATCATAATGACAATTGCAGGTAAAGCAGCGCCTATACTGCGGAAGGTTGAAAGAGAAACCTTCTGCTGGGGGTCGTTTGTGATAACGGAATGGAGCGAACCGTAAGGCACATTAACCATTGTGTATGCAATTGACCACAAGCAATAGGAAACAAGGCACCATGCACATTTGCCTTCATAAGGAAGGTTTTTAACAGGTGCAAAAAGCATAACGTTAAACACAACAAGAATCAGTCCGCCACATATAATCCAGGGCATATACTTGCTCTTTTTGCCGATTCTTTTGGTATCAACAAGGTAACCGATAACAATATCATTAACCGCATCAAAAGCTTTTGAGAGAATGATGATAATTGCATATGCATTTTCAGAAACGCCGATATACTGCATATAGAACAGCTGCATAAAGGTGGAAACAAGCTGGAAGGAAAAGCCGCAACCCATATCACCCATTGCGTATCCGAGTTTATCTGCCCAGCCGAAGGGTCTGACTGCATTTGAAGGTTTCGTTTTGCTTAATGTTGATGTTTTGCTCATAGGTTCATCTCCTTGGTATGTTTAAACTTTATTTACTGCATCAAATCTTTATATTGACAGACTTTTACATAGTCCACAATAAAGAAGGAATCGGGTGCCGGGGAATTCTCTCTTTCTGACGGAATACCGTTTTCGCCTCTCATTTCGACTGAAAGAATAAGATATTCTTCATTTTTGCTAACGCCGCCGAAATCGGTGCGGAAGGTTTCAACACCGTTAATATAGAAGATATATTCATTCTCATTCCACTCAAGGCCGTAGGTGTTGAATTCCTCATAGGGGTTATTCTTAAGCAAAAACTGCCTTGCGCCCATCTTCTGATGTGCGTCGCCGTAGCCGTCAAAATGCAGGTTGGTTCTTACGCTGTTACGAAAAAACTCACCGTAGCAATCGCTTTCAAAAATATCAATTTCGGTGCCGTCAACGCCGTTTCCGTCCTCATTATAAACGCCGTCATTCATAAGCCAGAATGCACTCCATACGTCAGCGCCCTCGGGCAGAATGCAGCGGCACTCAAAATAGCCGTATTTCTGGCTGAAGCCGTCGGGTGCATCGGAATCGGTGTCAATGCCTGCGGTGTACCACCCTGCGCCCTTGCCGCCCATACCGTTTTCAAGATAGGTCACGGGGATAATCAGGTTGCCGTTTTCTGTGTAAGCAAGGTTTTTGTTCCAATAGCTGCCTTTGCGTGCTTCGCTTGTGTTGCCGTATTGATAATGACCCGACCAGACGTTTGAGTTAAGCTCGCCACTGAAATCGTCACGGAAGGTTTCAACAAACTTTTCAGTGTCAAGCTGCTCACCCATAGGGTAACAGGGCAAATCAAGCACGCCGCAAAAAAACACAATTATCGAAGCAAAAACAGATGCAATTGATTTAAAGAGCGCCATTTTTACACCTCCGCCGCTTTTCTGTTATTTTATCATATCCGATATAAAATGTAAACACTTTCTGACACAACATAATTCATACACAACATAATTCATATTGTATTTTTATACATATTGTGTTATAATTGTAAACATCCAAAATCAGGAGGTAATCCAGATGAAAAAACGTGCAATCTACCCCGGTTCGTTTGACCCTTTCACAAACGGCCATCTTGATATAGTCAAAAAATCTTCCGAACTTTTTGAAGAAGTTTTTATTGTTCTCGGCACAAACCCGCAAAAGAAAAGATCTTTTGCCTGTGACGGTATGAAAGCTGCCATTGAAAAAACGCTTGAAGCCTGCGGCATAACAAACTGCAAAGTTTTTATCTATGACGGTCTTGTTGCAAAATTTGCAAAAGATAATAACATCCATTATATGATAAGAGGTCTGCGCAACAACCTTGACTATAACTACGAAGAAAACATTGCAGAGGTCAACAAGCTTATCAACCCCGAGATGGAGTATATCTATTTCAGGGCGGATAACGTTGCCGTTTCTTCATCAATGGTCAGGGAGCTGAACTATTACGGTCAGGACGTTTCAGAATACGTTTCAAAATATGTTCTTGAATATATTACAAATAACAAATAAGCAAAAATGCCTTCTCTCAGAGAGGGCATTTTGTGCTTCGCAAATAAAATTGGCAAAAGGTGATTTTATGTTTTCAAAAGCTTATAACACGGAATTTAAAATTGAATATAATAACGTTGATGCTCTTAACAGATATCCGCAGGATTTGCTTGCGGAATATAACCAGAGCATTGAAGAGGGTCTTGACGTTGAAAAATATAAAGACCTCTTTGAGGCTGTTGCCGCACTCAATCCGGGCGAATACAAAACAAAAATGAGCGACGTTATTTTTGAGATGGTTATGAATGCAGATATGCAGAAAGACTACAAATATAACGAACCCAACTCACTCGAAGAAATCAAAGCATTAAGAAAAGCTCACGATTTCAAAAAAGTTGAGCCTGACAAAGAAACCCTGCGCAAAAAGCTGCTCGGTGCGTGGACAGGCAGAGCTTGCGGCTGCCTTTTGGGCAAGCCTGTTGAGTGCATCAGAAGCGATGAGCTGATTCCTCTGCTTAAAGAAACGGGCAACTACCCGATGCACCGCTATATTCTCAGCACGGATATAACCGACGAGGTTTGCTCACACTATAAATTCCATCTCAAAAACAAACCTTATGCCGACATCGTTGACGGTATGCCCGTTGATGACGACACAAACTACGTTGTGCTTGCACAAAAAATCGTTGAAGAATGCAGCCGCGATTTTGAATCGGAAGACGTTGCAACGGCGTGGATGAAACATCAGTCCGTTTATTCATATTTCACCGCAGAGAGAATTGCTTACGTCAACTTTATCAACTGCATTATGCCGCCCGCTTCGGCTATGTATAAAAACGTTTGCCGTGAATGGATCGGCGCACAGATAAGGGGCGACTATTTCGGATATATCAACCCGGGCAACCCCGAAAAGGCTTCCGAAATGGCTTACAGAGATGCCGTTATTTCTCACGTTAAAAACGGTGTTTACGGCGAGATGTTTGCCTCCGCAATGATAGCCTGCGCCGCTGTTACGGATAACATTGAGTATATTATACTCGGCGGTCTTGCTCAGATACCGAGCACTTCAAGGCTTTATGAAGCCGTTATGAAAATCCTTAACGGCTATAAAAACGGCGTTACATATGACGAATGCTTTGACGTTATTCACGCCGCTTATGATGAGCACACTGACCACGGCTGGTGCCACACCATTTCAAATGCAATGATTGTTGCCGCCGCACTTCTTTACGGCGAGGGCGATTTCGGCAAATCAATCTGCTGCGCCGTCGGTATGGCTTTTGACACTGACTGCAACGGAGCAACCGTCGGCTCAATTCTGGGTATGCGCAACACAATTGACGGCATTGATGAATACTGGAAAAAGCCGATAAACAACAAAATCCACACCTCGATTTTCGGGGTTGAAACAGTTGATATTGAATCCGCCGTTGATAAAACTCTTGAACACATCAGCTTTTAATGAGGTAAAAAAATGATAAAAACAGCCAAAAATGCAGGGGCGGATAACCTGACACCCTCAGTCCCCCAATATTTTTCTTGGATTAACAACACAAACGAGGGTTCAACGGAAGAACAAACGCTGATAAACCTTGAATTTTTCAAATATCTTAAAGACACCTACGGCATGGAAATCAAAATCTATGCGTGGGATGCAGGCAACTTTGACGGAGCAAGCGAAGGCTACGGCAATCTCAACAGTCCGAAATTCCGCAGTCAGTATCCAGATGAATATAACACGGTTGTTGCAAAAGCAAAAGAACTTGGCATCAGAATGGGTCTTTGGGGCAGCCCCGACGGCTACGGTGACACCGAAGAAACGCAAAAAGAGCGTTTTGACTTTTTCGTTCATCTTTGCCGAGACCACGGCTTTGCGCTTTTCAAGCTTGACGGCGTTTGCGGCAGACTCCGCCCCGAAAAGGCAGGCGTTTTTGCCGATATGCTCAAGGAATGCAGAAAGTATTCACCCGACCTGATCGTTCTCAACCACCGCCTTGATTTTTATGAGGCGGAGGAATTTGTTACAACCTATCTCTGGAACGGAACTGAAACCTACGTTGACGTTTTATCCTGCAACCAAAACACGGCTATGCACGGCAGAGCCTTTATGTTTGAAAGAGGTCACACAGATAATCTCGAACGCCTTGCAGAGGATCACGGTGTCTGCATTTCATCATCAATAGACTATTTTGAAGATGAGCTTATTTATCAGGCATTCAACCGTTCTCTTATTCTTGCGCCTGAAATTTACGGCAACCCGTGGCTTATGCGAGACGACGAACTTGCAAAGCTTGCAAGAGTCTATAACCTGCACCGCAGAAACGCCGCAATTCTTGTTGAAGGCAAGCTTCTGCCAGAGAGCTACGGAGCAAACGCCGTCACAAGAGGCAGTAAGACAAAGCGATTCATCTCAACAGGTAACAACTCTTGGAACACAAAAACAATCACCGTTAAAATCGGTGAAGAAACGGGCATTGATACAGACAAACCGATTGCGGTTAATCTTCATCACCCCCATGAAAAGCACATTGGTATTTTCAATATTGGCGACGAGATTGAAATTGAGCTGATGCCTTTCAGAGCAACGCTCATTGAGCTTGCAGTTGAAAGTGAAGCTGAACCGATGCTCAAAGACTGCGAATATGAAATCATAAAAGAAGATGAAAACGGAAATCCCGTTGAGGTTAAATATCTGACCGATGAAACAAAAGAAAAAGCTCCCCTCTTTATCGGCTCACTTAACTATGAAGAAAGAAACCCTGAAAACGGCGAATTTCTTTATGAATCGGCGATGTTTGCCATCGGCAACGATTCGCTTGAAAGCCGCAGTCTGCGCCGCTCTGGCGAAACAAAAATCCCCCAGGTGAAAGCGGCAAGAGATGCGTTTTTCAATCAGGAGCACTATAAACTCCGTGGCTGTGAAGCAAAGAATATGTTTGACGGCAACCCCGAGAGCTTCTTTGATTCGCAGAGCAAAACCTATCTTGACGAAAGCAGACGCATCTGCGGCGGCTGTTTGAGAGTTGATTTCGGCAAAGAAATTGAATGCGACGGCGTTGAAATTGAATTCTTCTCAGGCGATTACGCAACAAGAGAGGTTGAAACGCAAAAGCTGCCGCTCGTTGCGGAATATTCAACCGACCTCAAGGGTTGGCAATGCTCTGATTTTGTAAATATAAGTGTCAGCGATGACGATTACACGGCAAAAATCATAAAATTCACGGCACACACGCTCTATGACCTGCACGGCAAAAAGGTTGTTGCAAGCTACGGCAATATCGGCAGAATCCGCTATCTGCGCATTGAAAATCCCGTTGACAGAATCTACGCCGTAAGACTCTTAAAAGACGGCAAAACAATCGAAACGCCCAACGCTTTTGCAAGCAATATGCAGGCGCACTATAGCTTCAAAAAAACTGCTGTTTCAAAACATAACGAGTTCATTCTGCCCGAATATAAAAGCGGTTCAAGCGTTGCCGTTGCCGTTGAAGGCATTCATGGCGAAGAATGCGTTTACTGCGTTGCGGAAATTGACGGCAAGCTCTGCGGATTCCCCAAAAGAGCGCCCGATTACAAGGCAAATCAATGGGAGCACGCTGTTTGCGGAAGCGATAAAAACAACACGTTTTTCCTCGAATTGCCTGACGGTATGCAGGGCAAAACAATAAAAATCACCGCTGTATTCAGCGACAGGCGCAAGGCTGAAAACTGCATTTGCGACGTTTACATTTGCGAAAAGCATTAAAAAGATTAATCGGGAAGCCTAAATTTTAAAGGCTTCCCGATATTATTATGATTCATCATTTTAACTTAAAGATACTTTTTGCAGTTTTCGGCACGGCGGCGAGGTTCTTCGGCTTCAATTTCATATCCCCTGCTTTCATACCATTCAACGGTTTCGCGCCAAACGTCGTATGCTTTTTTGTATTCGCCAAGTTCCTCGTAACAGTTTGCCTTTGAATGGAATGCAGCCGAAAAACTCAGGTCAAGCTCAATTGCCTTATCCCAGCATTCAAACGCTTCTTCATATTTTTTGATTCTTTTGTAAACGTCGCCGCCCAAATCATAAAGAATTGCGGAATCGCTGAATTTTTTCTTGCCCTTTTCAAACCATTCAAGAGCTTTCTCGTTATCGCCTGCAATGAAATATGCAAAAAGAAGATTGATATAATTATTCACGTCGTTGGGATTTTCTTTGATTTTTGCCGTCTGGGTTTCGATATTCTTATCATTGTCACCTATACCCGAATAAAGAGTCATTCGCTGGCGTTCAATCCAATGATATGTGTTCAGGTCATTCTCAACTCCCATATCAAGGCCCTTTTGAAAAAGCTCAAGAGCCTTGTCACGGCAATAGTTCATATGATACTGATAAAGGATTGCATAGATGCAGATATCCTTCATTGTATAGTTACCGCTTTTGATAAGCTCGGCAAATTCTCTGTCAGCCTCAATAAAATCCTTCTGGTTGTGCGTTGATTCGTAAACTGACATAAGCTTCTGCGCATAGTTTTCATATGCGATTGACTTTTCTTTGTAGAGCTCGTCAATGGTTACGCAATAGAGCTTTGCTATTTCGGGAAGCATCATAACATCGGGCATTGCATTGCCGCATTCCCAGCGTGAAATTGCCTTTGAGGATATGTTGAGCTTTTCCGCAGCCTGTTCCTGTGTATAGTTTTTAGCAAGTCTTAATCTTTTTAAATTTGCACCAAAATTGAATTTCATTTTATTCACCTCATAGATTATCGATTGATTTTTTGTTGTGTTCATCAGCTGACATCTGCATTATATCCCGAAAAAGCGGAGAACTCCACCACTCCGTCAGAGATGCAGCTCTCGCAAAGTGAGAGTTTTCGGTTTTGAATAAAATGACTGCTGAATTTATTATAATGCTTTAACTCAAAAACAGCAAGGTTCTTTTGCACGCATTCACCAAAGACGGAATAACCGCAGACGTTGAAATATAAAGAAAAAGGAACGGCTCAAAACCGTTCCTTATTTCACATATTAAACAGCGGATAATCGCCTAAAAATTCAAGCTTTTTGATATAAGTGCATCTGCGCTTTGCAGAAAAATCGGGGTTATCGGTTGCGTGATAGACCATATAGATATCACCGTTTTCACGGTAAAGAAAGCTGCAATGCCCTGTATGATAAAGTCCGTTGCCCTTACCGAAAACCTTACCCAAACTCTTCGACCAGGATGATTTCTTCATAACGTCATTGCCGTTTAAAGTCAGCATACCCAGGCAGTATTCGCCCGAGCTGTAGCCGCTTGCGGAATAGACGATATAAACCGCATCATCTTTATAAAGCACGGCAGGACCTTCGTTGACCCACCAACCGTGTTTTTCCCAGCTTCTTTGCGGTCTTGAAAGCATAACCGCATTGTTTTTGCCGTTTACGTCAGTTTTTAATGTGTAAGGGTTTTCCATTTCAGCAATGTAAATACACTGATGCGCAACGTCAACGTAAGCCGAGCAAACGTAATAAAGCCTACCGTCTTTTTGCAGATAAGTGCCGTCAATGTTATTCAATCCGTCGGGAGCAAGAAAAGCTTTGAACTCATATTCGCCAAAGATATCCTCGGTTTTGCTCTCAAGCACAAAGCCGTAACGGTAATAATCCGAATGCGGCTCATCGGAGTTTCTTTCGGGCATTGTTCCTTTGGGCACTGCGTCCTCGCTGAATTTTGCGCAGGCAACAATATACCACCTGTTGCCGATTTTATGGATTTCGGGCGCCCAGATTTCGCCCTCGATGCCGTCATTACCCGCCCAATAAACGGTTTTTTGCTCAATCAGCGTCGTATCATTGTAAGCGGCAATCTTTCTGATATCAATTCCTCCGCCTGTTGTGAAAGTGTAATATGTGTTGCCGCCGTCTTCAACGATTACGGGGTCGCCGCCGTCATCAAAGTCAATCGGCGAAGGTGTTTCGTTTTTGCCCAAAGAATACGGCAAACCTGCAAACTGCATAATTGCAGCAATAAGTAATGAGATAACTCTCATAACAGCCTGCATTCTCTTTCCTCCTTCCGTAACATTTTAATTCTACATTAACATAAAGGAAAATGCAATACAGAGTTTACCTCTGTTGTACCAAACGAGCTTGTTGCCGATTCGCTTTTCGATGCGTTCACAAGCAAGCGTGCCGTTAAGGATTTCGCAACCGAAAACCAAAGCCTTGCAAAGAAGCTTGTGAACCACATTCAGAAGCTTCTCTCCGATATCAAGAATATCATCAATAAGCTTGTGGCATCGGGTAAATACGACGAAATCAAGGCCTGGCAGGATGATATTGATTCTCTTGATAAGCTGAATAATATGTTCCTCGACGTGCTTGACGAGCTGGCGGCAAAGAAAGCCGATAATCCCACAAAAACAAAAAACACCGCCGAAGCGGTGAAAAGCACGAAACATAACGTTATTAGAAAGAGCGATGTTAATGCAGCTCAATCAATCGGCAGAAAGAGCATAAATGCCCTTTCCTCTGCGGAGCTTAACAGTCTTTCCGCTTTTGCGAAAAAGTATTGGAATGAGCTCGGCGCAAAATCGCCTTTCTTCAGAGCGTGGTTCGGCGATTGGCGTGAGGGTGATATAACGCCTGTTGCTGTAGCGGATAAAAAAGGTAAGACGAGTTCGACAGCACATAATGCTGATACAGGCTGGGAAATTAATATACCCGGTAAAGCCAAGAATGAAACAACAAGGCACAAATCAAATAAAGCAAAATTTGCATTGCCTTATTTGGATTATCTTGAAGATATAGCTAAAAATGCAGTGTTGTTAGAAAGCTTCGGTAGCGATAAAGGCGGAGATTCACTTCTTATGCATTCATTTTATGCTGTTGCTGATATCGGTAACGGAACAGAAGTGCTGAAGTTATATGTTGAAGAATTAAACAATGTCAATTCAGACAACACAACAAAACGTACATATATGCTTCAGAATATAACAAAGCAGTCGGGTTCGCCTGGTTCACAGAATAATTCCGTTAGCCGCGTCACACCAACTGCTATCAAAACTGTAGCAGATTTATTTGCATTTGTCAAGCAGAATGATAAAAACTTTACTCCTAACCCTGCAAGCAAAATCGTAAACCCTGACGGCACGCCAAAGATGATGTATCACGGCACACAGAGCAGCTTCACGGCGTTTGACAAGAAGAAAGCCAAATCATACGGCTATTACGGAAAAGGCTTCTATTTCACCGCCAGCGAGAGCCACGCAGGCCAATACGGCAACGCAATGACGGTTTATCTTGACGTCAAGAATCCTCTTGAACCCGGCAAGAACAAGCTCACAAAGAACCAGCTCCGAACATTCCTTGAAGCGGTTGCCGAGAATGAGGATTATGACATCTGGAACTACGGTACAGAAGATATATCCGAAATCATCGGCAGCATCTATAAAGACGATGCTTTTGCTGTGCTGCAGGACGTTAACGCAACAGCAATCGGCGATTTGGCAGAGGCAATCTCTTTGTTCAACAGCGTCAACGGCACAAGTTATGACGGAGTTATCACTCCCACAGAGACAGTTGTCTATGAGCCTACGCAAATCAAATCTGCAAAAGACAATATCGGCACGTTTGATGGCAGCAATGAAGATATCAGGTATGCTACAAAAAGGTATTGGTATCCTGATATGCCAAAAGCTGACTTCCAACACATAAGACGAGTTGCAAAAAATGAGCTTGATACAACCGAAAACTATCTTGATAATATAACAAAATGGTTGTATAATAAGAAAAACGGACAAACTTATTTTGCATTATACAGTACGGAATATGAGTTTGACCCTACCATACTTTATGCTTCGATTGGCGACCAAGCTGTTGCAGAGTATAGTCTTGTTATGTCTTATCTAAACGAGTTGGGAGATGAGTCTGATGACGGAAAGACAAAAACTTTTAACGAGATACTTGAAGACCTTAAAAACACCTACAACCTGCGGACTGTTCATCGTGGGGTGCCTTCAAACAGACGAAATGGTAACGGAAATGTTTCAGTATATAGCGGACCACCCCGAAGCGGGATATCACGAGCTTTACTTATTTGCTTGCAAGATAGCTACGAGAGAAGGAATTCTGTAGAAGATAACCGATATTCTACCAAGCGTGAGCTTTCAATCTCCGAAGAAGCAAGCAATTATATTCTTGACACAAAAGAGTACCAGGAAGTAATGAAGCTTGTTGATGAACGTTTTAAGCTCACGAACAGTGTCAAGCTTGGCGAAAAGGCGGTTGACCGCCTGGCAGGCAGAATTCTCAAAAAATCAAACAGCAATTTCAGCAGAGAGCAGTTGACCTCACGGTTAACGGCTCTTTTTGATTTTATTGCCAACAGCCGTGAGCTCAGCTGGGAAGACGTCACTCAAACTGCCGCAAGCATCGCTAAAGACGTTCTCACCGAATCGCAGACCCTTGACCGCTCCATGCAGCAGGAATATGCTGACGTTCTCAAGCTGATGAGAGAATCAAGGGTGTATATCTCGCCTGAGGTCAGGGCAGAAATCAACCATAATTTCGGTTCGCTTGAAGCGTTCAGAAAAAAGCTCGGCGGTAAGCTGAAAATCACCGTCACCGATGAAATGCCAAAATATAAATTATAACCAATCGAGGGGGCAGCGCCAATGCGCCACCCCCTCTTACATTTTCACGGCAACTTATTTCATACCGTTTTCATAAGCCTCGATCATCTTCTTGAACGTTTGACCCATAGAAACAGATGTGTTTGTATCCGTTGATACGCCTTGATTTTCTGTCGGGTTGTCAGATGACGGGTTAATTTGTCCCGCACGACGTTTGAGCTTTCCGAGAAACTTTTCGGTTGATTCTCCCGTAAAAATCTTTATGCTCAGCCTCATACTGCCGTCATCAAGCGGAGTA
Organism: Acutalibacteraceae bacterium; assembly: GCA_045536245.1. GTDB lineage: Bacteria > Bacillota > Clostridia > Oscillospirales > Acutalibacteraceae > CAG-177. The sequence goes on along the minus strand of JAZSNE010000006.1, from coordinate 1,938 downwards.
ACAAAAATCTTATCAATATAGGTATCAACAAATTCTTTGGAAATCGTGCCTTTTCTTGCATCGTTCTGTGCCGCCGATATTGCCGCACGAACTGCCGAAATATGCTTTTTGAAATCCTCGCTTGATTCAAGCGCTTCATTAAGCTCTGCAATCGCCTTTTCAGCTTCTGCTATTTCACGGTTGCATTGCTCGGTCATCTCAATGAAATCTCTGTCGGTAATCTGACCTGCAACATTATACTGAAGCAACTTGGATTTCTTCTGTAAAGCAAAGTCAATAACCTTTTCCTGCTCCGATATCTTTTGCGGAAGTTTTCCGTTATCGGTCATTTCGGAGTACATACGCACATATTCGGCAACAAGTGCATCTGCATCCGCTTTTGTATCACGAAACACCTCAAACAAAATCGGTTTGATTTCTTCTTCATAAATCGCAAATGAGGAACAGGAATCCGAGCCTCCTTTGATTTTGCCCGAGCATATCCACTTGCTGTTTTTATTTCCGCTTCTGTCCTTGGATTCACGGCGATAATATGCCGTTCCGCAATCGGTACAGAAAAGCTTTCCCGTCAAAAGATTTGCGTGGTTGCAAATACCCTGACGTGCTTTTACATCATCACTACGTCTTTTCAAAATTTCGTTTGCCTTGTCCCATAATTCTTCCGGAACAATTGCAGGCACTATTTCGCCCGTTTCGTCTTTGAACATTACCCATTCTTCGGGTGGCAGGAATTTCTGCTTCTTTGTGAACATATCAACAACGCGAACTTTGTTGCCGACGTAATATCCCTTATATTTAGGATTTGAAATCATATTTGACATCGTTGAATGAGCAATTTTGTTGCCCTTACTGTTTCGGTATCCTTTGTCCCAAAAGATTGTTTCAATCTGCTTCATGCTGTATTGGTCGGTAGCATAAAGTTCAAAAAGCTCTCTGACCATAGCCGCCTGTTCTTCATCAATAACAAGCTTCTTATCAACCTTTGTGTAGCCGAAAATATTGCTGTTACCGAGTACAACGTTTGATTTTATCGCCTGCTGATGACCGAATTTAACTCGGCTTGAAAGCTTACGGAGTTCATCCTGAGCGATTGACGACATAATCGAAAGTCTTAGTTCACTATCCTCGTCAAGCGTGTTGATGTTATCATTCTGAAAAAATACGCCCACGCCAAAGCCGAGAAGCTGACGGGTAAACTGAATTGAATCGAGAGTGTTTCTCGCAAATCTGGAGATTTCTTTTGTTATAACAAAATCAAATTTTCCGTCTGCCGCATCATCAATCATTCTGTTGAAATTTTCTCTTTTCTTAACAGATATGCCCGACAAGCCCTCGTCAATATATCCCGGCACAAAAGTCCACGCACGATTCTTTTTTATAAGATTTTCATAATAGCTTATCTGATTGCCAAGCGAATTTAACTGCTCATCACTTTCCGACGAAACACGGGCATAGTATGTTACCCTGAGAGGAATTTCATATATGCTTTTTGATTTCAACTGCATTCGCACACTATGTATATCCATATCTTTTATCCTCCTTAAAAGTTTCGCTGTATCATTATCTGTATATTATCATATTTCAATAAAGAAATCAAGAGGTCTGCAATAAAAACAGACCTCTTTCTATCTTGACTGACCGGACGGCTTGCGTGCATGAATTTTATTTGCCATACGGTTTCGTTCCGTTTCGGTTATAAGACCTTTTTCATAAAGCGTATCGTTGAAATAAATGAGCCATAACTTTTCAATAACGCTCTGCTTTTCATATTCGCTCATTTTTCTACCTGCGCTCTGCTCATTGTTTTCAAACATCAGCCGTCCCCCTTTCGTTTAATAATTTTTGCCAAAGTTTAATGTTTATTCTGTCGAATTTATTAAGTCTCCTTTCATTATTCAATAATTTCTTGTTTTGATTTTTGTGTGGATTGCTGTGATT
>JAZSNE010000054.1:0-18575 GCA_045536245.1 Acutalibacteraceae bacterium | reverse complement strand
TCTTCTTCTCGTTGTTTAATTTTCAAGGTGCGGGGCGCTGCTGTATTTCAGAGCGCTCCGATAATATACCAAATCCAAACCCATTTGTCAACACCTTTTTTTAATCTTTTTTTCACCTCTTCTCAACCGTTCCGTGTGTTTTGTTGTTTTTCGCCAAAATGAGCGCAGCTTTCGCAGCTATAATATAATGTAATTTAATATACATGATAATTTTTGAAAAAAATTCAAATAATCCTCTTGACAATCAAAAGAAAATAATGTAAAATAATTTCAGTTAGTTAGCGATGACTAACTTTTTAAACACTCCTCAGTTAGTCTTGACTAACAAATAAATCCCTAATCACATCTGAGGTGATACAATGAAATCATTAAGAGACGCAAAAATCGGCAAAACAGTTACTGTAGTTAAACTTCACGGTGAAGGCCCCCTTAAAAGAAGGATTCTTGATATGGGCATTACCAAGGGCGTTGAAATTTTCGTTCGCAAGGTTGCTCCCCTTGGTGACCCGATTGAGGTTACCGTCAGAGGCTATGAGCTTTCACTCAGAAAGTCTGACGCCGAGATGATTGAAATAAACTAAACAAAGCGGTTCAACCGCTTTTTTTCAGGCAATAGAGTTAGTTCTCGCTAACCAAGAAAGAGAGGAACAGATATGAATATCAAAATTGCTCTTGCGGGCAATCCGAACTGCGGCAAAACACTTTTATTCAACGTTTTGACAGGTTCGAACCAATACGTCGGCAACTGGCCGGGCGTTACGGTTGAAAAAAAGGAAGGCAAGCTCAAAGGTGAGTCTGCTGTTACTTTATTGGATTTACCCGGCATATATTCATTATCGCCATATACGCCTGAAGAAATTGTTACAAGAAGATTTCTTGTTGATGAGCACCCCGACGCCATTCTCAACATTATTGACGGCACAAACATCGAGCGTAATCTTTATCTGACCACACAGCTCATTGACCTTGGTCACCCTGTTGTTGTGGCTATCAATATGATGGACCTTGTCCGCAAAAACGGCGACAAGATTGACACAGAAATGCTCAGCAAAATTCTCAAGTGTGAAGTTGTTGAAATCAGCGCACTCAAAGGCGAAGGCTGTATGGAGGCAGCGAAAAGAGCTGTTGAGCACGCACGCAACCATACACACGCAGATATGCCGCACGTTTTTGACGGCGGAGTTGAGCACGCACTTGCTCACATTGAGGAATCAATTGAAGGTCTGGTTGCAAGTAACTATCTGCGTTGGTATGCAATCAAAGTTTTTGAACGTGACGAAATGGTTCTTAAAGAGCTGAATCTTGACAAGGATTTGCTTGAACACATTGAAAAGCACATCAGCGATTGTGAAAACGAGCTTGATGACGACGCAGAAAGCATCATAGCTGACCAGAGATATACATACATCGGCAAAGCCGTTGACAAAGCTGTTAAAAAGAAAAGAGCAAAATACAGCATGTCGCTTTCCGATAAGATTGACAGAATCATTACTCACCGCATTCTTGCGTTACCCATATTTGCAGGCATTATGTTCCTGATGTATGCAATTGCAATGGGCAACATTGAAATACCTTTGGGCAGATTTGGTAAGCTGCCGATTTCAATAGGTACGATGGGTACGGACTGGGCAAACGACGTTCTTTTTGGCGAATGGATACCAAATCTGTTCGATAAACTTCTCACCGCACTTAACGTCAGCGGCTGGCTTTATGACCTTATAATAAACGGTATTCTTGCAGGCGTTGGCGCTGTTCTCGGCTTTGTTCCGCAGATTCTTGTTCTTTGCTTCCTGCTCGCTATTCTTGAAGACGTTGGCTATATGTCAAGAGTTGCGTTCATTATGGACAGAATTCTTCGCAAATTCGGTCTTTCGGGCAAAAGCATTATTCCGATGCTTGTTGCAACAGGCTGCACCGTTCCCGGCGTGCTTGCTTCAAGAACAATCGAACAGGAGCGTGACCGCAAAATCACAGTTATGACCACAGGCTTTATCCCCTGCGGAGCAAAGATGCCGATTATCGGTTTGTTTGCAGGTGCAGTTTTCGGCAACTCCCCTCTTGTTGCGGTTTCGGCATTTTTCATCGGCGTTGCTGCCGTTGTAATTTCAGGCGTAATTCTTAAAAAATTCAAGTCACTTGCAGGCAAACCTGCTCCGTTTGTTATGGAGCTCCCTTCATACCACCTGCCCTCACCCAGAAACGTTTTCCGTTCAACTCTTGAAAGAGGCTGGGACTTCGTAAAAAGAGCATTCACAATCATTCTGCTCAGTTCAATAGTTCTGTGGTTCCTGCAGAGCTTCGGTTTTGCAAACGGCGGCTTCGGTATGGTTGACGACAACAACACCTCATTGCTTGCTTCAATCGGCAAGGTGCTTGCCTGGATCTTCTATCCCCTCGGCTGGATGGGCGATATGGCTTGGAAAGCAACCGTTGCAACGTTTACGGGTCTTATTGCAAAAGAAGAGGTTGTTATGACCTTCGGCACGCTCTATAACTTCGGCGGCGAACTCAGCGAAGCAGGTGACGAAATCTGGACTCTTGTTGCTCAGGATTTCGGTCCTGTCAGAGCATACAGCTTTATGATATTCAACCTTCTCTGCGCACCCTGCTTTGCCGCAATGGGCGCAATCAAGCGTGAAATGGGCAACGCAAAATGGACAGCCGCTTCAATCGGTTATATGTGCGCATTCGCTTACGTTATTTCGATGATCGTTTATCAGCTTGGCGGTCTTTTCACAGGCGAAGCAACGTTTGGCATTTTCACAATTGTTGCAATCATCGCTCTTGCCGCACTCGCTTTCCTCTTCTTCAGAAAAGGATATCAGACCGAGGACATCAAAAAAGCAAAACGCAAATAATCAAACCACAAGGAGAAAAACATGGGAGATTTTATTGTTATAGCGGTTTTGGTTTTAATCACCGCAATCATAATTTATTCATCGGTTAAAAACCGCAAAAAAGGCGGTCACTGCGGAGGCTGTTCGGGATGCAGTAAGGCAAGTTCTTGCTGCAGCACCAACTGCAACTGCGGCAAATAAACACTCATCTTTTCCTCTTTAATATAAGTTCAAGAAACCCGACAGCCTGTTGATTCAAGCTGTCGGGTTTTCTTTTTTACATCCATTCGGTTTTGTCGCCGTCAATTTCAGCAAGATGCGAGATATCATTGAGAAAAGCGAGCTTATGCGGCTTGTCTTTTCTGAAATTGATTTTGGTCAGTGATGTGTTATAAACGCAGAATTTTATATCATTAACGTTCAGTGCGGCTCTGATTAAAAACTGGATAAACTCGCCGTGTGAAACAACGGCAACCGCACCGCCCGAGTGTTTTTTGATAAGCTGCGCAATAAATTCCTCTGCCCTTGCAGCACAGTCGGAATCGGATTCGTTATAAACGGTGAAGCCTTTTTCGGTTATGCAAATGTCCTTTTCGCAAAGGGAAGGGTCGATAACAAACTGCGTTTTGGTTTCGTCTGCAACAGGCAGAGCGGTGCAGAGTGCACGCTCAAGAGGGCTTGAATAAACAGCGTTGAGCCTTACGCCGGATAATCTGTGAGCAATCGCCTGCGCCTGCAGCTCGCCGTGATAAGTCAGCGGAGGATTGGTTTTATCAAAATCCTCATCAGTTTCAACGTTGCCCATACTCTCACCGTGGCGGATAAGATAGAGCGAGAAGAAAACATCGTCATTTCTCATAATTCAACCTCACACACAATATAAATTCAAGTCCCAGCAGGGTATATAGGGGTGGCGGCGCAAATGGAACTTATAATCGGGGTTGATTGAATTAATCAGAAGCGGAATTTCAAAAACATCACTGAATCTGTGATAAAGAGCGATATTCAGCTTCGGCTTCTTTTCGGCAAGAGTTACTCTTGCGCCGTTGATAGCATCAATCTCGGCACCCTCTACGTCCATTTTGATATAGGTTATCTCTCTGCCGCAGCAAAGATCGTCAACCGTTACTGTTTCAATCTCTTCTTTGCCCTGACCGATTGACGACTGCCTGCCGGCGGCTGAATTGAACTTTGCAACACCGCCGCTTGAATAAACTGCTTTTTGCAACGGCGTCACATTCGCCATACCGTCAATATGCTCGCAGAGTTTTCTGAACGTTCGTCTGTCAGGTTCAAGGGCGATTATGCTGCCGTAAGTACCGCCAGAATAATGAATAAGCTCATCAACCGTATCTCCTCGGTATGCACCCAAATCAAGGTAATGTTCATCAGGGGTAAGCTTCAATACGTTTGCAAACACCTCGTCTTTCGGCGAGGTTATTTTTTTGAGAGCATCAAGCTCACCGCCGAGCATAAACTCAACGCAGCCTTCAAAAATGCGTTTGGATTCATCGTCAAAAAGAGAATAAGCAGCCTCAAGCTTTACTTTATTTTTCAACGCAAAAGCGGTGTTGAAAATTTCTGTGCCGAAAACGGGTACACAAGGCACGAGAACACGGTATTTTTTTGTAAGAGAATAAATATGCACCATAACGTCGGGAATACAGCTCGCAAAAGCAACAGCTATAATAAAATCGCCCTCAAATTCCGAAAGCTTCTTTACGGTGAATCCCCTGAATTGCTGACCTCTGACAAAAACATCGCTTGCCGTTACGCCGAGAATGGGGATTTCAAGACGATTAAGTTCATCAATAACCTTGTCTGCGCCGTTGCCCATACCGTAAACCAGCACGGGTTTGCCGCTGTTTTTGATTTTATCCCACGAAGAAATCGGAAAATCAAGCATATTTTCACCGCCTTAAAAGAAGCCGTCTGCAAAACGCAAACGGCATAAGATTTATTCAATATTTTCCGTATCGGTATAAGTTCTGATAACTCTGGGCATCAGAGTACAAATCATTTCATAATTGAAGCTGCCTGCAAGCTCGCCGAGCTCCTCGGCAGAGAGAAATTCATCGCCGTTTTTGCCCATAATAACCACAAAATCGCCAACCTTAACGCCGTCAATGCCTGTGATATCAACCATAATCTGGTCCATACAAACCCTGCCGATGACGGGTGCACGTTTACCCCTGATAAGCACAATGCCTTTGTTTGAAAGCGCACGCTGATAGCCATCGGCATAGCCGATGCAAACGGTTGCCACCTTACGCTTTGAGGGTGCAACGTAGGTGTGGCCGTAGCCGACGGGTGTACCCTCATCAATCTCTTTGATGTGGATAACGTGGCTGACAACCTCCATTGCAGGCTCAAGCTCAAGAGTTGCCCTGCTCAGCTCGGTTGAGGGATAAAGACCGTAGATTGAAATACCGAGTCGCACCATATCATAGTGGTCATCAAGGTCGATTGCACCAGCGCTGTTGCAGATGTGCTTTATCGGAATATCAACGCCGATTTCTTCGAGCATTGATATGAAATTATCAAAACGTTTTTTCTGCTCGGCAGCAGAAGATTTATCCGCACAGTCGGCACAGGCATAGTGGCTGAAAAGGCCTTCGATTACAACGTTATCAAGCTCGCTGACAGCCTTGACGGTTTCTGCGCTTTCTTTGCAATCTTTGAAGCCGATCCTGCTCATACCGGTATCAACGGCAACGTGGATAACGGCGTTTTTGCCGAGGCTGACTGCAGTTGCGGATATAACCTTTGCATCCTCAAGCGAATAGACGGTTGCGGTTATACCAAGCTCAATCATCTCCTCATACTGATAAGGACTTGTGTATGAGAGAATAAGAATGGGCGTTTTAATACCGTTTTTGCGCAACTCCTTGGCTTCCGAAATATCGGCTACGGCAAAATAGTCAGCCCTGCCCTCAAGAGTTTTTGCAACGGCAACCGCACCGTGACCGTAGCCGTCGGCTTTAACAACGGCCATAGTTTTTGTATTCGGTGCAAGGCAAGCCTTGAGTTTATCAAAATTATTGCGGATGCAGGCAAGGTTAACGCTTGCGTAGCTCCGGTAATAATAACGTTTATCAATGTTTTTTTCCATAAAAACCAACCTTTTCGGTTTAATCTATCAGTTTAAAAGCGCCGTTACACCGTTATAAACGTTAAGCATAATCAGCAAAATCATAACGGACACAAAAACTTTGCGAATCAGTTTATCATCAAATTTTCTGTTAAGTGAAGAACCGACAAAGCCGCCGATCACTGCGGCAGGCAGAATAAAAATCAGGGTTTTCCACTGGTGAGCATACGGTTCAACGCCCGACGTCGCAAAAATTGTGATAAGCTTTGAAAGCTGAGAAAAGAAAATTATTGCAACGGAATAAACGGCAGAATCCTTGACGTTCATTGAAAAGAACAAAGTCAGCACCGCAACGTTTATCGGGCCGCCGCCGATACCGAGGAATGAGGCAAAAAAACCGAGCACAAGACCCACGGCAAGTATGGCAAGCTTATTTTTAATTTTAAATGAAAAGCTGCATTTGCCAACATAGACGCTCACCGCCGTCAAAAGCACGGCAAGGGTAAAAGCCTGAATGCAGCGAATGGTTTGCTGAGCAACAAGAGTGCCTGCAAAGTCCATAGCCTTTGAGCCGAGCCAGCCGCCTGCAATTGAACCGGCTGCAATAAACAATATGATGGCAACATCAAATTTTTGCCTGCGTTTTATAAATTTACCCGTTGAAACAACCGACATTGTGAAAACAGCCGCCGCAGAAAGAAAATCAACCTGCATTCTCGGCTCTTTGCCGATGAAATCGAGCACGGGTTTGATTATCACGCCGCCGCCAAGACCCACAAATGCACCAAGCGTTGTTGCAATAAGGATAACCGCAGGATATATTGCAGTGAGCATAAATCAACAACTCCGTGAATCAGCAGTTTTTGCCGAATTTATAGATACTCTGGGATTCTATATCAAAGGTGGGAATTATAACGGGAGGCAGGCCTGCGTTGACCGTCAGCGAAGAAATCATTGTTCTTGCATAAGGGAAAAGCTCTTTGAAGGTTTCAACGTGAAGCTTCTCTCTTTTAACTTCGGGGTTATAGCCGAAGATGCCGCACATTACCGCCTTGATGCGGAATTTATCCTTGTTGTTTTTATCAAAAATCTCAACGGTGAACTCACCCATACAGAGATTATTGCTGCTGTATTTAACGTTATAGGTATATTTGTTTTCAAACTCTATTCTTGTTCCGTTATCGTGTTTGTTGACAAACTCAATTTCGGTTGCTCTGAAGCTTTTGAACGAAACGTTACTCATTTGATTACCTCCGCTTTTGCAATAACGATGGGAGTAACAGGCTTTGACAGTGCGCCGTCATTGCCCATTGTTCTGTCGATATCAAGGAAGCCGTCAACAACCTCCATACCCTCTGTTACAATGCCGAAAGCAGCATATGCGCCGTCAAGGCTGTAGCCGCAGTCATCATAGCAGATAAAAAACTGCGACGAAGCGGAGTTAGGGTCATTGGTGCGAGCCATTGAAACAACGCCTCTCTGGTGAGAAATAGTGTTTTTGATATGGCCGTTGATATAAAATTCGCCGTAGATTTCTTCGGCTGCATCGGGTCTGCCCGAAAGAGCAGCATCACCGCCCTGAGCCATAAAACCGGGGATAACTCTGTGGAATGTCAGGCCGTCATAATAACCATCTTCAACAAGCTTCACAAAGTTTTCGCAGGTTTTGGGAGCATACTCGGGATAAAGCTCAATGATAAAGCTGTCGCCGTTTTCCATTGTGAACTTAACCTGCTGACGCTCTGCATTCTTGTCGATAATAACCTCTTCGTATTCATAGCCGTCGGGAACAATAAAGTTCTGAATGCCGTTGGTTTCGGCTCCGTTATTATTATCTGTGATTTCGATTTTACCGTCTTCTTTATCTTCTTTTTTGCCGTCCTCTTTGTCGCCCTTTTTATCGGCTTCGGTTGCGGAAGGCGGTGTCTGCGCCTCGGTTTTGGTTTCGGTTTCAGCTTCAATTGTTATTGCGTTTGAAGCAACTGTTGTTTCATCGGCTTTTTGAGTTTCGTTATTACCGCAAGCGGCAAAACAAATAACAAAAGCAAATGTTAATGAAAGAACTTTGATTATTTTTTTCATATAGCACCTCAAGCAAAGCATTCGGCAAACTTAACGTTGCCTGTAATGCTGAATTTTTCTTTGGCATTTTCGGGCAGAAGGAAATAATCGCCTTTACTGATTGATTTTTCGTATTCCTCGCCGATGATTTTGCCCTCACCGTCAAGAACAACGTAAATTGCAGCTCCCCTGTTAAGGCTGAAAGAGCCGCCGCTGAGCGTTACCATTCTCACGCCGAAACTTGTTGTGACGTTTTCATCAATCATAGATTCATAAAGCACGCCGTTTTCGTTGCAAAGAACCTTCGGCTCAAGCGGAGCAGGATAGCGCTTGTCCATCTCAAAGCATTCAAGCGCCTGTGCTCTCTCAAGGCCGAGATACATCTCTCTGTCAGAAAGCTTATATTCGCCGCACCAGCGTTCGGGTTGGATTGTGAAATCAGTCGGCTCCTGAACCTCAAGCAACAGGCAGCCGCAGCCGATTGCGTGAACCATTTTTGCAGGGATATAGATAACGTCACCTGTTTTTACGTCAATAGAGCAAAGAAGCTTTTCCATTGCGTCGCCGCCGTTTTCGCTTGCTTCAATGGCAGCAACAAAATCATCTGTTGTTACACCGTCTTTGAAGCCGTAAAAAATCTTTGCACCGGGTCGGGTTGCAATAATAATCCAGCTTTCTTCCTTGCCGTATTTTGAATTGAAATATTTCTGCGAAAAAGCTTTATCGGGGTGAGCCTGAACAGGCAGTCTGATTGCGCTGTCCAGAATCTTGGTTAAAATTCCGATATCCTCACGCTCGCCGAGAAGCTCCTTTTTGTATTTCACAACAGCTTCGTTAAGATAAAGGTCTGTTCCCTTGATTTTTGAAACGCCCTCATATTCATCGGTGCTGCCCTCGTTGAGCGCACGCACGCTTGACGCTACCCATTCCTCGGGATAGAAGCCGTCGGTTGAATCGTCACCGAAGAAATCCGCAAAAAGCTTGCCGCCGGTGTAAACTCTGAAAACTCTGTTTTTCTCAAAGAAAACAGGTTCATTGTAAAACATAACAATCAATCCTTATATCTGATTTTTGAGCAGGCTGCGCCGATGCTTTCACAATAACCGCCTGCAACAAGAGCTGAAAAAGCTGCGCCGCACGCTGCCTCCTCCTCATAAAGAGGTGTTTTAATATCACAGCCGAATTTTTCGGCAACTATTCTGCGAAGATGGGCATTTTTGCGCATTCCATTACCCGAGCAAACAAGACCCGAAGCCTTTGCACCCGCCGAAGTATACATATCAAAAAGCTCCTGTGCCATACCGTCAAGCGTGGCAAATGCAAAATCAGCAGGCGTGAAGCTGTTTTCGGATATTCCCGAATAAGCTCCTCTCAAATCGGGGTTATTTCTTGTGCCGCAGAAACGGCAGTCGCCCTTGATTTCCGATTCGGTTTTGTTCTCAAGCATTTTATTGAGAATGGGATAGAACGAATCAACATCCGAACCGGCTGCATTAGCTATTTCACGGCAGAATTTTTCAAACATAGCATAAGCTCTGCCGCCGCAGAGTGAGCAGCCTGCCGCAAGATAACGCTTGCCGTCAAAGGGGCGTGTTTCTACGGATTCAGCAGTTACGGGTGAAGCCGAGAGCCACGAAATCTGCGCTCCCGTACCCACGTTGAGAAGAGCATCATCCTCCCCTGCAACAGAGCCGATGAAGCTTGCCTGATTATCGCCCAGAGCAACGCTGACGGGTACGCCTTTATATTTACCGCAGCAGATAAAATCTGCAGTAACGTCGGGCAATCTGGGATTATCAAAAGCAAAACGGTTGTTGACCAAATCAAAGCAGCCGAGACTTGCAGCGTTGGTTATGTGGCAAACAGGCTTTTTGTTGCCGCAAAGCTGCATAACCGCATAGTCGGCAATTGTGCAAAGGTAAGCGGCGTTTTCAGGTATAAGACCGTTTGCTTCATTATAAAAATCCGTTGCAAGGCCGTAGCCTGCAAAGCAGCCGAGGCTCTGCGCATAGCTTTTACCATCTTTATATTCGGCGTTTGCTCTTGCATCCTGCCAAGTATAAAGAGGGCTGACGGCGTCGCCGTTTGCATCGGTGTAAACAATGCCGTGCATCTGACCCGAAAAGCCTATAGCCGCAGCATTTTCCTCATCAAGGCTCTCAAGAATCGAATAAACGGTATTCATTATCATTGCAGTGTCCTGAATACGCTCATATTCTTTTTCTGTTTTTATAAAAGAATTATTCGGCAGAGAAACTGATTTGATAATTTCTCCGCTTTCGGATTCGGCGCAAACGCCGCAGATGCCCGTTGTGCCGATATCAATTCCAATAATTTTCATAAGGATTCCTCCTCACTCACCTCAGCAAATCGCTGTTGACTGAGGGTCAAGACGGGTTATGATATCCTGCTGAATTGCAGGTGAAAGGTCAAGGAAGTTAACAAATGTGCCGTGAATTCTCATAATATAAACACCGCTGGGCGCATACTTTTTGGGGTTGGCAAGAACCTTGCGGAGAATTTCGGCAGTTGTAACGTTAACGTAAAGATAGAAAGGTGAAACGCCCTCCTTCATCGGGTTGAAGAAAAGAGGATTGATAACCTTGTTTCTGAATTCAACGCCCTTGCCCTCATCGCTGTCTGCAGTGAAATATTTGGGGTCGATGCCGAGATGTGAAGCGTAGCCGCCGTTCATCTTTTCAAAAGGCATTTTCATATTGGAAAGCATTCTGAAGCCGAGGCCGTTTTCTGCACTGCCGTAAAGCGGGTCAACACCGTAGCCAAGCATATCTCTTGAACGTCTGCCGTCAGGCGTTGCACCAACCCAATAGCCATAGAGAAGATGGGTTGAGGGCGAGCTGAAATCAGGTCGGAAAGCGTTGCCGAGATAGTTCTTCTCGCCTGCAACGATATCGGCAACCTTTGAAGCTATTTCGCCTGCTTCGTTATCAACCTTTTCAATGTTATTGCCGAATTTATCTGCAGAAAGCAGGAATTCACGCAAATCCTCATAGCCCTTGAAGTCAGCCTTGAGAGCATCAACAAGCTTGTCGGCATCCTCGGGTCTTTCGGCAAGAAGCTTATCAATAGCGCTGAAGCTGTCGGCAATAACCGAAACGCCGTGAATCAGGCAACCGCTGCCGTTATATTTTGTGCCCTGGCGTTTATAATCACGGGCGTCAATGCCGTTTTCGAGTCCGCCCATAAGGCAGGAAAGGAAAGGCACACGCTGCGTGGAAAGTGCTATTGAAGCGCCGTTTGCAGCTTGAGCCATTGCATCGGCAAAACGCTGAACGTTTTTATAGAATTCTTCCCTGACGTTTTCAAGGCTGCACGCTTCGCACTCAACAAGCTTTTCGCCTGTGATTGTTGATACGCCGCCCGTGAGTGTCATTTCAAGGATTTTGGGCAGGTTGAACCAGCTGTTGGTTGTGTTGGCGTTATCCTTGCCCATAATCAGCGGCTCTTGGCAGCCTGCAATTGAGATATCGGGTAAATCCTGCGCATCAACACCCTTTGAGCCGAGAACGGCAAAGAGTGAATCGTCATTGAAGAATGAGGGTGTGAGAACGCCGGGTGTGAAAAGAAATCTGCCCATTTCTTCATAGAGCTTTGCAGGTGTGTTCTTATGAAGCTTAACGGAAAGAATGGGCTGGGGCAAATTCATATCGTAGTATGCGTCCATAAGCGCATAAGTTGTGTCATTAGTAAGGTCATTGCCGTCAACGTCTCTGCCGCTGACGATGATATTCTGCGAAATTGCCCAGCTTCTGTCTGCAACGTTAAAGAAAACAAGAAAATGCTTGAGAAGCGAAGCCGTTGTTTCACGGTCAAGACCGTTTCTGTAAGGCTCAAAAATCCTGTCAGCATTGCCGACGGAAAATGCAAAGGGGTTGGGAGTCTGCTCAAGGCACATAACCTGCCACATAAGAATGAATGACTGAATAGCTTCAAAGAGATTATCAGCACCGTTTTCGGGTACCTTACGCAGAGTTTTTTCAATAATCTCAAGCTGTGCCTTTCTCTGCGCCGAAGCTGTTTTTGCCTGCTCTGCAGCAATATCGGCATATCTGTTTGCAAGAATGATAACGCTTTCAAGGGCGATTGCAAACGCCTTATAACCGTCGCCCTCCTTGCCCTCAATCTTTTTGAGCATTTCTTTAACACCGTATTTGAGAGCAAAGCGCATATCGGGAATGAGGTGACCCGTTACCTGCTCAAAGAAGAAAATAACCTCTTTTGTGTAGCACTCGTTTGCGCCGTAAACCTCGCCGAGCTTGACAGCATATTCGGTTTCGGCAAACTCGTTTCTTGCCTTTGCAATTCTTTCGGCATTAAATTCTTCATTGGGAACAATGTCGCCGAAAACGGCGGCAGGGTCGCAATAGCCGCTGAATTCTTCAACCTTGAATGCAGGGTTGATAAGTGCATAGCTTCTTGCAAAAGCATCGTCCTGTGTGCCTGCAAAAAGCTGATAATCGCTCAAATAAAGTGGGATTGTTTTTATAATGTCACGCAAAATGAGAGCCTTTTTGACTTCTTCATTTTCACCTGCATAAACCTTATTAAGCTCAAGCTCCTTCTCTTTGGCAATAAACCAGCCGTCAAGACGGTTGCCTGCTCTTTTTTCTGCAAAAAGCAATTTTGCCATTTCTGTGATTTTCACAGCATTAAGAATGTTTGTCATAATTCTTACTCCTTTATGTTGAAACCGTTTTAAGTCCTTTGTCTATAAAAACACGGGTAAATTCGTTAATCACATCGGGGGCAACAAAGCCGTTTTCAATCTGATATTTTCCCTGCCATTTATCCTTGCCGTATTCGTGATAGGCAAGAAACTCAAACACAGCATTGTCTGTTTTAAGCTTTGCAAAATAATCCGCAAAAGCTTCGGGGTTAACGTTAACGCCGTTGATAACGGGGATTCTGATGTGCAACTGCCTGCCCGATGAAAGAAGCGCTTCAATGTTTTGTTTAACGTTTTGAAGCGATGCACCTGTCCACTTTTTATGCTCTGCATCATCATAATGCTTCATATCAACAATCAGATAATCCACATAGTCCGCAATTTCGCAAAGCCTGGGTGAGGATGCATTTGATTCAATGCAGGTGCTGACGTTATTCTCTTTAAGAGCTTTCAGCAATTCAATCAGCTCATCTGCCTGCAACGTGGCTTCACCGCCCGTGAAGGTAACGCCTCCGCCCTCAAAAAACATCATCCTGCTGCGCAGAATTTCATCAAGCATTGCAGCAACGGGAATATCCTTTGCCTTTGGGTTTTCAAGAGGAATGCTGTCAGCATTGGAGCACCATCTGCAGGCAAAATTACAGCCCTGAAGGTGATAAACAAGCCTGTTACCCGGCCCGTCCTGCGAATAGTTAAAGCCTTTATTAAGCACTCTCAAAGTCAGCACCTCCCCATAATAACAATATATTAGTTTAAATCATTTTAAATAATAAGTCAATAATATACAAACAAAAATAATAATTGAAAAATGGTTACAAATGTGTTACAATATTGATATATGTGCTGAAAGGCGGTGCTCAATGAACATAATCAAATTTTCAAATATTGATTCCACAAGCACTTACGCACGCCTGAATGCATCCGATTTGCCTCTCCCCTCGCTGATAATTGCCGGCAGCCAAAGTGCCGGAAGAGGCAGACGGGGCAACAGCTTTTATTCACCCTCGGGCACGGGGCTTTATATGACACTGTTATTTGAAGCTAAAAATGACATTCCGCTTATCACCCCTGCAGCAGCGCTTGCCGTCTGCAAGGCTTTATATGAAATTTTTGCCGTCGATGCCAAAATCAAATGGGTCAATGACGTATTTTTAAACGGTAAAAAAATCTGCGGCATTTTGTCCGAATGCTTCACTGCAAACGGCAAAAAACTTGTAGCAGTCGGGGTCGGTATAAACCTTACCACCGCCGATTTTCCGGATTCTTTGCCAAACGCAGGCTCCGTCGGTCAGAGCTGTGACAAAGCACTGCTTGCCGAAAAAATCAGCAACCGTATTCTTGAATACGTGAATAATCCCGACGACAAAGCTGTTTCCGCAGAATATGAAAAGCAGCTTTTCATTATCGGCAAACAGATTTCATTCAAAGAAAACGGAACAGATTACACCGCTGTTGTGAAGGGTATCAACAACCAATGTAACCTTGAAGTTGAGCTTTCTGACGGCTCACCGAAAACGCTCTCTTCGGGCGAAATTTCAATTATTTTTGAGGTATGATATGAAAAACAAATTATATTTGATTTCTGCCGCAATTCTGACCTTGAGCGTTATCCTTTGCGCTTGCGGCAAAAAAGAGCCTGCAAAGGAAACAACATCCCCTGCCGAAGAAACGGCAACAACTGCCGCTGTCGCAGCAACTGCGGAGCAAACGGAAATTATAACCGAAACAGCAACCTACGTTGATGAAAGCGGATACCACGTTGTTTCAATTTACGTTCCGACTTCAGAAAACGAAGAGCCGCAATCATACACGCATCCGCCTGTACCAACCCATAAGAATGACTTTACATATAAAACGGAAACTCTGCCTCAATCACAGGATTCAGGCAGCAACACTCCCGATTCACCCGACCTGCCCAAGCTGACACAGCCGCAAAAGCCTGCTGTTACAAAAACGCAAACAACCGTAAAAGTAACTGAAAGCACAACGCAGCCTGTTACCGTACCCGAAAAGAGTAACGGCCTGTCGATACTGTTCAAATCGGATAACGTCAGCAAGGGCGGCGATGCTGCAATCACGGTTAACGGAGAAAAAGGCAAGGAATATTCCATTGAGGTTTACCGCAACGGCAACGACGAAACGCTCACTTCGGACGCATTAAAACCGGTTAAAGCTGATGAAAACGGCTTTGCATCGTGGACGTTTTCAACCTCCTCCTGCGATAAAGGATACCGCAAAATCATTGTCAGAGAAAAGAATTCCGATAAATATATTCAGACGTCAATTCTTGTAGTTTAAAGGAGAGTTTAAATGAGAAAAGGTAATTACAAAAGCAATTCGTTCCCCCAAAGAATCTGCGAATATTATTACGCATCAAACGGCCTGCTTGCTGACAAAGCAAACTGCCTTGCCGCTGACGCAAACGGCACGGTTTATATCGGCACGGAAAGCGGTCTGAACTTCACAAAGCCTGACGGCACTTTCGGTTCATTTGCCTGTGACGGCGTTAAAGTTATCCACACTATGGGTAACCAAATCTGGTTTGCATCAAGCAAAACCGTTTATCTTTTTGAAAACGGCAAAATTACAGAGGTTCAGACTTTTAACGACGAAATCAAAGGCATCAGCGGTGAAAAAGAAGCTTTCCTTATCACTAACAACACTCTTTACCGCCTGATTGACGGCAAGTTTGAACCGTTTTACGGCACTGACCTTCCTGCAGAAGGTCTGAAAATTGCAAACGGCAAGCTCATCTCATTTTCCGGCAGGTCACTGTGCATTTTTGCAGGCAAAAGAAAGCATTGGATGTGCATTTTCCCCGAGCATTCAACAATGCCCGAATTCAACATAAACTGCGTTGAGTTTGACAAAACTCTCGGCTTCATTTGGCTGGGTACAGACAAAGGCGCATTTATCTATGACGGCAAAAACGGTTGGTACGGTCACAAAGAAATCAACTGCCTGCCCGAAGAAGAAGTATTTTCAATCAACCTTGCAGATGACGGCAGAGTTATTCTTTCAACCGATGCAGGCCTTGTTGTTATAAACAACGGTGCGGCAAAATATCTGCCCGCAACAAGATGGACTTGCTGCGAAAAGGTTAACGCCGCTATCGCTGTTGGCAATGATATATGGACGGCAACCGATGAAGGCGTAACAAAAATCAGCGAGAAGCTGATGACTCTTGAAGAAAAAGCAGATTACTGCTTTGAGCTTACTGAAAAATATTTTGTGAGAACCGACGGCTACGTTACCGGTCTTCACGGAATCCAAAACGGTGATATTTCAACAGGTACGCCCAACATCACGGATAACGACGGTCTTTGGACTCACACATATCTCGGCTCGCTCTGCTATTGCTACGCCGTTACCAAAAACGAAAAGGTTCTTGAGGCAGCAAGAAGATGTATGCACGCAATGGTCAAGCTTACAAAGGTATCCGGCAAAAAAGGATTCACCGCAAGAGCTTTGCGCTATGAGGGTGAAGAAGGCTACGGCACAATCGTTGAAGGCAAGGACTGGGCGGAATGGCACGTTGCACCCGAGGGTGAGTGCGAATGGCTCGGTGAAACTTCGAGCGACGAGATGACAGGTCATTTCTTCGGATTTTCACTCTATTATGATTTCTGCGCAAACGAAGAAGAAAAAGCTCTTATCCGTGAAGTTATCTGCAGCATTACAGACCATATAATTGAAAATAATTACCGCCTTTGCGACGTTGACGGCAAGCCCACAACATGGGCTGTGTGGACACCGGCAGAGTTGAATAACAACAGTATGTGGATGTGGGAAAAATGCATAAACTCCCTTGAAATCCTTACCTTCCTCAACGTTGCTTACCACATCAGCGGTGATGAAAAATACAGAAAAGAATTTCTCCGCCTTGCTGTTGACGAGCATTATCTTATTAATGCGGCGCAGCATAAAAAGGACGATGCAAGAATCACTCACATTGACGATAATCTAGGTTTTCTTTGCTCGGCAACGATTCTGCGCTTAGAAAAAGACCCCGCAATCAGAAAATATCTGCTTATGGGTCTTAAACATCATTGGGATTATGAGAGAGCCGAGAGAAGCCCTCTTTTCAACCTTATCTACGGCGCTTTTACTGACGAAATGTGTGACATTGACACAGCGATAAAAGCTCTGCGTGATATGCCGACAGATTTTACCGGCAAAAAAATGCTTAACAGCAAGCGCAGAAATCTTGTCTATGACACCGAGCAGGAACGTTGGGGTGAAGTAGCACAGCTTCTTATCCCCCTCGATTATGATGAAAAGATATGCTATAATTACGACACAAATCCCTACAGAACCGATTGGGGCAGCGGCAAGAGCACCTGCTCACCGAGCTGCTATCTTCTCCCCTATTGGCTTGGTAGATATTATAATCTTATTGAGGAGTAAATTATGGATCTTACAAAAGCAATCACGTCAATAATTTCATTATTCACCATCATCATTCAGCTGCTTTCGGCTCTGTTCGGTATCGGCGGAGGTGTGCCCACTGACCCGCCTGTTACGGACGAGCCCCCCACTTCCATTGTCACTCCGCCTTCCGGCGGCAACGGCGAAGGTAAGTTTATCTTTACCTGTTACGGCTGGGGTCACGGCGTAGGTATGAGCCAGGACGGCGCAATCGCTATGGCAAACAACGGCAAAAACTACCAGCAGATTCTTCTCAATTACTACACCGGCACATCAATCAAAACCGATTCTTCAACACCTTCACACATTAAATACGGCGGCAAGAGCATTCCGATTGTTGAATATCTTTGCAGAACCGCAAAAAGAGAAATCGGCTCGAGCGCTCCCACAGAAGCCCTCAAGGCGCAGATTGTTGCAATTTATACTTTTGCAAAGTGGTATAACTTTGACGTCGGTTCCTCACGCCACGCTTATGACGCAAACTATGACTACAAAAACACAAATCTCCACAAAGCCTGCCTTTCCGTGCTCGGAATGGCAAACGATTCATCAAAGCCCAGTGCAAAATACGTTGATTATCAGGGCAGTGCGGCATTCACCTCATATTTTGATTCCTGCGCCGGCAAAACAACGTCTGCCGCTTCAACCTGGGGCGGTAATTACCCCTATCTTTGCGGCGGCAACCCCAGCCCTGAACAGATTGAGGTGCAGACAGTCGAATACACCGCAAGCCAGATGAAATCAATGATTCTTGCATACGATAAAAACATTGTTCTTGAAAGCGACCCTGCTCAGTGGCTTCGGATTCTTTCGCACGATTCCGCTTATTCATCATCAATCGGTTACGTGGCGAATATGAAAATCGGCAACAAGGAAATTAAAGGCAACGCATTCAGAAGCAGCGTCACCGACCTTGAAATCCGCTCACACTGCTTCAAAATGGAATACATACCCGGCTAAACAAACACCGCCCTGTGGTTAATCCACAAGGCGGTTATTTTTTATTCTGCCGTTTTATTGAGTGTGTCGCCTGTCAGACGGTACGTTGTCCAGATATCCATCGGCTTTGCACCGAGTGACAAATAAAAATCAATGCTCGGCTGATTCCAGTCAAGGCAAGCCCACTCAAGCCTGCCGCAGCCCCTTTCAACCGCTGTGCGTGCAAGAGCCTTGAGAAGAGCCTTGCCGTAGCCCTTACCTCTGAATTCGGGCATAACGTACAGATCTTCAAGATAGATACCTGCTCTGCCGAGAAAAGTTGAAAAATTGTGAAAGAAGAGTGCAAATCCGACTTCTTTCCCGTCCTCAAGTGCGAAAATAACTTCCGCCTTGCCTTGGGTGAATATCCATTCTCTGAGCAGCTCTTCGGTTGCAACAACCTCATCCGCCATCTTTTCATAAGCGGCGAGCTCTTTTATAAAATACAATATTTTTGCACAGTCGTCCTTTGACGCGAAACGAAATTTGCAGC
>JAZSNE010000049.1:0-14416 GCA_045536245.1 Acutalibacteraceae bacterium | reverse complement strand
GTGACGGTTTACCTCTCCCATCATTTTGGGGCGAGGTCCGTTATCTCTTACCGCTATTGAATACATGCAACGGCAGATCGCAAGCATGAGACCGTTGAGAGTGCCGAGGCAGGAGATGATAACGAAAACGAAAATGCCTGTGCCCATAACGTTACCGAAAACTGCGGCAAAAGCATTCTTTGCGCCTGCCTGACCGTTAGCCATCATTTCTGCATTGGGGATTGCGCCTGCAAGACCTACATAGTAGAAAACATAGATTGCAACGATAACAAATGCACCGATGATAAGAGCTCTGGGAAGGTTTTTCTTTGCATCCTTGATTTCAGCGTTGATTGAAGTTGCAATAATCCAGCCTTCGTATGCAAAAACCGTTGCGCACACTGCGCTGAAAATTGCGCTGATTGCCGAAGTTTCCGCAAGAGGCTCTTTGCCTGCAGCAGCAAAAGCTTCGTTAACAATGTCAAGATTTGTGCCGGCAAAGTTTTCAACGAGCATACCGTTTTTAAGACCAAAGATTGTGCCTACAATTGCCATAAGAGCAAGGGGAATAAGCTTGATTCCTGTTGCTGAAACCTGGAATTTACCTGCAAGAATAGGAGAAAGTGCATTCATGGCATAGCTGCCTATAAGGTAGAAGCAGGCAAGAGCAAGGCAAAGACCGCTTGAAGGGTCAGCGTTATCGCCTTGGAAAACAACAAGGGTGTATCTTGCAGAGAGCCAGGCAAGAGCCATTGTAAGGGTGGGATAATAGATGGTTGTCATAAACCAGCCGACAAGGTAAGCGTATTTCTCGCCGATTGCAGCTTCCGCATAGTCAACAACGCCGTTGACTTTTTCATATTTTGTGGCGAGAAGTGAGAAAGTGTATGCGCAGATAATCATAATAACGCCGCCGATTACCCATGCAAGGATACCGAGCTTGAGGTTACCGCTTGTTTTTGTGAGGATAGCCTCAGCTTTAAAGAATACGCCGCTGCCGACTACTATGCCGACAACCATACAGATTGCTGTGAGCAAGCCGTACTTTTTCTTGAGTTCAGTTGCCATAGAATCACCTTTCTTAAATAAGATATTTTTATTTTAATTCTTTACCGCACAAAAGTCAACATATTTTACACTTAAAATTATTCATTTTTTGATATTATTTTACAAAACAACAACTTGAAAATGCACAGTCGATGTGTTATAATTTCTAAAAATGTCACGGAGGATTTGAAATTGAAAAAAACCGCAATTATTTTGTTTGTAATAATTTCTCTTTTTACTTTTGCTTCATGCCATAAGATAATAGATGAAAGCGACACATTACCCTATTCAGATGTTCAGACAGGAGCATTTCAGGTACCGTCGAACACAAAGATTTTCAATGATTTTGCATCCCAGCTTCCCGGGTTTGTCTTCAAAAACCCCATTGTTGAAAGCTATGACGAATCATTCAGCTATGAGTTCACTGTTTTGAGCAACAGCGGTGAATTCAAAAGCTATGTTGAAGCTCTTAAGGCAAAAGGCTTTGTCAGCGGCACGGAGGGTTACCCTGTAAGTGGTGACGGATATTATAAAGCTACAAATTCAGACAGGTTTATGGTTGAGGCAGTTTTAAAAGACGGTGCAAATCTTACCGTTACGGTAACAAGACCATAAAGAAAAAGGGTTGTTTCGCTTTGCGTGAAACAACCCTTGTTTATTATAAAATTATGCAAATTAAGCCGCTGCATCCTTCGTTTATTATGCGTTCAAGCGTTTCCTGTAATTTTGCTCTTGCGTCTGAAGGCATTCTGTATAACTTGTTGTGCAACCCTTCATTCACAAGCTCGTGCAGAGAAGTGCCGAAAATATTTGATTTCCATATTTCAGACGGGTTTTCTTCAAACTCCTTGAGCAGGTATTTGATTAATTCTTCTGATTGAGATTCGGAGCCGACTATCGGTGCAACTTCCGTTTGTATCGTAGCTTTCATTATGTGCAGTGACGGAGCGCCTGCACGCAGCCTTACCCCGTAACGTCCGCCCTGTTTCATAATTTCTGGTTCTTCAAGCGTGAGATCGTCAATCGCCGGCATAACAATACCGTAGCCTGTTTCCTCAACGTCATCAAGAGCAGCCTGAATTCGTTTGTAGCCGTCCTGCGCCAGAGATAACTCTTTGATTTTAACCATAAGCTCTTGCTCGTTGTTCACCTTTATTCCCGTTTCTTCCTCAAGAATTCTGAAAAACAGGCCGCTTCTGAGCTTTAAATTGATTTTTGCGCTGCCCGTAGCCATATCAATTTTGTCGATGAAAGATTCACTTATATATTTAATATCTTTCAGCTTTGCGGCAAAGCTTTCAATATCTCTGACCTTGTCAAGTTCGGCTGCAAAGCTGTTGATGTTTTTGAATATTTCGCTTCGGAGCCAATGCGTTTTGTCAAGGGAAGTTATCCAACCGGGAAGATCAATTTTAATTTCTTTAATCGGGAATTCTGCAAGCACTCCGGAAAGAATACAGTTAATCTGGTTAGCGTCAAGTTCAAGGCAGTTCACCGGTAACACGGGCACCGCATATTTCTCGCTCATATTCGATGCAAGTTCTGCTGCTGCAGCCGAATCCGGGTCTTTACAGTTCAATAAAGTGATAAACGGCTTTTTGAGTTCTTTAAGTTCCTCAATAACTCTTGCTTCAGCTTCCTCATATTCTTCTCTCGGAATTTCGCTGATGGATGCATCGGTTGTTATGACAAGACCTATCGTTGAATGCTCGGTTATAACCTTACGTGTGCCGATTTCGGCAGCCATATTAAAGGGTATATCCTCGTCAAACCAGGGGGTTTTAACCATTCTCGGGTTGTCGCCTTCAATGTATCCGAGAGCTGACGGAACAATATAACCTACGCAGTCAATCAGACGCACTTTCATATTAGCATTGTTTGAAAGACTGATTTCAACTGCATCTTCAGGTATGAATTTTGGTTCAGTTGTCATTATTGTTCTTCCTGCTGACGATTGCGGCAGTTCATCGTTTGCGCGCTCTCTGCGGGAAATATCATCAATATTCGGCAAAACCATATTCTCCATAAATTTTTTTATAAAGGTAGATTTACCGGTTCTTACGGGGCCGACAACGCCGATGTAGATATCGCCGCCTGTTCTGGCAGCAATGTCGCTGTAAATAAAATTAGCCATTATAATTCCTCCGAATCCGCAAAGTTATGGTTTCCCTAAACTTTATGCGAAAACGGGACAATGTATGACGGAATTATAATTTAATCAAAAAGGAGACAGCTTCATAATGAAGTGTCTCCGTAAAATTATTGATAAAATATGCTCAATGCAAATAATGTCTGGGCAGGAAAATAGAAAACAGCAACGCAGAACTCGGTGATCTTTCTGCTGAATTTCGGTTTGCCGAAGAGCTGAGAAGCAAGAAAAGCATCTGAAATCATAAACATTCCGCCTGATATTGCAAGCATTACACCGAACGGAACATTGCCGTTCTTTATTGATTCAATAGCTCTGACTGTTGCAAAAACAAATGAAGTTATCAGAATCAGCGAATAAAGCAGCATCACTTTATATTTGCCTTTAAATTCGATTTTGTCCATCTTTATGTGCGCTATTCCGGCAAGTATAACCAAAGCGTAAATCACGGCAATATGTACTGCGTATTTCTGCAAAAAGCTCTCATTCGGTATGAAAGAATCGGGTGAAAAGTGAGCCTTTGTTATAAAGGAATAAACGTAGATCAGATGTCCGATTGAAAAGAAAAGCACGCCGATAAAAAAGGTGTTGTATTTCTTCCAGTCAAGGAAAAAGTCGCCCAGCAGACCGAAAACAAGCGCCGAGAGCATCAGCACGGAATACTCGGTTTTGGCTCCGTATGCAAAAGCTGCAAAAAGTCCCGTAAGAACAAACAGAAGCGAACAAAGGATTTTTGCTTTGAGAGAATGCTTTCTGAAAAAAGGATGAAGCTGATAAAGAAGCGTGGCAATAAGCATCAATCCTGCACTTGACCACATCAAAACATTAAATAACATAAAATCACCTAACCGATATCAATTTGAATATTTTGCCGCCTGAGTTGTTGCGAGCGTGTCGCAGCGTTCGTTTTCAGGGTGACCTGCGTGGCCTTTGACCCATATGATTTTATAGTCGTGTTTTCTGATTTCCGTCAGTAATTCCTGCCATAACTCGGGGTTAAGAACGGGTTTTTTATCAGCTTTTTTCCAGCCGTTTCTGACCCAACCCCATATCCAGCCTTGCAAAAAAGCATCGGCAACGTATTTGGAATCCGTATAGATTGTAACTTCGCATTTTTCTTTGAGTTTTTTGAGAGCTTCAATTACTGCGGTCAGCTCCATACGGTTGTTGGTGGTTTCCTTTTCACCGCCCGAAAGCTCCAGCTCGTGCTTGCCGTACCTCAGAATTGCACCCCAGCCGCCCGGGCCGGGATTTCCTGAACAGGCTCCGTCTGTGAATATTTCAACTTTTTTTAATTCAGCCATTATGCCTCCGAAACATTTTTTTAAAATTATATCATTTCAATGTGATTTTTACAAGCAAAAATTGGTTAATTCAGTTTAATTGCGTCAATAATACCGTTGCGGTTAACCTTGACGGGGGTGATTAGAGAATTTATTGCAAATTAATTGTAATATTGAACTTGACATTATAATAAAATAATTATAATATATAATGTGAGTTAGGATACCCTGACGGCATACATAAATTTTTACTTTAAAATATATTAATTTCAGAACGGAGAGAATATGGCGAAAAAGAACAACAATAAAGAAAACATTGCCAATAACTCAAACAAGGCTTCTCAGCAGAAGTCTACTCAAAACACAAACAAATCAAAGACTAACCAGCATAAAAAATATAATAAGCAAGGCTTCAGGTCAAGAAACGGCTCTGCCAAAAAGTACAGAAAGCAGAAAGTTGATGAAACACCTCTCAAAATTGCTTTTCTGGGAGGTCTCAACGAAGTCGGCAAAAATATGACGCTTTATGAATATAAAGATGAAATGTTTCTTGTTGACTGCGGTCTGGCTTTTCCTGACCCTGAAATGCTCGGCGTTGACCTTGTTATTCCCGATTTTTCTTACGTTGAAAAGAATGCCGATAAAATCAAGGGTATTATTATAACGCACGGGCACGAAGACCATATCGGCGGCCTTGCATATCTTCTTAAGACTGTTAACATTCCCGTTTACGGTACTAAACTGACCATCGGCCTTATTCAGGGCAAGTTAAAGGAACACGGTATTCTTTCAAACGCAAAGCTTTTTGAGGTTGCACCGGGCGACGTTGTTAACTTTGACGAGTTCAGCGTTGAAATGATTCACGTTAACCATTCAATTCCCGATGCAATTGCTCTTGCAATCAAATGCTCTTGCGGCACGGTTATTCAGACCGGCGACTTTAAGATTGACAGCACCCCCATTGACGGAGGAATGATTGACCTTTCCCGTTTTGCTCAGCTTGGTGATGAGGGCGTGCTTGCTTTGCTTTCGGATTCAACCAATGCAGAAAGACCGGGTTATACCGAGAGCGAGCGTAAGGTCGGCGAATCGTTTGACGTGCTTTTCAGAAAAGCAGGCAAAAGCAGAATAATTGTTGCTACCTTTGCTTCCAATATCCACAGGGTTCAGCAGATTATCAACGTTGCTGCTTCTTTGGGCAGAAAAGTTGCCATTATGGGCAGAAGCCTTGAAAACGTTGTTAACATCAGCGCCCAGCTCGGCTATCTCAACATTCCCGATAATGTTCTGATAAATGCTGATTTGATTAATAAATACCCTGCAGACAGTCTTGTTATTATCACAACAGGCAGCCAGGGCGAACCGATGTCCGCTCTTTCAAGAATGGCATTTTCTGACCATAAGAAGGTTGAAATCTGCCCCAATGACTATGTTATTATTTCTGCAACACCTATCCCGG
Source organism: Acutalibacteraceae bacterium (assembly GCA_045536245.1). Classification (GTDB taxonomy): domain Bacteria; phylum Bacillota; class Clostridia; order Oscillospirales; family Acutalibacteraceae; genus CAG-177. Next base: position 8,499 of record JAZSNE010000049.1, on the reverse strand, counting down.
GTAACGAAAAAACCGTCGGCAAGGTTGTTAACGAGCTTTTGAAGCTCGGTGCAGAGGTTATTTATGAAAAGATGTATGACGTTCATGTTTCGGGTCACGCCTGTCAGGAAGAACTGAAACTTATTATGGGTCTTGTTAAGCCCAGATACTTTATTCCCGTTCACGGCGAACAGAAGCATCTTCGCAAGCACGCAATGCTTGCAGAAGGAATGGGTATTGATAAAGATAACATCTTCATAGCTGATAACGGATATGTGGCAGAAATAACAAACTCCTCAATCAAAAACGGTGCTCCTGTTCCTGCAGGTAAAGTTTTTGTTGACGGTTACGGTGTCGGCGATGTCGGCAGTGTTGTTCTGCGTGACAGAAAGCATCTCGGCCAGGACGGCATCATTGTTGTTACGGCATCTCTTGATTATGAAACAGGTCAGCTTATTGCGGGACCCGAAGTTGTTTCGCGTGGCTTTGTTTATGTCAAGGAAGCGGAAGAACTTATCGAATCGGCGAGAAAAATTGCCGAAAAATCCCTCGAAAACTGTTATTACAGCAATATCAGCGATATGAATGCAATTAAGGGTAAGCTCAGAGATGCGGTTTCTCACTTTGTTTATGAGCAAACCAAACGCAGCCCGATGGTGCTTCCCATTATTATGGAGGTATAAATGAAACTTAAAGGTTTTTGGTATGATAAGCTTCTGATAATTCTTTTTGCTGTTTTTACTGTTATTTTTATCTGTCTGACTGCTTTGATTGAACCAAGAGCTGCCATAGCCGAGCTTGTTGCGGCTGTGATTATTTTCAGCATAGCTGCATACAGAGTTATTTCGGCAAAATACCGTTATAAAAAGTTTATGGAATCAACGTCAAAAAACCTTGATTTTTCACAGGCAGAGGTTCTTGCGTCGTTTCCGTTTCCTGTGGCTGTTTGTAATCCGCAGGGCTACATAAGATGGTGCAGCAAACAGTTTTATAACGATATCACAAACGGTGAACTGACTCAGGCAAGCCACATTGATATGTATACCAACGGCATAGGGCTTGAAAACATTCTCGCCGAGGAAGAAACTCATGTTCAGATAAAAGACCGCTATTATTCGGTTTTCAACAAACAGTTCAGATACAGAGATCAGGATTACAGCATTCTTTTCTATCTTAACAATACCCGACTCAAAAAAGCTGAAATTGAATACTTTAACACAAGACCTTATGCACTTGTCATTGAGCTTGATAACATTGATGATTCCCGTTCGGAATTCCGTGACAGTGAAAGAACTGAAATCAAGAGCCGCATTGAGGCTGAAATAGATAAATGGGCTGAATCATACGGCAGTACGCTTAAAAAGGTTACCGATGACAGATTCCTTATCTTCACCGAGCAGAGAAACGTTACAAGAATGATTGAAGACCGTTTTACCGTTCTTGAAACAATCAGAAACTTTTCGTTCAAAGAAAAGAAAATCGGCTCAACTCTTTCAATTGGTGTTTCAAGCGGTTCAAGCTTCAAAGAATGTGAAAAAGAAGCAAGAAAAGCTATTGAAATGGCTCTTGGCAGAGGCGGTGACCAGGTTGCAATTAAAAAAGGCGATACCTATGATTTCTTTGGCGGAGTTTCAAAAAGCTCCGAAAAGAGAACAAAGGTTAAGAGCCGTATAGTCGGTAACGCTCTTGCAGAGCTGATTAAAAGCAGCAGCAACGTTATTGTTATGGGTCATAATTATACGGACCTTGATGCTGTCGGTGCAGCTGTGGGCATTGCTTGCGCATCAACCTCTCTCGGTGTACCCGTTCACATTGCAACAGATAAAAAGAAAACTCTTGCAGGTTCTTTGATCAGAAAACTTGAATCTGACGGAATGGGCAGCCTTGTTGTCGGTGAGGAGCAGGCACTTGAGCTTATCACCAAAAAGACGCTTCTTATTGTTGTTGACACTCATATTGATTCCTTTGTTGAATTTCCGTCTGTTTATCAGAAAGCCGAAGCACGTGTAATTATTGACCATCACAGACGTTCCGTAACCGATATTAACGGGGTTGTGATTTTTCACCATGATCCCGGAGCTTCGTCGGCAAGTGAGATGGTAACCGAGCTCTTGCAGTATATGGGCGGCGAAATCCTTGTTAACAAAACAGTTGCGGAAGCGCTGCTTTCCGGAATTATGCTTGACACAAAGAATTTTGTTATCCGTGCCGGTGTCAGGACCTTCGAAGCCGCGGCTTTCCTTAAAGATAAAGGCGCTGATACGGTCAGTGTCAAAAAGCTGTTTGCCAATTCGATTGACGTAAGCAGGCTGCGCAACAGAGTTATTTCAAATGCAGAGAGTTATAAATCCTGCGCTGTTTCTGTTGCTGATTTTAAATCTAACGATATAAGAATTGTTACCGCTCAGGCGGCGGACGAGCTTCTTAACGTAACCGGCATCAAAGCTTCCTTTGTTATGTTTGAAAGCAACGATACCGTTAATATTTCTGCAAGAAGTCTTGGAGAAATGAACGTTCAGATTATTATGGAAGCTCTTGGCGGCGGTGGCCATCAGACTATGGCAGCGTGCCAGCTTAAGGGATATTCTGTTCCCGATGCAAAGTCTGCACTTTGTAAAGCTATTGACGATTTCTATGCGCAAAATTCTAAAACTTAAGGAGATATAAAATGAAAGTAGTATTAATTCAGGACGTTAAAGGTCTTGGCAAAAAGGGTGAGCTTGTCAATACTTCTGACGGCTATGCAAGAAACTTCCTCTTCCCCAGAAAGCTTGCTATGGAAGCCAATTCACAGGCAATGAGCGAGCTTAAAAACAGAGAGGCTTCAGAAAAGCATCGCATTGAAACTGAAATTGCTGCCGCTAAAGCAAGCGCAGCAAAGCTTGAGGGCAAAACAGTCAAGCTTGTTGCAAAAGCCGGTGCAAACGGCAAGCTTTTCGGCTCAGTCACAGCCAAAGACGTTGCTGCTGCCGTTTCAAAGGAATACGGCCTTGAGCTTGATAAGCGCAAGGTTGTTGTTGAAGACATCAAAGCGTTTGGAACTTATCCTGTTGAAGTCAAGCTTTATAACGGCATCAGTGCTTCGATGTTTGTCAGAGTCGGTGAATAATTCAATCTGAACGGAGAGTTAGTGTGGCAGAAAACAGTATCCTTTCACTTGAGAATATAAATATGCCTTTCAGCCTTGAAGCAGAGCAAGCGGTGCTTGGCAGCATTCTGGTTGATTCAGCCTGCCTTTCGCAGGCGGCGGTTTACATAAACCCTGAATCATTCTATCTGCCGCAGCATCAGGCAATTTTTGCTGCAATGCTTCTGGCTGACAGTACAGGCTCAAAAATAGACCCTCTGATTATCCTTGACCAGCTTGTTCAGCAGGGGGTATATGATAATTCTTCGGGCAGAAACTATCTTTTCGAGCTTGCTCAGATGGTTCCCACAACTTCAAACGTTGAGATGTATGCGAAGATTGTCAGAGAAAAATTCTATATTCGCACTCTTATCAATATTTCGAGCGAAACAATTGATATGGCCGTTGCGCAGGAAGAAACGGCTGATACTTTGCTTGATAATGCGGAGCAGAAAATTTATAACATTCGTCAGGGTAAAACTTCCAATGCACCGTCAAAGCTTCGTGACATCATTGTTAATGACGTTTATGACCGCTTGCAGAAGCTGACGGGTGAAGACAAGGATTTATATAAGGGATATACCACGGGTTTTGCTGATCTCGATAAGGTTCTTACAGGCCTTAACCGTTCGGACCTTGTGCTTATCGGTGCCCGCCCTGCAATGGGTAAAACAAGCTTTGCGCTTAACCTTGCACGTAATGTTTCGGCTATCGGCAAAAGAAAGGTTCTTTTCTTCTCGCTTGAAATGACAAAGGAACAGCTTGCAATGCGTGTTCTCGGCACCGAAGCAAGAGTTTCCAGTATGAAGATGAGAAACGGTAATATAACATCCGATGAATGGATAAAGCTCGGCAATGCTACAAGCGCACTGAATAACTGTGAGCTTTATTTTGACGATACTTCAACCATTACCGTGCCTGAAATGAAAGCTAAAATCAGACGTCTCGGCGGCGTTGATTGCGTAATTATAGATTATCTTGGTCTTGTCAAAGGCAGTACCCGCTCCGAAAACCGTGTTCAGGAAGTCAGCGAGATAACAAGAGGTCTTAAAATGATGGCTAAAGACCTTAACATTCCCGTTGTTTGCTGCGCTCAGCTTTCCAGAGGTACCGAAGGCAGAGGTAAATCTCACAGGCCCCAGCTTGCAGACCTTCGTGAGTCGGGCTCAATTGAGCAGGACGCCGATATTGTTATGATGCTCTACAGACCCGATTATTATAAGGGCGAGAAAGATGAGGAAGAACCTGAACAGGAGCAGTCAAACGTTAACATTCTTGAAGTAATCGTTGCCAAAAACAGACACGGTGAAACGGGAACTGTTGAGTTTGCCTGGGATGCAGAGCATACTCTTGTTCTTGCTCTTGAAAAATCTTATAATGATTAATAAAGTTATTTCAACATTAGAAAAATATAATATGATTTTGTCTGATAAAACAGTCGTAGCGGCTGTGTCAGGCGGAAGCGATTCAATGGCTATGCTGTTTATCCTCCAAATGCTGCAGGAACGTTACGGCTTTGAACTCAAAGCAGCTCACGTTAACCACGGCATAAGAGGGGAGCAGGCTGATTCAGATGAACTCTTTGTCAGAAATTATTGCGATAAAAACGGCATTTCGCTTGAAGTTCTTAAAGCTGATGTGATTGGCGAATCGAAGCGTCTTGGATTGGGTCTTGAAGAATCCGGCAGAAAAATCAGGTATGAATTTTTTGCTTCGTTCGGCAAAGATGTTGTTGTTTCAACTGCGCATAATGCCACAGACAGGGCGGAAACTTTTCTTTTTAATTTCGCAAGAGGAAGTGCTTTGAGAGGTCTTGGGTCAATACCGCCAGTCAGAGATAACTTTATCAGACCGCTTATTGAATGCTCAAAGGCTGAAATTGAGCTTTTTTGCAAAGATAACAGCATACCGTTTGTAACGGATATGACTAACAATGATGTTTGTTATTCACGCAACAGAATTAGGCATAACGTTTTGCCTGAGCTGAGAGCAGTTAATCCGTCGCTTGAAGCATCCGCTTCAAGATGTATTGATTCTTTGCGTGAAGATGAGCTATTTCTCTCGCACCTTGCTGATAAGTTTGTTTGTGAGGCTAAAACTGACGGCGGATATTCAGCTGCAATTTTGAACAGTGCGCCGGCTTCTCTCAAAAAGCGTGCGTTAATAAAAATCGTTGAGTCTGTTTGCGGCGTTACGCCTGAGAGATTAAGCCTCGATGAGATATGCTCTATTCTTTCTACAGGCGGTTCCAGGCAGATTAACGGCGGCTTTACCGTCAGGGTCAGAGCTGGTAAACTTGAATTTCCGCAAAAAAACATTGAGCAGTATAAACCTGTTGAATTCTGTGAAGGTTCGGTTAAATTCGGTTCTGCGCAGATAACTTCAACAATTTGTGATGTTGAAGAAATAAATTGTTTACAAAAAGTTTCAAAAGGTGACTTAAATTATTATCTTGATTATGATAAAATTCAAGGTAATATGTTGTTCAGATGCCGTGCTGACGGTGATAAAATCAGCCTCAAAAACAGAGGCTGCACCAAAACTTTAAAAAAGCTTTTCAATGAGCTTGCGATAGCGCCCGAAAAACGTTACGAACTCGTGATAATGGCAGACGAATGCGGCGTGCTGCTGGTCGAAGGCGCAGGTGTTGATAAGCGTGCAGAACCTGATGATAATACCAAGAAGGTTATTGCTGTCAGAATCAACCGTAAAACAGAGGAAGGAACAGCATTATGATAAATTCGATTGAAAAGATTTATTACAGTGAAGAGCAGCTTGCTGATATTGTTTCTCGGCTCGGCAAACAAATCAGCGAAGATTATAAAGATAAAAACCTTTTGCTCGTAAGTGTTCTTAAAGGTTCCGTTATTTTTATGGCCGACCTTATGAGAGCAATCACCATTCCGTGTGAAATTGATTTTATGTGCGTTTCAAGCTACCAGAACGGCACAAAATCCTCGGGTGTTGTTAAAATAGTAAAAGACCTTGATATCAACCTTGAGGGCAAAGATGTGCTCGTTGTTGAAGATATTCTTGATTCGGGCAGAACGCTCAGCTACTTAAAGACAATTCTTGAGGGCAGAAATCCCAGCAGCATCAGAATATGCACTTTACTTGATAAACCGGAAAGAAGAGTTGTACCTGACCTTATTGCGGATTATTCCGGTGCTGAAGTACCGGATGAATTCATAGTCGGCTACGGTCTTGATTACGGTGAAAAATACAGAAATCTTCCTTTTATCGGTGTGCTAAAAAGAGAGATATATTCCGAATAATCGGGAATGATAACTGAAGGAGTGATTATTCACATTGAATACAAGAAACACAAAACAACCCAATAAAAAACCTGCTAAAAAGAAGCTTCTGACGCTTCTGCCTTACATTCTCATTCCTGCGCTGATTATTGGCGGAATAACTATTTTTGCCGGTACACAGGATAAAGAAAAGCCTGAATATTATGAAATAGTTTCGCTTTTTGACGAGGGTAAGGTAACCGAATATAACCTTAACCTCAGCAGCGGTGCGCTGGTTTATAAAATCAAGGGTGAAGAAAAAGAAAAATCTTACACCGTTCCCAATGTCAGTTTGTTTATTGATGACGTTCATGAGGACGTTATGAATTATAACCGAGAGCATAAGGATGCCATGATTAAAGCAACTTATGACAGCGGTTCAACGGGCGAGTGGCTTTATAATATTGTCCCCACGTTGCTTTTGCTTCTTGCAATGGGCGGCCTGACTCTGTTTATGTTCAGACGAATGAGCCAGACAATGAATAACGAAAATAACCGCACGATGAGCTTCGGCAAAGCAAGAATCAAACACGCAAAGGATGAAAAACGCAAAACTACCTTTGCAGACGTTGCAGGTGCCGACGAAGAAAAAGAAGAACTCACCGAGATTGTTGAATTTCTTAAAGACACCTCAAAGTTTGATGCGCTCGGCGCGAGAATTCCCAAGGGTGTGCTTCTTGTGGGCCCTCCCGGTACAGGTAAAACCCTGCTTGCCAGAGCTGTTGCAGGCGAAGCGAACGCTCCCTTCTTCTCAATTTCGGGTTCTGATTTTGTTGAAATGTATGTCGGCGTCGGTGCTTCGAGAGTGCGTGATCTTTTCGACCAGGCTAAGAAGAGCGCTCCGTCAATTATCTTTATTGATGAAATTGATACCGTAGGGCGCCACAGAGGCGCAGGTATGGGTGGCGGACACGATGAAAGAGAACAGACTCTTAACCAGTTGCTTGTTGAAATGGACGGTTTCGGTGCTAACGAAGGCGTTATTGTTATCGCCGCAACCAACCGCCCCGATATCCTTGACCCCGCTCTTTTAAGACCCGGCCGTTTTGACCGCCAGGTTACAGTTAATTATCCTGATACAAAGGGCAGAGAAGAAATTCTCAAAGTTCACGCAAAGGGCAAGCCTCTTGCTCCCGATGTTGACCTCAAGAGCGTTGCTCACGGTACAGTCGGTTACACAGGCGCAGATCTTGAAAATCTTCTTAACGAAGCAGCTCTGCTTGCTGCAAGACGCAGCAGAAAAGCAATCACAATGGAAGAAATTGATGAGGCTGCACTTAAGGTTGAGGTTGGTACTGAAAAGAAATCCAACCGAATGAATGAAAAAGCTAAAAAGCTTACTGCATATCATGAGGCCGGTCACGCTGTTTCAAGCTACTATCTTGAAAATGAAGATCCCGTTCATCAGATTTCAATTATCCCCAGAGGTCTTGCAGGCGGTTACACCCTTTACAGACCTACGGAAGATAAAACTTACACAACAAAGAATGATATGCTTGATAAGCTTGTTGGCCTTCTTGGCGGACGTGTTGCTGAAGCTCTTGTTCTCGGCGATATCTCAACGGGCGCATCAAATGATATTCAGCGTGCAACAGAAATTGCGAGAAATATGATTACCAAATACGGTATGAGTGAAAAGCTCGGCCCCATTGCTTTTACAAGCGAAGACCATGAGGTTTTCCTGGGAAAACAGTATTCACAGGTTCGCAATTATTCCGAAAGCGTTGCATCTGAAATTGATGCCGAGGTTGAATCCATTATCAGAGATGCTTACAAGAGAACTGAAACAATCCTCACAGAGCATATGGATAAGCTTCATCTGATTGCAAAAGAGCTGTTCCTCAACGAAAAGATGAGCGGCGAAGAATTTGCAAAGTTTATGGAGGATGCTCCTGCAGATGAAACAGCGGATGAAACGGTTTCACAGTCGTAATAATATAATGTAATAAATTAAGCACCGAATGCTCAGTGGGCATTGAAATAGTCAATACTTTGTAGACACAAAAAAGAATAAGTTAAGCAGCCAGTTCAATTCTGTATTGGACTGGCGTTTTTCTATTCAGTTTACGCAAAGGTTTGATGTAATTAAAGTAGTGAATG
>JAZSNE010000001.1:0-129657 GCA_045536245.1 Acutalibacteraceae bacterium | reverse complement strand
TGTTCTTGCTGATGACGAAACAAAGACTCTCGCAGGCGTAGTTGACCAGGCTGTTCCCACCTACGTTCCTGACGAAGTAACAGGCTTCACATTCAACGCAGGTATGTCAACAGTAGACGGCACAGTTCCTTCAACAGGCGATCTCACACTTAAGGTTTACTATGACAGAGATAAGTTCACAGTAACTTACGAAGGCAACGAGCCCGTTGAAGTATACTTCGGCGCAGAAATCCCCGCAGCAGTAAAAGAACCCACTAAGGTTGGTAACTACTTCGTTAAGTGGAATAACGCTCTCACAGAAATGCCTGCTGATGACCTTGTAATCACAGCTGAATGGGCAACAGAGAGCTACAAGCTTACATTCGGTGACCTTTACGGTAACGTTGTTGACGATATCGTTGTTAAGTACGGCGATACAATCACAGTTCCCACAGGTCTCACAAGAGAAGGCTATGTATTCGACGGCTGGTCACCCGAACTCACCGAAACAATCGGCGACCTCGGCGACAACGGCGATACAGTAACCTACACAGCAAAGTGGTCACTTGATCAGTTCACAATCACTATCAAGCTTGACGGCGGTAACATTGACGGCGACACAGCTGACGTTGTTATCACAAAGAACTTCGGCGAAGCAGTTTCCTTCACAGATAAGCCTGTTAAGGAAGGCTACACCTTCGTTGACTGGAGTGTAACAATTCCTGAAACAATGCCTGCACAGGATATGACTATCACTGCAATCTGGCAGCTTAACACCTACACAATCGACTTCGATGTTGACGGTGGCACAGATGTTGCTGATATCACAGCTCCTTACGGCACACCCATCACTGCTCCTGCAGATCCCACCAAGGCTGGTCACGTATTTGCCGGCTGGAGTGATGAAATCCCCGAAACAATGCCTGATTACGGCGCAAACGGCGCTTCAAAGGTAATCAAAGCAACATGGACACCTGAAACTTATACCCTTAAGTTTGCCGAAACAGGTGACACAACAATCGCTGACAAGACTGTAACCTACGGCGACACAATTGAAGCTATCACAGGCCTCACAAAGGTTGGTCACGTATTCGCAGGTTGGGACGTAACACCTCCCACAGAAATCGGCGATCTCGGCGCTAACGGTGCTGTTATTACTTACACAGCACAGTGGACAAAGGAAACCTACACCCTCATCTTTGCTGATACAAACGATGCAGGCGATTCAATCACAAAGGTTGTAACCTACGGTGAAACAATCGAGGTTCCCGCTGATCTTACAAAGACAGGCCACAGCTTTGACGGTTGGGACGTAACACCTCCCACAGAAATCGGCGATCTCGGTGCTGATAAGGCTGTTCTTACATACACTGCACAGTGGACAAAGAACTCCTACAAGGTAACCTGGATTGACGAAGCAGGCAGCAAGGAAGAAACAGTTGTTTACGGCGATGCAATCACCGCTCCCACAGCAGCAGCTAAGGAAGGTTATTACTTCGTAATGTGGACTCCTGAAGTTCCTGCAACAATGCCCGCTGAAAACCTCACATTCACAGCTCTTTATGAAGTTGGCGTTTATAACGTTAACTACTATGTAAACGGCTCATTCGTTTCAGGTTACACAGCTGAATTCGGCGAAGTAATCAGAACCGAAAACACCGGTTACACAACACCCGTTGGCTATGTATTCGACGGTTGGTACACAGACAAGGCTTGCACAGTAAAGGTTGCTGACGGTGCAACCGTAGGCTCTGCAGTTGTTAACCTCTATGCAAAGGTAACTGCAGGCTCCTTCACAGCAAACTTCTGGCTTGATGAAGAAAAGACAGAGCTTTACTACACAAGCGAAGTTGTATTCGACACAGAAATCAAGCTTCCCGCTGACCTCGCAGCTCCCACCAAGGAAGGCTATGTATTCGCAGGTTGGGATCCCTATGTAGGTCTTATGGATGAAGAAGGCAAGGAATTTGTAGCTGTTTGGTATGCAAACGACGTAATCACAGCAACATTCTATGTTGACGGTGAAGTTTACGAAATGTTTGATAACCTTACCTTCGGCGGCGAGATGGAAATTCCCGCTCCTCCCGTTAAGGCAGGCCACAGATTCGACGGCTGGGCACTCAAGGGCACAACAGATATCGTTGACCTTCAGGGCACAACAGTTCCTGCTGAATCAGTTGAATACGAAGCTATCTTCACAATTACCGAATTCACAGTAACATATTATAACTATGCTGCTTCAGAGTTCGGCCCCGCAGGCACACCTGCTCCCATTTACGAGGCATACACAATCGACGGCGCAGCTGTTGAAAATGCGTATAACCTCGGCGAAGCAATTGCTCACCCCGCAGCTCCCGTTGTTGTTGTTCTTAAGAACGGCACAGAACATACCGAATACTACACCTTCAAACATTGGGAAGATGCAGACGGTAACGTTTGGGCAGACGGTGCAGCGATGCCCGCAAATGACGTTGCTCTCTACGCTAAGTATGACAGAGCTAGCGTTCAGCTTGCAGTAATTGAAGGTACCACAGGTGTTATCGAAAAGGCACATGCAACCGATATGGAACAGTGGTATGTATACGGCTTCACAGGCAGACGTTTCAATGCCGCTGAGTTCCCGAATTACTTTGAAGTTAAGGGTGACGGTACTTATGTAATCGAAAACTCTGAACTTTCAGGTCTCTTCGGTACAGGTGCAAAGGTTCTTGTTTATGACAGACTTACCAATGAACTCGTTGAAGAATTCTATGTAATCTACTTCGGCGATATCAACGGTGACGGACGTATCAATGCAGCTGACACAACAGACTTGATGAACGAAATTGCTGCTCCCGTATGGTCCGGCAGAAGAAACGGCGTTCCTTACAGAATCAAGTCAGCTGACCTTAACAGCGATAAGCGTATCAACTCACTTGACAGTGGTGCACTTTCAAACGTTGTATCCAAGTCGTATACTCTTAATCAGGAAACAGGTATTGCTTCCTGATAGCAAAACCCAATAAATCCTCGAAGAGGTAGCTTCGGTTATCTCTTCGGGGGATACCCCGAATTAAAAGGGTTTCCCTTTCAAATTTGGCAATTATGGGGTGCGTTCCCCATTTATATATGCAGTTCCAAAAATTAAGGGAGGAATAACTTGCATGAAAACATTTAAACGCGCACTCTCAAGTTTTCTTGCTTTGCTGATGGCTTTCAGCGTCTTCTCTGTGCTTCCTGCTTCGGCAGCACTTAATGATGGCATGAACAATTCAGTAGAAATCTATACTGATTTCTATGTTAAGGACAGTGCCGGTAATTGGGTAAAGACAGATAAGGTTAAAGCAGAAGACGAAGTTAAGGCTACGGTTTCAATTGTTACCGATTTCAGTGTTGGTACCCCCACAATCTTCTGGGTATACAGCAAGGATTTCATGGACTTTGATCCCTCAAACTTAACAATCCAGAATCCCGACAATGCAACAGCAAATCAGTATGATATTGCTGGCATTTTCAACCCCAGCTCAACTTCAATCCCCATTGCAAATAACTGGGGAACAGGCTGGCTTTGCCAGAGCGATGAGCTGATTGAGTTCTCAATTGCCGACGATATGGTTTATGAAGGCTATTTTGACGGCGTTGAAGTAGACGAAGAAGGCAACGAGAAAGACGGCTACCAGTATTTTGAAGACAAAGGCTGGTTTGCTATTTCTATCAACCAGGGTACTCCTGCAAAGCTCACAAAAGATGAGCATATGTTTGAGTTCTATTTCAAAGTTAAAAAGAATCCCACAGTTGATGAAGGCTTCCTCTATGTACCTCCTCAGTCAGTTATGAACACCACCAATCAGGACTACGGCTTCACAGCTCTCCAGCTTTCAAAGTCTGATACAGACTTCGGTGTTCATGTTAATGACCAGGCTTACATAAAGGAATATGATGTTCAGCTTAACGACACCAACACAATCCAGCTCTTCACCGAAACATCCACAACATATACACAGAACGTATATACAATGGATACAACAGGTGCTTACAGCACAGCTGCTGTAACAGATTCACCTGTTATCGAAATCGGCGAAACAATCAGCGCATCAAGCTATGCGGCTCCTCCCGGTTTCTCAATTGATACCGAAAAGAGCTCACCTGACACAACTGCTGCTGCAGGCGGCACGTCAGTAATGAACGTTTACCTCAAGAGAAACCAGTATAAGGTTTACTTTGACGACAAAGAAACAGAGCAGTTTTACGATGCAGTAATCGTTCCTGAAACAGCAGCCGAAAAAGAAGGCTACACCTTCGATGGCTGGTATGCAGGCGAAACAAAGCTTGCTGCAACAGATAAGGTTCCCGTTGACGGCGCAACTTACACAGCTAAGTACACACCCAATAAAGTTGGTTACACAGTTAACAAGTACTTTATGAACACTGACGGCGAAACATACGCTGATGCAGTTGCAGAATCATTCCCCGAAGCCAAGACAGATGACGAAGTAACCTACTCAACAGAGGTTGAAGGCTTCACACTTGATGAAACACAGGGCAAACTCTCCGGCACTGTAACAGGTGACGGCAAGCTCGTTCTTGAAGCTTACTACACCCGTAACCAGGTTAAGGTAACTATCAACGGCGAAGAAGAGGATATGTACTACGGCGAAACAATAGAAAAGCCTGCAGATCCTCCTGCAGATCCCGGCTATAAGTTTGATAACTGGGTTGACGGCGAAGGCGATCCCATCGCAAAGTGGCCCATCGTTGTTGGCGAAGATCCCATTGAGATTAAGCCTGCATTCAGCAAGCTTCCCAGAACAATCACTTATAAGTATGTCGGCGCTCCCTCAGGCTACGATGTTCCCGCCGCAAAGGTTGGTTATATCGGTGATCCCATCGAGCTTCCCACACTTCCCACAGTTGAAGGCTACACCATCAGCGATTGGGTAATCACAGATGCAAACGGTGACGCTATCACAGACGGCAAGGTTGGCACAACAGACGTAACTGTTACAGCAACCTGGACTCTCGGTGCTTACAAGGTTACTCTTGACCTTGACGGCGGCGAAGCTGCTATCTCATCAATCACAAAGAACTACGGCGAAGCTCTCCACGCTGACGAACTTCCCGATGTTGTAAAAGCAGGCTATGACCACCTCGGCTGGACAGTTGAAGGTGCAGACGCAACATTCCCCATAACAATCAAGGGCGATGTTACTCTTAAGGCAAAGCTTGTTGCTCATAACTATACAATCACTTACGCATTCTCAGGCACTAACAAGCCTGCAGACGTAGCAGTACCTCCTGCAACAACAGGCGTAATGGGTTCAACAATTCCCATGCCCACAATCACCAATCCCGTAGGCTACACATTCGGCGGCTGGGTTGCAACAGATGCTGAAGGCAACGAAATTACGGATGGTCTTGTTGGCACATCAGATATTACCGTAACAGGTAAGTGGACAATTAACCGCCACGACGTTTCATTTGCAACAGGCGTTGAAGGTACAACAATTGCCACAATCACAAGACCTTACGGTACTGAAATCACAGCTCCCTCAACAGATATCTCCGCTCTTAAACCCGGCTACACATTCGGCGGCTGGAAAGATAAGGCAACAGACAGCGTTGTAACATTCCCGTTCTCAATGCCTGACAGAAACGTTGAGCTTGAAGCTGTTTGGACAAAGACACCCAGAACAATCACTTATAAGTATGTCGGCGCTCCCGAGGGCTATGCTGATCCCGCAGCAAAGACAGGCGTAATCGGTGATCCCATCGAGCTTCCCGAGCTTCCCACAGTTGACGGTTACACCATCAGCGATTGGGTAGTTTCAGGTGCAGATGAAAACGGTCTTGTTGGTCTTACCGACGTAACCGTAACAGCAACCTGGACAAAGAATACTTACACAGTAATCTTCTGGAAGGACGAAGCAGGCACAATTAAGTATGACGAGCAGCCCTACTCATATGGCGAAGCTCTTGAATATCCTGCAACAGATCCCAGCCTTCCCGGCTTCTCATTCGACGGCTGGTCAGAAATTGAAGGCGCAGAAGTAACTGAAAGCTTCGAAGTATATCCCACATACACAGCTCTTGAATACCCTGTAACAGTTCTCGGTCTCTACGGAGACGTAGTTGATGAGTGGATTGGTTACTACGGTGACGAAATCACTCTTGCTGATCTTCTTACCAAGGAAGATATGGATCAGATGCTCGCTGATAACGGCGACTTCTATACATTCGACGGTTGGTTCTATGACGGCGTTGCTATGACAGACGAAACCGTTGTTGCAATTGATGATTCCATCACTACTGAAGAAGGCATAACAATTACTGGTGAATTCACAGCAATGGATGCAGAGCTCATCTTTGATGCAGCTGGCGCAACATTCGCTGAAAGCGGTTCAGGTACATATGTATATGATGAAATCAAGTATGATGACGAAATCACAGCAAATATGTATCCCGCAGTTCCCGAGTATGAAGGCCACACCTTCAAAGCATGGGATCCCGACCTTGTTGGTCAGCCCATGGATGAACTCGAGAAGACAGTTACAATCACTTGGACAAAGAACACTTATAAAGTTAAGTTTGTTAACGGCCTCACAGGCGCAGAAATCTCAACTGTAGAAGGTAAGTACGGCGACGCTGTTACAGCTCCCGATCTTCCCGTTGCAGACGGTTACTCATTCGCTTGGGATAACACCGTAACTTCAATCCCCGCAAAGAATGAAAAGGGCGAAACTATGGTAGTCGGCGGCACAATGACAGTTACCGCTGTTCCCACAGCTAACACCTATGCAGTTAACTACTATGTTGACGGCGAACTTTATACAACACTTAACGTTGCATACGGCAAGCCCGTTGAATCAATCGCTGCTCCCGCAGCAGATGAGCTTCCCAGCGGTTACTCATTCATCGGCTGGAGCCTTGATGAAAACGCAACACTTCCCGGCAACCTCGGCGTTGTTGGCGCAGGCGCAGTTAACGTTTATGCAGTTCTTCAGGCAAACGGTGACGTTGCTTATAAGGTAGAAATCTATAAGCAGCTTGCTGAAGGCGGCTATGAGAAGGTTGCCACTGAAGAATTCACAAACGGTACAACAGGTAAGGTTGCTCCTTACGTTGTTAACCAGAACGTTGATGGCTACGTATTCAACGAAGAAGCATCAATCCTTGATGAACTCGTTGCAGGCGACGGCTCAACAGTTCTTGAAGTTTACTATGACCTCAAGTCAATCAAGGTTGTAATCAACGGCAAGGAAGAAGACGTTCTTTACGGTGAAGAAATCGACCTTCCCAACGATGTTGATGACAATGACCCCGGTACTGAGTTTGATAAGTGGGTTGATGAAGACGGCAACGAAGTAAGCGATCCTTACACAGTTCCCGATTCAGATGAGCCCATCGTTATCACTCCCGTATTCACAAACAAGGAATTCACAATCACATATTATAGGGACGGCGCTTCCGTCTATAGCCAGAAGGTAGCTTATAAGGCAGACGTTGAACTTGCTAACGGCGATTCTTATATGCCCGATGGTTACGTATTCATCGGCTGGACACTTACTGAGGGTTCAGACGAAATCGCAACAATCGACAAAATGCCTGCTCACGACGTAGATCTCTATGCAATCTACGAAGCAGACACAATCATCGAATACACAGTTGAATTCTACAAGCAGAACCTTGAAGGCGGCTATGAACCTGCCGGCACAGAAACATATTATGACGGCACAACAGGTGAAGAAGCTCCCTATGTTGTTGACGAAGATAAGTTTGAAGGCTTCGTATTCAACGCAGACGCATCAATCCTTGATGAACCCGTTGCAGGCGACGGCACAACAATTCTTGAAGTTTACTATGACCGCAAGACAATCAAGGTTGTAATCAACGGCAAGGAAGAAGACGTTCTTTACGGTGAAGAAATCGACCTTCCCGATGACGTTGACGATAACAACCCCGGCACAGAATTTGATAAGTGGGTTGACGAAGACGGCAACGAAGTAGAAGATCCCTTCACAGTTCCCGATTCAGATGAAAACGTACCCGTTATCATCACTCCCGTTTATAAGAACAATTCCTTCGAAGTAACATTCATTGATGAACTCAATGGTACAACAAAGACAAACAGCTACGAATACACAACAAAGATCCCGAATCCCGGTTCACCCAGCGCAGTAGGCTATGAGTTCAACGGCTGGTTCACCAAGGACGGCGACAAGTATGTAGCAGGTACAACAACAGTTCCCAATGCAAACGTAACTTACTATGCTAAGTTCACAGGCCTTGAAGTAACTTACACAGTTAACGTTTACTTCGAGAAGGTTGACGGCTCAGGTTGGGAAACAGTTCAGTCCACATCCGTTCCCGGTGTAGCAGGCGATACAGCTGAGTACACCGAAACATTCGAAGGCTTCACACTTGATACAGATCTCTCCACAACAGAAGCTGTAATCAAGGGCGACAGCACAACAGTTCTTGTTATCTACTTCACCAGAAACGATGTAACAATCACCGTTGACGGCGAAGAAAAGGATGTTCCTTACGGCACAGAAATCACTGAGGATGACCTCAAGCCCGACGTTGAACCCGGCTACAAGGTAGATAAGTGGGTTGACGCTGATGGCAACGAAGTTACATTCCCCGTTGAAATCAAGGGCGGCGAAGAATTCAAGCCCGTAATCGTTAAGGAATCCTACTCACTCATCTTCAAGCTTGCCGACGGCACAGTTGTTGAAGAAATCGCAGCTGCTGAATTCGATTCAGCTATCACTGCTCCCGAAGCTCCCGAAGCTGCTGAAGGCTTCACCTTCGCAGGTTGGGTAGACGCAGTAACAAACGAACCCTTCACAGGCAAGATGCCCGCTAAGGATACAGCTTACGTTGCAGTTTACACAAATAACGAGGAAGCAACCTTCACAGTTAACATCTACATTATGAACCTCAAGGGTGTTGAAGAACTTACAGCTTCTTACACAGGTACAGCTGCTATCGGCACAACTCATACAGTTCTTCCCGGCACAGTTGAATTCTGCACTCTTGATGCAGCAAGAAGTAACACAAGCTGCGTTGTTCTTGCAGACGGCACAGCATCCATCAACCTCTACTTCGTAAGAGGACTTTACACAGTAAGCTTTGACGGCGTTGAAACTCAGGTTTATGCCGGCGCAGCTATCCCTGTTCCCGCAGATCCCGCTAAGGACGGCCAGAAGTTCCTCGGCTGGACACCTGCAATTCCCGAGGTAATGCCTGAAGAAGATCTCGAATTCACATCAACTTGGGAAGATGTAACCTACACAATCACTTACATCGTTAACGGCGACGAAATCGTTCATAACTATAAGTTCGGCGATGCTGTTACCGAATACGAAGTAACTGAAGCTCCCGCAGGTCTTACATTCAAGGGCTGGTCAGGTGAAATTCCTGCAACAATGCCCGCTGAAAACATTACTGTTTCCGCTATCTTCGAGGCTGCTGCTTACACAGTAACCTACCTTGATGCTGAAGGTAACGTATTCGTTTCTTACTCAGTAGCATTCGGCGCAGAAATTCCTGTTCCTGCAGATGCTCCCGCTAAGGAATTCTACACATTCATTGGCTGGACAGACGCTCCTGCAACAATGCCTGCTGAAAACGTTACTCGCGAACCCATCTTCGAGCCCGTTCCCGTTAAACTCATTGCCGCTGCCGGTTCAACAACCGTTATCGACAGAGATAATATGGTAATCTACGGTCTTGAAGAAGGCGTTACAGCTAAGAGCCTTGACGAAAGATTCCTTGATTACGAAGGCGACGGTAAACTTGTTATCAAGCCCGTAACAGAAGGCTCAAGCAGATACGGCACAGGTGCTGTTGTTGAACTTTATGACAATGCTGACGGTTCACTCGTTGAAACATTCCATATCGTAATCTTCGGCGACCTTGACGGTAATGCTCGCGTAACATCACTCGACTACTCAATCGCTTCTGACGAAGCATTCTGGATCACTGACTGGTCACTTGAAGGCAGCGAAAACTATGCTCCTTATAAGCTTATTGCAGCCGACCTTGACCACAGCGGCCACATTGATACCGGTGACGTTACAAGCATCAAGAACTATGTAGTAAGCATCGTAGACATCGACCAGGTAGAAGGCAAAGTTGTTCGTTCCTAACCTCTGACATTCTTCACGGGGAGAGCTCCTCTCCCCGTGAATAAAAGCTATGTCGAATAAGAGTGGCAGCACACCACTCTTCAACTCCGGTTTTCAGCACAAGACCGGAGAATAACAAGGAGGAATTCTCTCATGACAAAAATCAAAAGGTTAGTCGCTGTTGTACTGGCTTTAATGATGATTTTTGGTTCAGTTTCAATCGTTGCTTCCGCTTGGGATGCAACAACTGACGACGGTTTCGCATTAAACGTGACCACGAAGATTTTCAGACAAGTTGACGGCGAATGGATCGAAACCACCAAAGTTAAAGCAGGCGAAACAGTAAAGGCAAGAGTTTATCTTGGCACAGACTATTTCACCAATGGCGGTGATCTGCTGTTCTTCTATAACACAAGTTTCTTTGAGGATTCTTATTCAGGCTCCACACAGACTCTTTCTGTTAACCCCCTTGTTTACACAGGCGGTAATTACGGCATCACCGGCACATTCTATAGCTCAAAGTCTCCCGTAAACGTTGAGGGCAGACTTATCAATCTCGACGTTATCGACCAGGATTTCGCTGATAAACACAATTATTTTGCAGTAAGCTTTGCTCTTAACGGTAACAATAAGAACAATCTCTTGCTTGCAAGTGATTGGCTCTGCGAGTTTGACCTCAAGGTCAAGGCAGACGCAAGTGCTTCAGATTCAGGCGATATGTTCGCTCTTGTTAATACTTTCAGAAGCGATGCAGTCAAAGATAACTACTGCAACGTTTCCAAGGGTCCCTCATTTGGCTACAATGAAGACGTAGTTGATATGACAAACTGGAATGCAAACATCACAGTTGCAAGCCAGCCCGTAATTCTTTACTCAAACTATGTTGAAGCAACCTTCGATGCAAACGGAGGTTTGTTTGCAGGCGATAAGGCAACTAAGGTTGCCGGCGGCGAAGCAGGCACAGCTCTCAGCATCGGTACTCCCGTTTATGAAGGTTATACCTTCAAAGGTTGGGCAGCCGTAGGTTCAAGCGACGTTCTTGATGACGTTGTTGCTCTTCCTTCAGCAAACACAACTTACGTTGCACAGTGGGAATCAGCAACGGATCTCTATGACGAAACCCTCGGTTTCAGAACAGAAATCTACCGCGAAAACGAAAACGGCGAATGGGTATTCACTGAAAAGGTAATCCCCGGTGAAACCGTTAAAGCAAGAGTTTTCATTGATACAACGTATTACACCAACGCCGGTGAATTCATCGTTTTCTATGATAACGATTTCTTTGAAGAAGTTGACCCCAGCTTTGCTGTAAACGGCAACTTCGCTGATCATTCACCTAACGATTCAGTAACAAGCTCAGCTTACCAAACAGGCGTATCAGGTATTTATGTATTTGCTGATGCCGGCAACAGAGCTGTCAAGAAGCTCGTTGCTGCAAACCTTGTTGCTCAGGACTTTGCTGACACACACTCAGCATACCTTGTAACTTATAAGTTCGATCCTGCTAACAGTGCAATCCTCAGCGGTGATGAATACTTCATCGAATGGGATCTCAAGGTTAAGAGCACTGCAACAGGCGAAGGTGACTTCTTCGTTAAGGAAGAGGCTATCCAGAACACAAGCGAAGCAGGCCAGATGGCTTATATCAACATCCCCGTCAGCTATGAAGGCGGCACGGATGACGACGCAATCTCACTCTTCGAGATTAACGTTAACACCGATGTTGAAAGCAACCCCGTAACAACTCTCAGCAGAATCGAGTTCTTCACAGAACCCGAACAGATGGACGTTGAACAGACTGACACTGAAGGCAACGTAATCTATGTTGACGAGCCCGCTTTCGTTATCGAAGGCGACATCAACGATCCCATTGATGCAGCAACTATTCCCGTGTTCACAAAGGACGGCTATACATTCAAGGGCTGGGTTCCCTCAGATAAGGAACTCAAGGCTGAAAATGTAGTTGAAGTTCCCACGGAAATTCCCTTTGACGAGCTTGAACTCGTTGCTCTTTGGGTAAATGAAGTTACCATCACAATCGACCCCTCAAACGGTGATCCCGTTATTGAAGAAACCGTTTCAGCAGGTGCAGATTTTGTTAAGCCCGAAGCTCCCACCAAGGAAGGTAACTACCTTGCAGGTTGGGTTGACGGCGAAGGCAACTTTATGACAGATCTTCCCGATAAATATCCCGAAGCAGATACAACCTACACAGCTGTATTTGAACCCTACACCTTCATTGTTGAGTATTTCGTTCTCAATTCCGAAACACTCAATTTTGACAGCGTTGCAGCTGTAAACACAGCTTACGGCGCAGAGATTCTTGCAGTTCCTCCCACTTACACAGTTCCCGAGGGCTTCACTCTCAGCGCAGCTTACACTGACGTTTCACTCTCAAAAGAGCTTGCAGCAGGCGCAACAATGCCCGCTGAAAACGTTCAGCTTTACTACCGTGCAGTAGCTAACAAGTATCCTGCAACCTTCAATCTTGACGGCGGTAACATTGACGGCAACACAGAAGACGTTGTTATCGAAACAGTTTACGGCCAGCAGATCAAGACTCCTGCAGATCCCGTTAAGGAAGGCTACACCTTCACAGGTTGGGATCCTATGGTTGGTATGATGGATTCAGAAGGTGCTGATTTCGTTGCTACTTGGGAAGTAAACGATTACACAGCAACCTACATCGTTGACGGTACTGTCTACGAAGCATATGACATTCCCTTCGGCGGCGAAATGGAAACTCCCGCTGCTCCCGTTAAGGCCGGTTATAACTTCGTCGGTTGGGATCCCGCTCCCATCCCCGCAACAATGCCTGCTGAAGATCTTACCTTCACAGCAATGTTCGAAGAAAAGGATATAACCATCACCCTTAACCTTGCCGGCGGCACATATGACGGCTCTGCTGACGATATCGTTCTCACAGGCAAGTACGGTTCAGATATCCCCGCTGTTGATGAAGATCTCCTTGCTAAGGAAGGCTACGTATTCGGCGGTTGGGAACCCGCACTTCCCGAAACATATCCCACAGAGGATGCTGAATACACAGCAATCTGGAATCCTGCAAAGGATACAGCTTACCAGGTATGGGTATACCTTGAAAACACAGACGGCTCCTTCCCTGCAGACGATAATCCCAGTGAGGTTATCAATATGACAGGTGAAACCGATGCTGTTATCAACGTTGCTGTTCCCACTCCCTATGGTTTTGTTCTTAACGAAACAAAGGGTGACGTCAAGAACGAAGTAACAATCGCTCCCGACGGCACAACGGTTTATAAGGTTTACTACGACAGAGTTAAGTATGTAATCACATTTGACGGCAACGGCGGCACAATTGCCGGCGAGCCCTCAGTAACAAGCGAATACCGCTATCTTGCTTCAGTAACTGCTCCTGCAGATGCTGACCTTGTAAAAGAAGGCCACACCTTCATTGGTTGGGCTCCCGCAGTTGACAGCGAAGCAACCAAGGCTGTTACTTACGTTGCACAGTGGGAAGTTAACGCTTATGACGTTAACTATATGATTAAGGGTGAAGACGGCGAAGAAGATAAACTCTTCAAGACCGAAACCTTCAATTACGGTGATCCTCTCACAGTTACAGCTGATAAGCCTGAAAAGACAGGTTACAGCTTCGGCGGCTGGGTAGATGCTAACGGCGCAACTTATAGGTTCCCCGCAACAATGCCCGCAGAAGATATCACCGTTTATGCAAAGTTCACTCCCAGAAACTACGAAGCTAAGTTCTTCGAAGAACCCGATTCAACAGCTCCCTACGACATCACAAACGCTGACTTCGACGCTCCCGTTGAAGCTCCCGCATCAGAGCCTACTAAGGAAGGCTATGAATTCGGCGGCTGGTCAACAGATGGCGTAACACCCGTTGATTTCACAAAGGAAATCATGGATGAAGAAGGCAAGGACTACGTAGCAATCTGGAACGCAGTTGAGCAGCAGATTCCCGTTGAGTATTACTATATGGATACAGACGGCACATATCCTGCAACAGCTGACAAGACAGAATACGTTGCTTTCAAGACAGAAGAAACAGCAACAGTAGATCCTGCTGATGAAGCAAACTACACAGTTGACGAAACCAAGTCGGTTCTTGAAGCAGTTGTAGAAGCTGACGGTTCAACCGTTCTTAAGGTTTACTACAAGCTCAATTCCACAAAGCTTACCATCGAAGTTGACGGTAAAGAAACAGTTATCGAAGGCCTTGTCGGTTCAGAAGTTCCTGCAGACAAGATTCCCGATACAGAAAAAGACGGTTACACCTTCAACGGCTGGGTTGATGAAAACGGCGATCCCGCTGAAGTTCCCACAACAATGCCCGAAGAAGACGCAACCATCAAGGCTGATTACACAGTAAACAGCTATAACGTAACATATTTCGATGGCAACACTGTTTATGACGGCCCCACAGCAACAGAGTTTGGTGCTCCCATTGCTGAGCCTTCAATTCCCACAAAGGTTGGTTATGCATTCACAGGCTGGCTTGATGACGCAGGCAAGAAGCCCAGCGATTACGGCGTAATGCCCTCAACAGACCTTGAGTTCTACGCTCAGTGGACAGCTAACGCAAACGTTGGCTATGTTCTTGAAGCTTACGAAATGGGCACAGACGGCACTTATCCCGCAGCTCCCACAACAATCTACAGCTTCAACGACGGCGTTGTTGATGATGAAAGAACCGTAACAGTTGAAGTTCCCACAGGCTTCACTCTTGACGTTGAAACAACTCTTACTCCCGAAAAGAGTGAGCTCTCAGGTAAGATTCCTGCAACAGGCACTCTTGTTCTGAAGGCATACTTCACCAGAAACCAGTATACTCTCTATGTTGAGGTTGACGGTGCTATAGTAGATGAAGAAACTTACTACTATCAGGAAGAAATCGCTGACAGAGAAGACCCCGTTAAGAAGGGTTGGTCATTTACCGGTTGGGCACCGCCCATTCCCGTAATAATGCCTGCTGAAGACGTAACAGTTGTTGCTCAGTTCACAAAGAACTCCTATACTGCAACGTTCAATGCCGGCGATGGCGCATTTGCAACAGGTGATAAGACTGTTGAAACAGACGTTCCTTATGCAGAAAGCATCACAGCTCCTGCAACTAACCCCACAAGAGACGGTTATGAGTTCAAGGGCTGGTCAACAGACGGCACAA
The DNA here is from genome assembly GCA_045536245.1 of Acutalibacteraceae bacterium. Lineage (GTDB taxonomy): Bacteria > Bacillota > Clostridia > Oscillospirales > Acutalibacteraceae > CAG-177. The sequence goes on along the minus strand of JAZSNE010000001.1, from coordinate 114,402 downwards.
ACGTAATTGACAATCTCGGCAAGATGGACGACAAGGGCAAGGAATTCATTGCTGTTTGGGATAAGGCTGAAGTTACAGTAACCTTCTATAACTTCCTTCCCTCAGAAAAGGGTCCCGAAGTTCCCGAAGGCCAGGCAACTTACGTTTATGACCAGAATAACTACCTGTTCGGCGAAGCAGTTACATTCCCCGCAGATCCCGTTGTTGTAGTTAATAAGAACGGCGAATCTCACACAGAATACTACGTCTTCACCGGTTGGGTAGATGCTGACGGCAATGCAGTTGCAGCCGGCATCACAGCTCCCGCTGAAAACCTTGATGTCTATGCAACCTATGACAGAGTTCCCGTTATGCTCATTCCCAAGAACGATACCTGCACAACAGTTATCGACAGAGCAGGCCTCACAGTTGATAAATACACTGCTGACAGTGAGTGGTATGTATACGGTTTGAAGGAAATCCTTTCACTGGATACTCTTCTTAACGAATACGTAGACGTTCAGGGCGACGGTACAATCAAGGTTACAAAGATTAAGGATAACAGTAACTACTACGGTACAGGTTCACTTATCGAAGTTTACGATAACGTAACAGGCAAACTTGTTGAAAGCTTCAGAATCATCATTTTCGGTGACGTTGACGGTGACTCAAAGGCAAACGCAGTTGACCTTTCAATCATCTCCGACGAAGTTCTCGGCATCACAGGCTGGTCAATCGACGGCTTCGAAGAATACCGTTCATACAAGCTCAAGGCAGCTGACCTCTATGCCGATGGTATCATCGACAACCAGGATAACTCAATCCACAACAAGTATGACCTTGGTATCGGCGAACTCGACCAGGTTAAGGGCGTTGTTGAATTCTGATTCGGCTCGCTTTGATTAAAGCTTAAAATTAAGGGGCCCCCGACCTTGGTCGGGGGCTTTTCCCTTGCCTCACAGAGCAAAGAACAAAAGGAACAATAGGAATTGTTCCTTTTTAACCGCTTTTTCCGATTTGAAGTATACCCGATACATCTGCATCGAAAAAAGCGGTTTCTTCATCTCGGTGAAACAGTGGAAACTTATTTGCCTGAAAAACAATAAAGCAGTTTTTCCTCGCTTGGTGCACCTTTGCGTGCATTCGCTCAAACAAAACGCCTTTCTCATCAATCTCAGGCGTGGATTCTGCGAAGCAAAAAGACGGAGGATTGCTGAATGCAGCAACGTTCGGGCAGATAATATCTGACCCGACACTCAAACGTTTATTAAAACTATCATTTATGTCAGTTATCATAAAAATCTGAACAAACAAAAAACAGCAGAGGAATCCGAACGGAAACCTCTGCTGTTAGCTTTAGCTGTTGAGCATTGCGTCTTTATAACGTTCAAACAATCTTTTTGCTTCTTCAACCGTGTTTTCCTCTGAAGGAGATTCAGGGTTAACGGTGGAGAGCCATTTCTTTTCAAATTCGGCATATCTCTTATAGAAATCACTGCCTCTGTAAATGTTTCTTTCGCAATGCTGTTTTCTTGTTGTTGTTGAAAAAAGCTTTCTTCTGGGGAATTCATATGCAAGGCGCTCAAAGAAGCTCTGCCAACGCTTTGCATAATATGTTTTAACGAGTCCGCCCCATTCTTTCCAGGCGTAATCATAGTTTACGCTGTTGCTGAACGGACCCCAGACAGTGAGCTGAACAAGCAGGTTGAGCTCAAAATTCTCTTTGTCTTTTTCAGTGAAAGCAAGCTCGCTTGCCTCTTTGAGATGCTCGTGAAGCGTCAGCTCGGGTCTTGTCTGAAGCAGACCGTCAAGCTCTTCGCAAAGCTTAAGGAAAGCGTTCGACGAACGTTCAAATATTTTTACGTCTTTATTTTTGTAGCCATACATAACGTTGTCATAGAGTTCGCCTGCATAGTTGCTCAAAACCTGTCTAACAAGGTCGCAGGCATCGTAGGCATAGCCGTCGGTGGTTGCGTTTTCTGCATTCAGAAGCAATTCGGTTGCCTTGACAAGAGTTTTGTTATCATAACGAAGCTCTCTGAAATCGTTGGGAGCGGTGTGGCGCAGGTCTGTTGCGGGTCTTGCGCAGATAACCGAGCCTGTTTCTCTGCCTGTGCATTTCTCGCTGTAGCAGCTTTCGCTCAAAAGAAGCATTGCATCGGCAAGGCATTTTTCTTTGCTGCCATAGCGGCGGTATGCGTAGTTGCAGAGCCACTCCTTAAGGTCAACGGCCTTGTCTTCGGTAAGCATCTGGAATGCAAGGTCAAAATAAAGGGGATTTTGCAAAATGCCTTCCATAAACAGACCCGTACCTACGCAGTTTTCGCTGCCTTCGGTTAGATATCTGTTATCTGCCTGTGCCTTGAGGCTGCCGTGCAGAGTGTTTCTGTCGCCAAAATTCTGCAGAGTGCCGAGAATATAATCATACCCCCAGAATTCGTTTGTTTCCTTATGCTTTGAACCGTCGATGTCAAGAATAAGCAGCTTATCCTTGGGTACTGCTTTGACGATTTTTTCACGCAGTGACCAGCTCTGCATAACCCAGACAGCATCCTTGTCAAACTCGGTATACATCGAGCTGATTTCATAACCGACTTTAAAAAGATAATCCTTTGTTTTCATTGAGGGCTCATTTTCGTGGAACGGGTCGCAGGCGTAATAGTGGTATGCGCCGAAAAGCTGGCGCTGCTTTTCAAGCAGAGCCTTGCCGAATCTTTTAAACAGAGGGTCTGTGGGGTCAAGCTGATAAGTGAAGCGGAAATTACACCACGAGGGGATAAGGCGGAGCCTTGCTTTTTTGAAAAGCTTTGTAACGCTCTGCGGCACTGTGCCGGTGTAGCCCTGCTGAATGGGCGTCATACCCAGCTCAACCTCGCGGTCAATTATTTTTTTGCCAAGCTCAACCCGGCTTTCGATATACTGAACGTCTGTCAGACTGAAATAGCCTGTGATGTTTGTCATAAGCTGCCACGGCCAGAAGCCGGGGCCGGTAAGAAACTGCAGCGCGCCCGTTTCGCTGTATGTAAAATCACGCAGCGTGTAATACCACACTGCCTCTGTGCCAACAACGCTTAAGGGCATATTGATGCCGTTCATCGCCATAAAGTCAATTTCTTTTTCCCATTTATCCCATTTCCAGAATGCAAAGGAATAGCCGAAGGTGCAATAGTTGAGGTAAGCCCTCTTTTTCTGGGGAATAACCTTTGTCAGCCTGCCGTCAAAAAGGGGAGCTGAACTGACGTTGATTTCCCTGTTGCCGCAGTGAGAAAGGTTCACGCCGCAATATGTTTTAAGATATTCATAGTAACCCATTGCCTGGCTGATTTTGCAGTCGCCGCAAATAATTATTTTGCCGTTTTCGCAAAAAACATCAAATGTGTTTTTGCCGTCAACAGGCTCAATTGTGCGCAGCTCAAAAATATCGGCAATTTCGGGCGTGTTTCTGAGAATCAGGTTTTTCAAAAATCATCTCTCCTGTGTATTGCATAATCAATTAATTATATAATATTTTTAATAATAAAGCAAGGTTTTAGATAAATTAACAAACTGTTTATCAATTAAATTTAAAAAAGGAGTAGAATAATAAACAAAAAACCTCAAAAAAACTAAAATAATCCTTTACACTTGGCAATAAATAAAGTAAAATATACTATGTACAATTATGTTAAGGCGGTGTTATAAATGAAACCTGTTTATAAACGTATTCTTCTCAAGCTCAGCGGAGAAGTGCTTTCGGGCGCTCAGGGTCACGGCTTTGATTTTGACACAATCAACACCATCTGCACCTCAATCAAAAAGGTTGCGGACCTCGGCGTTGAAATCGGCCTCGTTGTCGGCGGCGGCAACTTCTGGAGAGGTCGCTCGGGCGGCAGTATGGAAAGAACAAGAGCAGACAGTATCGGTATGCTCGCAACCGTTATGAACTCTCTTGCTCTTGCAGAGGTTCTTGAGCAGCTCGGTGTTGAGGTCAGAGTTCAGAGCGCAATTGAAATGCCAAAGGTGGCAGAAACCTTTGTGCGCAATAACGCTGTGCGTCACCTTGAAAAAGGCAGAGTTGTTATCTTCGGCGGCGGCACGGGTAACCCCTTCTTCTCAACTGATACCTGTGCAGCTCTCAGAGCAGCTGAAATCAATGCAGAAATCATCTTCAAAGCAACAAACGTCGACGGCGTGTTTGATAAAGACCCCAACAAGTTTGACGATGCCGTCAAATATGACGTTGTTACCCACACCGAAGTTCTTGAAAAGAACCTTAAAGTTATGGACTCAACGGCAGCTTCGCTTTGCCGTGACAATAATATATCCATTCTCGTGTTTAACCTTGAAGACCCCGAAAATATCGTCAGGGCAATTCTCGGCGAAAACATCGGCACAATAGTTAAGGAGGGCTAAACCTATGCAAACCGTATTCAACACAGCAGAAGAAAAAATGGGCAAAACCGTGAGCGTTCTCAACGCTGAGTATGCAGCTATCAGAGCAGGCAGAGCAAATGCCGCTGTTCTTGATAAAATTAAGGTTGATTATTACGGCACACCCACACCTATCAACCAGATGGCGGCAGTTTCCGTTGCAGAAGCACGAATCCTCACAATCCAGCCTTGGGATACCTCGACGCTTCACCCCATCGAGAAGGCGATTATGGCTTCCGATATCGGTATCAATCCCCAGAACGACGGCAGAATTATCCGCCTTGTTTTCCCCCAGCTTACTGAGGAACGCCGCCGTGACCTTTGCAAGGACGTTAAAAAGATGGCTGAAGATTCAAGAATTGCCATCCGTTCAATCAGACGTGACTGCATTGATAAGGTGAAGAAGATGGAAAAGGCATCAGAAATCACAGAGGATGACCTTAAGCTTGCAGAAAAGAAGCTTCAGGATTTTACAGATAAATATATCAAGGAAATCGACAAAGCAGCAGAAGCAAAAGAAAAAGACATTATGGAAATCTGATTGCAGATTATCGCAGCAGGGGCGCTATGCCTCTGCTGCTGTCAGCAATTTACCGTTAAAAAGAGGTGCACAAAATGACAAACGAAATGCGTCAGCAGCTTGTTCTGCCCCGCCACATAGGCATTATTATGGACGGCAACGGAAGGTGGGCGAAGCAGAGAGGTTTGGAGCGAAGCGAAGGCCACAAAGCAGGAGCCAATGTCTTTCGCCGCATTTGCGATTACGGCGCAGAGCTTGGCATTGAGTGTATGACCTTCTATGCCTTTTCAACCGAGAATTGGAAAAGACCTGCCAATGAGGTTGAGGCAATAATGAACCTGTTCAGAGATTATCTGAACGAGGCGCAGGACAGAGAAGACGAAAACGAACAAAAAGGTCTGCGTATACGTTATGTGGGTGAGCGTGAAGGCTTGCCTGAGGATATAATTAATCTCATAAACACCCTTGAAAAGGGCTCGGCAGACAAAAAAACCGTGGTTAACATTGCCGTTAATTACGGCGGCAGAAACGAAATTCTGCATTCTGTCAAAAAAATCGCCGCTCAGGTTGAAGCAGGCGAGCTTAAAGCAAAAGATATTGATTTGAAAAATATAGAGGATAATCTTTTTACCGCAGGTCTGCCTGACCCTGACCTGATTATCAGACCCAGCGGAGAATATCGTCTTTCAAATTTCCTTATCTGGCAGGCAGCTTACTCCGAATTCTGGTTTTCGGATATTCTGTGGCCCGATTTTACGGAGGATGACCTGGATAAGGCAATTATAGATTACTGCAAACGCAACAGACGCTTCGGCGGCGTGTGATTTTGCAAATTAAAACGGAACAGAGAGTGGTTTTTATGAAAAAAAGAATAATAACAGGCGTGCTGGCAGCTTTGGTTGCCATAGGTCTGCTTGTTATGATAGGCCTTGGCTACATTAAATATATGTTTGTTATCGCATCGGTGTTTTCTGCAATTGCAGCAACTGAGGTTATGCGTGTTTCAAAGTGCAAAAACAAGGTGCTCACAGGTTTTTCAAGTGCGATTGCGGCAATTGTGCCTGCGTATATTGCGTTTGACCTGGGTCAGTATATCCCTGTTTCAACGGGCGTGCTTATTTCAGTGCTTGTTATTGCAATGCTTCTCATAATGCTCAAATGGTATGAGAAAACACGCTTTGAGCACGTTACGCTTGCGCTTTTCAGCTCAATTGCGATTCCGTATTCAATAATGACGGTTTATAAGGTTGACCAGCTTTGCCTTGCTTACCCCGAGCTTTTCCAGCGTTCACACGTTATTTTTATTCTTCTGACCACAATGTATACGGCGTGGTTCTGCGATACCTGCGCTTATTTTGTCGGCAGCAAATTCGGCAAACGCAAGATGGCACCAAAAATCAGCCCCAAAAAGTCGGTTGAAGGCGCAATCGGCGGTGTTGCAGGTGTTGTTATTCTCACAATCATAACATATATTATTTGTGACATTACCTGCTTCAGAAACGATACTCTCAAGCTCTGGATGGTAATTCCGGCGGTTATAGTTCTTTGCGTTATCGGTATGTGCGGCGACCTTTCCGCATCGGTTATCAAGCGCAACTTCGGCGAAAAAGACTTCGGCACGCTCTTCCCCGGCCACGGCGGCGTGCTGGACAGAATTGACAGCTTCCTTTTTGCGATGCCGGCAACCTACATTATGCTTTCAATAATTCTTGCTTTTGTTGATTAATCACTTATAAAAGGGTGAATATAATGATAAAATCACTTGCCGTTTTAGGCTCAACGGGTTCAATCGGCGTTCAGGCGCTTGAGGTTGCAAGGCTTCACAATTTAAAAATCGAAGCTCTCACAGCAGGCAGCCGTGTTGATATTATTGAAAATCAGATAAGAGAATTCTCACCTGCCGTTGCGGCTCTTGCAGACGAAAAAGCGGCGGCAGATTTAAAAATCAGAGTTGCCGACACTGCAACCAAGGTGCTTTCAGGCGCAGAAGGCGTCAAAGAATGCGCAGCCTGCTCAGCCGATAGCGTGCTTAACAGCATTGTTGGTATAGCAGGTCTTGCTCCCACCGTTGCGGCAATTGAAGAAGGCAGTGACATTGCTCTTGCAAACAAAGAAACCCTTGTTGCAGGCGGCAAATTCGTTATGGGTCTTGCAAAAGAAAAGGGCGTCAGCATTTATCCCGTTGACAGTGAGCATTCCGCGATTTTTCAGTCGCTTCAAGGCTGTGCCGGCAAAAAGCAGATAAAGCGTCTTATTTTGACAGCTTCGGGCGGTCCGTTTTTCGGCAAAACAAAAAAAGACCTTGAGGGAGTTACTCTTGAGCAGGCTCTCAACCATCCCAACTGGAGTATGGGTGCAAAAATAACCATCGACTCTGCTACAATGATGAACAAGGGACTTGAACTCATTGAAGCGGCGTGGCTTTTTGATATGGCGGCAAAGGATATTGATATTGTTGTTCACCGCCAGAGTGTTGTGCATTCGCTTGTTGAATACGTTGATAATTCCGTTATCGCTCAGCTCGGCGTGCCCGATATGCGCATTCCGATTCAGTATGCCCTCACTTATCCTGACAGATTTGTCAGCCCCGTCAGACAGCTTGATTTGACGGAATTCGGTACACTTACCTTTGAAAAACCTGATTACGAAACCTTTGCCTGCCTCAATCTGTGCAGGCGTGCAATAGAAAAAGGCGGCTTATACCCTGCGGCGGTCAATGCGGCTAACGAAAAGGCAAACGAGCTTTTCCGCCGGGGAAAAATCCGCTTCCTTGACATTGCAGACGCAGTGGCAGATGCCCTTGAAAATGCGCCGAGCAACGATAATTACAGCCTTGCCGACGTTTTTGAAACCGACAGGCTTATCCGCAACAGAACAGAAAGGTTATTTATATGAGTTCAATTCCTCTTATTACCGCAGGTGCGGTTTGGGGCAAGGTGTGGCCCATCCTTGTCGCTATTCTTTTTTTCGGGCTTATCATAACGTTTCACGAGCTGGGTCACTTCCTTTTTGCCAAGCTTTTTAAGGTGCAGGTTAACGAATTCTCAATCGGTATGGGTCCTGCACTTTTCAAAAAGAAATTCGGCGAAACGCAGTATTCCCTGCGCCTTCTGCCTATCGGCGGCTACGTCAGTATGGAGGGTGAGGATGAGGACAGCGAAAACGAGCGTGCGTTCTGCAACGCAAAGGCATGGAAACGTTTTATCATTATTGCCGCAGGCGGCGTTATCAACCTGATAATGGGCGTTATCCTTGTGGCGGTTATGCTCGGCGTGCGTAACGATTTAATCGGCACAACGCAGATTTTTGATTTTTATGACGATGCCGTTACCTGCAATCAGGGACTTCAGGCAGGCGACGAAATCAAAAAAATAAACGGCAAAACGATTTTCGGCGAATTTGACCTCGGCTATCTTATGGCAAGCGACAAAGACGGCGTTTATGATTTTGTGGTTGAAAGAAACGGCGAAAAGGTTCACGTTAACGGCGTTGAGTTTGCAAGGCACGAAAACGGCTCGCTTTATCTTGATTTCTCCATTCTCGGCAAAGATAAAACCTTTGTCAACGTTATAACAAGAGCAATCCCCGAGTCTGTTTCAATTGCAAGAATAGTCTGGATGAGCCTGTTTGACCTTGTTACGGGTCAATACGGCCTGCAGGATTTGAGCGGACCTATCGGCACGGTTACGATAATTGCCGATACGGCGCAGACTGCCGTTGTGCAGACTGATTTTTCGCAGCTTTTCCTGATGCTTGCGCTTATTGCAATCAACATCGGCATTTTCAATCTTCTTCCTCTGCCTGCGCTTGACGGCGGCAGACTCTTCTTCCTGGTTATCGAAATGGTAATCAGACGTCCCGTTTCAAGAAAATATGAGGGCTGGGTTCACGCAATCGGCCTGGTTTTGCTGCTTATACTGATGGCAGTAATCTCATTCAGCGACATTATGAAACTTATCAAAGGATAGGTGTATTAAATGGCAATCCGTAACAGCAAAAAAGTTAAAATCGGCGGCATTTATATCGGCGGCGGCGAAAAAATTGCCGTGCAGTCAATGCTCAATAAGCCCGCAAGCGATATTGAGGGCAGCGTCAAACAGGCACTTGCTCTTGAAAAGGCAGGCTGCGAGATTATCCGTGCCGCAGTGCCGGATATGGCGGCGGTGAAGCTGATTGAAAAGCTTAAGGAAAACCTCAGCGTGCCCGTTGTTGCGGATATTCATTTTGATTACAGGCTTGCGCTTGCAAGCATTGATGCAGGGGTTGATAAAATCCGTATTAATCCCGGCAACATCGGCAGCTTTGACCGTGTTAAGGCGGTTGCCGATGCCTGCGCAAACAGGGGAGTGCCGATAAGAATCGGCGTCAATGCAGGCTCGCTTGAAAAAGAAATCCTTGCCGAATACGGCTCACCCTGTGCCGAAGCGCTCGTTAAAAGCGCACTCAAGCACGTTGAACTGCTTGAAAGATGCGATTTCGGCGATATTGTTATTTCCATCAAATCATCAACCGTCAACACAATGGTTGAGGCATATGAGCTTATGGCGCAAAAATGTGATTATCCTTTGCATCTCGGCGTTACAGAGGCAGGCACTCACAATATGGCGCTCATCAAATCCTCAATCGGAATCGGCTCGCTTTTGCTTAAAGGAATAGGCGATACCATTCGTGTTTCAATGACGGATGACCCCGTTAAAGAGGTCAAGGCGGCAAACGACATTCTGCAGGCCATCGGCTTAAAAACCGATTGCCCCGATATTGTTGCCTGCCCCACCTGCGGCAGAACCAAAATCGACCTCATCGCCCTTGCAAACGAGGTTGAAGAAAGGCTTGCAGGCTGCAAAAAACATATAAAGGTTGCCGTTATGGGCTGTGCGGTTAACGGCCCGGGCGAAGCCAGAGAAGCAGATATCGGCATTGCAGGCGGGGACGGCTGTGCGCTGATTTTCAAAAAGGGCGAAACAATCTGCAAAGTGCCTGAAAACGAAGCTGTTGACAGGCTTATGGCAGAAATTGAAAGTTTATAAACCGGAGTCAACCGCTATATGCGGTTGATTTTTTCAACGGAGTATTGTAATGCAAGAAAAAGGACTTTTACACTTTATAGGTGAACACATAAATGCTGGGCTGCGTGAGATGTTATCAGGCGGTGAGGTTACCCATATCTCGTTTGACGAAGACACGATGCAGCTTTTTATAACGGCAAAATTTGACCGTTATGTTGACGATAAATTCATCGTTATGGCTCGCAACGAGCTGAAAAATGCTCTCGGCATAAACAAAGTTACGCTTAAAGGCGTTTATCCGCCGAGTGCGCTCAGCGAAGCGTGTGCGCCGCTGTTTTTGCGCCTGCTAAAAGAAAACGTTGCCGCCGCAAACGGATTTGTTGAAAATGCAAAGGTTGTTTTCGGTGACAGCGAGGTTAACTTTGAACTCTATGACGGTGCGGATATTCTTAAAGAAGCAGGCGCACCCGAGTTTCTGGAAAAATATATCCTTGAATGCTTCGGCTCAAAGGTTAAGGTCAGCTTCAAGGGTCAGGCAAATATCACCATTGATTCGCCCGAATACGTTAAAATGCAGGCGGAAAACGTTAAGGTTGAAACGGTTAAGGTTGAGCCAAAAGAGCCAAAGAAACCCAAGAGGGAATATGACGACCTGCCGATTTCGCTTACAAATGCAAAGGCTATTTACGGCAATCAGATAAAATCCAAGCCTGTTCCGCTCAACGGAATCAGCATTGAGGACGGCAACGTTACCGTCTGGGGCAACACCTTCGGCCTTGATATCCGTGACACCAAGGACGGCAAACGTAAAATCATCAAATTCAATATTACTGACAAAACAAATTCCTTCACCGTCAAGGTGTTTGAGCTTGCGCAGAATTGCGAGCAGCTTGTTAAATATATCACCAACGGCATCACCCTTATGGTCAGGGGTCACGTTGAATATGACGATTACATAAAGGATTATTGCATCAAAGCAAATTCCATTATGCTCATTGAAGAAATGCCCGTTAAAGATACCGCCGAAAATAAGCGTGTTGAGCTGCATATGCACACCAATATGTCGGCAATGGACGGTCTTTCAAGTGCTTCCGCTCTTATCAAAAGAGCCGCAAAGTGGGGTCACAAGGCTGTTGCGGTTACAGACCACGGCATTGTTCAAGCCTTCCCTGAAGCCGCAGCCGCTGCCAAGAAAAACGGCATAAAAGTTATCTACGGTATGGAAGCCTATTACGTTGACGATTCCGTCAAAGCAGTTACGGGCGGCAGCGATATGCCCTTAAGCGGCACGTTTATTATCTTTGACACAGAAACAACAGGTCTGCGTACAGGTGTTGACCGTCTGACAGAAATCGGCGCGGTCAAGATTGTTGACGGCGCAGAAAAAGCAAGATTCCAGACCTTTGTTAATCCCGAAAGACCCATTCCGCAAAAAATCGTTGAGCTCACAGGTATTGATGACCGTATGGTTGCAAACGCACCCAAAGAGGGTGAAGCTGTACGCAAATTCTTTGAATTCTGCGGTGACGGTGTGCTTGTTGCACACAACGCAACGTTTGATACGGATATTCTTAAATCGGCCTGCCAGAGGAACGGCATTGAATATAACTTCACTCACATTGACACTCTGATTCTTGCGCAGAGCCTTGTTACGGGTGTCAAGAATTATAAGCTGGACACGCTCACAAGCCACTTCAAGCTGCCCAAGTTTGACCATCACAGGGCTGATGAAGATGCAGGTGCGCTTGCAGGCATCTTCAGCAAGCTGACGGAGCTTCTCAAAGAAAAGGGCATTGAATCCGTGGACAAGATTAACGCTCACGTAAAACCCGACCCGAGAAGATTGCCGACCCACCATATGATTCTTCTTGCAAAGAACAAAGTGGGTCTTAAGCACCTCTATCAGCTTATCACAAAATCAAACCTTGAATATTTCTATCGCCACCCCAGAGTGCCCAAGAGTGAGCTTCTTGCTCACAGAGAGGGTCTTATTGTGGGCAGTGCGTGCGAAGCAGGTCAGCTTTATCAGGCAATCTATTCGGGCAAACCCAAAGAAAAGCTGCTTGAATTTGCCGACGTTTGCGATTACCTTGAAATTCAGCCGAACGGCAACAACGCCTTTATGCTGCGTAACGGTATGGTTAACTCTGAGGAGGAGCTTAACGAAATCAACAGGCAGATAATCCACCTTGCCGACGAGCTGGGCAAGCCTGTTGTTGCAACGGGCGACGTGCATTTTCTTGATGAAAGCGATAAGATTTTCAGAGAGATTCTTATGGCGGGTCAGGGCTTCAGCGACGCTTCTGACCAGGCACCTCTTTACCTCAAAACAACCGACCAAATGCTTGAGGAATTCGCTTATCTGGGCGAAGACACGGCGTATGAGGTCGTTGTTGAAAACCCCAACAAAATCGCCGATATGTGCGAAGAAATCAAGCCTATTCCCGACGGTACGTATCCGCCCAAAATTGAAGGCTCTGACGAAGAGCTCCGCCGCATCTGCTATGACAGAATGCAGGAATATTACGGCAATCCCTTGCCCGAATATATCCGTGAGCGTCTTGATAAAGAGCTTGAATCAATCATCAAAAACGGTTTCGCCGTTCTTTATATCATCGCCCAGAAGCTTGTGTGGAACTCAATGGATAACGGCTATTACGTCGGCTCCAGAGGTTCGGTTGGCTCGTCGTTCGTTGCTTTTGCGGCAGGCATTTCAGAGGTTAACCCTCTCGTTCCTCATTATATCTGTGAAAAATGCAAGCACAGCGAATTTTTCTATAAAGGCGAATACGGTTCGGGCTATGATATGCCGCCCAAAAACTGCCCCGTCTGCGGCGAAGATATGCACCGTGACGGCCACGATATTCCGTTTGAAACCTTCCTCGGCTTCTACGGCGATAAGCAGCCCGATATTGACCTTAACTTCTCGGGCGAATATCAGTTCTATGCCCATCGCTATACCGAGGAACTTTTTGGCAAGAGCCACGTTTTCAAGGCCGGCACAATCGGCACGCTTGCCGATAAAACGGCTTACGGTTTTGTTAAAAAGTGGATGGAAGAAAAGGGCATAACTCTTTCAAAGGCAGAAGAAGAAAGACTTGTTCAGGGCTGCGTCGGCGTTAAACGAACAACAGGTCAGCACCCCGGCGGTATGGTTGTTGTGCCTGCCGATATGGATGCGGAGGATTTCACGCCCATTCAGCACCCTGCCGATGATGCCGATTCAATCCACAGAACAACTCACTTCGATTTCCATTCGCTTCACGATACGATTCTTAAGCTGGACAACCTCGGCCACGATGTTCCCACGCTCTATAAGCACCTTGAGGATATGACGGGCACGAACGTTATGAAGATTGATATTTGTGACCCCAAGCTCTATGAGCTTCTCACAAGCCCCGAGCCGATGGGTCTGACCCCCGAGGATATCGACTGCGAAACGGGTACGCTTTCGCTTCCCGAACTCGGCACTCCGTTTGTTCGCCAGATGCTTATTGAAGCGCAGCCGAAGAATTTCTCCGATATGCTTCAGATTTCGGGCCTTTCACACGGCACCGACGTTTGGATAGGCAACGCACAGGAGCTTATCAAAAACGGCACCTGCACAATTTCAGAGGTTATCGGCACTCGTGATAACATTATGGTTTACCTTATCAACAAAGGCGTTGAAAAGGGTATGGCGTTCAAAATAATGGAAATCGTGCGTAAGGGCAAGGCAACCTCTCTGCTCACCGATGAGCATAAGCAGGCAATGCTTGATAACGGCGTTCCGCAGTGGTACCTTGATTCTTGTATGAAAATCAAATATATGTTCCCCAAGGCTCACGCTGCCGCTTACGTAAGCGCCGCAATGCGCCTTGCGTGGTATAAGCTTTACCGACCCGTTGAGTATTATGCAACCTTTATGACGGTGCGCGGTGAAGATATTGACACCGTTGCCGTTCTTGGCGGCAGAAAAGCCGTTAAGGCAAGAATGGACGAAATCAAGCAGAAAATGCAAATGAAAACCGCCACGGCGAAGGAAGAAGGCACGTTCACTTCGCTTCAGGTTATCAACGAGATGATGGCAAGAGGCGTTGAGCTTCTGCCGATTGATATTTATAAATCAACCGCAAACCGCTACGTTGTTGAGGACGGCAAGATAAGGCTTCCGTTTTCTGCAATTGCAGGCTGCGGCGGTGCAGCGGCGCAGAGTCTTGAAGACTGCCGCAATGACGGAGGCGGTGAATTCCTCTCCATTGAGGATTTGCAGCTTCGTTCGGGCGTTTCAAAGTCCATTATAACGGCTCTTGAAGAGGGTGGAGCCCTTGATTCTCTGCCCAAATCAACACAGCTGAGCTTCTTTTAATAAGGTGATGCGGTAATCACGGTTTGGATTGCCCGTTCACCTTGATCGGAGTTAAAATGAAAAACATAACAAAACCTGCAAACAGAATATGGTTTAAACTCGATAATGCCGCAAAAATATTTCCGGGTCAGAGCACGTCATCATATTCCAACGTATACAGGCTGACCGTAACGCTCAAAGAAAACGTTGACCCTCAGCTGCTTGAGCAGGCTCTTCTCAAAACAATGCCCCGTTTTCCGTCTTTTGACGTCAGAATGCGAAACGGCTTTTTCTGGCATTATCTTGAAAAGAATCCCAACGGAGCTCCGCCCGTCAGGCCCGACTCGGCAAACCCGTGCCTGCGTGTCAGCCCCAAGGAGAATAACGGCTATCTGCTCAGAGTTTTCTATTATGAAAACAGAATGTCCGTTGAGTTTTACCACGTTTTGACCGACGGCTTCGGTGCATCACGCTTTTTTATGACTCTGCTTGCGGTTTACCTGCGGCTGACGGGTAAGGATATCCCCGTCGGCGGTGCGGTGCTTGATGTTGAGCAGTCTCCGAGCGAAAGCGAAAATGAGGACGCATATCTCAAATACGTCAAGCCAACCGCCAAGGCAAAGCGAGTTGAAAAATTTGCCTATCAGGCAAAAAGCAAAAGGCTGCCCAAGCATTTTATCAACGTCACCACAGGCTATATGCCTGTGGATGCCCTTAAGAAAAAAGCGGCGGAATACGGCGTAACCATAACCGAATATATTGCAGGCGTGCTTGTGTGGGTTATGTATAACCTGCAAAAAGAAGAACCGTTTAACCGCAAAAAGCCTGTAGGAGTGCAGATTCCCGTTAATGTGCGTCAGTTTTTTGAAACAGAAACAATGCGCAATTTTATGCTCTGCTATTCTTTTCAGCTTGACCCCAAAATGGGGGAATACACCTTCCCCGAGGTGCTCCGTCAGCTCTCGCTTTATCTGCGTTATATCAATAATGAAAAGAACCTGCAGGCAATGCTTAACGGCAATGCGGCAATCGAAAAAAATCCGCTTATGCGTGTTATCCCTTCGTTTATGAAGGATTTCGGCATAAACGTGCTTTATAAGCTCACGGGTGAAAGAGCAACAAGCTCGCTGATATCAAATATCGGTCTTATAAAAGCACCCAAAGAAATTGAGCCTTACGTTGAAAAAATGTCGCTCGTGCTTGCGCAGGGTATGGTTAATGCGGCAAGGTGCGGAGCAGTTTCTTATAACGGCACGCTTGCCTTGAGCGTCACCAACATCTATGAAAGCACCGACGTTCAGAGAGAAATTTTCACAACCTTTGTCAAAGAGGGCATACCAGTTAAAATCGAAAGCAATAAAAGCGCCATATCAGGAGGTGAGGTCTGATGTCATATTGTGTTAATTGCGGTGTTGAGCTTGAAAAGGCTTGCAAAGCCTGTCCGCTCTGTGACACCCCCGTCATAAACCCGAGAGAAAAAACGGAGCCGTCAGCAAAGCTTGCTTATCCCGACGTACTTTCAATCCCTAAATCAACAAACAACCTCTATCTGGCATTTGTATTTTCGCTGATTCTTCTGATTCCGATTCTCGTTTCCACAATAATCAATGCAGTGTTTTTCAATAACCCCGTTATAAAATATGTGGTTGGCGCAGCTGCTCTTGCCTGGGTGTGGTTTCTGCTTCCTCTTATGTGGAAAAAGCCGATACCTGCGGCGCTTGTAACAATTGATTCGGTTGCCGTGCTTTTATATTTTCAGCTGTTTAAAATCGGCGGCCACGATACAGGCTGGGTTGATTCCTTCGTTGTGCCCGTTGTTATAGCACTGTGGATAATAATAAACGCATTTTTGCTCTGGCTTAAAAAGAAAAGGAGCAAATCGGCAATCGCCGTCGGTGTGCTTGCCGCAATAAACGTTTTGACGTTTATTTGTGAAATAAGAGCAAGCGCCTTCTTTTTGGGTAAGCTTGAGTTCGTTGTAACGCTGGTTATGACGGCGTGCTGCATTTCTCTTATGATATTTTTCCTTGTTCTTGATAAGAGCAAGAAGATGAAAATGTGGCTTCACAAAAAATTCTTTATTTAACTATATCTTGAAAAATCAATACCGTTGCATTATAATTATAGAGTAAACGCAAAAATGAAAGGACGTTGTTTATGGGCAAAAAATTTGCAATTGCTGCCGGCGTTGCAGCAGGTGTAGCAGCAGGCATCAACGCAGTCAGAGCAGCAAAATTTGTTCCCGAAAAGAAAGATTTCGGCGAGCCTTCGGTTGAAAACGTTAATCTTCAGCGTGCTATGGATAACCTTTCAAAGGCAATTTCCATTCCCACGGTCAGCTACCCCGAAAAAGAAAAGGTTGATTTTTCACAGTTTGAAAAATTCCATAAATTCCTTGAAGAAGCATATCCGCTTATTCACAAGAATCTTACAAAAGAGGTTGTTCTTGAAGCAAGCCTCATCTATAAGTGGGAAGGTACGAGAAGCGACCTTGACCCAATCGCTCTGCTTGCTCATCAGGACGTTGTGCCTGTTTCGGAGGGTACGGAGGGCGACTGGACAAATCCTCCCTTCGGCGGCGTAAATGACGGCGAGTTTATCTGGGGCAGAGGCGCTCTTGATATGAAAAACCACCTTATCGCCGTTATGGAAGCTGTTGAAACTCTTCTTGAAGAAGGCTTCAAGCCTGAAAGAGACGTTTATCTTCTTTTCGGTCAGGATGAAGAGGTTGTTGCTTCGGGCAACGGCGGCGCAAAGAACATAATGTATACTCTCAAAGAGAGAGGCATTCACCTTGACAGCGTGATTGATGAAGGCGGCGCAATTATTCCCCTTAACGTAAAGGGTGTTATTGAAAATAAAGACCTCATCGGTGTCGGCATTGCAGAAAAGGGCTATACCGATATTGAAATCACGGTCAACGCCAAGGGCGGTCACTCTTCGCAGCCTCCCGTTCATTCTGCACTCGGCGAGCTTGCTCAGGTTATCAGAGACCTTGAGGGCAACCAGTTCAAGGCGGAGCTTATGCCTTTTGTGAGTGACCTTTTCTCAAACCTCGGCAGAAGCTGCACTTACCCCGTCAGACTTGTTACCTGCAACCTGCCTTATATGAAGCCGCTTCTTAAGTTCGGTATGACCAAAATCCCCTTCACTGCCTGCCTTGTCAGAACAACCACAGCAGTAACAATGGCTCAGGGCAGCCCTGCTGCAAACGTTCTGCCCCAGAAGGCAAGCGTTGTTGTTAACTTCAGGCAGATGCCCGGCACAACTGTTGATGACGTTATTGCCCATATCCGCAGGGTTTGCCGCAATAAGGATATTGAAATCAAGGTTCTCAAGGCAAAGGAAGCTTCAAGCTTCTCACCCACAGAATCAAGAACCTTCAAGATTATTGAAGAGCTTTGCGTTCAGGAAAACAAGAACGCCATCGTTGCTCCCTATCTTGTAATGGGCGGCACCGATGCCTGCTACTATGAGCCTGTTTGCGAAAACATCTTCCGTTATTCGCCTTATAAGGTAAGTGTTGAGCTGCTCCGTTGCACTCACGCCACAAATGAGAGAATTCCTGTTTCAGCAATTGAACCCGCAGTTGCTTTCTTCAAGAGATACGTTAAGAAGGCATCAGCAGAATAATTAAGAAAGCGTGATAAAATGCCCACCGTTCTTATCGCACCCGACAGCTTCAAAGGAACACTTTCTGCGGCACAGGTGTGCGATATTGCGGCAAAGGCATTCACCGACGCAATAAAAGACGTTAAAATAACAAAGCTCCCCGCTGCCGACGGCGGCGAGGGGCTTTGCGCCTGCTTTGAGAGCTTTGCCAAGGGTAAACGGATATCAGCCACGGTCAGCGGCGTGTTTGGTGAAAAGCTGACGGCAGAATATTTTATGCTTGAAAATAACACTGCGGTTATCGAAACGGCGTCGTGCGCAGGGCTGCCGCTTGCAGGCGATAATAAAAATCCAGAAAAGGCAACAACCCTCGGCGTGGGCGAGCTTATGCTCCACGCAAAGCAAAACGGCGCAAAATCAATCCTGCTCGGGCTCGGTGGCAGCGCCACAAACGATTGCGGCATCGGTATGGCAACAGCTCTGGGTTGGAAATTCCTTGATGAAAACGGAAACAGCGTTGAGCCTTGCGGTGCATCGCTTTCAAAAATTCAAAAGATTATTCCACCCCCAAAACCGCTCGGTCTGCCTGTTACGGCGGCGTGTGACGTTGAAAATCCGCTTTACGGCGCAAACGGTGCGGCTTATGTTTTTGCTCCGCAGAAAGGTGCAGACAAAGAGATGGTGCAAAGGCTTGATAACGGTCTGCGAAGTTTTGCAAAGGTTATTGAAAAAGAAACAGGCAAAACCGTTGCCGATATCAAAGGCTCGGGTGCGGCAGGCGGTATGGGCGCGGGTGCGCTTGTGTTTCTTGATGCAGAGCTTAAAAAGGGCATAGACATCATTCTTGATGAATCGGGGTTTGATGCTCTTGCGGCTGAGTGCGACCTTGTTGTGACAGGTGAGGGCAGGCTTGATTTTCAGTCTGCTGACGGCAAGGTGATTTCGGGCGTTGCAAAGCGTGCAAAACGGCTCGGCAAAAAGGTTGTTGCCGTTTGCGGCTGCAGGGGAGAGGGCGCAGAAAAAATCCTCGATTGCGGCGTCAGCGAAATGTATTTTGCCGTTAACGGAGAAAAAACTTTTGCAGAAATTCTGCAAAGTTGTGAAACTGACCTTTATAATGCCGCTTTTAAGGCGGCACTTAATCAAAAGGAGGATTTACAATGAATAAAACCAAAAAAATAATTGCAATTATTCTTGCTTTTTGTTTTGCATTCGGTGCAATGCCTGTTTGCTTTGCGCAGGAAGAAGTAAAACCTGAAATGAAAGAATACGGCTTTGTTGAATGTGACGGCGTTAAAATCGAATACGGCGTATACGGCAACCTTGAGGGTGAAGCGCTGCTGCTTCTGCCTCCCAACGGCGGCGATATGCACAGCCTTGACGACACCATTCTGCCCGAAATGTCCAAGCATTTCAAGGTTATCACCGTTTCACCCAGAGGTACGGGCAATTCCGGCTGGGCAGAGGGCACAATGAATTTTGAAACCTTTGCCGACGACGTTGCCAAGGTGCTCGACCACCTCAACGTTGAAAAAACACATATTTTCGGCTTCAGTGACGGCGGCAACCTCGGCTTTGTTTTTACTCTCAAATATCAGAGCAGAGTTCTTTCACTCACCGTTATGGGCTCAAACATAAACACCCTCGGCACAAACACCTTTGACCAGATTCAGATAACCTGGCAGTATATCGTGCTTTGCGTTGAAGCACTTTTTAAGGGTGACACAGAAACAAAAATCCGCCGTGATATCAAGGGTATGATGGTTGGCCAGCCGAGCCTTACCTTCAAGGATATTTCCGCAATCAAAGTGCCGTTTTTCAATATCTACGGCGAGCACGATATGATTCAGCGTTGGCATTCAAAGGGAATAACCAAGTCAATTGAGGGCGCAAAGGAGCTTATGGTTATCGGCGGCGGCCACAGCACTTGCTTTGAACAGACCGACACGGTGATTATGCCTGCGCTGCTTGATTTTTACGGAATTGAGGGATAAACTATGAACGGAATGACACGCAGAGAAAGAGAAGTAACCGATATCGATAAAATCAAAGAGATTCTCGATAAATCAAAGGTGCTCCACCTCGGCCTTGTTGATGGCGACGAAGCCTACGTTGTGCCGATGAATTATGGCTACACGCTTGAAGACGGCAAGCTCACCCTCTGGCTTCACGGCGCAAAAAGAGGCAGAAAGCTTGACCTGATAAGAGCAAACCACAAGGTTTTCTTTGAAATGGAATGCGGCATTCAGCCGTTTGAAGGTGAAATCGCCTGCAAATACGGCATTGAATATTCCTCGATTATGGGCAGAGGTAAAGCCGAAATAATTGAGGATATCGAAATAAAAAAAGCTGCGCTTTCTTATCTTATGAAAACGCAGACAGGCAAGGATTTTGAGTTTGAAGACAAAATGGCGGCGGTTGTGAGCATTATCAGAATCGACGTTTCGGAATTCACCGCCAAGCACCGCCCCGCACCGAAGATGGGGTAACGGTAACAATAAAACGGGTTGTTCGCTTGAACAACCCGTTTTTGACTGTTGATAAAGTCGCTGAAACATAAACGAAAACAGAGTAGGGCGGGATGCCTTCATCCCGCCGTTATTTATTGTAGGGGACGGCGACCCGACGTCCCGCAAAACAACAATATCATTTTGTTTATTTGCCGTTTTTTCGCTTTTCGATGTATCTTTATCCGCCTTCAAGCGAAGATTAAACCCCTCCGCTTCGCTAACACTCAGCACCTCCCCTGCAGGGGAGGCTGTCATTCAGTTTCCTTTCTCAACAGCCACACCTTGCTGAAAAACAAGTTTTTCGACAAGTTGAAACGGGTTGTTCGCTTGAACAACCCGTTTTTGTTATTTATCTTCCTTATCGTCAAGGTGCTCTTTGAGAATATATATCGGCCTGTTTTTGACCTGAACGTACATCTTTGACAGGTATTCGCCGATGATGCCCAGGCAGAAAAGAACAAGTCCGCCGATAAGCAGCATCAGCGCAACGATTGTTGCATAGCCGGGCACGTCAATGCCCCAGAATATCTTTTGAATAACAACAACGCCGAGGTAAATGATTGAAACAAACGATGCGAGCAGACCGATAAAGGTTGAGATTTTGAGCGGCATTGTTGAAAAAGCAAAAATGCCCTCAAGCGCATATTTAAAGAGCTTGCGCATACCCCACTTTGATTCGCCGCTTTCACGCTCTGCAACCGTGTAAGGGATATATTTTGTGTTAAAGCCGACGTAGCTGAAAATACCCTTTGAAAAGCGGTGAAATTCCGACATCTGCAGGATTGCATCAACCATCGGGCGTTTCATAAGTCTGAAATCCGATGCGCCGTTAACAAAATCAACGTCAGAAATTTTGTTGATGAATCTATAGAACGAAGATTTGATAAACGAAACGGCTGCGTTCTCTTTGCGCTTTTCCTGATATGCCGTTACGCAGTCAAGCTCCTCGTCGGAATTGAGCACGTCAAGCATTTCAAGCACAACCTCGGGCCTTTGCTGCAAATCAGCGTCAATAAGGCAAACAAGGTCACCCTTTGCCTTTGAAAGACCTGCGTATATTGCCGATTCCTTGCCGAAGTTGCGGCTGAAGGTGAGCACCTGAACGTTGTTTTTTGCGTTGAGCTCGCTGTGGATATATTTAAGCTTTTTATAGGTTTTGTCTGTGCTGCCGTCATTAACAAACACAAACTCATAATCTTCAACCGTGTTTTCAAAAACACGGTTGACTTCGCTGAAAAATTTTTCAACGTTACCCTCTTCGTTATAGCAGGGAACAATCAATGAAAGCTTCATTTTTAACCTCTGAAATCTAAAACTTTATACAAAACTATTATATCAATTCTTTTATTAAAAGTCAACAAAGAGGCTCGCTGAAAGAAAAAAGGCTCCCGAAGGAGCCTCTTTTACGGATTAATATCATACCTGAACGGGTTCATCTCTGAGAACGATTGCATATTCAAGCTTGGCTGTGAGATTCTTAACGTTTGCTGAAATGGCTGAAATCTTAATCTTAGCATCGCCTACAGTAACGTTAACGTCATAATGCCATGTGCCGCCAACAATGTAGCCGCTTGAGCTTATCTCGCAAATGATATAAGCGTTTGTGTATTCAATCCTGATTGTTTCTCTGCCTGATTTGATTGTTGCTCCAAGCTCCATAAGTGCGTGCTCAACGCCGCCCAGAGTGCCTATGCCTCTTGAAACGGGGCCGCCGTCATACTGCGTGCCGTCAGGGCCGTCAATCTGGTCTTTGAGATAAAGAGCAACATAGGTTTTGCCGTCATCGGTTTTGTATGTGGCTGCCGTTGTAACGTCGCTTGCCATAAGGTTGCCTCTGCCGGGAACATAGTCCACCTCAAAATTGTTCTTTTCAATAGCCTTGTCAATAACCGGTACGGCTACCTTGAGAACTGCGCCGATTGCACCGTCGCCTTCGATTTCGCCGATACGCTTGATTTTCTGCTCGCCTTCAAGGTTTGCAAAATAGACTTTGCGGCTCTTTTTAACGGCGTCATTATAGAGAAAAACAGCTTCTTCGGCGTCAGTTGAAACGCATTCGCCAAGATAGTATTCGGGCAGTTCAAGCCTTGCATAGGGGTCATCGGCAGGCGGAGCGGAAGGGACGAAAAGGGCGAGAAATGACATAATGATTGATGTGAAAACAGAAACGATTTTTGAAATGATAGCTGACATGGTAACATCTCCTTAAATGTTGATAAAAGTTTTTGTTTTGAGGCAATGCATGGGCGAATTGCCTGTTTTTTGAGTAAAAATATTTGGTGTTTACGTAAGTCGGTTTACCTTTATGTTCGTTTGTCTTTTGTGTCCTCAACGGCGTAAACCAGACCGATTATTCCAATCAAAAACATAACTGCGGTGAAAAGTATGCTGATAATCTCTGCAAAGTTCATATCGCTGCCCTGAAGGGGGGACATCAGAATTGCAGCCGTTGTGTTATACATTTTTGCAAATGCGGTCATACCGGTGAAAAGCATTGCAATGCCGAGAATTAATTTTTTCATTTTTCCACCTCACTTGTTGATTTTTTGCGTGAAAATGCGCCGATAAAAGCAACCGCAATACCTGCAATGCCGATGATAAACATTATTGCGCCGAAGAATGTGCAGACAACAAAGTCAAAGTCGTTGAAACGCATCATACTCTGAGCTGAGCGCAGTATAGTTGATATGTTATAAATATCAACAAACTTTGATATACCTACAATAAACATTACGATACCGAGAATTAATTTTTTCATTTTGATATGCACTCCTTTTGTTCATTTTTATTTATATAGTTAAATACAACTCCGATGATAAGGCTTATAAGAGAAATCGCTGTGCCTGCAACGAACAATTCTGCTTCGGGCTCATTGAGTTTGCCGAAGGCTACTGTGTTGGCAAGACTGAAAGTTAAATAATCCAGAAGCATAAACATTGTTCCGAAGAACAGAGGCGACGCATATTTAAGCTTGCCGAGGTAATCTTTTTTGCCGATGAAGAAAGAAACAGCGGCGGTTGAAAAAGGGATAAGAAACCAGATAACGATAAGACTGTAGCCCATAGCGTCAAGGAATTCACCTCTGACCCAGAAGCAAGCAATGCAAAGCGCCCAGATAACGGGATAAGCGGCAAGGGTGATAATCCTTTTTGCGGTTTCTTTTTCAGTTAGTTTCATCTTTGTTCTCTCCTTTAATTTTTGCTGATTTTTTGTTTTTGAAAAAAGCTTTGGCTTTCTCGAACAGAGCCTTGTAATCAATGTCATAGGCGGCGGTCAGGGCAAGCATAAAGCCTACTCCTATCATTATCATAAATGCATCTTCAACCCTCGAGTATGAATAATAATCTCCCTACCCTCTTTTGATAACAATCCCTGCCAAAACGATTGCACCCGACAGCATCGTGCCGATGCCGAAAACTGTTTTTTTCATTCATATCCCTACTTTAAACAATAACCTTCAGCAGTGCGCCGAAGCCGTAGCCGACAAGGTAACACATCAGAAAAGCCATGGCAACGGCTGCTGACTTTTTAACAAAACCTGTGCTTTTGTGCCTTTGCCAAACCATAAGAAAAACTTGCTGTTTTTAAGCCTTTTCATTGCCCGTTACCTCACTTTATGTTTTTTTCTCGGGTAAATGCACCAACAAGAGCAACCGCAAAACCGATTACGGCGGTAATAACAAACGCAAACAGGCAATAACCAGTCATTTCCATTGCGTTTGCAGGGTAAAAGCCGTGCAATTCCAAAAACATTTTGCCCAAAATGTCAAATCCTATTGAGCTTAAAATGCCGAGAACGCTTGTAAAAAATACGCCGAGACCGAAAATGAGTTTTTTCATTGTTTTATTCTCCTTTTGATTGTTGTTATATGTTTTAAACTCCTCATTTGTTCAACCGAAAAGCGGCGTTATCGCAGCACCGATTTCCGCCGCCGTTACGGTTTCTCTCATAACTGTTTATTGAATCAGCCTTCAAATTCGATGAAAGCGTATTTAATCTGAACTCTTTTGTAAGTGTAGGTAATGAACAGCTTGTTGCCGTTTGCAATAATGGCAGGGTAAGAATACTCTGCGAAAAGGTTGAGGGGAGTTGATTCAAGAACCGTTACGTCCTCCCAGGTTTTGCCGTTATCCTTTGAAACAGCAAGTGAAAGCTTGTTGCGGATGCCTGAAACCCTGATGGGGTTATAAGCAAGCCAGAGCCAGCCGTTATCCGTCATCACGCAGTCAATGCCGCTGTTGTTATTGTAAATGCCTGTTGAGTAAGCTGTGCACCAGGTGTAGCCGCCGTCAAAGGAATCGCTTCTGTAGATATAACCGGATTTTGTTCTGAACATTGCGTGAATTCCTTCGCTGCTCTGCCAGATTGTGGGCTGAATCATCTGAACCTCTTTGCCGTTTTTATCATAAGCTTCAACATAAGCTGTTTTTGTCCAGGTGTTGCCGCCGTCTTCAGAAATGTCAAAGAATGCTTTCCAGCTGCCCTGCTCTGTTGATGCAGGGGCAATGATAACGCCGTCTGCCGTTACAAAGTTTTTGTTTCTGACGGGACCTCTGCCGCCGCTTGTGTCGCCGGCAACAAGCTCTTGCGGAGCAGTCCAGGTTTTGCCGCCGTCAAAAGAATCAACGAATTTTGTGACCCATACCTTTGTGTCCTTGCCAACCTTGTAATAAAGTCTTACGAACGAACCGAAGTCATGAAGAACAGGGTTCCAGTGAGCCTCGTTGTCTGCCGTTTCGATAACCTTTGCGTCGCTCCATTCGCCGTCATAGGTTGCGTACCAGATGCGAACGTCGCTGCCGCCTTCGCCTGATCCGCCGAACCAAGCGGAAATAACGGTGCCGTTTGCAAGCCTTAAAACAGTTGAGGCGTGGGAGCTGTTGAAGAATTCTTTTTTGCCGAAGATTTCACCCTGCTCCATTGTGAACTCAACCGAGCTTGTTTCTTCCTGCTCCGAGCTGAATATTGCCATAAATCCTCTGAAGTATTCCGCAAGCTTTTCTATGAACGAAAGTGAGATTTCCGGCTCAAGGGGAATAACGTCTGTTTTTGTTTCTGCCGCCGATGCGGTAACAGCCGCCGTGGCGATTATTGACGATGCGAGAAAGAGTGCGATTGTTTTTCTGAGTGTGTTTTTCATTTTATTTACCTCCGATTTTTGTTTGCTTTTTTTGCCTTTCACCCTAATGACGATGCAAAATCGGAGTTGGTCTAAACTTTTTTGAAAAAATTTTGAAATTTTTTTAAACCTATTCATTTCATATAAAAAGGGCAGCCACGTATGGCTGCCCGAAAAACTGCAGATAAGGGAGAAATTCGCTCGTTATGCTGCTTGCCGATATCCAACGTCTGCGCTGACTTGCCTTCTTAAGCCGCGCAGAGCGCACGGCTCGCTGTCAACCTTTCAACGCTTTCGGCATAAAATATAATAACATATTATATAACGGAGTGATGCTGATGAACTGTTGCATAACCGAACTGCGGTGCAAGGAGATAATCAACAAATCAAACGGCTGCAGGCTCGGCTTTGTGAGCGACATTGAGGTTGATAAAAGCTGCGGCAGGGTGGTGGCGCTGATTGTTTACGGCAGACCCAAATATTTCGGCATCTGCGGCAGACGGGAGCGCATACGCATCTGCTGGGAAGATATTGACGTTATCGGCAGCGACACAATCCTTGTGTGCAAAACAAGCTGCGAACAAAACCCGCGCCAGCGCAGAAGAATAGGGTAGCAAGATTAAATTCTTGCTACCCTGATTGAAATTATTTGTTGGGTTTTAATTAAACGGTCAAAATGCTTGCGTTTTCTACGTTCTTGCTGATTTCGACCAACACCGTCTGCGATGAAATCATTGTTGCGCCAAAACCGCCGTCATTCTCAAGATGATATCTGACCGTAACCGTTTCGCCTGCTTCATCGATTGAATCGCAAACAACAAAGTAATTTGTCTGCGGCAGAGTGGCATTGAAAACAAGAACCGATTTTGTTTCAAAATATTCTTCGTCGTATTTCTTGGTTTCGTTCTTGATTTCGCCAACAGCCTCAACAAAATCGTCATAACTGTCGATTATAAGATATTTGCCGTTTCCTGTTGAAATGCTTGTGTTTTCCAAAGCAACGTAGCCGTCAACGGGCGGCATAAATATTCCGCCGAATAAGCCTGTGATAAAAGTTATCAAAGACATAAACAGAGCAATTATCTTTGCGAAAAATCCACTGATTAATGACATAAAAAATCCCCCTTGTTAATATTGGTTATTATAATTATACCATAATATTACTATAATGTAAATATCATATGCTAATTGTATGTCAGTTCATCGGAAACATCTCCTTTATGCTGAAATTATAATACATTTGTGTTCAATTGTCAACATATGTATTCATAAACAGGTGCGTATCAGCTTACAATTCTGTTGTAAGGAGATGATGTGATGCTTGATTCGGTTATTGTTGGCAGAGTTATACAGAGCGTGCGTGAAAAGAAAGGTCTTTCGCAGGAGGTTGTGAGCGGTCTTGCCGATATCGGCAGAACTCACCTGAGCGCAATCGAAAGAGGCGTTCGCAAACCGACCATTGAAACCTTTTTCAGAATTGCCGATGCAATGGGCATCAAACCCAGCGCACTGATGAAGCTGATTGAGGAAGAAATTGAACAGTAAAAAACAGGGCTTGCAAGGGGTGAACCCAAACAAGTCCGGTGTTTTTTTCATATTTTGCTGTAAATTGACTGACGGCAACCGGGTAGGGCGGCTTGCCCTCAAGCCGCCGCTTATTTGAAAAAACAGATTATATTTCGTGTGCCGAAATCCGATAAATGTAGGGGTTGGCGACCCCCGATAAACCGTCAGATCTTTTGTTATGACTGTGTGTCACGTTCGGGACGTCGAGTCGCCGTCCCCTACAAAGTGTGCTGTGCGGTACGCCTGAGGATTACAAACAAAACTAAATAAACAAAAACGGCACCCGAAAGGATGCCGTTGATTTTTTATACCGATTCAACAAAGCGGAGGAATGCCGCTTTGCCTTCTTCGTTGCGCTTATAAACGCCTGCGTGCTCAAGCACCTTTGCAAACACCTTGCCGACCTCGGCTTCGATGATGCTCATTGCGTTTTCTGCGTTGATTTCGTCATATTCCTTGATGAATTCCTCTGCCCAGTCTGCGTGGCTTGCGGTCAGTTCGTTTGCACGCAAATCCTTGCCGTTAACGATAGCGTCGGCAAGAGCTTCAAGCTCAGGCTTGAGTCTGGGCGGAAGCACAGCAAGACCCATAACCTCAATCAGACCGATGTTTTCCTTTTTGATGTGGTGCAGCTCTGCATGGGGGTGATAAACGCCCATGGGATGCTCGTCTGTTGTGATGTTGTTGCGCAGAACAAGGTCAAGCTCAAATTTTTCGCCCCTGCGTCTTGCAATGGGTGTTATTGTGTTGTGCGGTGTGCCGTCTGTTTCTGCAAAGATGAATGCGCTTTCGTCGCTGTATGCTCTCCACTTTGTGAGAATTTTGTCTGCAAGCTCAACAAGTCTTTCACGGCAGTCAGAGAGCAGACGGATTGTTGACATAGGCCATTTCACGATGCCTGCTTCAATATCCTCAAAGCCGTTGAAGCTGATTTTTGTTTCAATCGGTGCACGCTCCATGGCAAACTCAAATCTGCCGCCCTGAAAATGCTCGTGGCTGAGGATTGAACCGCCAACGATGGGCAGGTCAGCGTTTGAACCGATGAAATAGTGGGGGAAACGTGCTGTGAATTCAAGCAGCTTTGCAAAAGCGGATTTATCAATGGTCATCGGCAGATGCTTGCTGTTGAAAACAATGCAGTGCTCGTTATAATAAACGTAGGGTGAATACTGCATAAACCACGGTGAATTGTCTATGGTGATGGGAATAATCCTGTGATTCTGCCTTGCAGGGAAATCAACTCTGCCTGCGTAGCCCTCGTTTTCTCTGCAGAGCATACATTTGGGATAACCCGACTGCGGTGCATTCTTTGCGATGGCGATAGCCTTGGGGTCTTTTTCGGGCTTTGAAAGGTTAACGGTTATGTCAATTGTGCCGTATTCGCCCGTCTGCTGCCATTTGAGGATTTTTGCGATTCTGTCACGGCGGATATAGTTTGTGTCACCGCTGAGTTTGTAATAATAGTCGGTTGCCTTTTCGGGTGATTCGGCATAGAGTGCGTTGAATTTTTCAATAACCTGTGAGGGTCTGGGGGTCAGCACGCCCATAATTGCCGTGTCAAAAAGGTCTCTGTATGTAATTGAATCAATAATGATTTCTTTTTCTGCCGCAACGTCGCAAAGCTTGTCCAATATTTCGTTAATTTCGCCCTGTGCAGCCTCGCAGCTGTCGTCATATGCATCCATCTTAAGCATTGAAAGAACGGCGTTTGTGCAGTAGTATCTGTCGCTTTCTTCAATGAGGTTGTTTTTTATCGCATAATTGATTAATGCTTTGATATATGAATCTGTCATAATAAACCTCCGTTTACATTTGCTTTCATTATTATATACATTTTATTCCTTGGGTGCAATAGACAAATTGATTATCTTGAAACAAATTTTGTTTTTTCTTATTAAAAATAAAATTTTTCTTTACATTTTACGTTTCACGTGTTAAAATATTAAAGTGTAAAAGCGCATAAATCGGAAAGGCGGTTTAATATGAGCGATAAAATTAAAGATAAGAACGTTGATTTTCTCTTTGAAGCAATTCTTAACCTGCGCACAATGGAAGAGTGCTACGATTTCTTTGAGGATCTCTGCACCGTTACCGAAATAAAATCCATTTCGCAGAGAATTGTTGTTGCCAAGATGCTGCGTGATAAAAAGGTTTACAGCGACATCGTCAGCGAAACAGGCGCAAGCACCGCAACAATCAGCCGTGTTAACCGTTCGTTGCAGTACGGCTGTAACGGCTACGAAGAGATTTTCAAGAGGATGGAAGAATAATGTCTTACGATAATTTCTCCCGTTACTATGATCTCTTAACAGATAATGTGGAATATCAGAAGCGTGCAGATTATTTTTGCAGGCTTCTTTCCTTGTGCGGCATAAAGGACGGCATTCTGCTTGACCTTGCCTGCGGCACGGGCAGCATATCCGTTGCAATGGCAGAGATGGGATTTGACGTTATCGGCGTTGATTCAAGCATAGGTATGCTCAATGCGGCGCGTGAAAAGGCTTTTGAAAGCGGCAAACAGATTCTTCTGCTCAACCAGAGTATGGACGATATTGACCTTTACGGCACTGTTGACTGCGCAGTCTGCGTGCTGGACAGCATCAATCACCTTGAAAATGCGGAGCAGGTCAGGCGCACCTTTAAAAAGGTTTCGCTCTTTATGAACAAGGGCGGTGCGTTTGCGTTTGACGTTAATACGCTCCATAAGCACAAAAACGTTCTTGCCGATAACACCTTTGTTTATGACCTTGACGAGCTTTACTGCGTCTGGCAGAACAGCTTTAACCAAGACGACGGCAGCGTTGATATTACGCTTGATTTCTTTGAAGAAGATGACGGCGCATATTACCGCTCGGGCGAAAGCTTTACGGAAAGGGCGTATGACCTTGACGAAATTGTAAAGTGGCTTGAAGAAGCAGGCTTTGAGGTTGTGGGAATATTTGACGATATGACAACAGAAAAAGCACACCCCGAAACGGAGCGTGCAGTATTTTTAGCAAAGAAGAAGTGATATTATGAGCGAACTTGTAAGAATGATTGCGGTTGACGGCACTCTGACCGTTATGGCAGTTGACTCAACCGATATGATAAACAGAATGGAGCAGATTCACCGCACGTCTGCCGTAACCTCAGCGGCTCTGGGCAGACTGCTCACTGCGGCTTCAATGATGGGCGCCGTTTTGAAAGGCAAGGATAACAGCGTAACTCTGCGCATAAACGGCGACGGTCCTGCAGGCTCGGTTATTGCCGTTGCAGACAGCTTCGGTAACGTCAGAGGCTACGTTGCAAACCCCGTTGTTGAAATTCCGCTTAACATTAAAGGTAAGCTTGACGTTGCGGGCGCAGTCGGCACCAACGGCACCCTCACCGTTATGAAAGACCTCGGTATGAAAGAGCCTTATATCGGTCAGATTCCGATTGTGACCGGCGAAATCGCAGAGGATATAACAAGCTATTTTGCAACAAGCGAGCAGACTCCCACCGTTTGCGCTCTGGGCGTGCTCGTTAACCCCGACCTCACCATCAAGGCGGCAGGCGGCTTTATGATTCAGCTTCTGCCCACCGCAATGGATGACACAATTGATATGGTTGAGGAGTGCATCAAGGATATACCCTCGGTTACGCAGATGCTCACAAGCGGTATGACACCCGAGCAGATTTGCCGCAGTGTGCTCAAAAGCTTTGAGCTTGATTTTCTTGACGCTTCATCGCCCGAGTATAAGTGCAACTGCTCAAAAGAAAGGGTTTCAAAGGCTCTGCTCACTCTCGGCAAGGATGAGCTTAAAGAAATGGCCAACGACCCTGTAACAGAGGTAAGCTGCCATTTCTGCGATAAAAAATACAGATTCACACCTGCCGAAATCCTTAAAATGTCTGAATAACAAAGCTTTTTGTGCCTGCCAGACCGTGCGTTTGGCAGGCGAGTTATTGTTATTAAAAAGCATAATTTTAATGCCCTGAAAGAAAAATAAAAAAACTTAAAAATTTTTGAAATTTTTTTAAAAAAAGGGTTGACAATTTCGAAAAAGTAGTGTATTATACAGTACGTTGCTTGACGAGAGCAACGCCAACGTGGGAGCATAGCT
Source organism: Acutalibacteraceae bacterium (assembly GCA_045536245.1). Classification (GTDB taxonomy): domain Bacteria; phylum Bacillota; class Clostridia; order Oscillospirales; family Acutalibacteraceae; genus CAG-177. The sequence continues at coordinate 83,267 of JAZSNE010000001.1, read as the reverse complement.
CAGCTGGGAGAGCATCTGCCTTACAAGCAGAGGGTCACAGGTTCGAGCCCTGTTGTTCCCACCATTTGGCCCGGTAGTTCAGCTGGTTAGAACGCTAGCCTGTCACGCTAGAGGTCGACGGTTCGAGCCCGTTCCGGGTCGCCATTGAGTGACCTGTAATTTATATTACAGGTCATTTCTATGCCTCTGTAGCTCAGTTGGTAGAGCAGTGGACTGAAAATCCACGTGTCGCTGGTTCGATTCCGGCCGGAGGCACCAACAGGTGCGGATGTAGCTCATCTGGTAGAGCGCCACCTTGCCAAGGTGGAGGTAGCGAGTTCGAGCCTCGTCATCCGCTCCATTTTTTTGGCATAAAAACCAAAAACAGCGCATAATTTAATAACACGGTGCCATAGCCAAGTGGTAAGGCATAGGTCTGCAAAACCTTGATCCCCGGTTCAAATCCGGGTGGCACCTCCAAAGCCCCAAGGACGAAAGTTCTTGGGGCTTACTTCTTACTTATTACTTCTTCACTATTACTTCAATTTCCTTGGGGCTTTGGTAAGTAATAAGTAATAGGTAATAAGGAATAAGTATTTCTGCAAGGCTTTGCCTTGCTATTTTTATTTTGAGGTAGTATAATATTTTCAGAAAGGCGGTATTATTGTGGCTGATAGTTTATTGATTACAAAATCAAAATCCTTTGCACTTGAAATAATAAAAGTATGTAACTTTGTAAAACAGAGTAAAAGGGAAACTGTTCTGACAAATCAGCTTATCCGTTCAGGTACAAGTGTAGGTGCAAATATCCGCGAAGCTTTTTACGGTCACGGTAAGGCGGATTTTATTGCTAAATTGCAGATTGCATTAAAAGAGTGCAGCGAGAGTGAATATTGGCTCGAACTTCTTATTGAAAGTGGATATTACGACAACAGAGATATTCTTGATATGTGTATTGAGGTTAAGAAACTTTTAATTTCATCTTTAAATACCGCTAAAGCAAATCAAAAGAAGTAATTTGTAAAGAAGGATATTTATGCTTTTTAAATTATCAAAATCAATGAAAATTTCTGTTTTACCTGAACAAGAAAAATACTTGTCATCACAGCAAGATATTCAAGAGGCTTGCATAAACGAAAGCGTGATGGCTTTTGATATTTATTCTTATGATTTACTTGTGGGGTTTGTTATGGTGCGAAAGTTTGACGAGGGAGCATACTTCCTTTGGGATTATGCAATAGATTACAGATACCAAAATCAAAGTTACGGAACAAACACTTTAGTTGAGTTTATATGTTTTATGCAAGAAACATATAATATGACAAAAATGACAACAACATATATTTGTGGTAACACACATGCTAAACATATTTATGAAAAAATAGGGTTTGTTGAAACTGATATCGTTGACGAAAATGATTGTCACGAAGTGAATATGATTTATTACTGTTAATAAATTAAAATTTACAGAAATATATTGATGGTTCTAAAATGAGATGTACTGCCAGAAAAAAGCAAGTCGAAAGACTTGTCTTTTCTTTTTCAACGAAATAAATCCCTTGCGGGATTTGTGAAATTGCCTTCGGCAGTGAAATATCGCTTCGCAATGTGAAATGCCTGCGGGCGTGAGTGGATTTATTTCATTTCACTTGATGCGTAAGCATCAAATTTCACAATCCGTCAGGATTATTTCATATGGCGTAGCCATATTTCATTTTACGAACTCCCGCACCCGATTGTAATTTTACATTGTGTGTGGTATAATCAACTCGATAAATAAGAATTTAATGAGGTACATCATGGTAGGAATAATGGATGTTGGCGGCGGATTGAGAGGAAATTATGTAAGCGGTATTATCGATTATCTTCTTGATAATTCTATTGATATTGAATATTGTTTGGGCATTTCTGCAGGAAGTGCAAACCTTATTACTTACATAGCAGGTCAGCGGGGACGATTAAAAAGCTTTTATGAGGACTATTCTTTTGAAAAACAATATATGAGTGTAGGCAACTATTGCAACAAAGGAATGTATATAAATCTTGATTATATATATTCCGATATAACAAACAGTTACGGTAAGAATCCACTGGACTTTAAATCCATAATGAAATCACCTAAAAAGTTTGTTGCCGCAGTAACGGATGCACAGACTGCTGAACAGAAATATTTTTATAAAAGTGATTTAGAATATGATGATTTTACTTTGTTAAAGGCAAGCTGTGCATTACCTATAGCAACCCGTCAACCTGTTTTGTTTAAAAACGGAAGATATTTTGATGGCGGAATTTCTGATCCGATTCCGTATAAAAAAGCATTTGATGATGGTTGCGATAAACTGATTATTTGTTTGACGCTTCCTATCAGCTATAAGAAATCAGCCTTTCCCAAATGGCTTGTCAATCCTTTGCTTTTTAAGTATCCTCGAATTGCAAAAGCTATAACAATGTCACACACATTATATCATAATAGAATAAATGAAATTCTTGAACTTGAAAAACAAGGTAAAGTGCTGATACTTTATCCTGAAGATTGTTTTGGGATTAAAACGGCTACAAGAAATAAAATCGGATTAAACAAATTGTATCAGCTCGGATATAAAGATGCGGAAAAGATAGAAATATTTTTGAACTTATCCAAAAATTAAAAGCCAGACAAATTCCAATTTACAGAGGTAATATTATGATTACATATTCGATAATTATGTTTTTGACAGCGGTACTTTTTGCTGTGCTTGGTGTTGCGATATATCGGGGAAAAACCAATTTGATTCATGATTATCATCAAACAAATGTTACCGATAAAGCCGCATACGGAAAATCTTTCGGAAAAGCCATGTTTATTATTTCAACGGCACTTTTGCTCAGTGGCATAGTAAGTCTGTTTGGAAGTTCGGAAAAGAATACATTGATTGCGGTTTTTGTATTGATTGTTGGATTGATAATCGGATTTATCTGTATTTTTTTTGTGCAGAAAAAATATAATAATGGTATTTTTTAATTGACAATTTATCAAACTATGGTTCTAAAATGAGACGTACTGTCAGAGCCCCAAGGACGAAAGTTCTTGGGGCTTACTTCTTGTATTTGAACCCCCCGGCTTAGCCGGGGGGTTCTGTTTATTATCTCTGTTTTTTCCATTCTTTACATCTGCGTCTGTATTCTTTTATATTTTCTTTGTTGTATCCGACAAGAACTTCCGGAGAACGGGGAATTACGTGTTTGTTAATAATATAGGCAAGTTCTTCACGGGTGCACTTGATTCTAATTGCTTTTGCATTTTTGAAACAAATGACCGCTCTGTGTGCGTTGGATAAATGGTAAAGATTGATTTTCATATAATAAGTCCATGCAAAATCATCATATGGGATAAACAGCTTTTCTTTAGAAGCAAACAAAGCGTTATCACCGCAATATATTCCCGAATCTATAAGATCAGGCATCTTTTTCAAATCTATACCCCTCATAACATCTTCGGGAATCTCTTTATGTTTTTTCAGAGATATAAAACTGAAAAGCTTTACAGGAAGTAAAATTATACTTATTGCAGATGATATCAGTAATACCAAAAGAATAAACCCTACTACATCCGAGTCATTTGAATTTGCAAAAATATAAAGCAATGCTATCAGTAATACTGAAGCAATCGGAATAACGCTTAATATTAAAATTTGTTTTTTTAATTTTTTGTGTTTTTCTTTCATAAATTTACACCTCTGTTGATTTAATCACAAAACAATTTTCGGCAGAATTAACTGTGGCGTTTCACCGCCTGCATCCTTTCTTTTTTATTTTATGGCAAAATTATATCATGAAAAATTCTGATATGCAATACTGTAAAATTGCAACTCAATTGCCCGTGGTTACATCTTATATATGCAGCTTATCAAACAACCGTTTATTCTATGCTTTTATGTGACTTGTTTACGGTAAGTATTTTATGATGGATTATGTGATGAATCCGGCAGCCCTCACACCTCGGTTGAAAATTTTTGTTAAGTCTGATATAATTATAATGAAAAATAATAAAGGCGGAGTGAAAATGTCTGACATTTTAGAAGTGATAATGATTGTGAGTTTCGGTGCTTCCTGGCCGCTTAACGTTATCAAATCCTATAAAGCAAGAACAACCAAAGGCAAGAGCCTCGGCTTTTTGTGTCTGATATTTTTGGGCTACGTTGCAGGTATTTCTTCCAAAATACTAAATGAATCATATATGGCGTCTTTTTCTTCAAAATGGTACGTTCTTTTCTTTTACGTTCTCAATCTGCTGATGGTCGGCGCTGATTTGTGCATCTATTTCAGAAATTATAAGCTTGATAAGAAAAAAGAGCAAAAGAGTTAATTGCTTTTTATACCGTTATTAATAATTATATTGATTTGCTCACCTTGCAAATGTTTCTGTTTCTGTTATAATAAAGCCAACACATAACCTCTTAAGGAGAAAAGACTATGACTCAAAAAGAAAAAATGACCTCGGGTGATTTATATCTGCCCGACGGCGAAGAGATAATGAGCGAACAGCTTCAGTGTCTTGACAGACAGTATGATTATAATCAGACACGCCCCACGGAGCTTGAAAAGCGTGAGGCGTTGCTCAAAGAAATGTTTGCCGAAATCGGCGAAAACTGTTATATTGAGCCTCCTCTGCACGCAAACTGGGGCGGCAAGCACTGCCACTTCGGCAAAAACGTTTATGCCAATTTCAACCTTACTCTTGTTGACGATACGCACATCTACGTGGGCGACTATACTATGCTTGCGCCCAACGTTGTTATTGCAACCGCAGGTCACCCCATTCTGCCTGAACTGCGTGAAAAGGCTTATCAGTATAATATGCCCGTACATATCGGCAGAAATTGCTGGATTGGCGCAGGCGCACTGATTATGCCCGGCGTAACGATAGGCGACAACACCGTCATCGGCGCAGGCAGCGTTGTCACAAAGGATATCCCCGCAAACGTTGTTGCCGTGGGCAATCCGTGCAGAGTTATGCGTGAAATCGGCGAGCACGACAGGGAGTTTTATTTTAAAGATAAGCGAATTGATTTTGATGAAATAGCCAGAGATCTGGAGACACGGAAATGATTGAAATAAGGCTTACAACAGAAAATGAAGTTAATGAGCTTCTTGAAATACAGAGGCAGGCGTTTTTGCCGATTTACGAAGAATATCACGACGAGGGTAACCCGTGCCTCAGGGGCAGGGAGGATATAACCTGCAGGCTTGAAAGTCCTGACTTTTTATATTTTACAATTCTCTGCGACGGCAAAACCGTTGGCGGTCTGATGTATAAAATCAAGGGCAAAACTCCGTTTGTTGAAAAACTCGGCAGGGGAGAATACTATCTTTCAAGGGTTTACGTTCTGCCCGAAAATCAGGGCAAGGGCGTAGCAACGCAGGCGATTCTTCTTTCTGAAAAATATCTGAAAAAGCCCAAAAAGCTTTACGTTGATTTCCCTGAAAAGCTTCAGAAAAACCGCAGATGCTATGAGAAAGCAGGCTATTGCGATACGGGTAAGCGCCTTGAAACAGAGCCGGGAATGGTGCTTGCGGCTTTTGAAAAAACAATTAAGCATAAAAAATTCGGATTGCTTTGAGCAATCCGTTTTTTTGTTGATGCTGCACCGCCAAACGATGATTCGCTTAAAATATTTACAAAAACGCAGTTTTTATGGTTGTTATTTTTGTTGATATATGATAAAATAGTATAAATATTTTTGAATTAAGGAGGCGTTGCAAAAAATGAGTAAATTAGTCGGCAAAGCCAAATGGCTGTTTACCGAAATTAAAACTCATTGGGATACTCCGGCAGAGGGCAAATACGTGCCTTACAAGGAGTATAAAGACGTTGTTTTATCGGTAGGCAGTAACTACGCAGGCCGCAAGGTGCTTGATTACATAGGGTTTGCTTCCTGGTGTTACCTTATTATGCACCATTATAAGCTGCCCTATCTGACTTTCTCGGTTATCAGTGTTCTTAATATGCCGCTTAACTATCTTTCGGCACTTATGTGGTGGCTTGTTTGCGATAACCTCGGCTTCCTGCCCAAAAAGACCGAAAAGAAATTCTACTTAGCCTACGGTCTGATGATGATATTCGGAATTGCAAGCATTGTGTTTGATTTTTCGCTGCTTTTTGACCAGACAGGCACGTTCATCAGAATTTTAAACAGCTTTGAGGGTATGAACGCCACGGCGTGCTTCAAAACCTTCGGCACTCATTTTCTTTATACAGGCTGGGTCGGCGCAAGAAACATCTTCTGGCGCAAAAAGCTTCTGCCCAAGTTCGGCAGATATAAGTATTCGCTTTATTGCGACGCCGTTCCCAAGAGCATAATGGTTATTCTTATCGGCTGGCTTCCCGTTTATAACATTGCCGACGTTGCAACAAGAGTATGGGTCGGCAACCTGCTGTTTGCAACCTATAACGTTTTCGGCTTTGAAAATAACCTTGAAACCTGCACCAAAACCATCAGCCCCAATATGCAGGAGAGAATCCTTGTGCGCAGCTATCCCGTTAAGCTTTCGCACTTTTTCAACACCATTTCAACCCTTGTTATTTCTGTTGCCATCGGCTTCCTGAAGGATGAATGGGCTGATATCAACGTTTACAGGTTCGTTATTCCGATTTCGTTCATTTTCTTTGTTGCATTGACCCTTGTTTTTGCAGGCAGAGTCAAAGAAAGAATCCCTCAGCCTCCCATTGAAAAGAAGGTTCAGATTAAGTTCTGGGACGGTATGTTCGGCGTTCTACGCAACAAATATCTGCTTATCAAAAAGCTTGTTGAGCTTATTGATGCTCTGGGCAACGGTATGCTGCCCTTTGCAACGGTTCTTTATCTTTACACCTTCCGTCTGAGCGGTCTGCCCTATACGCTTATCGTTTTCCTCATTTCGTTTGCAGGCACACCGCCCGATCTGCTTTCGCCCTATTTCCTCAAGCGGTTTTCGTATAAGCAGATTATGATTTTCTATCAGGTAACACGTGCGCTTGGTAACGCAGGCGTTGCGGCGGCAATGTGGTTCTTTGGCGATAACCTTAACCTTTGCGGCACAATCTGTGTTGTTATCCTGTTCCTTATGGAAATGACAAAGACTGTTCCCACAACCGCAGGTCACGATATGGATGCCAGAATCGGCGACTATCAGATGTATCTTTCGGGTGAACGCCTTGAGCAGTTTTCAAGCGTTATGGGTTGGTTCACCGATCCCGTAAAGAATTTTGTCGGTCTTATCATTCCTCTTATGCTTCTTGGCTACGGCTTCAACAGCAACTGGGAAATCCTGTTCTATGATGCCTCCAGAGCAAACATAATCATCGTTCCGCTCCTGTTTGACGTTGTTGGCTTCCTGCTGATGACGATTCCCTATTTCTTCTGGGATTATGACAGCAAAAAGCAGGATATGGTTATTGAGGTTCTCAAACGCCGTGCAGAGGTAACCGAAAAGCAAGCCGAAAAAGACGGCGAAAAGGTTACCGGCGGATATATCGGTTAAGGAGGTGGCAAGCGTGAATAAAAAAGAAAAGAAGCCTGCAGACCAGGTTGAAGAAATCAGGCTTGACATCCCCGAAGAGGATATATGGACTTATCAGATAAAGGGTCTTGCCGCACCCAGAATCGGCGTCACACCCAAGCATTACGCCATCAAAAAGGTGCTGTTTGTGCTGGTTATCGTTGTGGCTGTTGCTCTTTCGGTTGCCTTCAGTGTTATGGCTCTTATGAAGGAAACCTTTGAATATGAGAAGGTTGACGGCGGCTATAAGTTTGCCCGTTTCAGCAACACGGGTTACATAACGGAGCTTGAAATTGATTATGCTCTTGACGTAAAATATGAGCTCGGCAATTCCGACCCCAACGAGAATTTTGAGATAGTCAAAGATAAGTCGAAGCCCATTGTTGAAATTGGTGCTTACGTGCTTAACTGCGACGAAAAGGTGCAAAAAATCACCATCGGCGCAGGCGTTAAAAAGATTGACCCCAAGGCTTTCTATTCCTGCTGGGCACTGCGTGAGGTTGACGTTGACGAAAACAACCCCAACTATTGCGACGTTGACGGCGTTCTCTATAACAAAGACAAAACCGTGCTCATTTTCCGACCCTGCGACCACGACACCTATCTTGCAGAAAAACACGGTCTGGCAGAATATGATGAAAACGGCTGGCGTATTGAGTTTGCACCCGAAGACCCGAGATACGCACAGTATGAAAAAGACGTTATGACCTTTGTTGTGCCTTCGAGCGTTAAAACAATCGGCGAAATGGCGTTCAACTATGCCAATATGAAAAACGTTTATCTGCCCGAGGGACTTGAAACAATTGAAACTCTGGCTTTCTTCAAGATTCCGCCGCTGAAAAACGTTTATTCCTATAAGGGCGAAAACGTTGCCGATTCTCACTTCACGGGTGAAGAAACTCTTGGCGAGGTTTATCTTTCACTGCCCGACGGACTCAAGTATATCGGCTCCGATGCTTTCAGCTATAACCGTGAGATGGAATATCTCTATATCCCCGATAGCGTAACCTATATCGGCCATCACGCATTCTGGGACACGGTTTTTAAAGAGGACGGTAATCTGAAGGGCATCGCTCAGATTTGCGTTGAAGCAGAGTCCGAAGAAAAGCTTGAGGCTTCCGTTGACCTTGGCGAAAATTGGAAGCCCAAATATGACTGGCTGCTTTTCAAAAAGAACGTTGACGTTCTTTACGGACAGCAGAGAAAAGCAAAATAAAATCAAGGGACTGTATCATTCTTTTGATACAGTCCCTCTTTCTTATCTGTTTTCAAGGCTCTGGCTGAACATCCATTCATCCCAGTTTTCGTTTTTAAAGAATTTTGGCGAAATACCGTGTCCGCCTTTTTCATAGCGTGTGTATTTTACGTTGCCGCCAAGTGCAAGGATTTCCTTAACACTTTGGTCATTGAAATCAATGCGGACAACTTTATCGTTTTCGGCGTGAACAACCCAAAGGGGTGTGCTTTTGAATCTTCCGTAATCGAGCTTATCTGTTGCGGTCGTTGCGCCCATAACAGGTATTCCGCAGGCAAAAAAATCGGGAAATCTGTGAATGCAAAGCCAGGTGATTTCTGCACCTGCAGAAACGCCTGAAATATAAATTCGGTTTTTATCTGTTTTATATTTATTGCAGATTAACTCTGTCAGTGCTATGAGGGCATCAGGAAAATGCGTATAGCTGAATTTGCCGTGGAGCTTCGGTGCCGGCATTTGAGGAATAAGAACGGAGCAATCGTGCTTTTTCAGCCTGTGCCAAAGGTGAGAACGCACAAATCTTTTTCCGCAAAGGATAATAACAAGAGGTTGGTTTTCTTTCTTGCTTTGTTTAAAACAGAACCCAAGAGCATAATCGTTCTCTTTGTTGACGTAAACGGATTTTTTAAAAAAGGTGCTTGACGGTTTAACGGAAAGATGAGTTTCATTTGCCGAGGAAAGAAGGCTTTCATTTGCATCATAGCCAGTTATTAACATTCGATAAAGCTTTTTTGCCTTTTGGATTTCTTTGCATACGGATGCTTTGAAATCGGTTTTTTGTGCATCTTCAGGTTTAACAATATAACAGAAGCCGTCATCGCCTATGCAAGATACACCTTCGCCGAGATTTGCAATTATATAAGCTTTTTCCTCTTCATCTTTAAAACAGTCGGGATAAAGTTTTAAAAAGTCCGCTATATCCTTTTGGCTGAATTGTATAATAGAATACTTCTTATTTGAAAGAAACACGAACCTGCCGAGAGCAGAGAAATCATAAGCGCTGTGGTTGGGGAACACAATCCGAAAATTCATAGTTGTTCCCCTCCGACAGAGCAGTTGAGGATACTTCTGTTTTCAAGGCTCTGGCTGAACATCCATTCGTCCCAGTTTTCGTTTTTAAAGAATTTTGGCGAAATACCGTGTCCGCCTTTTTCATAGCGTGTGTATTTTACGTTGCCGCCGATTTTTTTAAGGGCGTCATAGGCTTCGTCATTTAGCAAAGGAGACGCAATTTTATCATCCTCTGCTTGCGCAATCCATATCGGAACGTTTTTCAGCCTTTCGTAATCAGGCTCTTCGCCTACGGTTAACGAACCCATGGCAGGAACAATACAGGCGTAATATTCGGGGTATTTGTAAGCGGAAATCCAGGCGATTCTGCCGCCGCCCGAAATACCTGTGAAATATATTCTGTTTTTGTCGGCATTATATTTCTCGCAAAGGCTGTCTGTAAGCTGTTTTGTAGCGTCAACAGATTCAAATAAGCCTCTTTTTCCGAAAAAATCAGTTTTGATATAGTCAAGAACAAGCACGGAGCAATCACGCTTTTTAAGCTTGCTCCATAAATGAAAGCGCTTTAAACCTCCGAGACCGTATGCAAAAATAACAAGAGGTTGGTCAGGTTTTTTTGCAGGCTTGAAATGGTAGGGAATAACGAATTTATGCTCTTTGCTGATGAATTCATAACGCTTGAATTTAGAAACGGTCGGCTTTGAAACCGATTGTGTGCATGGAATACGGGCAACCTTGCTGTCAGCGTCTTTGTTCCGAGCGGTCATTATTCTGTGATACTTTTCAATTTGTTTTAGCCGTTTTTTTAATGAAGTTTTTTGACCTGTGGATTTTAAACCGTCGGGAGAAATGCTGTATATCATTCCGTTTTCAACCGAACAGCAGAACACACTGCAACCTCCACGGTTTTCAAAGCGTCTAAAAAACCCACGGGATTCGCTGTCAATTTCCGAACGAAGATGTCTGTCATAAATTTCGGCAGCATCTTTGTCTTCAAACTCAATAACAAAGCCGATGTCTGTTTCTTCGCAAATGAATTCACGAAGCGGTGACGGGTCTGATACCAGTTTTGAAAAGCACCATCGATATTTCATATAAACATCTCCTTATTTTTAGCTAAATTTTAAATAAAAAACAAAAACGTCTTTTGTCAGCAAAGCTTTATTTGCCGAGAATGTCTGAGAGATTTGCCTGAATTTTCATTGCAACGTCGGGTTTGTTCATTGAATAAACGTGAACGTTGGTTATGCCGTTTGCATAAAGGTCAATTATCTGGTCGGTTGCGTAGGCAATGCCTGCCTGCTTCATTGCGGCAGGGTCAGAGCCGAATTTATCAACAAGGCTCTTGAATCTTTGAGGCATAAACGAGCCTGAAAGTTTGATTGCTCTGTCAACCTGATTTGCGTTTGTGATAGGCATAATGCCGGGGATAATCGGCACGGTTATCCCTGCTTCACGGATTTTATAAAGGAAATTATAGAGCAGGTTGTTATCAAAAAACATCTGCGTTGTCAAAAAATCGCAGCCTGCGTCAACCTTTTCTTTCAGATAAAAAATATCCTCTTTCTGATTTGCGCTTTCGGGGTGAATCTCGGGGTAGCAAGCGCCGCCGATACAAAAATCGGGGTTGATTTCTTTTAATTCACGGATAAGGTCAATGGCGTGCTTATAATCCCAGCCGCTTCTGTCAGCGTTTTCAAGTCCTGCGGGAATATCGCCCCTGAGAGCCATAACGTTGCTGATGCCTGCCGCTTTGATTTCGTTTATTTTCTGCTTCACCGTTTCTTTTGTTGATGAAACGCAGGTCAGGTGGGCAAGGCTCGGCACACCGTAACGCTCTTTTATGTTTTTGGCAATGTCAAGCGTGTATTTGCTTGTGCCGCCGCCTGCGCCGTAGGTGACACTCATAAATGAGGGGCGCAGCTTTGCAATTTCTTCGGTTGCGGTTTTAACGCTTTCAAATGCTGTTTCCGTTTTCGGCGGAAAAACCTCAAACGAGAGCATAAGGGCGTTGCTGCTGATAATATCAATAATTTTCACATAATCATCTCTTTATTTATTTTTTTATAATTATACAACCGTTTGATTTCTAAATCAATATGTTGACAATATTTTTCCTCTATGATATTTTAATTTAAGAGGTGGATAAAATGATTAAAACAATTCTCAGCTTTTTTATTTCAATAATGATGATGATTAATCCGCAGTTTCTTGATTTGCTTGATATCGGCAAAATGCCCGATAAAACCAAGCAGATTGATATGAGCAAGTTTGTTGAGGTCTGGCGAGATGATTTCAACGGAACAGAGCTTGACAAAACAAAATGGGGTTCTTCGTGGTGGGTAACGGAGCGCAAGGGCGGCTACTGGCACGAGGATATGGTGCGTGTTGAGGGCGGCAATCTTATTATCACTGCGCAGTATCTTGATGAGCCGCTTGAAAACCGCTATTATGACGAATGGCACGATGAGATTGACTTCAAAGAATACAAGGCGGGTTGGTACACGGGCGAGATAACAACCCAGGGCAAATACGAGCAGACCTACGGCTATTTTGAAATCAGATGCATTCTGCCTGCTGCAACGGGTATGTGGAGCGCGTTCTGGATGATGAACGGCGACGTTACCAACGTTGACGGCTCGGGCAAAGACGGCACGGAGGTTGACGTTTTTGAGTCGTTCTATTACAAAGACAATTGGTGGGGTAACGACTGCATCACCACGGGAATTATCTATGACGGCTACGGCCCTGAAATTCAAAACGCTTCTATCGGCAAATATTTTATTGAAAATAATCCGTATGAAGAATATAACACTTACGGCGTTGAGTGGAATGAGAATGAATATATCTTTTATATCAACGGCTATGAAACGGGCAGGCTTGATGCAGGCGGAGTTTCGCAGAATCCCGAATATCTTCTGGTTTCGTGTGAGTTTGCCGGTGATAACGGTGTTCAGCATTCAGACAGACACGGCACCGGTGAAATCAGCAAAACACCTGCCGAAAACTGGCCTGCCGAGTTCAAGGTGGACTATGTGAAATGCTATCAGTATAAAGACAAAATGCCTAAATAAAACCAAACCCCGAAACCGATTTTTTCGGCTTCGGGGTGATTTTTTTGTCAGAACTGTGTCATCGTGCCTGCGTTATATTCAAACGGCACAAAACCTGTTTCAAGAGCAGGGGAGTTGGTCGCAAGCGTGAAATCACGGTTTGCGGCATCTTTGAATAACGGGTCTGCAAACACTGCGTTATTATAGTATCCCTTTGACATCACAATCGGTATGGTATATCTGTCAAAAAGCTTTGTTGTGTGACCCGAGTAAACGTTGCCGCCTCTTTCATAATCCCAGAAAAGGTTGCCGTTATCTCTGAACCAATCGCTGTCAACGTCAAAAGCATACATCGTTGCATCGTCAACAACAAAGATGTTGTTTTCTGCGGTGAGTGAATTGTGTTCTTCGTGCCTTGTGATAATAAAAGCACCTTCGCCGCCGAATGCAAAAATATTGTTTTTGATAATGTTATCTCTGCCATAGTGCTGGTGGAAGGTTTCTGAAGAGCAGTCATAAACAAGGTTGTTTTCAACAAGAATTTCGCTTGAGCCTTCGTCAAGATAAATTCCCCAGCCGCCGTAGCCGTATTGACCTTCATCGCAGCCGACGTTGTGAATAACGTTGCCTCTGATAACTGTGCCGGGCTGAATGCCGAGGGTATAAATGCCGCCCATATCGGAGAGCCAGCCGTTGCCGATGTTATAAATGAGGTTGTTGCTGATGTTGATGTTGTTTGTTGAGTTGGGGGTGTAGCCCCAGTTCCAGCCAACGGAAATGCCTGTGTACCAACCGTCGTGAATTTCGTTGTTCGTCAGGTCGCAGTCAATGGCATGAGTGAGAAGAATGCCGATTGCGTTGTTGAAAATTCTGCCGTAGTTGCCGATGTTGCAGTCGATTACGTCAATGTTTCTTGTTGAAGCAGGCACAACAAATTCGCCGTGAATGAAAACTGCGTTTGCGCCGATTTCATTGAAAAGGCAGCTTCTTATGCAGCAGTCGGCTGCAGCGTTTTCAAATTTAACTGCGGTGTATGAAATGTTTTCAAAGCGGCAGTCAGTGAAATTGATGCCCGATGAAGCAGAAATAAGAATTGCGGCGGGGGTTTCATATGCTGCCTGCGGATGCACTGCGCTGTATTCTATGTTGTTATGGAGAGGGTGCGATTCGTCAAAAACATTGCCGTAAAAAGCGCCGCTTTTGCCAACGGGTTCCCAGTCTGTATTGATAAAATCAATGCCTCGGAATGAAACGTTCTGAACATTCCTGAAGGTGAAAAGCTGCTCGTTAACGCCGGCATAAAGCACAGTGTTTTCGGGTGTTTCGCCGTTTTCGGGAACGTAATAAAGCTTTTCTTCAGCGCGGTCAAGATACCATTCGCCGGGTAAGGAAAGAGCTTCTTTAACATTTTCAAAAATATAGTTATCGTCAACCCTGAGGGTCATTGATGAGGGCTTGGTTGTTTCCACCCTGCCTGTTGCGCTGTCAACGGAATGAACGGGCAGATGCTCGTCACACCAGAAGTGCATTACTTTAACTTCAACGTCGCCTGCGTTTGCAAAATCAAGCACGTCTTGTGTGTGAGCATAAAACACTGCGGAGTGTGTGAAAAAGTTTGGGTCAATTTCGGGGGCAACCGCTTCGTCAAGCTTGGGGTCTTTGATTTTGAAAGTACCTTCCTTGGGGTATTCGGGGCGTTTAAGACGCTTTTCGCCGTTAAAAAGAGAGCGGAAATAATCGTCTTCCGAGTCAAGCTGAACGTCAGTCACAAAGACCTTGACACCGTTGAGAGTTGATTCGCTGAAACCGCTTATTTCCTTTGCACCCGAAAATTCAACCTTTTCATCGGGGTAAGAGCGGTAAAGAACGTTATCTTTGTCGGCAGCGGTAAAATCAACCGTATTTTCAAGCACGTAAGTTCCTTCTCTGAACCATACGGTTATTTGACCGTCTGTTTCAGCGGATTTTGCTTTTTCTTTTGCTGCTTCAAGGGTTTTAAGGGGATTTTCGAGTGAGCCTACGTTTGCATCGTCGCCGTCAGGCGATACAACGATGTCAAATTCGCCCATCTCAAATTCACCTTCTTCAAATGCGTTTTTGCTTTTTTCATTAACTTCGGGGAATTCGGGGATAATATTCGGATGGCTGAAAATTGCACCCAGCCAGATGAGAATGCCGCTGAAAAAAGCAGTTATTCTTATAAACAGAGAATCCATATTGTTACCTCGCTTTTGTTTTATGTCTGAATGATAGCATAAAATTGCCTGAAAATCAATCGGAACGAGGTGATTTTTTACAAAAAAATATGTTTAATTTATAAGTATTTGGTTGAATTAACATAAAAACTATGATAATATAATTTTAACTATATATTATAAGGGTGATTGAGATGAATCCCGTAAACTTTTATCTTGTAACAGATACCCATTATTTTGAGCCGTCGCTGGGAGCCGGCGGCAAGGCGTTTGATGAATATATGCGCAAAGAGCAGTATTTTATGCTCGAAAGCAGTGATATAGTTAAAGCAACCTTTGCAAAAATTGCCGCAGACAGCAGCGTTGACCTTGTGCTTATTCCGGGCGACCTGAGCAAAAACGGCGAAATCGAAAGCCACAAAAGCTTTGTTAAGGAGCTTAACAAGCTCAAGGAAGCCGGCAAAAGGATTTTTGTTTTAACCGCAGGCCACGATTACGGCGAAAAATCAAGGGCGTTTGTCAACGATGAACAGATTGAGGTTGAGGGCACACCCTTTAAGCAGCTTCGTGAGCTTTATGCCGATTTCGGCTATTCGCAGGCGCTTGCGGTTGATGATTCAACTCTTTCTTATATAGCGGAAATCGCCCCCGGTGTACGCTTGCTTGCCATCAACTGTGACAGCGACGGCAACCCCAAGGGCAAGGTTGACGAAAGGCTTGAAGGCTGGATTAAAATTCAGCTTGATGCGGCAAAAAAAGACGGCTGCTCCGTTGTGGCAATGTGCCACTATCCCATGATTCCCTCCGTGCCCGTTTTTGACCTTGTAGGTGATGCCAAGCTCAAGGATTGGCGCAGAACGGCATCTTTCCTTGCCGATAACGGCGTTGAGCTTATTCTGACGGGTCATATGCATATTCAGAGCATCAACGAATACGTTTCCGAAAACAACAATAAAATAACAGACATCTGCACTTCCTGTCTTATCGGCAGCCCTGCAAAATACAGAAAAATCAGCATTGGCGGCGACACCGTGAACGTTGAAACAATCGACGTGCCCGATTTCGGCGCTGATACCAAGGGTCTTGAACTGCAGGAGTTTTTTGATAAACAGTTTGAATGCTCAATCAGACACCGCATTTTCAGTGCGCTGAGCGGCGGCAAAGGTGTTGTTAAAGTTCTCAAAAAAGCAGGCAAAAAGCTGCTTTCGGGCATAACAGTCGGCGGTTTGGGCAGACTTTTGTGGATTAAGGTTGACAAGCCTTTAAGAAAAACACAGTTTATGGACTATGCGTGCAATATCGGCATAGCAATTTTCAAGGGTGATATGCCTTATTCAACCGATACCCCCGAGGGCAAGGTGATTGCAAAGGTGCTTAAAAGATTCCGCTTCATAATCAAAAAGGTTGAACCGAAGCTCTCCAAAAACGGCGTTAAGGTTGACCTGACGGATATGCTTCTCAACACAATTTCCAATAACAAAGGCTTTTCCGATAATAACGCACAGCTTAAGTTGAAATAATTATGGGGTGAAAAAATGAAAAATTATGATGTTGTAATAGTAGGTGCTTCAACTGCAGGCAGCTATTTTGCAAGAAGAATGGCGGAAAAAGGTTTTTCCGTTTTGCTTATTGATAAGGACAGCAGAGATAAACTCAGCCCCTCATACGATATCTTCCATATGGGCAAGGACGAAATGAAGCAGTTCGGTTTGCCCGAGGTAAAAGAGGGCGACGGCATATATGAATTCACGTTTGAGGATTCGGCAATCTGCTCTGTTTACGGTAACCACCCCAAACCTTCAAAGCTTGCCGTTGTCGGTATGCATAAGCATAAATACTGCGTGCTGATGAACGATTGGGCGGCTCAGGCAGGCGCAGTGCTCGAATACGAAGCCTCGTTCAAAAAGCTTACATATGATGCAAACGGCAAAATCAACGGCGTTGTCTATGAAAAAGACGGTGCGGAAATCACCGTCAACTGCCGCCTGGTTGCCGACTGCTCGGGTATCCCTGCCGTTGTCAGACGCAGTTTGCCCGACGGCTACGGTATTGAAAAATTCGAGCTTAAACCCGATGACATATTCTATGTAATACTTCGATATATTGATTTTGAAGAAAAAAGAAACAGCCGCTATCTCCGCTCCGATTTCTGGCTCTATTTCAAATCGTGGCTCGCTCCGAGCGGCGGCAGCGATGCTCTTATCGGTATCGGCGCCTGCGGCGGCTTTGACGTTGCCGAAAAGGTGTATAAGCTGTTTGAAAAAACAGTCAGGCTCCCTGCTCACAGGGTAACAAAAATTGAAAAGGGCATAACCCCCTATCACAGAGCGCCGTATTCGTTTGTTTCAGACGGCTTTATTGCCATGGGTGATGCCGCTTGCCTCACAAAACCCAACTGCGGCGAGGGCTGCACCTCTGCGCTTGCGCTGAGCGATATTGCCGTTGACGTTGCTTCGCAGGTTATGGCAAACGGAGCATACCCCACAAGAGCGGCTCTCTGGAGCATCAATAAGAGATATAACGATACCCAGGGTAAAGAGTTTGCAAGCCTTATGGCGCTTCTCGGTTCAATCGTGCGCCACAGCGCAAAGGCAAACGAATATCTTTTCAAAAAAGACGTTATTTTCAGCTGTAAGCTGCTCAGCAGTATGGGCAACGGCATTCAGCTCAGCTTTGCCGATTACGCCAAAACGCTGATTTTTGTTGTTGTCGGTCTTGTGACGGGCAACATAAAGCCTGCCGAGCTGAAAGCCGTAATCAACGCAATCGTGACAAGCGGCAAGCTTACTGCGCATTATGAAAAATATCCCGAAACGCCTGCCGGCTATGAAGCCTGGGCAAAAGAAGCGGAGCTTCTCTGGGCAAAAACGGGCAAGGTAGCCGATTGGGATGCGGTTGAAAATTTTTAACGTTATGCGAATCCAAAAAGGAGATGTGTTGAAATGAATATCAAAAAATTTGTTTCGGTTATGCTTGTGGCAGCAACCGTGTTTTCAACCTTTGGTTTTTCAATGGTTTCCTCTGCCGAAGCACAGCTGCAGGAAGGCTTCACAGCTGATGATTTTCTCACAACAAAGGGCAGAAAAATCGTTAATCGCAAAGGTGAGGAGGTCAGGCTCAAAGGCGTTAACCTCGGCAGCTGGATGATATGGGAGGATTGGCTCTGCCCCTATGAAGAAGCAACCGACCATTATGACGTTCTCACAAAGCTCACAAACCGTTTCGGCGAAGAAAAGGCATATGAACTTTTTAACACCTATATGGATAACTGGATAACCGAAAAAGACCTTGACGATATCAAGGCTATGGGCTTTAACAGTGTCCGTGTTCCGTTCTGGTTCCGCAATTTTTATTATGACGATAACGGCAGAAAGATTCTTGATGAAAACGGCAGCTGGGATTTCAGCCGTCTTGAATGGGTTGTTGAAGAATGCTCAAAACGCAGGCTCTACGTTGTGCTTGATATGCACGGCGCAGTCGGTTATCAGAGCGATGCTCCGCACAGCGGCAAAAAAGGTTCCTGCGGTCTTTATGACGATTCGGAGCAGGGCGAAAGATACCGTGAACTGACTGATGAACTCTGGCGTGAAATAGCAACCCGATTCAAAGGTAACCCTGCGGTTGCTATGTATGACCTTCTCAATGAACCGATGTGCGACGTGCCCACAAACGAACTCCAAAGAAGAAAAAACAATGAGTTTATTTATACACGCCTTTATGACGTTGTCAGAGAAGCCGATGCAGACCATATCATAACAATGGAGTGCATCTGGACAGCTATCGCTCTGCCCAACGCAGCTTTTAAAGGCTGGAAAAACGTTGTTTATCAGGTTCATTTTTATAACAACTCGAACTTTATTTTTAATCTTTTTGCTTTCTTTACTCAGCTTATTTTCTGCAACGTTCCCATGATGATGGGTGAATTCTACCCTCATCAGAAAACAACGTGGGAGAATTGCTTCAATACCCTTGACGCTCTCGGTTACAGCTGGTTCCTCTGGACATACAAAGCAACTGGTCACGGAATGTGGTCAAGCGATTGGTGCATCAGAGGCAGTAAGGACGGTTTTGAAAGGGCAAAAATCGAAACCGACAGCTACGAAGAAATTGCACGCAAATGGGGCGAATGTATCCGCACCGAAAACGGCTTTCAGGATTCGGGACATTACGCCAAAAACGTTCAGGAACATTTATAAATAATCTGACAATACTGTTGCGACTGAAAGGAGAAACACTATGAAAAGAATAATCACCATCAGCCGTGAGTTTGGCAGCGGCGGCAGAACAATCGGCAAGCACCTTGCCGAAGAGCTCGGCGTTCCCTGCTATGACAGCGAGATTATTGAAAAGGTTGCTGCAGAAAGCGGCTTTGCAGAAGAATATATCAAAGAAAAGGGAGAATACACTCACCCGAGCCTTATTATGAGCCTGTTCACAAACAGAACTCTTTATACAGGCCCGACCAACGAGGATAAAATCTGGATTCTGCAGTGCAAGATCATAAAAGAGCTTGCTGAAAAAGGCCCGTGCGTTATCGTTGGCAGATGTGCGGACTATATTCTGCGTGACAGAGATGACGTGATGAACGTTTTTATCCGCGGTAACATTGAGGCGAGAGCCAAAAGAGTTGTTGAGGTATACGGCGAAAAGGATGACACGCCTATAAAGCGTGTTCAGGATAAGGATAAACGCAGAATGGCGTATTATCAGCATTATACGGATATGAAGTGGGGCGACAGCCGCAATTACCATATCTGTCTTGACAGCTCGTTTATCGGCATTGATGAATGCACCAAGATTCTGAAAGATATTGCGTTGAACGTATAATATTACCAAGGGACTGTCACAAGGCGGTCCCTTAATTGAAACACGGGAGAAAACAAATGAAATATACTCTGGTTACATTTATCAGAAAGATTTTTGCTGCAATAGTTTCGGCTTTTACGGCGCTGTCCGGCTTGATTTTTCCGTCACCCGAGCCGCCTGTAAAAACGCCTGAGGCAAACACCGTTGCAGCTTATGACGTTTTGGCGGCGGACTATACTCTTGACGTTGATGCAGGCAATGAGCTTTATGATATCAGCGATTTGCTGTTCGGCATTTTCTTTGAGGATATCAACTTTGCGGCAGACGGCGGACTTTATGCCGAAAAAATCGTTAACCGTTCTTTTGAATTTACGCAGATTGCAAGCGGCGATGAGCTCCACGGCTGGAGCAGCGTGAACGGCGCAGAACTTTCCGTTGCCAAAAACGCAGCCGATAAGCTTAACGAAAACAACCCCAATTACCTTGTAATCAATAATACGGGCTCTGTTTTCGGCGGAGCGCAAAACAGGGGCTTTCTTGACGGCATTGCCGTTGAAGCAGGGGAAAACTATAACGTTTCTTTCTATGCAAAAGGTCTTGACGGCTATAACGGCAAGGTCAGCGTAAGAATCCTCTGCGGTGACGCTGTGCTCGGTCAGGGCGAAATTGCTTCTGTTTCGGGCGAGTGGCAGAAATATGAGCTTACGGTTAAAGCTTCGCAAACAGCACACAGCGGCGTTACGCTTGCTGTTCTGATTGACAGCGGTTCGGCAGCGTTTGATATGGTTTCAATGTTCCCCGAGCACACCTTCAAAAACCGCAAAAACGGTATGCGTAAGGATTTGGGCGAAATGCTCGAGGCTCTTGAACCCAAGTTTCTGCGTTTTCCGGGCGGCTGCATAATTGAGGGGTATGATGCCGAAACCGCATACAATTGGAAGGATTCAATCGGTGTTGGCAGAAACGGCGAACCGCTTGAATTCGGCGGCACTTACGGCGACGTTGCCGCAAGAAAACAAGGCACAAACCTCTGGACAAACCTTTCAATGGCAGAAGATCCGTACCCGAGCTTTATGAGCTACGGTCTTGGCTTCTTTGAGTATTTTCAGCTTGCCGAAGACCTCGGCGCAGTCGGCGTGCCCGTTATCAACTGCGGCCTTTACTGCCAGATGAGAGGCAGGGGACCCGTCGATATGTATACCCCCGAATTTGAGCAATACCTGCAGGATATGCTTGACCTTGTTGAATTCTGCAGAGGCGGAGCAGATACAAAGTGGGGCAAGGTGAGAGCGGCACTCGGCCACGAAGAACCGTTTGAGTTGCCCTATATCTGCATCGGTAACGAGAATGAGGGTCAGGTTTATTTTGAACGTTATCAGGCTTTCCTTGATACCTTCAATGCCGCAAAGGCAGAGAGCCCCGAACTTTATGAGGGTATTGAACTGATTTATTCTTCGGGTGCTTTTGATGCAACTCACGGCGCAAATTATCTGCCGTCATACGAATATGCTAAGGAACAGATAGGCAGCGGCAACGCAAGCGATTTTGCAGGTGCAACTGACCAGCATTATTATAACGAACCCGAATGGTTCCTTAAAAATGCAGACTATTATGACCACGCCAATTACAGCCGTGACGTTGACGGTATGACCGATTCAATCTACGGCGGCGGACTTAAGGTGTTCCTCGGCGAATACGCCGCAAGGTCAAATACCCTTAAGGCGGCGCTTGCTGAGGCGGCATATATGACGGGTCTTGAGCGTAACGGTGATATTGTCAGAATGGCGGCCTATGCTCCGCTTTTCGGCAATCTTACGGCAACCCACTGGTCACCCGACCTCATATGGTTCAATAACCATCAGGTCACAGGCTCAATCAGCTACTATGTGCAAAAGCTCTTTTCAACCAACACTGGCAAAGCTCTGCTTGAATCAAAGCTTAACGGTGCGCAGGTTGAGCAAAAGGATTTAAGCGGCAGAGTCGGCGTGGGTGCGTGGTATACCGTTGCGGAATTTGATAACGTGCTTGTAACGGATAACAAAACAGGCGAAACTCTTTACAGCGATAATTTTGCCATAAACACCCTTGCGTGGAACTGGAACAAGGCAAACGACGGTAAGATAACTGCCAAAAACGGAGTGCTCACAAACGACGCAACAAATATGCCTTACAGCCTCACAGGCTCGGTTGCTTACACGGGTTTTGACGAATGGACGGATTACACTTACACCGTTGATGCCAAAAAAGTAAGCGGCAACGAGGGTTTCATTATTCCCTTTGCGGTTAAAGACCACGATAATTGCTGGTTCTGGAATATCGGCGGCTGGGATAACACCGTTTCCTGTCTGCAGCAGGTTGAAAACGGCATAAAATCAAATCAGATTATCGGAACGGTCAGACCTTTTACCGCTGTTGAGGGCAAAACCTATCAGCTTAAGGTTGAGGTCAGCGGCACAAAGGTGAAATGCTGGATTGACGGCGAGCTTTACGTTGATTTTGACACCGCTTCAAAGGCGGAGGCAGAAGCTTACCACGTTGTCAGCACAGACGAAAACGGCGATATCATCGTCAAAATCGTTAACGTCACGGGTTCATCAAAAACTCTTGCCGTCAACGTTGAAAATGCCGGCGTTGCTTCAAGTGCAAAGGTTTCTCAGGTGGCAGGTGACAGCCTTGCAAACGATAACATTCTCGGCCAACCCGAGGACTGTAAGATTGAGGAATTCACCGTCAACGGCTTCGGAGATAAGTTCAATTACACTGTTCCGGCATATTCTGTGACGGTAATCAGGCTTAACAGAAAATAAACGAAATCGCCTTGCGGAGCAAAATCTGCGAGGCGATTTTTCACTTTTTCAGAAAAATTTTGTTGGCATATTGACAAAATTGAAATCATATTATATTATAAAATAAACAATGAAAAGGCATAATTGTGAATACTTTTCATTAAAATTTAACAGAAAAGGGTGATTTTTATGGCAAGAACTCAGCTTCCTCTTCTTTTGGTAGACAACCAGAATGTTATGACAATTCTCAATGACGGTGAATTCAAATGCACAAGCCTTACATTTGAAGAGGCAAAGGCTATAGTTGATATGCACGATGAGGACGACGTTATCAAGGTATTCACAGGCCGCAACCTTGAGGATATTGTGTTTAAGTATCTCAATGTTGAAGAGAGAGATTATGAATACAAAGAAGTCAAGGATATGCGTGTGGGTCAGGATGCAATAGCCTTCAAGCTTTACGTTACTCCGTCAGAAACTCAGCCCATCACTTTAACACCCACAGGCGCACAGGCAAAAAAGATTCAGAATATCTACGTTGCCTGCCAGCTTATTTCAAGGCTTAAATAATAATATAATAAAAGCATCAGGCTGCTTCGCTTTTGCGGAGCAGCTTTTTTGTTTAAAAACCGAAGCATCGTTGTTCAGAGCAGGGCAGCTGTTTTTTTGGCACTTTACCTTAAACAAACCGATATGAGCAGGCTGTTTTATGCCCTTTGTTAACATTAAGTTTGCATTTTCATAACTTTTTCTGCATTTATTACAGTTGACGGCTTGTATATAATATTATATAATATTAAACTAACTAAATGTTTATTTTAATAACTATCTCTATTTTTAAGGAGTTTTACACATATGAAAGAAGAAAGCTTAAGACTTATGCCTGCGGTGGCTCTCAGGGGACTTGTTGTTTTCCCTGATATGTTCATTCACTTTGATGTGGGCAGAGAAAAATCAATCAATGCGCTTAAAAAAGCGATGGATACCGACCAGGAAATCTTCCTCGTTACGCAGAAGGATATCAGCGTTGATGACCCCGGTTTCAATGAGCTTTATGAAATCGGCGTTGTTGCAAGCGTCAAACAGGTTCTCAAACTTCCCGGCAAAAACGGAAACGTCAGAGTTGCCGTTGAGGGACTTTACAGAGCAAGGCTTGTTGAAGGTATGCTTGCGTCAAACGGCAGCCACCTCAAGGCTATGATATTCCCAATCAAAGAGCCGTCAGTGAGAGGCGATAAGGCAGATTATGCCAAGGCACTTGTTCGCCACGCAAAGGATGTTTTTGCAGATTATGCAGACTGCGCTCCTCAGATGCCTGCCGACCTTGTAACAAGCGTTATGCAGGAAACAGATCCCGGCAAACTTGCTGATTACGTTGCAGGCAACATTATGCTTGAATATGAGGACAGGCAGAGCATTCTTGACGTCATAAACCCCATCAAGCGTCTTGAAGAGCTTTGCATTTTGCTTGCAAGTGAAGGCAACCTGCTTTCAATTGAAGCTGAAATCGGCGACAAGGTGCAGGAGGCAATTGATAAAAACCAGCGAGAATACTATCTGCGTGAGCAGATGAAGGTTATTTCCACCGAGCTTGGCGGCGGTGTTTCTCACGAAGAGGAGCTCAGCGAATTCAGAGAAAAGATTTTTCATCTGAAAGCGGCTGATGAAATAAAAGAAAAGCTTTTCAAGGAATGCGATAAGCTTGAGAAATATTCACCCTCGTCACCCGAAGCGGCGGTCAGCAGAAATTATATTGAGGCCTGCCTTGCTCTGCCGTGGAATAATTTCAGCAAAGAAAATGCTGATATCAAAAAGTCCCGAAAGATGCTTGATGATGACCATTACGGCCTTGAAAAGGTCAAGCAGAGAATTCTTGAATACCTTGCCGTCAGAGCTCTTGCTCCCGATATCAAGGGTCAGATAATCTGCCTTGTGGGTCCTCCCGGTGTGGGTAAAACCTCGGTTGCACGCTCTGTTGCAAGAGCAACAGGCAGAAATTACGCCCGCATTTCGCTCGGCGGTGTTAAAGACGAAGCAGAAATCAGAGGCCACAGAAAAACATATATCGGCTCAATGCCCGGCAGAATTATCAACGCTATGCAGCAGGCAGGCACAAACAACCCGCTTATACTGCTTGATGAGGTTGATAAGCTCTCGTCTGATTATAAGGGCGACCCGACCTCGGCTCTGCTTGAAGTGCTTGATCCCGAGCAGAACGCAACTTTCAGAGATCACTATATTGAAATGCCATATGACCTGAGCAGGGTAATGTTTATCACAACCGCAAACGTCAGGGCAAACATTCCCGAGCCGCTTCAGGACAGAATGGAAATCATTGAGCTTGGCAGCTACACTTTTGAAGAAAAGTTCAACATTGCCAAAAAGCATCTTCTACCCAAGCAGATTAAACGCCACGGAATGACTGCAAAACAGCTTAAGATTTCAGATAAGGCACTTCGCCTCATAATCGAAGGCTATACCCGTGAAGCAGGCGTGCGTGCGCTTGAGCAGCAGATAGCTGCAGTTTGCAGAAAAGCGGCAATGCAGATTATTGAGAACGGAGCAGAAAAGGTTTCCGTAAAGCCCGAGGACGTTGAAAATCTTCTCGGCTCACGCAAATTCAAAAACGATTCAATCGTCAAAGAAAACGAGGTTGGCGTTGTCAACGGTCTTGCCTGGACAGCCGTAGGTGGCGATATGCTTGAGATTGAGGCGGCGGTGCTTGACGGCAGCGGTAAGCTGGAGCTCACAGGCTCACTCGGCGACGTTATGCAGGAGAGCGCAAAGGCGGCAGTCAGCTATATCCGTTCAAAGGCAGATGAGCTCCCTGTCAGCGCTAGCTTCTATAAAGATAAAGATATCCACGTTCACGTTCCCGAGGGCGCAACACCCAAGGACGGCCCTTCGGCAGGCGTAACAATTGCAACGGCTCTTGTTTCAGCTCTTTCGGGCAGAAAGGTTCGTAAGGACGTTGCAATGACCGGTGAAATCACGCTGCGAGGCAGAGTGCTTCCCATCGGCGGTCTTAAAGAAAAATCAATGGCAGCTTACAGGGCGGGCATCAAAACGGTTATTATTCCTTATGATAACATTGCGGACCTTGATGAGGTTGACCCCAAGGTTAAAGAGGCAATAACCTTTATGCCTGTTAAGACGGTCAGCGCAGTGTGGGACATTGCACTTGAAAAAGCTCAGGTTGAGAAAAATGAAAAAAGCCGTATTCCCGTCAGCGAAAGCGGCAAACGCCCCACGATTGCGCAATAATCAGAAAACACAGGATTGATAATATGAGATTTGATAAAATAGAATTCACTGCCGCTTACGGCACTTCAAAGCAGCTTCCGCCTTCTGGTATGCCTGAAATTGTTTTTTCGGGCCGCTCCAACGTGGGCAAATCATCGCTCATCAACAAGGTTTTTAACCGCAAAAATCTTGCAAGAGTAAGCTCGATGCCGGGCAAAACAATAACAGTCAATTTCTTTAAAGGTGACGGCGTTATTTTTGCCGATTTACCCGGCTACGGCTATGCAAAGCGTGAGCAGAGCGAAAAGAAACGCTGGGCAGACCTTATGGAAGGCTATTTTCAGTCGGGCAGAAACATTGCGCTTGTTGTTCAGCTCATTGATATGCGCCACGCACCCTCTGCGGATGATATGGATATGCTTTATTTCCTGCGTCAGATGGAAATTCCTTTTGTGATTGCTCTCACAAAATGTGATAAGCTCAACAAAACCGAAACCGAAAAACGCAGAGAAGAGCTTAAAGCGGAGCTTGCCGATTATGCGGATATCACCAAGGTTGAGTTTTCATCCGTCAAGGGTACGGGTGTTGATGAAATCAAGGCTGAAATCGTTTCGGCGGTTACTGATATGTGATTATTCTGATAAAGAGAAGGATTAAAAATGTTTGTTTCAGACTGTATTTCAATAAACGAAAAAGGTCATCTGACCATCGGCTCGGCGGATACCGTTGAGCTTGCAAAGGAATTCGGCACGCCCGTTTATGTTTTTGATGAAAACGAGATAAGGGCAAATCTGCGTGCTTTCAGGAATTCAATTGAAGAAAACTACGGCGGCAACGGTCTTGTGTGCTACGCCAGCAAGGCTTTCAGCTGCAAAGAGATTTACCGCATCTGCAAGCAGGAGGGCACAGGCGTTGACGTTGTTTCGGGCGGCGAGCTTTATACCGCTCTTTCCGTTGATTTCCCTGCAGAAAACATTGTTTTTCACGGCAACAACAAAACTCCCGACGAGCTTTTGATGGCTGTTGAAAACGGCGTCGGCAGAGTTGTTGTTGATAACCTCACGGAGCTTAAAAAGCTTAACGAAATCGCCGCAGGTGCAGGCAAAACCGTCGGCATTATGCTGCGCATAAAGCCCGGCGTTGATGCACATACACACGATTTTATTAAAACGGGTCAGATTGATTCCAAATTCGGCTTTGCTCTTGAAACGGGCGAGGCTCTTGAAGCGGCAAAGGCAGCTCTTGCAATGCCAAACCTTAAGCTCAGAGGTCTGCATTGCCATATCGGCTCGCAGATTTTTGATATCGACCCCTTTGAGCTTGCAGCCGAGGTTATGCTTGACCTCTATAAGCAAATCAAAGACGAAACGGGAGCAGAGCTTGACGAGCTGAATCTCGGCGGCGGTTTCGGTATAAAATACGTTGACGGCGACACGCCCATTCCTTACGGCGAATATATGAAGAACGTTTCAGCCGTAGTTAAGGCAGAAACAGAAAAGCTCGGTCTTAAAATGCCTTTCATTCTTATTGAGCCGGGTCGCTCCGTGGTCGGTGCGGCAGGTCTGACGCTCTACACCGTCGGCGCAGTCAAAGAGATTCCGGGCATACGCACCTTTGTTTCTGTTGACGGCGGTATGGCGGATAACCCCAGATATGCTCTTTATCACGCAGATTATCAGGTTGTCTGCGCCAACAAGGCGAACGAAGAAAAGAATATGACGGTTACCGTTGCGGGCAAGTGCTGCGAAAGCGGTGACCTTATTCAGGAAAACACAAAAGTTCAGACCGTTGAAGCAGGGGATATTCTTGCTGTTCTTTCAACGGGTGCATATAACTATTCAATGGCATCAAACTATAACCGTATCCCCAAGCTTCCCGTTGTTATGGTTGATAACGGCAAGGCAAGAACGGTTGTTAAAAGAGAAACCTATGAGATGGTCGCCGCTTGCGACATCTGATTACTTTTAAGGAAGTGATTCAATGCCTCAGATTAAAATGCTCGCTGATAAGGTAAGGCTTGTTTCCGAGCCTGCCGATAAATTCAAAACAGGCTGTATTTCCGTTTCAATGGCTCTGCCTATGGACGAAAGAATGGCGGCAAATTCGCTGCTTGTTTATCTTCTCAAACGCTCCTGCAAGGCTTACCCCGAGCTTTCTTTGCTCAACGGCAAGCTCGATGAGCTTTACGGTGCAATCCTCGGCGCAGGTGTTTCCAAAAACGGTGAAGCGCAGGTGCTGACCCTGAGCATCACCAGCCTTGCCGATAAATTTGCTCTTGAGGGCGAGAGCATTCAGCTTGAAGCGGCACAGCTTTTGTGCGATATCATCTTCAAGCCCAACGTCAAAAACGGCTCCTTCGGCGCAGAGTCGCTCGCAATGGAAAAACGCCTGCTTATCCAGCGCATTGAAGAAGAAATGAACGATAAACGTTCCTACGCATTCAATAAATGCATCAGCTATATGTGCCAGAATGAGGCATACGGTAAGGATAAATACGGCACGGTTGAAGAAATTGAAGCCGTAAAAATGGCAGAGGTTTATGAGGCGTGGAAAACTCTGCTCTCAACCGCAGTTTTCCAGATTACCGTTGTCGGTGCGGCGGATGCAGAAAAAGTTGCAGCGATTTTTGAAAAGGCTTTTGCAAAAGTTGAGCGTAACCCTGCAACGCTTGAAACAGTGTTTGTTCAGCGCAGCAGACGCTTCAATCATTATGAAGAAAAGTTTCCCGTTAATCAGGGCAAGCTTGTTATGGGCTTCAGAGCAGGTATGCAGCACAGAAGAGATAACATCTTTGCAATGGTTGTTATGAACGATATTTTCGGTATGGGCACCTATTCCAAGCTCTTTATGAATATCCGTGAAAAAATGAGCCTTGCATATTATTGCTGGTCAAGGCTTGTTGCGGCAAAGGGCATTGTGCTTGTTGAAAGCGGAATTGACACTTACAAAGAGAAAAAGGTTTCTGCAGAGGTGCTCAGCCAGCTTTCCGATTTAAGAAACGGCAAAACTGACCCCGAGGTGCTCGATTCCTCAAAACGTGCTCTGCGTGAGAAGCATACCCTCACAACTCCCGAGGGCATTCTCGGCTGGTATTCGTCGCAGGCAACCTGTGATGAAGTAATAACTCCCGAAGAGATGGTCAGAGGCATTGAGCAGGTAACGATGGATGATGTCTGCGCAGCAGCAAAGAAGCTTTCCATTGACACCATCTTTATGCTTTCGGCGCAGGAGGAGGCAGAAGAAAATGAAGTTTAAGAAATATACAGATAAAAAGCTTGGCGAAACCGTTTATTGCGGTAAGCATTCATCGGGTCTTGAAATCAGAGTGCTCCCCAAAGAAGGATATTCTTCAACGTATGCGGTGTTCGGCGTCAAATACGGCTCAATTGATACAGCAGTCAAAAACGCATCGGGCGAGTTTGAAACAATCCCCGAGGGTACGGCGCATTTCCTTGAGCACAAGCTTTTTGAAAGCGAGGATTTGAACGCCTTTGAACGCTTTGCCAAAACAGGCGCAAGCGCAAATGCTTACACAAGCTTTGAAAAAACCGCCTATCTTTTTAAAGGCTCGGAAAATGTTGATGAATCGCTTGTAATTCTCCTCGATTTTGTTCAGAACCCTTATTTCACCCAGCAGACGGTTGAAAAAGAGCAGGGCATCATCGGCCAGGAAATCCGTATGTATCAGGATTTGCCCGATTGGCAGGTAATGTTTAATCTTCTTAAAGCGCTTTACAGCAACCACCCTGTTCGCATTGATATTGCAGGCACGCAGGAATCAATTGCGCAGATTGATGCCGACCTGCTTTACAGGCTTTATGAAAACTTCTATAACCCCGGCAATATGGTGCTGAGCGTTGTGGGCGATATCACGCCCGAAAAAGTTGCCGAAATTGTTGAAAGCAACGTCAAAAAAACTGAAGGTGCCGAATGCGAGCGTAAGTTTGAAAAAGAAAATCCCGTTCCTGTTCAGGATTATATTGAGCAAAATCTCTCTGTTGCGCAAAAGCAGTTTATGCTCGGCTTCAAGGAAGACCTTTCAGAGCCGCTTCTTTCGCTTGAAGATGAAATTGCGTCGCAGATTATGCTTGAAGCAATTGCCGGCAAATCTTCTCCGCTTTTCAAAAAGCTGCTTGATGCGGAGCTTATTGATATGAGCTTCGGCTCGGAGCTTTTCAACGGCTTCGGCTTTTCCTGCGTAATGCTCGGCGGCTCAAGCAAAGACCCCGAGGCTGCTGCTGCAATTATCAAAGAAGAATTTGAAAAGCTCAATGCGGAGGGAATTGATTCTGCCGCTTTTGAAAGAGCAAAACGCAAGTTCTACGGCAGATACGTTATGAGCTATAACGATATCGACGACACGGCAAACCTGCTGATGAATCTCTATTTCAACGGCTATGAGCCTTTTGCTGAAATCGAAGCCTGTAAGAACGTTACGCTCGAAAAGGCACAGGCAAGACTTGCCAAAATCAAAAACGAATATTCGGCTCTTTCGGTCATCAGCCCTGTTGAATAAGGAGGTTGCGGTATGTCTGATTTCACAACAGTATCATTCAAAGGACTTGAAAAAACCTTTGAAATTCCCAGCGTTCTTGCCGAATTCACTCTTTTCGGCAATGAAATATCAATTAAGTTTTACGGCGCAATTATTGCTTTTGGCTTCACTCTTGCCGTTCTTTTCGGCGGCAGAATGGCTTATAAGTGGAAAATGAGCCTTGATAAGATGATTGACGTGCTCATCTACGGCACAATTTCCGCCATCATCGGTGCAAGACTTTATTATGTTTTTTCAAAATGGGATAACTATTCCGCAAACCCTGCAGATATTATCAAAATCTGGGAGGGCGGACTTGCGATTTACGGCGGCATCATCGGCGGTATAGCGGCGGCGTTCGTTGTTTGCAAGGTGCGCAAGCTCAACTTCTGGAATCTGCTTGATATTGCGGGTATGAGCCTGCTTATCGGCCAGGGCATCGGCAGATGGGGCAACTTCACAAATCAGGAAGCTTTTGGTGTTAACACCGATATGCCCTGGGGTATGTGGAGTCCGAAGGTGCACGATTATATCGTTTTTAATCAGGCTGAATTTGCAGCAAACGGTTTTTCCGTTGACCCCGATAAATACGTTCACCCCACCTTCCTTTACGAATCAATCTGGTGTTTGCTCGGCGTGCTCGTGCTTTATATCATCACAACCAAATTCCGCAAATTCAGCGGTCAGACCTTCCTTTGCTACGGTATCTGGTACGGCCTTGAAAGAATGATTGTTGAAGGCCTGCGCACAGACAGCCTTTATATTGCAGGCACGCAGATAAGAACCTCGCAGGCTCTTTCGGGTGCAATCGTTGTTGTTTGCACAATTCTGCTGGTTGTGCTCCTTATAAAATATACAAAGAACCCGAAGCCCATTGAAGGCATTGATTATTTTGATGCCGATGTTGTTGCAAAAGAAAGCACAAAAAAAGAAAAGGCTGACGCTCAAACAAAAACAAATGAAACTGCAGAATCGGAAAATACCGTAACGGCAGAAGAAGAGGTGTAAATATGGCAAAGCTTATTGACGGCAAGGCTATAAGAGAATATAACCTTGATAAAATTGCGGCTGAGGTTGCCGCTCTCAAAGAAAAAGGCGTCGAGCCTGCTCTTGCAGTTATCATCGTCGGCAGCGACCCTGCTTCAAGGGTGTATGTCAACAACAAAAAAACAGCTTGTGAAAGAGTCGGTATGCGCTCGCTTGAGTTTGCTATGCCCGAAGAAACCACAACAGAGGAGCTTCTTGCTCTGATTGATAAACTCAACGCAGATGCAACGGTCAGCGGCATTCTCTGCCAGCTTCCCGTGCCCAAACATATTGATAAAAACCAGGTGCTCAGAAGAATTCTTCCCGAGAAAGACGTTGACTGCTTCCACCCTGAAAACGTGGGTCTGCTCTCAACGGGTATGGGCAAGCTTATGCCCTGCACGCCCATGGGTATGATGAAGATGCTTGAGTATGAAGGTGTTGACCCTGCAGGCAAGCACTGCGTAATCATCGGCAGAAGCGATATCGTCGGCAAGCCTATGGCAATGCTTATGCTCTCAAAGAGCGCAACGGTAACAATCTGCCACTCAAAAACAGTTGACCTGCCTTCAATCACAAAGCAGGCGGATATCCTTGTTGCGGCGGTTGGTATTCCCAACTTTGTAACGGCGGATATGGTCGGCGAGGGTGCAATCGTTCTCGATGTCGGTATCAACAGGCTCGAAAGCGGCAAGCTCTGCGGCGACGTTGATTTTGAAGCTGTCAAGGATAAGGCTTTAATGATAACGCCCGTGCCCGGTGGTGTTGGTCCTATGACCATCGCAATGCTTATGCAAAACACTCTTACAGCCTGCAAGGAGCAGAATAATATATAATGTATAGAAAGGGTGCATAAAATGAAAAAGAAGCTTTACAGAAGCCGTTATGATAAAAAGCTTTTCGGTGTAATCGGCGGTGTGGCACAGTATTTTGATGTTGATTCAACAATGCTCAGAGTAGTTTATGTTTTGCTGTCAATCTTTGTTATAGGAAGCCCGGTTATTCTTTATATTGTTTGTGCTCTCATAATGCCTGAAGAACCCGATAATTTTGGTCCCGATAACTATCAGCAGGGCAACTATACTAATTATAATTAAAAATTTTTTATAAAAGCACAAAAAATGTTTGACATCTGTTGAACCTTGTGCTATAATCCTATATGCCGCATATTCGGGGCGGGTGACTTGTGCCCAAAAACAGGTTCTCTGTGCCTCAGGTAACCCAGTTATAAGTGTTACAAGAATAGCGAGTCTATAAGAAAAGGATTGATATTCCGAATGTACGCAATTATCGAAACAGGCGGCAAGCAGTACAAGGTTGAAGCAGGCGATGTTATCTTCATCGAAAAGCTTGGCGCAGAAGAAGCAAGCGAATACACCTTTGATAAGGTTATCGCAGTTGGAACCGATGACGGCATCAAGGTTGGTGCTCCCTATGTTGAAGGCGCAACCGTAGCTGCCAAGGTAGTTAAGAACGGCAAGGGCAAAAAGATCACAGTTATGACTTACAAGCCCAAGAAGAACTCCAAGCGCAAGATGGGTCACAGACAGCCTTACACAAAGGTTGAAATTTCTGCCATCAACGCATAATTTGCAACCCTATGACAAGGGTCAAGTTTTTAATCGGTAACAACCGACTCCACGGCTTTGAAATCAGCGGTCATTCAATGTTCGCTCCCGAAGGTCAGGATATCGTTTGTGCGGCGGTTTCGTCGGCAGCTTTAATGGCGGCAAACACCGTAACAGAAATCATCGGCACTCCCGCAAGGGCAGAGGCTGAAAGCGGCTCAATGGTTTTTCATCTGAGCGAAACAAACGATAAAACAGAAGCAGTTCTGCGTGGCCTTGAGCTTCATTTAACCGAGCTTTCAAAGCAGTATCCACACAACATTAAAGTAATTTACGGAGGTGTAAAGAATGCTTAAGATAAATGTACAGCTTTTCGCTCATAAAAAAGGTATGGGTTCAACCCGTAACGGCCGTGATTCCGAATCCAAAAGACTCGGCGCAAAGAGAGCTGACGGCCAGTTTGTTCTTGCAGGTAACATCCTTGTAAGACAGAGAGGCACACACATCCATCCCGGCAACAACGTTGGTAAGGGTTCAGACGATACTCTCTTCGCACTCATCGACGGCACAGTTAAGTTCGAGCGTATGGGTAAAGACCGCAAGAAGGTAAGCGTTTACGCAGTAGAAGAATAAGATTTTCTTCTTCACAAAGCGAAGAACAAAAACATTCAAGGCTTGCTTGTTGATACAAGCGAGCCTTTTTGTTTTTATAGTCGTTTCAAATAATCAACGGTGCAAAAAAATATCCGCCCTGCAAAAAACAGAGCGGATGTTTTTGTTTTACTTTTTTAACCTCTGAATTCATCATCGGTGTGAACAACGGCAGCTTCGGTATCTCTGAAAAGCAGAGAAATGCACCAGATGCCTGCGAGGGCAACAAGTGTGTAAACGATTCTGCTGAGAATCGCACCCTGACCGCCGAAAATCCACGCAACCAGGTCAAACTGAAAAAGACCGATGCTGCCCCAGTTGAGTGCGCCGATGATAACAAGTGCAAGTGAAATTTTATCAAGCATAGTTTCAACTCCTTACTTTGCTTTTCACAGATAGTATGGACTGAAAAAATAATATTATGCCTGATAAATTTGTAAAATTTTAGAATTTAAATTTAACGTCGCTGTCCTTCAGAAGGGGAGCGTCGCTGTCTTTTGCTGAAAGAATGGGTTCGTCAATGCCCCATTCAACACCCAAATCAGGGTCACACCAGCATATGCTTCTGTCATTTTCAGGTGAATAAAAATCGTCAACCTTGTATGAAAGCTCAACGTTATCTGAAATTGTAACAAAGCCGTGCAGGCAACCTTTGGGGATAAACAGCATTTTTTTATTTTCTTCCGAAAGCTCAACCGCAACCCATTTTTTGTATGTGGGCGAACCTTCTCTTATGTCAACGGCAACGTCAATGATTTTTCCTTTTGTGCAGGAA
This sequence comes from Acutalibacteraceae bacterium, assembly GCA_045536245.1. Taxonomy (GTDB): domain Bacteria; phylum Bacillota; class Clostridia; order Oscillospirales; family Acutalibacteraceae; genus CAG-177. The sequence continues at coordinate 48,867 of JAZSNE010000001.1, read as the reverse complement.
ACAAGCTTTGCCTGCGATTTTGGGTCGGTCTGGCAATGCAGACCTCTCAATGTGCCTTTTTTGGCGGAGAAGGAACGGTTATCCTGAACAAAATCGGCAAAAATACCGAGTTCTTTAAATGCTTTTTTTGAATATGTTTCGCAAAACCAACCTCTGTTATCACCAAAAACAGCAGGCTCTATGATAAATACGCCGTTAATGGCGGTCTGCTCACTTTTCATTTATGTTTTGCTCCTCTGTGCCCCAGCAGGGTCTTTCACCCGGTCTGTCGGCAGAATAAAGAATTTTGCCCTCTGCAACGGCACGTAAATGCTGACCGTATGAGGATTTGCCGTATTTTTCTGCTGAACGCAGCAGAGCCTCGCGGCTTATCCAGCGCATATTGTAGGCGATTTCTTCGGGAGCCGAAATCTTGATTCCCTGCAGCTTTTCAACCGTCTGAATAAAGTTTGCGGCGTTCATCAGGTTTTCAACGGTTCCCGTGTCAAGCCAGGCAAAGCCTCTGCCCATCAGCCTTATATCAAGGTCGCCGTTCTGCAGATATATCTGGTTGATGTCCGTTATCTCAAGCTCGCCTCTTTTTGAGGGCTTGAGTGATTTTGCATATTCAACAACTCTGTTATCATAGAAATAAAGACCTGTTACCGCATAGTTTGACTTGGGAACTGCCGGCTTTTCTTCAATTGAAACTGCTTCGCCTTTTTCGTTGAATTCAACAACGCCGAAGCTCTGCGGATTATCAACATAATAGCCGAATATGGTTGCTCTGCCTTTGTTTTTTGCTGCCTGGCGGAGCATATGACCAAGACCGTTGCCATAGAAAATATTATCACCGAGAACCATTGCAACGTCATCGTCGCCGATGAATTCTTCGCCGATGATGAATGCCTGAGCAAGGCCGTCGGGGCTTTCCTGAACTGCGTAAGAAAGGCTTAAGCCAAACTGTCTGCCGTTGCCTAAAAGCTCTTTGAATTTGGGCGTATCGGTGGGGGTTGATATAATAAGAATCTCACGGATGCCCGCAAGCATAAGTGTTGAGAGGGGATAATAAATCATAGGCTTATCGTAAACAGGCAGAAGCTGTTTACTTGTTACCATGGTAAGCGGATAGAGTCTTGTTCCCGAGCCGCCTGCCAGAATAATACCTTTCATCAAACACACTCCATTTCATAATAAAGCAGTATAATGATAATTGACAATGTTTTACACCTTTGCATATAATACCATCTTTTGTTGAAAATGTCAAACAAATAAAGGTTACAATAGTGTAATATTTATGTAGTGTGACGGAACAATACATCGTGTGTTTAAAATGAAACAAGAAAAATCTTTTTTGGTCTTTACATTTAAAATATAATGTAATATAATAAAGTGAACATTTGTTTATGATGAAAAAGGAGGTTTTGCTGTGGAAAAGTTTAAATTGGTTGCGCCTTATCAGCCGACGGGTGACCAGCCGCAGGCTATAACGGAGCTTGTTGACGGTCTTAATAAAGGCTATGCGGAGCAGACTTTGCTCGGCGTTACGGGTTCGGGCAAAACCTTCACAATGGCAAACGTAATTGCACAGGCTAACAGACCCACTCTTGTTTTGGCTCATAACAAAACGCTTGCTGCTCAGCTTTGCAGTGAATTCCGTGAATTCTTCCCCGAGAATGCGGTTGAATATTTTGTGTCTTATTACGATTACTACCAGCCCGAGGCTTACATTCCCACAACGGATACCTACATCGAAAAGGATTCCGCCGTCAATGATGAAATTGATAAACTCCGCCACTCGGCAACGTCTGCTCTTTCTGAACGCCGAGACGTAATTATTGTTGCCAGCGTTTCTTGTATTTACACTCTGGGCGACCCGATTGATTACCGCAGTATGGTTATTTCGCTGCGAACGGGTATGGAAAAAAGCCGTGATGAGCTTATCGAAAAGCTTGTTTCAATCCAGTATGAGCGCAATGATATTGATTTCAGCCGCAACAAATTCAGGGTCAGGGGAGATGTTGTTGAAATTTTTCCTGTTTATTCAAACGAAAATGCTTACAGAATTGAGTTTTTCGGCGACGAAATTGACAGGATAAGCGAGATAAACGCACTCACAGGTCAGGTCAAAAGTGTTGTTTCGCACGTTGCGATTTACCCTGCGTCGCACTACGTTATTTCCGCCGATAAAATGGAAAAATCAATCAGTCTTATCTACGGCGAAATGCTTGAAAGAGTTGCGCAGTTTGAAAAAGAGGGCAAATTGCTTGAGGCGCAGCGCATAAGGCAGCGCACCGAATACGATATCGAAATGCTCCGTGAAACGGGCTTCTGCAAGGGCATTGAAAACTATTCAAGAGTTATGTCGGGCAGAGAACCCGGCAGCGCTCCTTTTACGCTTCTCAATTATTTCCCTGATGATTTTCTGTTGTTTGTTGATGAATCTCACGTTACTCTGCCGCAGGTCAGAGCAATGTACGGCGGCGACAAAGCACGCAAGGACAGCCTGATAGAATTCGGCTTCCGTCTGCCTTCTGCTTATGATAACAGACCGCTTACGTTTGATGAATTTTATGAAAGAACGGGTCAGAAGATTTTTGTGAGCGCAACTCCCGGTGAGCTTGAAAAAAGCAAGAGCGCTCAGGTTGCCGAGCAGGTTATCAGACCAACGGGTCTGCTCGACCCCGAGATTTCCGTCAGACCTGTTGAAGGCCAGATTGATGACCTTGTGTCAGAAATCAATATCCGCACGGCAAAGGGTGAGAGGGTGCTTGTTACAACCCTCACCAAGCGAATGGCGGAGGATTTGACGGATTACCTTGAAAACCTTGATATAAAGGTGCGTTATATGCACCACGATATTGACACTATAGAAAGAATGGAGATTATCAGAGGTCTGCGTCTGGGTGATTTTGATGTGTTAATCGGCATCAACCTGCTGCGTGAAGGTCTTGATATCCCCGAGGTTTCGCTCGTTGCCATTCTTGATGCAGACAAAGAGGGCTTTCTGCGCTCTGAAACTTCGCTTATCCAGACAATCGGCAGAGCGGCAAGAAACGCAGAAGGCACTGTTATTATGTATGCCGATACCGTTACGCCCTCAATGGAAAGGGCAATAACCGAAACCAACCGCCGCCGTGAAAAGCAGATGAAATATAACGAAGAACACGGCATAACGCCAAAAACAATCGTCAAGGACGTTCGTGAGATAATCGAAATTTCTGCAAAATCCGATGAAGAAAAATCAATTTCCAAGATGAGCAAGAAAGAAAGAGAGCAGATGATAATCAAGCTCACGGCAGAGATGAAGGCGGCGGCAAAGATACTTGAATTCGAACACGCCGCATACCTGCGTGACAGAATTGAAAAGCTCAGAAGAGGTAAATAAAATGGCAATAAAAAACCTTACGGTCAAAGGAGCAAGGGAGCATAACCTCAAAAACGTTGATATAACGATTCCCAGGGATAAGCTTGTTGTTTTCACAGGTCTTTCGGGCAGCGGCAAATCCTCGCTCGCATTTGACACAATATATGCGGAAGGTCAGCGCAGATATGTTGAGTCCCTTTCGTCTTATGCAAGGCAGTTTCTCGGTCAGATGGAAAAGCCTGCCGTTGAAAGCATTGAGGGTCTTTCGCCCGCAATTTCAATCGACCAGAAAACAACGTCAAAAAATCCCCGTTCAACCGTCGGCACGGTTACGGAGATTTATGACTATCTTCGTCTGCTTTATGCCCGAATCGGCATTCCTCACTGCCCCGAATGCGGCAGAGAAATTGCAAGGCAGACGGTTGATGACATAACAAAACAGGTTCTTGAGCTTGAAGAAGGCACAAGAATTCAGATTATGGCGCCCGTTGCAAGAGGCAAAAAGGGCGAATATGTAAAAGAACTTGAAAGAATACGCAAGGACGGCTATGCAAGGGTCAGAATTGATTCAATAACCTATGACCTCTCGGAGGAAATAAAGCTTGATAAAAACATCAAGCACAACATCGAGGTTATCGTTGACCGCCTTGTTATCAAAGACGGTATCCGTTCAAGGCTTGCTGATTCAATTGAAACGGCTGTCGGCCTTACGGACGGTCTGCTTATGGTTGACGTTATCGGCGGTGAGGAGCTGCTCTTTTCGCTCAATTATGCCTGTCCCGAACACGGTGTGAGCATTGAGGAACTTGAACCACGCTCGTTTTCGTTCAATAATCCTTTCGGTGCGTGTCCCAAGTGCCTCGGACTCGGCGTGTTTATGCATATCGACCCCAAGCTCATCGTTCCCGACGGCAGTCTTTCTATTAACGACGGAGCTATAAAAGCAAGCGGTTGGGGCAAAGCTGACGGCGGAACAATTGCTCATATGTATTTTGAAGGTCTTGCAAATGCCTATGATTTTTCACTTGACACTCCGTTTGATAAACTTTCCAAGAAAGCAAAAGACGTTATTTTCTATGGCACAAAGGGTGAAAAAATAAAGCTTGAGCGTAAAAGCGAATACGGTTCGGGCACTTATATGACAGATTTCGAGGGCGTAATCAATAACCTTGAAAGACGCTATAAAGAAACAACGAGTGAATATTCCCGCAACGAGATTGAGAGTTATATGACCAATGACGAATGCCCCGAATGCGGAGGCGCAAGGCTGCGCAAAGAGTCGCTTTGCGTAACGGTTGGCGGCATAAATATAAACGAATTTGTTCATAAATCAATCAACGAAGAAATTGAGTTTATTGATTCTCTTGTTCTCACCGAGCGTGAAAAGATGATTGCCTGTATGATAATCAAAGAAATCAGAAGCAGGCTTCATTTTCTCTCAAGCGTCGGCCTTGATTATCTTTCTCTTTCCCGTTCTTCAGCCACTCTTTCGGGCGGTGAGGCTCAGCGTATCCGCCTTGCCACGCAGATAGGCTCGTCGCTTATGGGCGTGCTGTATATCCTTGATGAGCCGAGCATCGGTCTGCATCAGCGAGATAACGAGAAGCTGATTGCAACCCTCCGCCGCCTGCGTGATATCGGCAACACTCTGATTGTTGTTGAGCACGATGAGGATACAATGCGTGCTGCAGATTACATTGTTGACGTCGGACCGGGTGCAGGTATTCACGGCGGCGAGATTGTTGCCTGCGGTACGCTTGACGATATTATTGCGTGCGAGAATTCCGTTACCGGTCATTACCTCAGCGGCAAAAAGTTTATTCCCGTTCCCGAAAAACGCAGAGATGGTAACGGCAAAAAGCTTGTTGTTCACGGCGCAAGAGAAAATAACCTCAAAAATATTGATGTTGAGTTTCCTCTGGGCAAGTTCATTTGTGTTACGGGTGTTTCGGGCAGCGGCAAATCCTCGCTTATTAACGAAATACTCAATAAACGCCTTGCAACAGAGCTTAATAACGCCAAAAAAATTGCCGGCAAGCATGACGGCATCAGCGGCATTGAGCATCTTGATAAGGTTATCAACATCGACCAGTCACCCATCGGCAGAACACCCCGTTCAAACCCTGCAACTTATACGGGAGTGTTCAATGATATCAGAGAGCTTTTTGCATCAACCGTTGATTCAAAGAAGAAAGGCTACAAGGCTAACCGCTTTTCGTTCAATGTCAAAGGCGGCAGATGCGAAGCTTGCCAGGGTGACGGTATAGTAAAAATTGAAATGCATTTCCTTGCCGATATCTATGTGCCGTGTGAAGTTTGTAAGGGTCAGCGATATAACAACGAAACCCTTGAGGTGCGTTATAAGGGCAAGAATATCCACGATATTCTTGAAATGACGGTTGAAGAGGGGATGAATTTCTTTGAAAGTATCCCTAAAATTCACCGCAAAATGAAAACTCTTTACGATGTGGGTCTGGGTTACGTTAAAATAGGTCAGCCTGCAACAACTCTTTCGGGCGGTGAGGCACAAAGAGTCAAGCTTGCAACCGAGCTTGCAAAGCATTCAACAGGCAAAACGATTTATATTCTTGATGAGCCCACAACAGGCCTGCATACAGCCGATGTACACAGGCTGATTGACGTTTTGCAGCGGTTTGTGGATTCAGGCAACACGGTTCTTGTGATTGAGCATAACCTTGACGTAATCAAGGTTGCTGACCATATTATCGACCTTGGTCCCGAAGGAGGTAACGGCGGCGGCGAAATTGTTGCCGAGGGTACTCCGGAAGAGGTTGCGGCAAATCCCAAGTCCTATACGGGCCACTATCTGAAGAAAATGTTATAACAGAGCAAGCGCAAAGGCGCTTCGGTCAGCATTTTGCAGGCAGATTATTCGCTTGCAAAGTGCTGATTTTTTTGATTGTAAATAATGATTACAAATTGTAATTTACGGTTTTATTTTGTAATTGTTTGTAACTGAACTGTAATTTGGCTTTTCGCGGATTGTGTGTTATAATCAAGTCGCAATCCAATGAATCAAGGTGAATTTCGTGAAAAACAGAATAGCGCTTTTTGCGGTTTCAGCGGCAGCTGTTGCGGTTATCGGGGTGCTCACTGTCAGTCTTTTTGGCGGCGGAGCTGAAATTGAGGATAAAACGGAAAGCGTAACAATCGGCACAACAAACAGCACAGCCTTAACGTATGCGCAAAAAACATCGGCTGAGGTTGCTCACAAAGAAACAACTTCCGCTTTGACTGCGGCTGAAACGTCTGCGCAGACTTCAGCTGCAAAAACAGAAACAACGCAGAAGGCTGAATTTTCAAGCTTCGATAACATCGCTTTTATGGGCAATTCCAGATTTATTTCGCTCAAAGATTACGGCCTTGCGCCGAACGTTTATCCCGTTGTCGGCCTTGATGTCAGAACCGTGTTTACTAAGCACGTCAGCGGCAGCGATGTTGCGGTTATCAACGAGCTTGACGGCAAAGCCTTTGATGCTGTTGTTTTATTGTTTGGCGAGAACGAAACAGGCTGGCCGAACCGTGATTATTTTATCAAAAAATACGCTGAGGTAATTGATGCGGTTAAAGCTAAACAGCCGGATGCAAAGATTTATCTGCACTCAATTATCCCTGTCAGCTCCGAAGCTTCTGCCAAAAATGAATGTGGCTGCAATAATAAAACTATTTCTGAAATGAACGCCGGAATAAAGCAGCTTGCCGAGGACAATAACGTTGATTATATTGATGTGCCGCAGTGCTTGCTTGATGCTCAGGGAAATCTTATTGACGGTGCGGCAAGTGACGGCATTCACCTGAACAAAAAATATTCCTCCGCGTGGATGAGTTATCTTGAAAAAACTCTGCTGCCATAATAAAAGCGTTTGTTCTTACATAGAAACAGAAAAGCAGGCTCGCACCGTTTGGTGCGGGCCTGCTGTCTTTATCATTTGTTTTTTGCTTAATCACCCGTCAGCTTGATGTTAAAGAGTGACTGTGTTCTGCTGTGATGACTGCTGTGCAAGTCTGTTCTTAAGCTTTTTGCAGAATGACTTGCTTGCTTTGGCGATGTTTTTATCGTTCTTTTCCATCTTGTATGAGCCGTTTTCACCGAGCAGAGCTTCAAAAGCGTCGCTATATGCTTCCTGCTGAAGCTTTTCGCGTGCGGTGAGTTCCCAATCGGGGCCGTTGTTCTTTACGAAATACATAATGTGGTAACCGTAATCGGTTTCAACGATTTCGCAGTCGCCTTCTTTTCTTGCAGCGTCAACTGCCCAGAATTTGAAGCTTTCCATATAATTTGAGTTGTGTCTTACGTCTTCGTAAAGACCGCCGTTAGCTGTTGAAGCGGTGTCTTCGTTATACTTTTTAACGATTTCGATGAAAGCTTCTTCTGTTCCGCCGGCAGAAACCCATTCTTTTCTGACCTTTTCGGCTTCTTCATAAGCAGCTTTCTTCTGCTCGTCTGTGGGCTTTTCGTTTTCCTTAACGTCAAACTTAATCAGGCAGTGGCGAACGTCAACGCTGTTGCCTGCAAATGCGGGAGCTTCAACAATAACAATGTAAGCAGCCTTGTCGGTTGTAAACATTTTCTTTTCGCCTGCTTTGCGTTCAGCAGCAAAAATCCAGTTTGCAGCTTCTTCTGAAAGGCTGGTCTTGAGTGTGTTGTGAGTAACGCCCTTGTTAACAACTGTGATGTCGCCTTCAGCGGGCTTTGTGCCTTCCTTGAGGTCCTTATTCTTATGTTCAAGAGCAGCAGCCTTGAGTGATTCTGCGTCTGTTACTTTGTCAAAGATAGCCTGAGCTTCAGCAATAGCGTTCTTCTGAACTTCTTCTTTTCTCTTTGCAAATTCTTCTTCTGTTTCAGAAGCAGCAATTGTTACAGAGGGAAGGGTAACTGAATAGTAACGGATGTTGACATAATTATAAGTGTTGGGGTTTGCTTTGTATTCAGCGTCAATCTGCTCTTTTGTAATGCTTTCGTGAGCTTTGGTTTCAAAATCTTCATTGTAGCGTGAAGCAACAAGTTCCATCTCAAGAAGCTCGCGCAGACCTTTTTCGTTAAGACCTCTGGAGTAGTTTTCTCTGATGAAGGCATTGAGTGAATAGCCGTTTGCTTCAGCCTGCTCGTTGATGGAAGCGACAGCTTCGTCAATCTGCTTCTGCTCATCAGCGTTGATGGTGTAACCGGCCTTCTTTGCCTCTGTGTAAAGTGCAAGCTGCTGGAAAGCAAGGTTTGCGGCGTAGTCAGCGATTACCTGGTCATAAAACATTTCGTTGCCTGCAGCGTCTTTCTGGCCGGTGGAAACTTCGTCAGGTGATTTGTCAAGCGGGAAGCCCATTGACATACCCTGCTGCTGGTAGCTGGATTCCATCTGCTGGAAATACTGGTAAGCCATCGAATAATAGTATTCATACTGTGCAACGTTGATTTTTTCTTCACCAACGGTTACGGCGGTTGCTAACTTTTTGTTGATGCCGAAGTGGTCAACTATAAACCAGCCGATGCCACATACAACTGCAACGATAAGAAGAACTGCAACAGCTTTCTTTGCGATAGCGATGGCAAGAGTGCGGTTTTTAACGTTTTTGGCGTTTTTCTTTGCCGCCTTGGCTAACCTTTCTTTTCGTTCCTCACGGTAGATTTCGGCTTTGCTCTTGGCGTTTTCGTTTTTAGCCATTTTGTGTTCATCCTTTTCTTCTGTGAATTAAAAGCTGATATTAAACCAGCATAATGAATATATATTATACTATTTTTATGAAATAAGCAAGCTTTTTTTATAAATTTTATGTAATAAACAATAATTCTTTACAATTTACCGTTCAAAAACTCTGTTCTGAACCAGATTTCCGGCGCTTCGAAGCTCTTGCCGTTAAGATAATTGAGCATTCCTGCATCTGTTGAAAAAGCGAATTTAAGGCGGTAAGAATATAAAAACTGTTTTTTATAACCGCCGTGAGCTTTATTGAGCTCGTTTGTGCCGTATTTTCCGTCACCGAGAAGCGGATGACCTATGCTTGCAAAATGTGCTCTTATCTGGTGGGTTCTGCCTGTGAGAAGCTCAACCTCCACAAGGCTCAGATTCTTGTTTTCCGCAATAACGCTGTATTTTGTGCGTATCTGCTTTGCTCCGCTTTTTTGCTGTGTATAAACGGAAACTTTGTTTTTCTTTTCATCTTTAATCAGCCAGCCTTCAAGTAAGCCTTTCTTTTTTGCAAGCTTGCCGTGGATAACGCAAAGATAAAACTTTTCAAGCTCTCTGTCTTTGAGCTTTTGGTTCAGAATTCTCAGACTCTCTGCATTTTTTGCAGCAATAACAATTCCGCCCGTGTTGCGGTCAATTCTGTTTACGAGCGACGGCGTGAATGAGTTTTCGTCTTTCGGGTTGTATTCTCCTTTTTCAAAAAGATAACGCTTCACCCTTGTTATGAGGGTGTCGTTATATTCCGTTTCATCGGGGTGAGAGAGCAGACCGACTTTTTTATCAAGCAAAATAATGTTTTCGTCTTCATAAACAATGTCGAGCTTTTTTGAAGCGGAAAGAAAATCATAATGCTCGGGTGCAGGAGCAAAAAATTCGTCGTTGATATACATATCAACCGTGTCACCTTCGCACAGCTTGAGCGAAATTTCGCCCCTTTTGCCGTTGACTTTTATTCTTTTCATTCTGATATACTTATACATCAGCGATTGCGGCAGATTCGGCACGGCTTTTGTTATGAATTTATCAAGTCTTTGTCCCGAATCGTTCTTTGAAATTAAAAAGCTTTTCAAAATTCAACCTCCGTTTCAGATTGCAGATAAAATATGGTTGAAAAAACAATGTGTTTGTGCAATAATATAAGATAACCGCTGAAAAAGAAAGATATCTTTTGGCAGCAACGCAAGGAGAGATAAGGCAGTGAGTCAGTCAAAAGAAAATATCCATAAAAATCACAGGTCCAGGATGCGTGAAACAATTCGCAAAACTGGTGTTGGCAGCATATCCGATGTGAATCTGCTTGAATATTTGCTTTTTTATTCCATACCCAGAAAAGATACAAATGAAATTGCCCACAGCCTGCTCAATGCCTTCGGTTCGCTCAACGGTGTTTTTAACGCAACCTATGACCAGCTTCTGAACGTTGAGGGAGTTGGTGAAAACTCCGCTTTGCTGATTTCGCTTATTCCCGGCATATGCAGGCGGTATATTGAAAGCGGCTACGGCAAAAAAATCAATCTTTCGGAGCCGGAGGATATGCTTGAATACATAAAATCCAAATATTACGGCGAAAGGAAAGAGGTTGTAAGTGTTGTTTGCCTTGATGCGCTGGGCAATCTGATTAATTGCTTCAAGCTGGGCGAGGGCACTTCTGAAACCGTTATGTTTGACAAAAGAACTATTCTTGAAACGGTTCTCAGGGTCAAGGCTGATACCGTGGTTCTGGCTCATAACCATCCGAACGGAATAGCGGCACCGTCAAAAGATGACGTTGACGTTACAACCGAGTTTATGACTGTTTTCAGAAAGGTCGGAATAAAGTTTGCTGACCATATCATTGTTGCAGGCACGGATACTTTCTCGTTTGCAACGTCATATAAATATTCGAAATTATTCCTATAAACACAATCAATGCGGCAGGGTTTTCAGCCCTGCCGCTTTTGATTTTTAAAATTTAACGGTAACTCTGTTTTTGCCGGGCTTACCGTTGATTTTAAGGATTGATGCTTCTGTGCCTTCAACAGCCTCAAGTTCATATTCCGCATTGCATTCGATTGAAGCAAATGCCTTGTGAACAAACACCTCCGAAGGAACGTCATAGTCCTTGTCCTGCTCAAACTCAAGGGTGAAAACGCCGTTTTCACGGTCCGTTGTGTAGTCAATAATATCGCCGCAGATTGCAACGGGCACCGTTCTGTTAAGGCTTTCCATAATCGGGTTTTCAAGCAGACCGTCATAATATGCCCAATATGTCTGGCTCCAACGGTTTTTGTCAAATTTATCGAGAAGGAAGTTGATGTGGAAAAGCCAGTCCGTTCCTTCTGACTGACCGCCCCATTCACCAACGATAACGGGAACGTCAAGACGCTGCTGTGATTTTCTGTGCTGGTCAAAAATTGAGCCGACTCTGGAATTGCTTGCGTATTTATAAGCAGGGGTGTCAACCATCAGGTCATATGCGTGAGGCGCAAAGCAAACCTTTTCTTCACGCACGCCGTCATAGTTGATAACGGGTGTGCTGTAAGGAATGCCCATATTGGAATAATAGCTGTTTTCCATTATCATTATGCCGTTATCCGTAACGTTTCTGATTGCCTTTGCCGTTCTGTTGATGAACTGCGAATACGGGCCCACGTCAAACTTATAAATCAGACCGTTTGCGGCGCTTGTAACCTTGCGGAACAAATCAGGGTCATTGAAAGGCTCAAGCACACGGATGGGGTTGCCCGTGATGATTTGCTTTGCCATCCAGCCGATGTTGCAACGTTTATCCGTGATAACCGTTTTAACAAGGTTGCCGATGAGCTTTCTGAAAACCTTGCCGCCGTCAGTGCCGGGGAAAGGCTCGTTGAGCATATCAAAGCCGAAAAGGGCAGGGTGGTCTTTGAATCGTTCTGCTATGTGCTGCCACATTTTGCAGAAATATGTTTGCAGCGGAATGCCGTTATACTCGGCGTTTTTCCAGAAATTGTCAAACGCTCTTTGCGTTGCTTTGCCCCAGAAATATCCTTCTGCCCAGACGAGCTTTGTTTTTTTGAATTTTGCGCCGTCTGTCAGGCAAGCCCAGGCAGGGGCTCCGTCGCCGCCGGTGCCGGCAAAACCTGCGTAAAGATCCTGGTGCATATCAAGATAAAAGTATATGCCGTATTTTGCGCAGAGATCGGCAACATTCTGCACTTTGTCAAGATAGTCTTCGTCATATTTGAAGGGCTCGGGTTCAACTGCATCCCAGGTCATACCGAGGCGGACAAGGTTGAAGCCGTTTTGGCTGAGCTTTTTGATAAGCTCCTCATTGTAAGGAACTTCATATACCCTTCTTTTTTCACCCTCTTTGTCATAACCCTTATCGCAAAGGTTAACACCGTTAAAAATTCTTTCTCTGCCGTCTGAATCAATGAATTTTTGCTTGAATGTGGTGATTTTTTTCATAACAAAACCTCACGTAAATTATAATCAAGAATTATTATATCATCTGCGGTGGTTGTTTTCAACCGCTTTTTTATAAACATTTATATAAGATTGAATAAATAACTATTGCCAATATATTTTTTTTATGATAAAATCAATCTGTAATATTATGTGCATCAAGCACAAAATCTGGAATGGATAGGGGTAATTACCAATGGCAGCATCAGTTTTATTCAAAGCATTTTGCAGAACTTATCAGGGCGTTTTCAGAGTGGCGGTTAATTTTCTCGACTGGACAGAGCCCAAGCTTGTCAAGGGCGCAGGCAGCGTAAAAAAGCTTCCCGAGGTTGTTAAGGCAAACGGCCACAGCAGGGTTCTTGTTGTAACTGATAAGGGCCTTATGAACCTTCACCTTCTTGACGGCCTTTTTGAAGGTCTTGAGAAGGCAGGCGTTAAATATTTTGTTTATGACGGAACACAGCCTAATCCTACAATTGATAATATCGAAGAAGCAAGAAAACTTTATGCAGATAACAACTGCTCTGCCGTTATCGCTTTCGGCGGCGGCTCACCCATGGACTGCGCAAAGGTTGCTGCAGCAAGAATTGCAAAGCCCAAAAAGACGGTTCAGCAGATGAGAGGAACTCTCAAGATTCTCAAGAAGCTCCCCACAATCTATGCTGTTCCCACAACCGCTGGCACAGGCTCGGAAACAACCATCGCAGCCGTTGTTTCTGACCCTTCAACTCACGAAAAATACGCTCTTCAGGACCCTGTTCTTCGTCCCAAGTATGCGGTTCTTGACCCCGAGCTTACAGTCGGTCTGCCTCCTCACATCACGTCCACAACAGGTATGGATGCTCTTACACACGCAGTTGAGGCTTATATCGGCCACAGTAACACAAAGGATACCGCTCTTGCTGCTGAAAAGGCAACAAAGATGATTTTTGAAAATATCCTCAAGGTTTACGAAAACGGCAAAGATATTGAAGCAAGAGAAAATATGCTTGAAGCTTCTTACCTTGCAGGTATTGCGTTCACAAGAGCTTACGTAGGCTACGTTCACGCAATTGCCCACAACCTCGGCGGTATGTACGGCACACCTCACGGCCTTGCAAACGCAGTTGTTCTGCCCTATGTTCTTGAATATTTCGGCGAAACAGCTTATGCTCCTCTTGCAAAGCTTGCTGTTATTGCAGGTCTTGACACAAAGGGTATGAACGATGAACAGAAGGCAAAGCTCTTTATTGAATCCATCAAGGAATTCAACAGGAAGATGAACATTCCCGATAAGCTTGAGATTCTTGAAAAGGATATTCCCACAATCGCCAAGCGAGCTCTCAAGGAGGGCAATCCTCTTTATCCCGTTCCCAAGATTATGGACCTTGAGGAATGTATGGCAGTTATCAGAAAAATTGCAAAATAAGCAATTGTTCAGATTCAATGGATAGGGTGAAGAAAATGAAGGTTAAAAGAATATTAAGTTTTTTTATGGCTCTTGTTATTCTTGCCACAACGTTTGTTTTCAGTGCCGGCGCTGATGACAAGATTTGGGAGCCTGAAAATGAAGCACCGTTTATTTTCGTTCACGGTCTTAATGGCTGGGGCGGAGCTGAAGATATCAACGGCGTTATGCCCTATTGGGGCGCAACAACCGGTAACCTTATGCAGTATCTTCAGTATGAAGGCTATGAATGCTATGCGGCATCGGTTGGCCCTCTTAACAGCGCTTGGGACAGAGCTTGTGAGCTTTATGCCCAGCTTGTCGGTGCAACGGTTGATTACGGTGAGGCTCATTCAAAACAGTTCAACCACGCAAGATACGGCAGAACATATTACGACGCTCTTGTGCCTGATTGGGGCGAACTTGATGAAGCCGGCAAAATCAAGCAGGTTCATCTTATCGGCCACAGCTTCGGCGGCACAACAATAAGAATGCTTATTCAGCTTCTCACAGAGGGCAGCCCGGAAGAAAAGGCAGTTACCCCGAGCGAAGACCTTTCGGGTCTTTTCACCGGCGGTAAAAGCGACTGGGTCAAGAGCGCAACCACCATTTGTACTCCGCATAACAGTGCATCGGTTTATTATCCTCTCAAGGCTCTGGGGCTTGATAAGGTGGTTCAGTTTATGAGCTATCTCTATGTCGGCATAGTCGGCAGGAGTGCGCTCAACGGCGGCTTTGTCGATTTCCATATGGAGCAGTTCGGTCTTTCTGAAAAACCGGGCAGCGGCGAGGCCGATGATATTTTCAGTGCTATGAGCAGAGCTCTTGCCAACAGTGATGATTCCTGTCAGTATGACCTCACTCCCGAAGGCACGGTAAAAATCAACGATAAGCTTGATATCAATGACGATATCTATTATTTCTCCTACGCTTTCTCCACAACCCGTGATATGCCTCTGCTCAAGGTTCAGATTCCGCTTCTTAAGACCAACCCCGTTATTTTCCTTACTGCAGTTGTGATGGGTGTTATGCAGTTTACTGACCCTTACACAGGTGTTGTCTACGATGAAGCGTGGCTGGCAAACGATGCTCTTGTTAACACGGAGAGTGCAAAATATCCCCTCGATGAGCCTCACGTTGATTTTGATGCAGCAAACATCAACAAAGGCGTATGGAACGTTATGCCTGTCAGAGAAGGCGATCACGGAACGGCTATCGGCCTGTTTGCAGACGAAGAGCAGACCAAGAGCTTCTATCTTGAGCTTTGCGAAATGCTCAATGCTCTTCCCGATTAATATTAAATCTATGGGGCGATTCGGTGAATCGCCCTCATTTTTTAAGGAGACAATATGAAAATCAAAAGAATAATAAGCTTGCTGGTTGCGCTTGCAATAGTGTTCGGCTGTTCTGCGCCTGCATATGCGGCATCTTCCTCAAATGCCGCAGGAGTAAGCAGCGTTATCAGAATAATTGACGGTGTTATCGAAAATATCGAAAGACTTCTTCGTTCAACGTTTGAAACAAGAAACAACTATGCACCTTACACAGAACTTTGCAATATTCCCGAAACGGAAAACGGTTACGTGCCGCAGGGATATTGTTTGAGCGAGAATGACGAATACCACATCATTTCTTATTACCACAGTGAAAAACCCTCAATCCTTGCTTTTGTTAATTTGTCAAACGGTGAGAAAGTAAAGGTTGTTAATCTCAAAACTGCAAACGGTAAAGATTTTACCGGCCACGCAGGCGGAATTGCGCAGGAAAACGGCTGGCTCTACGTCTGCCATGGCAGCAAGATTTACAGAATAGCAATGGCTGATATTGTTGCCGCTGAAAACGGCGGAGCAGTTTCGCTTGGCGCAAGCGTTCAGACAGACGTTAAGTGTTCATATATCAGCAGTGACGGCGAGTATCTTTATGCAGGTGAATTCTATACATTTGATTTTGACGGCGCTTATGATACCAATGCATTGCATCACACGTCTGTTTCCGCTTTTGAAAGGTCATATTCACGCTGCAACGCTTATAAACTCGACGATTTTGAAGCAGCGTTTGACGGAGCAGAGCTTGTCCCCGAATTCGTTCTCACAACTCCCAACAGAGTTCAGGGCTTTGCAAGGCTTGCAGACGGCAGCTTTGTTTTGAGCACGTCGTTCGGCAGAAATAACGATTCGTTTATGCTTGTTTATAACGATGTTACAAAGAACGAGAGCGATTTTGAGGTTGATGTCAGCGGCAAAAAAGTTCCTGCTTATCACTTGAGCAATCAGCGCAAAACCGCAACTCTGCGTGAGCCTCCGATGCTTGAAGGCATTGATGCAAACGGCAATGAGGTTATCGGCATTTTTGAATCGGGTGCAGAAAAATACAGTGACAGCGCATTCATTGTTAACAGTATCTGCAGTTTTAAAGTAAAATAAGAAATACAAAAGCGTGTCACCGCAATGGTGGCACGCTTAATTGTTTATCATTTCTTTTTTAACCGTTCGCAGAGTTCCCTGTCGGGAGTAACCCACATTGTGTTATATGTGTGGTAAATTACTTTACCCGGTTTTGCTCCGCTCGGTTTTTTCAGCGAGCGAACCTCTGTGTAATCCACCGCTACCTGTGATGATTCTCTGCCGCCGCTGTGGTAAGCGGCAAGTGCGGCTGCCTGGCGGCAGGTGCGTTCAGGTATAATATCACCGTTGCCGATAACAACAACGTGGGAGCCGGGGATTTTTTGAGTGTGGAACCACGAGTCATCTTTTGCTGCTGTCTTGAAGGTCAACAGGTCATTCTGCACGTTGTTTCTGCCAACAAGAATTGTATAACCGTCATCAGAAACATATTCAAGAGGGGGCAGAGGCTTCGGCTTTTTGCCCTTGTCGTTTTTTGCCCGTTTCAGATAACCTTGTTCATAAAGCTCCGCTCTGATTTCTGCAAGTTCGGTGTAGCCGTCAGCTCGGTTAACGCTGTCAATAACCGATTCAAGGTAGGCAAGCTCCTGCTCGCTCTGCTCAATCAGCTCGCCGAGCATACTCTCGGCAGTCTTTGCTTTTCTATATTCCTTAAAATATTTTTGTGCATTGGCAGAGGGTGAAAGCGCAGGGTCTGCAGATATGCGTATCACCTTGTTTTCGTCATAAAAATTCTCAAGGTCATAAAAAAGTGAGCCTTTTTCAAGCCGATATTGGTTGGCAAGAATCAGTTCCGCATTGATGCGAAGCGTGTCTTTGTCTGCGCACGCTTCAAGCTCCGCCTGCCTGCTCTGCAATTTTCTTGCGGCTCTTGCAGATGAATTCTGGAGCAGTTTGAGAAGCGATTGGCTTCTTTGGCGGGTGCGCTCAAAACGGTCTTTTTCATAATAAAAATCATCAAGCAGCTGTGAAAAGCTTTCAAATTCTTTTGCCGTTACCGCAAATCCATATTGAGTAATATCCATAAATGTAAAGTCATAAGGCTTTACACCTTCTCTAATAAGCATTGTCGGGCTTGCTTTGCCTGCTTCAAGAACAGATTTTATCTGTGCAAGCTTCTTTATCAGCCTTTCAAATGCAATGTCGCTCATCTCTGCGGCAAGTCCGTCATCAGGATAAGCATATGACGCAATTTCACGGCTTATCAAGGGAGAAACGCCCTCAACCGTTTCAAGAATTGCTCCTGAAAGACGTTTGCCGACGCATTTTTTGATGGATTGAGCAACAAATTCAACATCGTTTTCTGTTAAACGCAGCTTATTTTGCTGCGGAGGTAATTCATATTTAAAGGTGGGTAAAATCTGCCTTACCGAAGACTGTGTAAAGTCAATTCGCTTTACAGAGTCTACTATGTTGCCGTCTGAATTCACAAGAATAATATTGCTGTGCTTCGCCATTATTTCAATGCAGAGCGTGAAGGTGACGGCATCGCCGATTTCGTTTGTGCCTGCAAGGTCAATAAAAATAACTCTGTCAAGCCCGAGCTGGCGAATATCAGTTATAACAGCTCCTGTCAGGTGTTTGCGCAGCAGCATACAAAGCATCGGCGGTGTCGAAGGGTTTTCGGGCGCGTTTGCCGTCAGGTGCAGTCTTGGGCTGTTTGCGCTTGCTGAAAGAAGAAGCCTGTAAGCTCCTTCTCTTGAGCGCAGATGAAACACCAGCTCGTCTTTTGAGGGCTGGTGTATTTTTTCTATACGGCTTCCGACAACGTATTGCGAAAGCTCCTGTTTTAATAGATTAAGGGTAATTCCGTCAAGGGGCATAGTTTTTTCCTCTTAAATGTGATATGTAACAGGGGAGGTTTGCTCAACAATCACAATCTCCGCCTCGAAGTTTTCTTTTAGCTTTTCGGCAAGCACCGCGACAACGGGGTTTTCCGTTTCAAAATGACCTGCCGCAATAAGTGTCAGACCAAGAGCTTTTGCTTCGAGAAATTCGTGGTGCGAAACGTCGCCCGTGATATATGCGTCACAGCCTGCAGCGCAAACGTCGTGCATAAAATCCGCACCTGCGCCGCCGCAAAGAGCAACCTTTTTGATTGCTTTGCCGCTGTCAGCAAGGCGTACGCCTGTTGCAAGCTTTTGTGCGCAAAACTTTGCAAGGTCTGTGCCTGTTATTTCGTCAACGTCAGCAACTCTTACCATTGAGCTTTCACCGCATTCGGTCAGCGGCGTTGCATTCATAAAACCGAGCGCCGCCGCAAGAGCATCATTAACACCGCCCTTTGCAATGTCAAGCGACGTGTGAGCGCAGATTGCAGCAATGCCGTGCTTTGCAAGCAAAAACGCAGGGTCATTATCGGTAAAACTCTTTACCGCCCTGAAAATTACGGGGTGGTGGCTGATAATAAGGTCAGCGCCCGTTTCGGCAGCTTTTTTAACGGCTTCGGGCGTTATATCAAGAACAACAGCGATTTTGCTAACCGCCTTTAAAGTTTCGCCAACGATAATACCGCTGTTATCCCATTCGCATTGAGCGTCAAAAGGAGCGAAGCTGTCAACAAAATCATATACGTCTTTTACAGTAGGCTTACATTTCATTGATTTTATCCTCCGTTTCGCAGATGATGCGTTCAAGATAAGCCGCTGTTTCGGCTTTGCCGTGAATCTTTTCAGCTTCAAGCTTTGTTTTCAAACGGCTAACAGTTTTGCAAAGATATTGTCTTGCTTCTTCTTTTTTGCATTCGGGAAGCTTGCCGTAATATATGTAGCCTTCCGGGTAATCTATGCTTTTGCCGCTGTAGCGTGCAGAAAAGGCGCAATAAAGCTTGCCGCCGTCGTTGCAAGCATCTTCGTTTAAAATTTCAAATCCGTTTTTGATAAGGAAATTTCTGATATCCTCAGCGTGTGACTGAGGCTGCAGAATCAGCAGTTTTTCGGGGTCTTTCAGCCAATAAGCTTTTGCAACAAGCTCAGCCATAAGCGTGCCGCCCATACCGCACATAATGAAATCATCAGCCTCAAACGGCTCGATTTTGTCAAAACCGTCTGAAAGGCGCAGGGTTACCTTGTCTTCGATTCCGTAAAGTTCAACCGTCTTTTTTGCATTATCAAGCGGACCCTTGCGCAAATCGCACGCAAGAGCCGAAGGGCAGACGTTATTGAGAACCAGCCAGGCGGGAAGATAGGCGTGGTCTGTGCCGATGTCAGCAGCAATTTTACCGCTGCGCACCATCTTCGCCGCCATCATAATTCTTTCAGAAAGCTTAAGCATTTTCTGCAAGGAAAGCGTTCATTTTTGCAATGAGTTCGTCAGCGTTTACGCCGTGAACCATGCAAGCCTGAGCAACGCTCTCGCTTCTTGCGGAGGGGCAACCGAGGCAGTGCATACCCATTTCAAGGAAGAAGGGAGCAAGCTCACGGTTAGCGTCAAGAATTTCGCCGATTTTCATATCTTTAGTGATTTCTTTCATTTAAAAAACTTCCTTTCAAAACTGATGTGGTTATTATATCACACATTATGTATAATATCAAGGTTATAAATAATTGACAATTAAGGCTTTTGGGGTTACAATAAAATGTCAAAGAATTTTTTTGGGGACAGGTTATGAAAAGATACGATGCGGTGGTTATCGGCGGCTGTGCGGCAGGTATGGTTGCGGCGATAAACGCCAAAAGAAAAAATCCGAAACTGAATATAGCGATAATCGAAAAGCTTCCCAGGCTCGGCAAAAAGATTCTTGCCACGGGAAACGGCAGATGCAACCTCACCAACCTCAACGCAACAAGTGCGGATTACTGCAATCCGTCATTTGTCAAAAAGGTGTTTGCCGAATTTCCTCCTGAAAAGGTTGTTTCCTTTTTTGAATCATTGGGTCTGCTTACTTACAGCGATTCCGAGGGCAGGGTTTATCCCAGAAGCAATATGGCGGCGTCGGTGCTTGATGCTCTGCGCTTTGAAATTGAGGGACTTGGGGCAGATGTTATCTGCGACACGGCTGTGACGGATATCAGCAAAACCAAATCAGGGTTTATTGTTAACGGCTCAATCGAATGCCGCAGAATTCTGATAGCAACTGGCGGCAAGGCTTCGCCCTCACAAGGCTCCGACGGCAGCGGCTATACCCTGGCAAAAAGCCTCGGTCATACGGTAACCCCTCTTTATCCTGCGCTTGTGCCGCTTACTGTTAACGGCAACGTGAAAGCGCTCAAGGGCGTCAGAGCAAGAAACGTAAAGCTGACTCTTAAAAATTCCCGTGAGATAAAAACAACGTTTGGCGAATTGCTTTTTACCGATAACGGCATTTCGGGTATTGCGGCTATGGAGCTTGCGGCTGAAGCCGAAAAATCGCTGAATTCTGTAAAGGGTAAGTCCTTTACGGTCATAGATTTCTTGCCGGATATGGAAGAAAAAGAGTTGGTTGATTATCTCCTTAAAGTCAAGAATATCAAAGGGTATTGCTCAATGGATATGTTTTTTGCAGGCGTTTTGCCTAAAGCTGTCGGAATTGAAATTTGTAAAGCAACAAACCTTTACAAACAGGATAAAACCGTATCACGTCTGTCCCGTGACGAAATTGCGTTATTGGCGAAAAAAGCAAAGAATTTTGAGCTTGAAATCAGCGGCACAAAGGGTTTTGCCAATGCGCAGGTAACAAGCGGCGGCGTTGCGGTTGGTGAAATCAACCCTGTAACAATGGAGTCAAAGCTTTGCAAAGGTCTGTTTTTTGCAGGTGAACTGATTGACGTTGATGCAGGCTGCGGCGGATATAATCTTCAGTGGGCTTTTGCCTCGGGTCTGCTTGCAGGCAAAAATATTTCGGTAGGTTGAGTATATGATTAAAATTAGTGAAATCAAATTACCTCTTGACAGTGATGAGCGTGCTCTGCTTACGGCGGCAGCAAAAGCTCTGCGCTGCAAAGAAGAAAAAATAAAATCGGTTCAGATAACCAAAAAAGCCGTTGACTCAAGAAAAAAGGAAAACGTCTTTTTTGTTTACAATGTTTATGCTGAAGTTGACGGCGACGAAGAAGCGGTAATCACTCACGCCAAAAACCCCCGTGTTGAGGCGGCTGAAATCTACAGCTACCAAATGCCCGAAATCAGAAGAACAAGCACTCTGCGCCCTGTTATTGCAGGCTTTGGCCCTGCAGGCTTTTTTGCTGCGCTTATTCTTGCAAGGGCAGGTTTCAGGCCGCTTGTGCTTGAAAGGGGAGCAGACGTTGACACAAGAACAAATGATGTCAACTGTTTCTGGACTTCGAGAAAGCTTAACACAGAGAGCAACGTTCAGTTTGGCGAGGGCGGCGCAGGCACCTTTTCTGACGGTAAGCTTACAACGGGTATCAAAGACCCGCTTTGCCGAAAGGTTGTTGATGAGCTTGTCTTGCACGGTGCTCCGCCCGAAATCAGCTATTCTTCAAGGCCGCATATAGGCACTGACAGGCTCGGTGCGGTAGTAAAGGCATTCAGAGAAGAAATAATTTCGCTCGGCGGCGAGGTGCGTTTCGGCTGGAAGCTGACTGATCTTATCATTGCCAACGGTGTTATTCAGGGGGTCAGTTGCCAAAGACCTGACGGTGGCTGTGAGGATATTGAAACCGATACCCTTTTGCTTTGCATCGGGCATTCCGCAAGGGATACCGTTGAAATGCTCTATAAAAAGGGCATAAAGATTATTCAGAAACCTTTTTCTGTCGGCGTGCGTATTGAGCATCCCAGAGAGATGATTGATAAAGCTCAGTATGGCTCGTTTGCAGGTCATCCTGCTCTTGGTGCGGCTGATTATAAGCTTGCCTGCCACCCTGACCACGGCAGAGGAGCATACACTTTTTGTATGTGCCCCGGCGGAACGGTTGTTGCGGCGGCATCTGAAGAAAATTCGGTTGTTGTTAACGGTATGAGCGAATATGCCCGTGACGGCGAAAATTCAAATGCGGCGTTGCTTGTCGGCATTGAACCCGAGCATTTCGGTTCCGACCATCCGCTTGCAGGTATTGAGCTTCAAAGAAAAATTGAAAGAACGGCATTTGAACTCGGCGGCGGAGATTACAGCGCGCCCTGCCAGACTATCGGCGATTTTCTTGCAGACAGACCGTCAAAAAAGCTTTCTTACGTCAAGCCTACCGTTGCAACCGGTGTGACACCCTCCGATATACGCAAAGTATTGCCCGAAAATGTAACCGACGTTATGGCAAAAGCTATTGTTAAAATGGATAAGAGCCTCAACGGCTTTGCTTTGCCCGACGGTGTGTTGACTGCGCCCGAAACCCGAAGCTCTTCGCCTGTCAGAATTCTGCGTGACGACCTTTGTCAGGCAAACGTAAGAGGTCTTTACCCCTGCGGTGAAGGTGCAGGCTACGCAGGCGGCATTGTTTCTGCGGCGGTTGACGGCATCCGCTGCGCTCACGCAGTTTTGCTTGATGAAAGCGACGAATGGTGATTTTATGGTGAAACTTGAAAAAATGAGCGACAAGCAGCTTGCTCTGCGAATGTCAAAATATATTGCAACGCTTGAGAGCATCAGGGTCAGGGCAGAATATTTTTCTGCAGGCGAATGTCCGCCTAAAGAGCGTAACGAGTTAATTGCAGATTATAAAACAACCCGTGATTCGCTTCGTGAGGATTGGCAATATCTTAATTTCAACCGCAATTCGGGCGGTAAACTGCTTTGGGATAAATATTTTCCGAGCGTGAGCGAAGCTGCGGCGTGGGGGCTCTATGCAGACCCCGAGGGCGCTTTTGATAAGGAATATTTCAAGAGCATTGATGATACTCTTGAGAGATTGACAAAGTACTATTCTTATGATTACTGGCAGATAATTGCAGAACTTTAATTTAACAAACAGCAAAAAGGGATGTAAAAAACGTGAGTTTTTTGCATCCCTTTTGGTTTATTCGGATTTGAATTCCTTGAATACTATGTGAAGCTGTGCGCCTTCAATTGAGAGGTCAAGCCAGTTGCCGCTTTGCGGGTCTTGGTTAAGAATAAAAACTCCGCTGTCTGTGCTGCCTTGATATGTTGTTTTGCCGTCGCTTACTGTTTTCTTCAGGTCAATATTTGCCTGCACATAGTCAAACGCCTGTGCCGCAATAACGGCAAATTCAGCCTGCGGAAAACGGTCTGTGGCGGTGCTGAATTCAATGCCCTCAAAAGATGCGCGGCAGTTGCCGTCAAGGCAGATTATTTCAAGCGTAGCGAGTGATTCGGGTGTGATGAATTTAACTCTGAATTCGCCGTTTTCGCATCTGGTTATTTGCGCTGTCATAAACATATCCCTGAACGTTATTTCTGCTTTTGCCGTGAAGCAGTTGCAGATTTCCTGTGACGATGGGTTCTCTTTGTTTTGTTTTTCACATCCTGCAGTGAATACTGTCAGCATCACCGCCAAAAGCAACAAAACCTTTTTCAGAAAATCACCTGCTATTCAAATTTTGAAAAAAGCACGGGCAAAACGTCGGCAACGTCGCTCGGCAGCATACCTCTCATTGACGTTTTTGCTGCAACGGCATCTGCTGCAAGACCGTGCAGATAAACCGCACAAACGGCAGCATCAAAAGGCTTCATACCTTGAGCAACAAGCGAAACGGTCATACCTGCAAGCAAATCGCCGCTTCCGCCTCTTGCCAGACCTGCGTTGCCCGTTGTGTTAACGTAAACTGCGTTTTGCGGGTCGCAGATAACCGTGTTTGCTCCTTTGAGAACAACGGTTACGCCGTATTTACAGGCAAATTCATAAGCGACAGCAACCGGATTGGCAATGATTTCTGCGATGCTTTTGCCGCAAAGCCTGCTCATTTCACCCGGGTGAGGTGTAAGAACGATGGGTGCCTGTGCTTCCTTCAGTATATCTATATTGGTGCTGAGCGCATTTATGCCGTCGGCATCAATAATCATTGGTGATTTTATTTCTTTGACTGCGTTATGAACTATTCTTGATGTGTCTTTGTTGAAGCCGATGCCGCAGCCGATCAGAACGGCGGTTGCGTTTCTTGCGGCTTCCGTTATTCCGCCAAGGGCAGAAAATGCAAACGTGCCTTCAAAGTTTGATTCAAGCGGCAAAAATAAAGGCTCTGTCAGCTTCGGGGCAATGGCAGGGTACGCACTCTGCGGAAAAGCAAGAGTTACAAGACCTGCGCCTGTTCTGAGTGCACCGTTTGCGGCAAGAACGGCGGCGCCTGTCATTTTCATACTGCCGCAAACCAACAAGGCTCTGCCGTAGGTGCCTTTGTTTGAAACAGGCTTGCGCTTCGGCAGCATCTTTTTTACGTCTTTTAATTCAAGCGTGAAACAGGTTACGCTCTCGAGTTTTTTGAAATCGCTTTCAATCATTCCGATGTCGGCAATAATCGTTCTGCCGCAGAATGCGTTATAGGGTTTGAGAGCATGAATGGGTTTGTATGCCGATATCGCAATAGTCATATCAGCTTTGAACACAGCGCCGTCAACTGTTGCGGCGTCGCAATCAGCACCGCTCGGCACGTCAACGGCAACCGTTTTTGCGCTTGCCGAATTAACTGCTTTTGCAAGTGCGGAAAGAGGCTGATTGAGTGCGCCCGAAAAACCTGTGCCGAAAACCGCATCTACAATGATATCTGCTTCTTCAATATATCTTTTGAGAAGTGTGAGATTGTTATTGTATTTTAAAATATCAATTCCCATCACTTCTGCAAGCGAAAACATACTTCTTGATATTTCGTCCTTCGGCTCGCCGCAGGCAAGCATAATTTTGACTTCGCAGCCGTATTCACGCATTTTGCGTGCAATAACAAAACCGTCGCCGCCGTTTTTACCCTTGCCGCAGATTACAAGAATATTTTGTGTGTTTTCTTTTGTTATGCAAAAGTGCTTTTTAATCAGCTTTGCGCAGGCAGTGCCGGCGTTTTCCATAAGCTGAGGAAAGCTTATTCCTCTTTTAACGGCATTGCACTCCGCTTCATACATCTGTTTGCTTGTTAAAATATACATTGTTTCACCCCGAATCCGTATTATTTTACACCTTTCGTCTTTATTTTAACATAAGGATATGCGTATTTAAAGATTAAAAATAAATATTTATGTATTTTTTTCCATTTTTTAATTGCGCTTGAAAAATTATGGTGATATAATCAAAATGGAATTTTTTGAAAGGGAAGCAGAAGCAATGGAAAAATATATCAATGAGTATATCAGACCCCGTCTGCAGGGTGACGGCGGCGAAATAACTTTTGTTTCAGAAAACGGCGGCGAAGTGACAGTGCTTCTGCAGGGCGAATGCTCCAAATGCCTTATTCTTGACCGCTGCTTAAAGTGGATTGAAGAAAGAATTGAAGCCGACCTTAACCGCAAGGTGAAGGTTATCGGCATACGCAAAAAGCCTTATTTTCAGGATGTTTAAGGAGGTGGCTGAATGGCTCATATCAAGGTTGAACGCCGCAGTATGCGCCCCGAGGAATGGGTAAAGCTTCGTTTCGGCTGGCTCAAAAGGGCGGTTTATTCCGAAAAACACGAGATTGAAACGTTTGTTATCCGTGAGGCACGTCAGACCTCCGAGATGAATTTTGAGTTTTACGATGAAGCTCCGAAACCTCTCAAAAAAGGAGATATGTATTTCACTCCCGACGGCACTGCATTTATTGAAGCGGACTATGAATTGCCCGAGCATCTTGCAGGCAAAAAGTTCTGCTTTTTGCTTAAGACTGCTGCTGAAATGATTGTTAAAGTCAACGGCAGATATGTCGGCGGCATTGACCCCAACAGAGAAAGAATGAATCTTTCCGAATACGTTGAGGGCAGAAAACTGCATTTTGAGATTATGGGATATAACCGCTCAAAGCCTGACGATGAGCGTAACCCCGAGAGCCTTTCCGTCAGAGGTTGCAGGCAGATTTTTGAGGGCGGATATATAGCAGTTGTCAATGAAGCGGTAACTTCGCTTGTCTATGATATCGAGATGCTTCTTGATGCGGCTTTAAGCGGAGCGTTCAACGAGGATTTTTCTGCTTCTGTTATTGATTCACTCGATAAAGCGCTCAACTGCATTGATTTTGATGATATAAAGACCGAAGACGTAAGAGAGGCATCGGCTTACATTGAAGAAAACGTCTTTTCAAATAAAGACTATAAAGGCAGCGGAAAGGTTGCGCTTGTTGCACATTCCCACCTTGATATTGCTTATTATTGGCGCAGAATCCACGCCGTTCAGAAAAATCTTCGCACGGTTTTGATTCAGCTGCGACTGATGGATAAATACCCCGATTTCAAGTATGCCCACACACAGGCATATACTTATGAAACGGTTGAAAAATATTACCCTGAAATCTTTGAAGAGCTTAAACAGAGAATAGCCGAGGGCAGGTTTGAGCCTGTTGGCGCAATGTACGTTGAGCCCGACTGCAACGTGCCGTCGTGCGAAAGCTTGATCAGGCAGTGTCTTTACGGACAGAGCTTTTTCAGAGAAAAATTCGGCATAACGGTTGATAACTGCTGGCTGCCCGACGTTTTTGGAAACAGCTGGATTCTGCCGCAGATATTGAAAAAAAGCGGCGTTGATTATTTTGTATCAAACAAAATGTCAACGTGGAACGATACAAACAGATTTCCGCATAATAACTTCATCTGGCGAGGTATTGACGGCTCCGAGGTTTATGCCTGCGTGCCTCCCACACACTTTATTTCGTGGAATATGCCGAGTCAGGTTGCGGATAACTGGGAAGCTTATCAGGATAAAAATACGGGCAGCGCAACGCTGCAGATGTTCGGCTACGGCGACGGCGGCAGCGGCGCAACCGAAGAAATGGTTGAGCTTATGCACCGCTTTGAAAAGCTTTCGGTTATGCCTGAAACCGAGCACACAACGGGCAAAGAGTTTTTGCATAAAAACTTTGATGGCAACGAGAAACTTTCCGTCTGGGACGGTGAGCTTTATCTTGAGATGCACAGAGGTACTTTTACAACAAAATCAAACCTCAAGGCTCTTAACCGTAAGCTTGAATTTATGCTGCGTGAAGCAGAGCTGCGCTCCGTTCTCCGTATGAAGAAGGGTGTTGAATATCCTGCCGAAAAGCTTCGTGAGATTTATAAAAAGCTGATGATAAATCAGTTCCACGATATTATCCCCGGCAGCCACATCACGCCTGTTTACCGTGATGCCATGGCTGATTATGAGCAGATGGAGCGAGAGCTTAAAGAGATTATCGGCAGCGGCAAAAAACATTTCAATTCGCTCAATTTTGAAAGAAACTCGTTAACGTTCATATCCGATGAAGACGGTATGTTCACAAGGAACGGTATAAGCGGCTTCTATGCCGTGCCTGGAATTTCCGCTCTTTCCTGCGGTGAAATAAAAACGGAGAAAGCAGAAGGCTGGCTTGAGCGTGACGGACTTAAAATAAAAACTCCGTTTTATTCCGTTGAATTTGCTCCCGACGGCAGCATAATCTCGCTGCGTGATAACGAGCTTTGCCGTGAATGGTCAAAGGGCGATTTCAATAAGCTTAAGATTTATCACGATACTCCCGGCAACTATGATGCATGGGATATTCTGCCGAATTATAAAGATAAGCAGGAAGAAATCACAATTGAAAAACCGCTTGAATTTGTTAAGAGCGATGACGAATGCGCCGAGTTTGCCGTAACTCTTGCAACGGCAAAAAGCACCTGGCAGATGTTGATTCGCCTTTTCCGCCGTTCAAGGGGAATTGAGGTTGAAAACATTGTTGACTGGAACGAAAAACACCGCCTTGCCAAGGTTGAGTTTGGTTGCAACGTGCTTTCAAGAGAGCTTGTTTGCGACACTTCGGCTGGCTTTATCCGCCGTGAAACTCACCGCAACACCTCGTGGCAGCAGGCTCGCTTTGAGGTTTGCCACCATAAATGGTGCGATATGAGCGAGCACGGCGGCGGCGTTGCCCTCATCAATCAGGGTAAATACGGCGTTTCTGCAGAGAATAACGTTATGGCGCTTTCTCTGTTGCGTGCCACAATCCGCCCTGACCCGACGTCGGATATAGGCAGGCACGATTTCTGCTATATGATTTACCCTCATTCAGGCGATGCAGTTGATGCAGGCATAAATAAAGCTGCGTTTGAATATAATGTTCCGCTTGGCAAGGCTGATTTTGACTGTGATTTTTCATTTGCTGATAAGCTCTGGCTGCAGGCGGTCAAGCTTTCCGAAAACGGCAAAATGGTTGTTGTCAGGTTAAGCGAACAAAACGGCGAAAGAGGTATTCTCAATTTGCCGAAGAAAGCAAAAATCCTCAATTTGCTTGAGGACGAAATCGGTGCGGCAGAGAAAATTGAATATGCACCGTTTGAAATAATAACACTTGGTTTTGAAATATGAATTTTGGAGGAAATAAATTATGACAGGTTATGAATATTGGCTCACTTTTGATGAAGCAACAAAGGCGGAGCTCGAAGCTATCACAGACAAAAAAGAGCTCGAAGACAGATTCTATAAAGAACTTGAATTCGGCACAGGCGGTCTGAGAGGCATTATGGGTGCAGGCCCCAACAGAATGAATAAGTATACCGTTGCCAAGGCAACAAAGGGCCTTGCCGATTATCTTAACGCAGAGTTCAGCGGCGAAAAATCAGTTGCAATCGCTTATGATTCACGCAATAATTCCGCTGCTTTTGCGGCAGATGCAGCTTCCGTTCTCAACGCTGCAGGCATTAAGACTTATCTTTTCAACACCCTTATGCCCACACCCGTTCTTTCTTTTGCTGTCAGATACCATAACTGCACTGCGGGTATCGTTCTTACCGCAAGCCACAATCCCAAGGAATATAACGGCTATAAGGTTTATGATTCAAAGGGCTGCCAGCTTGTGCCTGTTTATGCGGATAAGGTTATTGCATATGTTAATGCAGTTACAGACCTCAAAGCTATTCCTTTTATGAGTGCTGATGAAGCAAAGGCAAACGGACTTCTTGTTGAAATCGGCGAAGAAACACTTGATGCTTTCCTTGCAGAGGTTAAAAAACAGAGCGTTTATAACGAAGCAAGCGAGCTTAAAATCGTTTATACCGCCCTTCACGGCACAGGCAATATCCCCGTCAGAAAGATTCTTGCAGGCAAAAACGTTTCAATCGTAAAAGAGCAGGAGCTTCCTGACGGTAACTTCTCAACAGTCCGCTCACCCAACCCCGAAGAAAAAGATGCTCTCAACTACGCTCTTAAGCAGGCAGAGGCAGAGGGTGCGGATATCGTTATCGGCACAGACCCCGACTGCGACAGAGTAGGCGTGGGCGTTTGCCATAACGGCGAATATCGTCTTCTCACGGGCAACCAGACGGGCGCACTGCTTGTTGATTTTGTTCTCAAATTCAGAAAAGATTCAATGCCTGCAAACGCTGCGGTTGTTAAAACAATCGTAACCAGCGGCCTGGGTGCGGCTATTGCAGAGAGTCACGGTGCAGAAACCGTTCAGACTCTTACAGGTTTCAAATATATCGGCGAAAAAATCTGCAACTGGGAAGAAAACGGCGAAAAAACCTTCCTCTTTGGCTATGAAGAAAGCTACGGCTATCTTGCAGGCACACACGCAAGAGATAAGGATGCCGTTTCGGCTTCAATGCTTATTGCGGAAATGGCTGCTTACTATAAGAATCAGGGCAAAACTCTTATTGATGCTCTCAACGATATCTATGCCGCTTACGGTTATTACTTTGACTGCCTTGAAACAATCGTTCTCAAGGGCAAAGAGGGCGCAGAAAAGATTCAGGCTTCAATGCAGCTTCTCAGAGAAAACGGCACAAAGGCGTTTGATGACCTTGCCGCACTCAAGGATTATTCAAATGGCATCGACGGCTTGCCCAAAGAAAACGTTCTTCGCTTTGATTTCAATGACGGCTCATGGGCAGCGGCAAGACCTTCGGGCACAGAGCCCAAGCTCAAGCTTTATTTCTCCGTCAAGGGTGAAAATTCCGAAGTTGCTATGGCAAGACAAAAAGCAATTTCCGCAAAGCTTATGGAAACAATGGGACTTTAATCAAACAAAAAACAGGAGCATCGGTTTAGCTGCCGATGCTCCGTTTTTTATATCATTTTTAAAAGTATATGCGGTTTTTTTGTTGTAATATTATCGGGCAGACAGGCAATAACCCTTGCCATATCCGCCGCTTTGTTGGCCGTCCAGAGTGAAACAAGCAAACCGTTTTTGTGCATAACACGTGTTGCAATTGCGCTGGCGTTTTTGAAATTGCTGTTAAGCCCGATTGCTCCCAGAGAAATCATTTTGTCGGCAAGCTTTTGCAAAAGCGTTTCATCGTATGATTCTTCTTTTGTCAGCTTGTGATTAAGATAATAGGGGATATCGGAACTGCTTCTGACTGTTTCAACCCAATCCTCAAAAACTCCCGTATAAAACACACGCTCAAAAAGTCCGTGCTTTTTAACAAGCTCGTCAACCTGCGGCAGATTGGCGGTTGATTTGATATCAAGGTTTATTTTGCATTCCTTATCTGTTGCAACAACCGCAAGAGCTTCATCAAGCAAAACGCCCTCATTCGCTTTTGGTGCATCGGCGTGGATAATAACCGCAGTGCCGTCAGGTCTGAATGAAACGTCAAACTCAACCACCTTTGCGCCGTAATCAAGGGCGGCTCTGATTGATTCAAGCGTGTTGGGCTTTGTTCTTAAAGCGCCTGCGTGAAAAGTTACCGTAAAGTTTTCCGGCAAATTATCAACCGAGTTTTTGGCGTAATCAAAGTATCTTTTGTTTTTGAGTTTGTTGAGAAAAATTTCAAGCTCCAATACTGCAGATGACATTTAAGCACCCGTCCCCTCAAATAATTTCGTTAACTGTTTCTTCAAGCATATCAAGGCTTTCTTCTGTTGTTGCCCAACTTGAGCAGAATCTTACGGCGCTTTTGCCGCCGCCAACGCTGCACCAGATTTCACCCGTGCATTTTTTAAATATTGCTTCTGTTTTATCGTCGGGCAGAATCGGAAACTGCTGGTTTGTTTCCGATTCAAACAGAAAATCGCAGCCTTTGCTTTCGAATATACTCTGTATTCTTTTTGCGCATTTGACAGCGTGCTTTGATATTTCAAAATAAAGTCCGTTTTCAAAAAGAGTTTCAAACTGAATACCGAGCAGTCTGCCCTTGGCAAGCAGTCCGCCCTTTTGTTTGATTATATAACGGAAATCTTTTTTGAGCCTGTCGCTGTTGATAACAAGCGCTTCGCCGAAAAGAGCGCCAACCTTTGTGCCGCCGATATAAAACGCATCACAGAGCTTTGCAAAATCGGTTATGTCAAGGTCATTTGTTTCAGCCGCAAGGCCGTATCCCAGGCGTGCGCCGTCAATATAAAGCGGTATATCGTGGCTGCGGCAAACCGAATATAAATCGGTCAATTCTTGCTTGGAATATAAAGTGCCGCCTTCTGTGGGGAATGAAATATAAACCATACCCGGCTGCACCATATGCTCTCTGACAGGGTCGTTTTCATTGTCGGTAAGAAATTTATCAAGTTCGTTCGCATTCAACTTTCCTTCGGGAGCCGGCAGAGCAAGCACCTTGTGGCCGGTTGCTTCGATTGCTCCGCTTTCGTGCACGTTAATATGACCTGTTTCGGGGCTGATGACTCCCTGATGCGGTCGCAGAGCGCTGCAAATCACCGCCGTGTTTGTCTGAGTGCCGCCAACAAGAAAATGAACGTCACTTTCAGGTGCGTTGCAGATTTTTTTGATTAAGGATTTTGCGTTCTCGCAGTGCTCGTCACAGCCGTAGCCTGCGCTTTGCTCCATATTTGTTTCGCTCAGCTTTTTAAGAATAAGCGGATGAGCTCCCTCAAGGTAATCGCAGTCAAATCTTATCATACTATCTTTTCCTTTCTTTTAGCGATAAGCCCTGTGAAGCATATAACGGATGCTGCAAGGCAGACGGTAAGCATAATCATAAAAACGGCATTCCAGCCCTTTGCCTGCGAAACTGCACCAAGCACATAGGTTGTGGCTGTGCTGCCAATATAGCAGAAGGTGTTGAGCAGACCTGCAGCAAAACCTGCGTTAAGGCAATTGCGGTGGTCAAGCGCAAACATACTTGTTATAACGTTGTTCACCATTGCCATTGAGCACGAAAGCCCGATGAAGCAAACCATAATTGCAGGCAAGCTGCGTGCACGCAGTGACAGAATGATTCCTGCACATAAAACGGAGGCGATGGAATAAAAGACCATATTCATAGTGGAATGTGTTCTGATTTTTTCGTGAGTTTTCTTGGCAATTGATGCGCCGAGGGTTGAAACCATAGGCAGAAACAGCGCAAGCAAAATTGAAAAAGACTTGGTGAGTCCGAATTCTTCATAAAGCACCGAAGGCACCCAGGTGGTTATTCCGTCTTTGATGAATCCGTTTGCAATGCCGGCAATTGCTGCAAGCGAAAGAGCCAAACCAACTGCTTTGCTTAATTTGGTTTTGCTTGCTGCAGCCTGCGTTTCTGCTTGCGGAATTTCCTTTTTCTGTGAAGGCCCGAAAAGAGCAAGCCACACAAAAGCTGAAATGATCAGCGCAACGCCTGCAACGTAAAAAACAGCCTGCCACACTCCGGATTGAGCAAAAATTGCCGAGATGCCGTATGAAATAAGCGTGCCGATGGCAACGGTTGTGCTCATTGCAAGTATCGCAGAAGGCAGTCTTTTGTCCGTCACAAAATCGGAGAGCGTTTTTATCAGCGTGCTCCATAAAACGGATTGAGCCATACCGTTTAAAAGCCAGATATATTTCATTGCCGAAATATCGCTGCAAAGCGGCATCAGCAGGTTAAGCGCTGCCGAAACCGTCAGCGAGCCGAATATCATATATTTTGCATTGTAATATTTTGACAGGATACCGTTTACGAGCTGACCTGCACCGTAAGCAAAGAAAAAGAACGAGCTTACAAGGCCTGCCTCGGGCTTTGTTGCATTCAGAGCTTCGATTATGGCAACGTTTGAAGCGCTGAAGTTGAGCCTGCCGACATATGCGGTGGTGTAAGCAAGCCAGCATATAAAAATTATTCTTGATTCACGTTTTCGGGGAATATTCAAAACTGACACCTTCTTCTAACCAAAAAGTTTATCATTTTTTGAGCGTAAGGTCAATAAAAAACGCACGGCAAAATAAAAATTTTGCCGTGCGGTCTGTTGATTTAACAGGATATGCGCTGTTATATTATTTTTGCGCCGTGGTTAACGGGCTTTGTAACAAAAACGTCTTTGCAGTTTGTTTTGAGTTCTTCGGCACAGGCTTCTGCATCTTCCTTGCTGTCAAAAAGGCCGAAAACGCTTGGTCCGCTTCCGCTCATCTGATAAAGCACAGCTCCGTGGTTGCGCATAACGTATTTGATTTCAACTCTTTCAACAACCTCAATAACCTGTTCAAAAACGTTGCTTGCGTGTTTGCAGATGCCGTCAAAGTCACCTTTTGAGCAAGCGTCAAGCATTCTGATGTTATCGGGATGATAAATGTGAGCGCTGTCAGCTGCGGCAAAAGCCTGAGCGGTTGAAACGCCTTTTTCGGGTTTGGCAATGACAATGAAGCATTCTTTGAGGGGCTTTACTCTTGAGAGCACCTCTCCTCTGTTCTGGGCGATGCAAGTGCCGCCCTTGATGCAGAAAGGTACGTCGCTGCCGACGGTAAGACCGATTTCGCACATTGTTTGCTTTGAAAGGTTTGTGCCGTAAAGTTTGTCAAGACCGACTATTACCGCCGCCGCATCTGCGCTTCCGCCTGCAAGACCTGCTTCAAACGGAATTTTTTTGGTTACGGTGATAACAGCGTTGGGTTCAATGCCTGTTGCTTTGAAAAACGCCTGTGCAGCTTTAAAAGCAATGTTTCTTTCGTCTTGCGGCAAACGCTCGTCAGAGCAGGTGAGCGAAATGCCGCCTTCACCTTTGTCAACGGTTATTTCGTCACAAAGGTCAACCGACTGCATAACCATAAAGAGGCTGTGAAAGCCGTTTTCAAGCCTGCCGAGGATATCAAGAAAAAGGTTGATTTTTGCCGGTGCAATAACGTTAATCATATCTGCTGCTCCCTTTCTTTATTCAATGGGAATAAGCGTGGGTGTTCTGTTCTGATAAACTGCAATCGAATCAAAGCCGCAACGCAGAGCCATTTCATAGCCCTGTTCAACGCCTGCACCAAGGTGCTCAACAAAATGAGCGTCGGAGCCGATGGTCAGTAGTTTGCCGCCGAGCTCTTTATAGCGGCGCAGAATAGCTTCGTTAGGTGACGTTTCGCCGATAGGTTGGCGCAGACCGCCGGTGTTGATTTCAAGCGATTTTTCATTTTTTATGAGCGTAACAAGAATTTCGTCAATTATTTCTGCGTAATCGGTCATATCAACAGGCTTTTTATAGTTGCCGACAATGTAACGCAGGGGGTATGTCAGATGAGCAAGCGTATCAAAGCCATTCCATTGAGCAAGCTTGAGCTCCCACTCAAAGTATTCCTTGAGCAAAGCCTTATAGTCAATGCTTTCATCGTCAAAATTCATATAGTAAAAATCGTCTTTGCCCGGCAAATTATGGATTGAACCGATGACGAGATCGTATTTTATTGTGGAGATAAGCTTGTCAGAAAGCTCAGTGTTATAAACCGGCTGCCCCAATTCCGCACCCGAGCAAACAATCAGCCTGCCTTTGAATGCCGAGCGTGCTTTTGAAACCTCAAAGAAGGAGTGGATAGCTGTTTTTTCAAAGCTGCCTTTAAAAAACGTGTCCATTTCAAGGTGGTCCGTGAATGCAACGGCACGCAGACCTTTCATATATGCCGTTTCGCAAAGAAACATTGTTGAATGGTTGCCGTCAAAAGAATTGTCGGTGTGGGTGTGAAGGTCAACTATGTTTTTAAATGCCATTGAGAAGTCTCCTCTGAATCATATGCATTTATTCTAACACATTTTTTAAAAATAAAAAAGCGAATTTTAAAAAAATATTGAGATATTTTTTAAAATGTGCTAAAATAGTTTGAAAATATGCTTATTTTGAACAGGAGCAGGTATGAAAGTTGTTGTTACCGGTGCTGCAGGTCAGCTTGGATATGACGTTATGCAAAGGCTTGAGCTTTGCGGCATACAGGCAGTCGGAATGGATTTGCCGCAGGTTGATATAACCGATAAAGCGGCTGTTGAGGCTTTTATTTTAAGTGAAAAGCCTGACGGTGTTATTCACTGTGCAGCTTACACCGCAGTTGATAATGCCGAAACAGAAAAAGAGCTTTGCTCCGCTGTCAACGAAGCAGGAACACGCAACGTTGCCGAAGCTTGCAAAAAGTGCAGCAGCAAGCTTATCTATATCAGTACGGATTACGTTTTCAGCGGCAAGGGCGAAGAAGAGTTTGAAACCGATTCGCCAAAAGCGCCGTGTAACCATTACGGAGCTTCAAAGCTTGCAGGCGAAGAAGCGGCTCTGCAAAACTGCGATAAATGCTTCATCGTCAGGATCTCGTGGGTTTTTGGCGTCAACGGCAAAAACTTTGTCAAAACAATGCTTCGCCTTGCCGAAACCCGTGAAGAGCTTACCGTTGTTAATGACCAGACAGGTTCACCGACATATACTTACGACCTTGCAATTCTGCTTTGCAATATGATTCAGACAGAAAAATACGGCGTTTACCATGCCACAAACGAAGGGCTTTGCACCTGGGCGGAATTTGCCGGCGAGATTATGAGACTTGCAGGCAAAAACACAAAAATAATCCCCGTCACAAGTGCGGAATATAAAACTGCAGCAGTCAGACCCCTCAATTCAAGAATGAGCAAAAAATCACTCGACCAAAACGGCTTTGGCAGGTTGCCTGCTTGGCAGGATGCGCTTGCAAGATATATTGATGCCCTGGGCAGACGTTAACAGACTGTTTACTTTATCAGGCTTGCAAATGTCAAAGCAATATATTATAATCAACGGCGTTATGTTTAACGGAGCGTAAATATGAGCGAAGATAAAAGAAAAGTTGATAATGCTCAGCCTGACAAGCTTCTTGATGAAATCACAGACGGTTTCTATGATTTGAAAGAGGTTTATTCAGGTGCGCCCAAAAAGTTCACCCGTGAGGAAGAGCTGATAAGGCGTGATAAAAAGCGCCGTGAAGCCGAGCTGCAGGCTATATTTGAGGATATAGAGCGAAGATATACAATCCATCTTGAAGAAGCCCAGAGCAATGCAGCTGCTTTGTCCGGCGAGAGCGGCAAAAGCAAAAAACCGCTTCTTGATTTTGAGGCGGATACCTCGGTTGTTTCTGAAGAAATCGAAAGAATGGATGCGCTCATCACCACGGATAAAGCGTCGGTGCTTTCCGAAGAAACAGGCTCGCCCAAAAAAGAAGAAGCACCCGAAGAAGAAAAACCGTCATTTGATTTGTCACAGGCAAATGCAGCTTACGCCTTTATTTACGGACTGGGTGATGCGGTTTCAAGAGTAATCAAAACCGTATTTTTGTTCATTTTCAAACTAATCAAATTACCGTTTCTGATTTTCAGGCGTGTTTTCGGCAAATCCACGGCAAAAACAAAAGTCAGGTTCAGGGAACATATCAGAAGCACCTTGCGCGAGATGGTGCATTTCCGCAGGGAAATCAAAAACGCTTCAAAATCCATAAAAAAAGCTTTGCGTAAGCCGTTGAGTATTCCCGGTATTATTGCTCATTATGTTAAAAAAGCAATATCAAAGCATAAAAAGCTTCTCAAATCCGCCGCCAATATGGCGATGCCTGTTTTGGCAGTTATTGTTTTGGTGATAACCCTTAATTATTGGAGCGGAGTCACCTTTGCTCTTGAAGTTATTTATAATAATAAAAGTATTGGCTATATCAACAATGAGTCGGTTTACGTTGAGGCAAAGGACATTGTTAAAAACAGGCTCTCAACAGGTGACTTTTCGGCAGAAAGCGAAGCCGGCGTTGCTCTCTCCGCAAACCTGCGTGCCGAATATAAGATTGCCGTTATTTCTGTTGAAGCATTAAACGATGCGCAGGCTATATCGGATAAGATGATTGAAAATTCGGTTGATAACCTTACCAACGCCTGCGGTGTTTATGTTGACGGCAAATTTATCTGTGCAGTTAAAAACGAAGCCGATGCAAAAAGCGTTTTCTATAATATTCTGGAGCCCTATGAGGTTCAGGCTCGGGAAGAAGGCTATGTTGTCGGTTTTGCCCAGAACATTGATTATGTTCAAGGACTTTACAGAGATGATGAAAGTGTTATGTGGGACGCAGTAACGCTTTCGGAAAAGCTTTCACAACCCAAGGAAGAGGCAGTTTTCCACACAGTAAGCGAGGGTGATACTCTTGCTTCAATTGCTGAAGAACACAATATTGATGAAGCGGATATCGTTGAGATGAACCCCGATTATGATTTTGAAAATATGCTTGCGGGTGACAGCGTTACCGTTAAACAGGCAAAGGGTCTTATAAACATTAAAAAGACGGTAACAACAACCGAACTCAGAGATATCAGTTTTGATACCGTCAAGAAAAAAGACTCAACCAAATACAGCGGATATAAAAAGGTTGAGCAAAAGGGTATTGACGGCCTTGAGCGTGTTATCAGAACAAAGATTTATATTGACGGTGAAATTGTTGACACCAAGTATGACTATGAAACCATAGTTGAGCCCGTTGACGAAATAGTTGTTGTGGGCACAAAGACATACTATGACGGTGTTTACGTCGGCTCACCTTCACAGTCAGGCTTCCTCTGGCCTGCTCCGAGCTGCCATTATGTCAGCTCACCTTACGGTTGGCGTAACAGCGGTTGGCATAACGGCATTGACCTTATCAAAGCCGGCGGCGGAGCCAGCGGCACACCCGTTGTTGCTTCAAGAAGCGGAACGGTTGAAGTTGTTCAGCGAAGCAGCTCGGGTTACGGCAATATGGTTCTCATAAACCACGGCGACGGCTATAAAACACGCTATGCCCATATGATAAGCGGCTCAATAACCGTCAAGGTCGGCGATTACGTTGAGGCCGGCAGAACAATCGGCAGGGTCGGCTCAACAGGTAACTCCACGGGACCTCACCTTCATTTTGAGGTTATCTACAGGGGAGAAACCCAGAATCCGAAGAACTATATTTATGATTAGTTTATTATAACAATTAAGATAAAGGGAGATTTATCGCAGAATTTTTCTGTGAAATAAATCTCCCTTTTGTGCAAAAAACTGTTGACAAACGGTAATTGCGGTGTTATTCTATTAGCAAGTTAAAAAACAAAGCGATGACGAAGAAAGCTGATTTGCAGAGTTTCCAGAGAGGCGGCGTTTGGTGCGAGCCGTCAGCGAAGCATATCAAGAGCTATCCCTTCCGAGCCGAAGCTCCGAAAGCCGCAGGGTGAGTAGACAGCTTCCGTTGATGCCGCGTTAAGGCATAAGGCTTGTTGGAGCCTGTTGAGCGGCGCACTGTGCGCAATTTGAGTGGTACCGCGGGTAGATTTTACTCGTCTCAAAGCAGAGTCAATTCTGTTTTGGGGCGTTTTTTTATTCCCCAAAGCAGCAAATCCAAAATCATCAGAAAGGAGAATGAATGATGATAACTTTCGGTCAAGGTTCAGTTGAAAACAAAATCATGGAGGTTGCTCAGCGAATTATTGCGCTTCGCCTTGATATGGGTCTTTCGCAGCGTGAAATGGCAGAAAAAATCGGTTTGAGCGAAGAAGAATATTGCTTCTATGAGTCGGGCAGCCGTGATTTCAGCTTCACGTTTATCTATAACCTTGCTCAGGTTTGCGGCGTTGAAATCACAGATATTATGGAGGGCAGCAGCCCCAGCCTTACGGAATACACCGTAACAAGAAAAGGCGAGGGAATGCCCATCACAAGAAGAGAGGGCTTCGTTTATAACCGTCTTGCGCCTTTCTTCAAAAATAAAATTGCAGAGCCTTTCAGAGTTATAATTCCTTATTCGGAAGAGGCTCTCAATCCTCCTTACCATTGCGTTAGCCATGAGGGTCAGGAAATAAACATCGTTATCAGAGGCACGCTCAAAATGATAATCGGTGACAGAACGGAAACTCTTAACGAGGGCGACTGCATCTATTTTGATTCCTCCGTTCCCCATAACGAAATCGCCGTCGGCGGCCAGGAATGTGAATTTTATGCAATCGTTATCGCTCCCGACGGTTCAACCGAAATGAGCGATTACGTTGAAGAAATCAAAACTGCAAGCACAACAAACGTTGACCTTGCCAACATTCCCAACCCCGTTGCAGCAAAGTTCATTGAAACAACTCTTGATGAAAACGGCGTTCTCAACGGCATCAAGTTCAAGGATGACGATAAGTTTAACTTTGCTTTTGACGTTGTTGACGAAATCGCAAAGA
This sequence comes from Acutalibacteraceae bacterium, assembly GCA_045536245.1. Classification (GTDB taxonomy): domain Bacteria; phylum Bacillota; class Clostridia; order Oscillospirales; family Acutalibacteraceae; genus CAG-177. Next base: position 9,275 of record JAZSNE010000001.1, on the reverse strand, counting down.
AAACGCCTGATAAAACTGCGATGCTCCACGTTGACAGAGACGGCGTTGAAAGACGCTTCACCTTCAGCGATATGAGCCGCCATTCCGCAATGACGGCTAACTATTTCAAATCGCTCGGTATCAAGAAGGGCGATAAGGTTATGCTTGTTCTCAAGCGTCACTATCAGTTCTGGTTCGCAATCCTTGCTCTTCATAAGATAGGCGCAATCGTTGTTCCTGCAACAAACCAGCTTGTTGAGCACGATTTTGAATATCGCTTCAATGCAGGCAAAATCAGCGCAATCGTTTGCACCGCAGACGGTGACGTTGCCCACCAGGTTGAGCTTGCAGCCGCAAAATGTCCCGGCCTTAAAACAAAAATCATCGCTCACGGCGAGCGTGAAGGCTGGTTCAGCTTTGATAAAGAATATTGCACTTTCAGCGACGTGTTTGAAAGACCTTCACCCGAAGATGGCGCATTCGGTTATGACCCGATGCTTATGTTCTTCACCTCGGGCACAACAGGTTACCCCAAAATCGCACTTCACACCCACAGATATCCTCTCGGTCATTTCATTACGGCAAAATATTGGCATAACGTTGACCCCAACGGTTTGCATTTCACCATTTCCGATACAGGCTGGGGCAAGGCACTCTGGGGCAAGCTTTACGGCCAGTGGCTCTGCGAAGCAGGAGTTTTCACTTATGACTTTGACCGTTTTGTTGCTGATGATATCCTTAAAATGATTGGCAAGCATAAGATAACAACCTTCTGCGCACCGCCCACAATGTATCGCTTCTTCGTTAAAGAAGACCTTGCAAACTATGACCTGAGCTCAATCAAGTATGCCACAACTGCGGGCGAAGCTCTCAACCCCGAGGTGTTCCAGCAGTTCCTCAAGGCAACGGGCATCAGACTTATGGAAGGCTTTGGCCAGACAGAAACAACCCTTGCTCTTGCAAACTTTGTTGGCACGTCAATCAAAGTTGGCTCAATGGGTAAACCCAGTCCGCTGTTTGACGTTGATATCATCACGGCAGAGGGCAATCCGGCAAAGGTCGGCGAGGTTGGCGAAATCGTTGTCAGAACAGATGCAGGCTCACCCTGCGGCCTGTTTATGGAATATTATCTTGACGAAGAAAAGACAAAGGAAGCCTGGCACGATAATATCTATCACACAGGCGATACTGCTTGGAGAGATGAAGACGGCTTCTTCTGGTATGTCGGCAGAGTTGACGACGTTATCAAATCATCAGGCTACCGCATCGGCCCGTTTGAGATAGAAAGCGTTATTATGGAGCTTCCCTATGTTCTTGAATGCGCCGTTTCAGCTGCACCCGACGAAATCAGAGGTCAGGTTGTTAAGGCGGATATTGTTCTTACAAAGGGAACTGAAAAGAGCGACGCCCTCAAGAAAGAAATCCAGACCTACGTCAAGGAGCACACGGCACCTTATAAATATCCCAGAATCGTTGAATTCAGAGAAGAGCTGCCTAAGACTATCAGCGGCAAAATCCGCAGAGTTGAGCTTCGCGAAGCAAACAAGAAGAAATAATTGTTATTAATTCTATAATAGTAATTAAAATGGCTTGCAAAGGTTTGGTTTCCTCTGCAAGCCATTCTTATTTTATTACGTTTCTTTTGTTCTTCGCTTCGTGAGACAGACTCTTTCGTGTGTTATATTTTGAGCTTAAACGTTCTTCCGTCATAGTCAATCAGACCGTCTGCTTTCATTCGGGCAAGCTCCTTTGACATTGCGCTTCTTTCAACCGAAAGATAATCGGCAAGCTCCTGGCGGTTAAACGGGATTGTAAAAATAATTGTTTTCTGAAGGTTTGCCTGCTCTGAAAGGTATGAAATCAGTTTTTCACGGGTTGTTCTGCGTGAAAGGTGAGTGATCTTGTTGTTAAGCTCACAGTGCTTTGCCGCCATTGAGCAGAGCAGATTATCCGTCAGCAGGCGGTGATTCATACAGTCTTTAACACACGGCGCTGCGAGGCGGCGCATATCAAAAACAAGAATATCTGAATTTTCTTTTGCAACTATGTTAAAAGGCATAGTCAGGTTTTTGGCAAAAGCATAGCTCTCGCCAAAGCATCTGCCGGGCGTGAATTCGGTTACGATTGACTTGTTGCCTAAAAAGTCGTTGCTTTCGAGGTAGATTCTTCCCGTCAGAACAACGCCTGCGGAATTGGCGAATTCACCTGCACGGCACACCGTGTCACCTTTGCGGAAGCTTTTAACCTCTGCGTTAAGGCAGGTGAGTACGTCCGTCAGCACGGTTTCATCTATACCGTCAAAAAGCTCGCACATTTTAATAACAGGTAAATACTTGTGCATATTGTCACATCCTTGTTGCAATTAACACATTTATTATACAATAACAGTTGCGTTTTTGTCAATTGCAAAATCAAAAAGGATAAAACAAAGCGGCTTGCAAAGGCTTTTGACCGATGCAAGCCGCTTACTGTTAAAAGAATCAGTTGATTGCCTCATATGCGGGGCAGTATGCTGCAAAAACATTGTTTCCGCTGCCGAAGAGCTTAACGGTGAATTCATCGCTTGCGGCGGCATCGTTAAGGCGCAGAGTGATTCTGTCTGCCATATTGTCTGAATTCGTTTTGCCTGCAAGCATATCAAACGCAGCGTGGACTGCTCCTGTGAGAAGCACCGTTTCAAGCGGATAATTATAGAAGCCGAGGCCTGCTTTGCAAGCTGCGCTTGCACTAACCAAATTCGCCTTGAATCCGGCTGTGTTATAAGGATTCTCAGGCAACGCAACCGAATATAAGTCTTTTAATCCGTTGTACGCCGTCGGGAAAGCAGGCGAAATGTAGATATATCTGTTTTCGTTTGCAATGTTTATAAGTTCATTCTGGATGAAATAATCTGTTGAGAAAACAGCAACGTTTTCTTCGGCAACCTTGCCGGTTTCTTTATATCTTGCAAGGCTGTCCCTGATATCTTTTTTAACGGCGTTTATGCCGTCAGCGGAAATCGGGTCGGGGCAGTTGTGATAGATAAATTCAATTTCCTGCTTTTCGCATTCCATGGCAATGGCGCTCTTAACAGTTGATGCAAGGAGCGTAGTGTTATCCGGGTTAGCTGTAGTGCCCAGATGGCGGTTGAATGACATCATAAGAAACTGTGTTGCACCTTTTGCTTTGGCAAGCGAAACGATGTCTGCGGCTGCACTGACCCAATCAACACAAAGCACAAGGTCACTTTTGGCAGCAAGAGCGTCAACGGAATCCTCCGGCTCAATGCAGATGATTTTAAGCTCGGGATTTTGCGCCAATGCTGCAGTGATTGCTTCGCTTGTGAGACGGGTTGATTTTGCAAAAACAACAGCGCCTACAGAGCTGTCGCTTGCAACGTTACCTGCAACCGTCACGATGTTATTGTCAACGTTGTCCGCAAGAGAATAGGAGTTGCTGTATTCTTTAACAATAACGTTGTCTGAATATTCGTCTTGAAGCATATTTGCCGCCATAATGCCTTCGTTGAACTGCTCACCGGCAGGCACAAGCACGGCAATTTTTTTGTCGGTTGCGGGAATCTCCTCCGATATAACGGGTTTTGCAACCGGTGCGGTTTCAGCTTCGTTTGCAGGCGGCTTGCCGAATCTGCCGCAGGAAGCAAGCGTAAAGATTAAGGCAAAAGCCATAATGATTGCTGTTATTTTTTTAGCCATAAAACAACCTCTTTAATGTCGTTGACTTTATTTTGAATACTTATTAATTATTGTTTGGGCATGCTCCGTGAGAAAATCACGCAATTGCTGCGGGGCAAGAACTTCAATCCTGTCGCTGAAGCTGAACAGCCAACCGACAAGGCGTTCATCGAGAACGGAATAAACCTTTGCTATGCAGTAATCCTCGTGCTCGTCTTTTCTGATGTGAACAGGCGAGGCAAAAATGTTTTTAACAAACTCTGTGTGCTCACGCTTGAATTTAAGAAAAACCCAATCAACAATTTTGTGGCGGTCCTTGATTACCGTATCCGTAAAAAAGCCTTTGGCGTCTGAAATGTCGCCGTAATAAGGCTGAATGTTATCGTTGAGCAATTCAACTTTTTTTATGCGGCATATGTGCATACATTCTGCCGTTTTTGAATCAATACGTGAGAATACCAGCAGAATGGTGTTTGTGCTTATGGCAATCCTAAGGGGATTAACTGCCATTGTTTCCACCGCTTCAACAGATGAAAAGCTGTCGCCCGGAGATGTAACGGTATAAGTTATCCTGACTCTTTTTTTGTTGTTTATTGCCTGACGCAGAGCCATAACGTTTTCCCACGGAACAGGTTCACGGGGAATCTCGGCAGACACTCTTTCTGTTGTGTTAAGCAGCAAATCGCCTGTTGATACGCTCATAATCCGTCTGATCGTTTTTTCTGCGCTGATTCTTTCTGTCGCAGTCAGCATATCCGAAGAATAGAGTGCGGTCAGCAAGGAATCAACCGAAGAGAGAGTATAATCCCGGACTATGTAGTAGCCTTTTTTAGGTGCGGTGACGCAGATAACCTTATGAGGCGTGGAATTAATGCTCTTGATATCCGCCACAACACTGCGCTTTGTGGCCTTGATACCGTACTCCTCAAGGTAAGCGCATATTTCTTCTGCGCTTAGCACGTTGTTCTCATTTGAATAAACATTAAGGATATCGACGATAAGAAGAAGCCGGGTGCGTGCGCCGGTGTTTTCTTCCACTTTAATCAGCTCCCTTTGCTTAATAAGTCAGCTTGCTGTTGATGTCAATGATAGCCTGTTCGTCTATTTTAAGCACTTTTCTGTCATAGGTATAAATGCCGTTAACTTCAAACTCAACATCGCTTACCTGAGTGTAAACAGTGGCGCAAAGGCCGTCCTTGATGAGCGGAATAACCTGTTTTTCGTGGAGGTTAACGTAAGCTTTTGTTATTGCCTCTTTGCTCAGATAGGGGATATAGCCGAATGAACGCAACGGATTCCAAGCGTGTTCCTTGATGTTCCAGCTGTATCCGCCGTATTCGCTGATAACAAACGGTCTGCCGTTTGTTCTGTGCTTTGTGGGCTTGTGAATGGGTGTGATATATTTGTGAATACTCTTGAAATCGCAGCCGCCCTGGTCGTGCCAGCCGCTTGCGTGGTCAACAAACCTTGTGGGGTCATAGGCTTTGACCTTGTTGCCGATTTCAAGGGCATCAAACTGACCCCAGCCTTCGTTGAAGGGAACCCAGCAGCAGATTGAAACGCAGTTGTAAAGGTTGTCAATCATTTCAAAAAGCTCTGCCTTGAATTCTTCTCTCCATTCAGGCAGGTCACGGTTGAATGCTTTATAGATGTTATCTTTGACGTGAACGTTGATGTTGGGCAGAGCGCCTGCAAGAATGGGGTTAAGAGGCTTGCCGCCGCTAATCATATCCTGCCAAACAAGCATTCCGAGTCTGTCACAGTGGTAATACCAGCGAAGAGGCTCTTCCTTGATGTGCTTGCGCAGCATATTGAAGCCGAGGTCCTTCATCTTCTGAATATCAAAAATCATCGCTTCGTCTGTGGGAGGAGTAAGCTGTGCATCGGGCCAGTAACCCTGGTCAAGCAGACCCTTCTGGAAATAGGGCTCGTTATTGAGCGCAAGTCTGGGATAACCGTCAGCCGATTTGATGATTGAGAATTTGCGCATACCGAAATAGCTTTTAACGGTGTCTGTTTCGCCGTCACAGTCAAGCGAAACCTCAAGGTCATAGAGGAAGGGACTTTCAGGGCTCCAGAGTTTCGCATCGGGAACAGCTATTTCAGCTTCATTGCCGATTTCACCTTCAAAAACAGTGGCATCACCGTCAAAAACCTTAGCGGTTATTTTACCGCCGCATTTGCAGTTGTGGTTGACTTCAACTTTGATAACACCCTTGTCAATATCGGGTGTAAGGCGCAGCTTTTCGATTCTGCAGTGGTTAACGGGTTCAAGCCATACAGTCTGCCAGATGCCCGAGGTTGCTGTGTACCAGAAACCGACGGGCTTCTGAATCTGCTTGCCTCTCTGCTGATGACCTGCGTCGGTGGGGTCAAAAACCTTTACGAGCAGTTCGTTTTCGCCGTCAGAAAGAACGTCTGTTATGTCAAAAGTGAAGGGGTTGTAGCCGCCTGTGTGTTCGCCGATAACCTCGCCGTTAACCCAGACCTTGCACTGCCAGTCAACAGCACCAAAGTGAAGCAGAGTTCTTTTGCCTTTAAATGCGTCTGTGAGGGTGAATTTTCTTCTGTACCAAAGACGCTGCGTTTCGTCAATCTTTTTCTCAACGCCCGAAAGAGCCGATTCAACTGAAAACGGCACAAGGATTTCGCCGTCAAAGCTTTTGGGAATACCGCTGTGCTCGCTCGTGATGGCGTATTCATAAACGCCGTTGAGGTTGAGCCAGTTTTCTCTTACAAGTTGGGGACGGGGATATTCGGGCAGGGGACAGTTTTTATCTACCTTATCAAACCATTCTGTTGTAATGTGTTTCATAGTTTTATTCTCCTTTGATTATTTCTGAACTGAAACGAATTTATCAAGTCGCCATTCGTCATTAACTTTGACTGCGTTCATTGTGCAGATCATAGCTTTTGAATTTGCTTTTTTGTCGATAACATAGAAGCGGAGGAAAACGGTGTCATCATTTCTGGTGGTGAGAGTGTCGTCAAACTCAATTTCGCTCCAGTCATAGGGGTAAGCTTTTTCGCCTGCGAAATAACCCGATGAATAGTCGAGATTATAATATAATTTGCCGTCAATTTCCGCATAAATTGCAGGGTTGCCGAGCAACTCTTTTATCGCATCTTCTGTGTATAAGCTCTCAAGCTTTGCAATCAGCTCGCCGTAGGTTTTGTATTTTGCGTTTTCCGTGACAGGGGCGTAATTAACGCCGTTGTGAACAATTGCAGCCGATTTGTCAACAGGCAGATGCGAAAGCACGAAAACGTCTTCAACAAGCTCTGCGTGAGGCATAAGGTAGGATTTGAGAAACGTTTCTTTTAAAGCGTCATCAACAACAATGCTGGGGTCAAATGCTGTCGGATAATACTCTTGCGTTGTTACTTCGGGCAGAATTCGTTTTTTAACGTTGCAGCCTGCAAAAGCCAGAACCGTGGCGGCAACAAGCAAAAGCGCAAATATTCTTTTCAAGGGAATCAATCCTTTCGGGTTGTTTTTTTATTTCAGAGCCATAACCGTTACTGCGGAAATTACGGCCTGAATCATGCAGAATCTGAAAATCACCTGTGAGTTTGACCAGCCTTTGTTTTTTCTGAAATGGTCGTGAAGGGGAGTGCGGATGTTTTTGAGAGGGTTGAGGTGAAGGAATCTTATCAGTGAAACCTTCATAATGCCGAGCAAACCGTCAAGGCAAAGCATAAAGCAAAGCGGAACGGCAAGAAGAATGTTGCCTGTTTTGAAGATGATGATGCAAAGGAAAAGTCCGAGCGCTCTTGAACCGGCGTCACCCATCATCATTGTGCTGGGCTCTGCGTTGCTCCAGAGATAGGGGAGCAGAGTAACAACCATAAGAAGAACCAGCATTGTTACGCTGCTGTCTGTGCCGGCAATATAAACAGCGGCGGCAATTGCAATCATTGAAACTATGGAAAGGCTGCCGCAGAAGCCGTCAATGCCGTCTGAGCAGTTTGTGGCGTTAATGAGCATCCACACAAGCACTGTGCCGATAACGCCGAAAATAACGGCAGGAATTCTGAAACCGAAGCCGAAAAGGCTGATTTTCGTTAAATCAGGATTAAAATAAACAAAGTTTGCCGCTGTCAGTGCGGAAATAACAAGGTCGATAGCGCCTTTTTTATATTCTCCCCAGGGTTTTTCCGAAGCGTCGTCAAGATAGCCTGAAAGCATACCGAGGAAAAGCAATATGTAATAAAACAGATATTCAAGCGAAAACGGAACAAACAAGAGAGCAACGGCAATGAAAGAGCAAACAAAAATTATGCCTGCGCCTCTGACCTTGCCTGCGGAAAGCTTGCCGTTGAAAGCGAATTCTCTGCCCTGGTCTTTGGGGAGCTTGCCCTTGAAAAGCTTGAGCAAAACTGCGCAAAGTGCTGCGCCGCACAGCGTGGCGAGAATGAAAAGATATTTCGGGTCAAGTTCAATGATTCTGTTAATCATAGTATACCTCCATTATAATTCAACTAAAAAAAGCATACCACAAGCGGTCAGAATTTTCAATATAATTTATAAATTTTATATATTTGACTTAAATATAAAAAGCATATATAATAGACACGGTGATATTATGAGAATTCTTGCAATCGGTGAAACGATTTTTGATGTTTTCGGCAGCGATGCGGTAATCGGCGGAGCGCCGCTTAATTTTTGCGCTCATTGCGTTGCCTGCGGTGCCGAAGCTGCTCTTGTTACGGGCGTAGGTAATGATGACTATGGTCAAAAGGCTCTTGAGGCCATGAAAGGTTTCGGCATTGAAACGGCGTTTGTTTGCCGCAACAGCCTTGAAACAGGCAAGTGCATTGTAACCTTCAGCAACGGCAATCCGTCTTATAACGTGCTTCGCCCTGCTGCATATGACAGCGTGTGCGCCGATATTGATGCAGTCAGAGGATATAACGCTGAGGTTTTCGCTTTCGGCACACTTATACAGAGGGAAGAAACTTCAAGAAGCGCTGTCAGAAAAATCCTTGAGGAATGCAGATTTGGTGAAGTGTTCTGTGATTTGAATTTGCGCAAAGGCTGCTATGACAGAGAGAGCTGTGCGCTTTGCTTTGAAAACGCAACAATACTGAAGCTGAGTGATGAGGAAGAGCCGCTGCTTAAAGAATTCGGGTTTTACAGAACTGAAAGTGATGAAAGAAATCTTCTCAAAAACATTGCTGAAAAGTTTAAAAACATTCGCTTGATTCTTTTTACAAAAGGCGAAAACGGTTCTCTGGTTTATGATGTGGCCAACTGCGTTTTTGTTGATATTCCTCCTGTCAAAGCGAATGTTGTTTCAACCGTCGGAGCAGGCGACAGCTATTCCGCCGCTTTTCTTTGCGAATATCTTAAAAACGGCGATATTGCAAAAGCCGGTGAGGCAGGCGCAAAACTGAGCGCATTTGTTGTTTCAAAAAAAGAAGCAATTCCTGTGTGAATATGAAAAAACAGCACGGAGCTATAGCTCTGCGCTGTTTTTCTTTGGTGCCTTCAGGTGTGGAAATAAACCCCTGGTTTTACCAGGGGTTAAAGACGGCTTCAGCAAAGCCAAAACGGGCGAGCTCAAAGCAAGCCCGAAAGGTTGAAAGATAATCAAACCTCCAAGTATAATAGTAATGGTT
>JAZSNE010000027.1:0-31907 GCA_045536245.1 Acutalibacteraceae bacterium | reverse complement strand
GCCGCCTGTGGCGGATGAAGCAAGGTGCTGAGGTGAAGAAACAAGGAGCAATGCGATGCGCTCCAAGCAAGCAGTGCGACTATGTTTCTGAGGGCGTTTTATACGGAGTGACTGAGGGAGTTTCGGATTTTGCGTAAAACCGCTGATTTGTAAAAGATTCCACCGATAACCCCTCCGTCTTTTGCTTCGCAAAATCCACCTCCCCTGAAGGGGAGGCTTTTTTATTGAACAACTTTTCATATTTATAATGACTTTTTCACGTCATACCTTATATTCAAACGTCTGCTCTGCCTGAAGAGCCTTAAGATATCTGCGGCACTCCGCCTTTGCCTTTTCAAGGTCAAGGTCAAGATAGTTGCCGCATTCTTTTTTTGTGTTGCCGAAAACCTCGCCCTCATAAGCAATGATATCGGCAAGAATTTTCTTCGTTACCTCAAGCACCTTTGCGTTATCGGCGTTGCGCACAAGCAGATAAAATCCCGTGCGGCAGCCCATGGGTCCAAAGTAAATAACATCGTCTTTTATCTCTGAATTTCTCACAAACGTCGCAAACATATGCTCAACGGTGTGTGCGGTTGTTGTGTCCATAAAATCGCCGCCGTTGGGGATTCTTGTTCTCATATCATATGTGGTGATGTCACCGTCAATGCGTGAAACGTAAATGCCCTCTGTCAGCAAATCGTGGTCAACTGTAAAGCTTGTAATTTTATTCATCTTCATCAAACTCCTTTATCAAAGTGTATTCTCTGTTTCTGAGTATCTCAACAAGGTCTTTTTCGTTGCGGATTCTTTTTGACGTTTCAATGCCGCCGAAGCAAGCGGTTATTCCCTCGTGTGTATCCGCTCCCGAGGTCAGAATCAGTTCGGGATGAGCCGCCGCAAAATCCTCCGCCTGCTGATTATTTTCGGCGTAATTATCCGAGTTAAAAACCTCAATGCCGTCAATAAATTCAAGCGGCAAAACCTGCGGCTCGGGAATATACGGCTGCTCCCTGAAAGGGTGCGCCTGAATGCAGATTGCGCCGCACCGTTTAAGGGTTTTGTGCCATATCTCAATGCTTCTTTCTCTTAATTCGGGGTGCGCATAAAGCATCTCGGGGGTTATGCCGTAGCAAAGAATTTCAAGACCCTTACCAACGTGTTCTTCAAGCCCGAAAATGATATCCAGACCGTACTTTTCGCCGCATTTTTTCAGCTCAAGGTAGTCTGCTTCATACTGTGCCACAAACTCGTTCCACGGCAGCTTGCGGTAAATTCCCGTGTTGCCGTTTATGAAATGGTTTGTTATGACACAGCCGCTGTAGCCGTCTTTATAAAGATGCCACGCAAGCTCTTGAGGATACATTTCCGAGCAGGCGCTGCACGGCAAAGTGTGAGCGTGAAGCTGATATCTGAATTTTTCCATGCGAGCACCTCCTGTTGCAAGGTATTGCAAGTTCAGTCAGCCTCCCCTTCAGGGGAGGTGGATTTTGCAAGGCAAAAGACGGAGGGGTTATCGGTGAAACATTTTACAAATCAACAGTTTTACGCAAAATCCGAAACTCCCTCAGTCACTCCGTGACAGCTCCCTCTCGAGGGAGCCGAAACAGCAAGTTACAGTTTGTTTGTGAAAATTGAGTTTATCGACAGTCAGCGCCCGACAGCGTATTGCTGTCGGGCTGTTTTTATTCATTCTCAAACGTCATAGTGTGTTGTTATGGTGAAGTCCATATCCATTGTGAGTTCTATGCCGAACATACTGAGTGTCAGGTCATCGGCAACCATTCTTCCCGTTGAATCCCAGTCGCCGTAAATTATTTTGCCGCTGTTTTCATCAATAACGCACGAAATTGTGCTGTCGGTATAGCTATCTGTTATTTCGCCTGATATCATATTAAATCCCAGCGATGAAAACATATCGCCGTAAGCGGAAGACCAGCCGTATGCTCTTGAAATTGCATCTTCGCCGCCCTCGCCCGAGCGTTTGGTATCTTTGATTTTGATGATAACCGATATCTTGCCGTCTTCGGCTGACATTTTTGCGCTTTTAACGTCGGATTTAAGGATTCCGCCTTCACCGGGAACCTTGAAAATATGAGTTTTCTCGTTTTCTAAAATTTCCCAGTAATATGACATATCAACCGAACTGTCACCTTGGACCGACGCTGAAGGCGTGCCGATTACGTCTACCGAATATTCGCCGATAACAAAGCCTGTTTTTTTGACTGCGGAATTATAGCATTCAAGAACAGCGTCTATATCTGTTGTTACGTCGCCGCTTACAACAACGTCGGTTCTCACGGGATTATAGGGAATGACTGAATCGATTCCAAAAAATCCGCCGATGGTGTTAAGCATCATCGTGATTGCGGTAAGTAACGGTACTAACCGCTGAAGAATAAGATTAAGCATAAAAAATCCCCTTTCCTGATTATTTTATTGCTGAATTTTCTTACGGGAGTATGTGTTTTGCGCTATTCCCAATAATATTATAATGAACATATCTACTGCTGTCAATCGTTTTAGTAAAGTTTTTTACTAAATTTAATAGTAAACAAGTTTACTTTATATAATAAATATATGGATTATATAAAAATTATGCGTGACCTGCGTGAGGACAGCGATAAAACACAACAGGAAATAGCGGAATACCTCGGAACATCACAAACCATGTATGCCAGATACGAAAGAGGTGCTAACGAATTACCCCTGCATCACATGATAAAGCTTTGTGATTATTACGGCGTTTCGGCAGATTATTTTCTTGGCAGAAATACCGATAAAAACTGAAAAACACCCAAAAGCGGCTTGCATCAGAAAATCCACCGATGCAAGCCGCTTCTTATTTATTCGTTTTTGCTTTCAGAACAAGCTCTTATGATTCAAAGCTTTCGCAAGGCTCTTTTGAAAGTTCAACCTTCATCACGCCGCCCGAAGTTATTTCTGCATAAGTAAGATAAGGTCTATTTACTTTTTTGCCGTTGAAATACACCGCCGCAATATAGGGATATTCCTCGGGGTCTTTGTCGCATTCAACCGCAAATTCTTTATCTGCCGTGCAGGAATGATATTTCGGGTCAAGCCTGATTTTTGCCGATTTGAAAAGCGGAGTGTTTATATAGTATTCGTCGTTTGCAGGGCAAACCTGAGCAAATCCGAACGCCGACAAAACGTACCACGCAGAAAGCTGACCGACGTCCTCGTTGCCGCAGAAGCCGAAAGCACCCGTGCGGTAAGCTTCCTTCTGCACTCGCCTTGTCCAGTACTGCGTTCTGTCGGGTTTGCCGAGAATATCAAAATAATGCGTTATGTTGTGGCAGGGCTCGTTGGAATGGTTATAATCCTCATTCCACAAACGCTTGAAATCCGCCTTTTCAAAAAAGCGTTCAAGAAGTTCCAACGTTCTTTCTTTACCGAAAAGCTCGCTCAACCCCTCAACGTCATACGGAACAAACCACGACTGCTGATATATGTTGCTTTCAACCGTGCCGTCATCGTCATATTCGTCCTGCTCAAAAACAAACGAGCCGTCGCTGTATCTGGGCGCCATAAATCCGAGCTGTTCATTGTAATTTTCAGGGTACCTTTTTGCACGGTTCATAAAGAACTCATAATCTTCATTCTTGCCCAGAACCTTTGCAAGCTTTGCCATTGTATAGTCCGCAAGCAGAAGCTCAAGCGTATCGCTCAGCCTTTCGGGCACGTAAGCATCTTTCAGATACTGTTCGCTCTTGCGTCTGACCGTGGTAAAAGGTTTGCCTGCAAATTCATCTGCACAAAGAGCCGAAGCTTTTGAAATGTCATAAAGCTTCTGCACGTCAAAATTGCGTATTCCTTTTATATAAGCGTCCGAAGCCATAATAACCGCAGGGTCGCCGACCATGCTCTTTGAATCGTTGCTCAGGACCTCCCATCGGGGCAGAGAAGTGCCTTTGTGCTCTGCGATTCTGAGCAGAGAATTCACCTCATCGTTGACCGTTTCAGGGTTGATGAGAGTCAGCAGCGGAAATTCGCTTCTGTAAACGTCCCAACCGCTGAACACTGTGCGGTGAGTATATTCCGCTTCAAAAATATCGTTTGCAATGGTGAATCTGCCGTCTGTATCCGCCGCAATTCTGGGGTCAAGCAAAACGTGATAAAGGCAGGTATAAAACAGCTTTTTATCCGTTTCGTTGCTGCCCTCAACGTTTGCGCCGTCAAAGGCTTTTTCCCATTTATCAAATGCAGCTTCAGCCATACCGTCAAAATCAAAGCCGTATGTATCAGCTGCAAAATTCTTTCTTGCGCCGTCAATGTCAGTGTATGAAATTGCACATTTTATAACGAGCGGTTCTTTCAGCTCATTACCGAATTCGGCAACCATGCCTGCATCCTTGTGTTCGAAGCTTTTTATGCCCTCCTGCGCAAACTCTTCGTTTGCAAAAAAGCGCATCGACTTTGCAGGAACAGATGTTTCAACAACAAAATAAAGATTATATGAAATATTTCCGCCGCCTCTGCCGAGGCCGCCGCCTGCAGGCGTGCAATGAACACTGCCCTCAATTCTGCGGTCATTTATGATTTCAATTTTTTCAAAATCTGCGTGTCCGCCGATTCTGCGTGAAAAATTGAAAATTACTCTTGCATCGGAATTATGCGGATAAGTAAAGCGGAGCATACCTGTTCGTTCTGAAACGGTTGTTTCAGCTTTGATTCCGTAGCGGTCAAGCAAAACGGAATAATATCCCGCCTTAGCTGTTTCGTTTTCGTGGCTGAACGCAGATTTCCAGCCTTCGGTTCCTTTTTCAAACGGCATTTCTTCATTGCTGCCGCTGCGCAAATCCGTTTTGCCTGTCACGGGCATCATCTGAACGTTGCCGAGATCGCCGTACCAGCCTATTCCGCTCATTCTGTTAAGGCTGAAGCCTTCAATTGAATTTTGGCAAAAGTTATATCCCGTGCCGTTATCGCCGCCCGTTACCGTATCGGGCGAAAGCTGAACCATTCCGCCGGGCACACAGGCGCCGGGGTAAGTCTTTCCGCCGCCGTGAAAGGACTCTTCCTGTTCATCGCCGACGGTACCGATCATCGGGTCAACGTATTCTGCTTTTTTCATTGTATCACCTTATATTTTTGGAATTTCCGTCATTCTGAGCTTTGCACAGCCGTAAGGGTAAAGAAGGATTTCTTCTTCGCTGCCAAGAGCCTGAGTTGACTCGGGAACCTTTGCGCAAACGGTGTCATAACCGTCCTCAAAGCCCCAGTTAATCTTTTTAACGCCTGTTTTTATTGTGACAGGCGGATTTTTTGATGAAAACGGCACGTCTGTCACACCGCTCCGTCTGATTTCAAGTTCATCGGTGCTGTAAGCGTAATTCCAGTCCGAAACGGGAATCAGTTCATAGTCGCAATAAGGGAATTTGCGCTCAACGCCGTCTTTTTCATATTCGTGCATTTTGGTTTCATATTTAACGGGAACAGAGAACACAAGCGAACCGCATCTGACGGTTTTAAGCTCGTGAGGTCTGTCAACGAAGGTCGGCTTCACGTCAAAAGCAACGTTAATTTCAAGCTTTTCGCCTGCAATCAGTTCAAAGGAAAGCTCCTTTGCATCGGTTGCTTCACCGTTAACGGTAAGATTCTCTGCAAAAGACGGTACTCTGATTTTAAAAGTTATCGCTTCGTTGACCTCAACGTTATATTTGAAGCTGTTTTCAAACGGATAGTTTGTTTCAACCGTGATATGTTCGTTCTTGGTTTTAAGCTCCGAGGGTACGGGCAAAACGTTGATAACGGCATCACCGCTGTGCATAAATGCGGAAAGGGCAAATTTAGGCCACGCCTGATTGAAGTTTGCGGTGCAGCAGCCGAAGTTAGGCTCAAGACCGAAAAGATGTGATTCAGGGCCGTTTGTTCTGAAAATTGCCTTGCCCGGGAAGGCGACACAGGCAATCTGGTTGCTCATCTGGTCATATTGGTGAGCCCACATATCGTCGCTGATTGTTGCAGGCAGAGCGTTAAAGGCAAGCATTTCGAGCCTTTCTGCCCATTTGTTTTCGCCTGTTGCGGCAAAAAGCTGCTCATAGGAATACATCTGCTCTGCAACGGAACAAAGCTCCGTGCCCTGAATCGGACTCAGACCCGAAAGGCACTCGTCACCCGTAAAAAGTCCCACGGGCGTACCGTTATATTCGTCAAGAATTGCGTGCAGTTTTTCTGCATTATCGGTGTATTCCTCTTTCAGAATATCGCAGGTGACCGCTTCGCTCTTGAGCATCATTCCGACGTTGACGATGTGGGTATCAAAACGCCAGCGGTTAAGCGGCCTTTTCCAGAGCGGAATTGCTTCGTTATAGTTAAGACCCTGCTCCTTAAGGATTTTTGCAAGGTCAACAAGCCAATCTTCCCTGCATCTTTCATAGATAAAATTGATGGCAATAAATGTTTCAAACCATCTGGCTTTACCCCAATCAAAAAGAACAATCTCGCCGTTTTTAAGCATATTATGGTAATTTTTGAGTATACTGTAAACAACGCCGGGGATTCTGTCATCGCCCGAGCATTCATAATAAACCGTAAGCGTTTTTGATATGAGCTGCACCGCCCAGGTGTCATAGGTTTTTCTGCTTTCATCGTCACAGGGGCAAATCCAGCCGTCAGGCTTCTGAAAAGAAATTATTGCATCAACATATTTTTTTGCTCTTGCAATCATGTCTTCGTTTTCAAGCAGGTATGCAAGAGGTATAAAACCGTCAAGCCAATAAGGCACTCTTTCCCAGCCTTCTTTATCGCCGCCAATCCATGCGCTGTCCTTAACGTCGGGCCAGATTTTATCAAGGTTACCGCTCAGACCTTCTGCCTGGATTTCAAGCTGCTTTTTGAGCCAGCCTGCAGGTTTTATTTCTTTGGTTGTATAAAAATTCCATTTGTTCACGCTATCGCCTCCTTGGGTTTAATATATTCTAACACATATGACCCTTTGTTTACAACCTTAATATTATATTACTTGCAAATCTTTCTTTTTTAAATCTTTTATACAATTTTAATTATAAATAAACAGAAAGATTTTACACAAAAGCAAATGACAGCCAAAACAATTTATGATATAATGCTTTTCAGTGCTGAAAATTTACATTTTTTAACATTCGTGTGCTTAAATGTTCAAAACACATTCACAAACAAAGATCAGGAGGAACACCATGAAAATCAGCAGACTTTCAAAAAAGCTTCTGGCAATGACGCTTGCCGTCATAACCATTATGCTCGTTTCGCCCCTTAACGCTTTTGTTGCAAGCGCAGAAGAAGAAAACACAGAAGAAAGCGTCGGCCACGCCCTTGTTATTAAGAGCGAATCTCTTTCTGTTAAGAAGAGAAAAACCGTTCAGCTTACCGCTTCCGTGAGCAATGTTGAAACCCAGCCTGAAATAACCTGGAGTTCTTCAAACGAAAACATAGCCACAGTTGACGCAAACGGTCTGGTTAAAGGTGTTCAGCTGGGTGAAGTTATCATCAGAGCCAAAGCCACGGTTGACGGCGAAACAATCCACGGTGAATTCCCCATCACGGTTGTCAAAACAGGCCACGCACTTAAGGATTACCTTGCTGACCACCAGATTCTCAGCTATCAATACAGCTATGTTGACGATTATTATTACACCAACGATAAAGAGGCCTGGCAGTATAACTTCGGCTTCGGCAAAATCTATGACCTTGTTTCCCCTTTCATTCTGCTTGAATATGACTATATCCGTGTTTTCTTCACTTATGAAGATAAAGACTGGATGCTTCAGATGTGGAAGGGTCAGTACGGTATGATTTTCTACGGCGGAGAAATCGGCATCTATACCAGACCCCATGACGAAGACGGCATCAACGATTGGGTAATGTTTGACTGCGCCGCCAAGGAAGACTGGCTTCAGATGGAAATGACCCTCTGGCATCAGGATTCAACCGGCGTTTGGCTGCGTGAATTCAGCAGAGAATATGACTATTATTGGTGGTGCACTGGCTTCAAAAACGGTCACCTCAGGCAGGAAGAACCTGCTGATGAGCTCCGTATGACGGGCCGAATCACCTTCAAGAGCGAAGAAATGGCTGAAATCGTTGCATCAGGCCTTGCAGAGTGCGGATTCGGTCAGAGTTCCAGCCGGGAAGGTATGGGACTTGATACGTTCTATAAAAACGGACGTGACGTTTATTTCTGCTGGCAAAACATCAGCGAAGCAGAAAGCACAATGGCAATAAAAATCGGCACGGGTATCCTTTCCACCATCGCAATCACCACGCTGTTCCCGTTTGCGCTCCCCTTCATTCTGCCGGTTGTTGTTCCTGCTGCAGGAGCTTTCACGCTTCTTGTTTTGCTTGTAAGCGCAATCCTTTAATAACCGAAGAACACAAACACGGATAAACCGGTTTGTGTTCTTTTTTTATTGACTATTTTGTTTGATTAATATATCATATACTAAACAAGAAAAAACGGAGGAATTTGTTGTGAAAAAGATTATTGCCGTCCTTTGTGTTTTAGCAATCTGTTTTTCTTTTGCTGCCTGCGGCAAAAAAGCAGACGATGACGCAGCAAATAAAAGCGGCGATTCCAAGCCTGCCAAAAGTCTTGCGGTTTCCGCAGCGTTTGTTACCGATGCCAACGGCCACGAATTCTGCCTTATGCTTGAAAACAAATACGAAAAAACCGTTACCGATTTTACGGTTGCTTTTGTCAGCTACGATGCAAACGGCATTGCGACCTCAAGTGAATACGCAACAACCTTTGTATCTGCAGCAAACATTCTCGGCGGTGAAAGCAAAAGCATAGAGATTTACTCATATGACCTGAACGGCCCTTATGTTGACGCTATGGTTTCCGAAGTTACTTTTGATGACGGCAAAACCGCCAAAGCACGAGGCGTTGACTCCTGGGCAGAAAAAGCCTTGAAGGCAACTTTCCCGATTGATGAATACAAATCGGAAATGGCAGCCTTGGGTGAAAACGTTGCCGAAAGCGCAGAAAATAAATATCTCAACATAACCGCAACGTTTTCTTATGACAGCTATCTTTACATTGTGGCAGAAAATATTTCAGACAAAACTATTCTCGATTTCAAAATCGGCTATCTCTGCTTTGACGCTAACAGCCTGCCCGTTGACGGTTACCAGACCGGTAACGTTTCATCTGCCAACCTTATTGCAGGCGCAAAGGAAAGCTTCAGCTTCTATGAAACCTGTGCTTACGCAAAAGCAATTGTAACCTCAATCACTTTTGAAGGCGGCGAAACGTGGGAAAACCCCGATGCGCTTCTCTGGAGCGTAACGCAGAACACCTTCTCGGTTGACGGTTACAAAGCCGAGCTTGAAGCTATGAAGGCAACTGCTGCACAGGCTGAAACCACGCCTTATATCGAGATTGTTTCAACCTTAAAGTTTAATGATAACCCCTATTCAACCAGTGACGATATGGACTTCACGCTGAAAAACACCGGCACTCTCACCGCATCAAAGGTCAGCCTTTTTGTGCTCCAGTATGACGAAAACGGCTATGCCGTCACCGTTTCTCCCTACGACACTTACTGCAAAAACGGACGTTCTCTCGGCGGCACGGCAAACATCACACCCGGCTCAACCGAAAGCTTCAATTCCTCTCTCTTCTTTGAAGGCTCCTGCTCTCAGTATAAATGCATCGTGTCTTCCGTAACGTTTGAAGACGGCACCGAATGGAATAACCCTTATTTGTACGAGTGGATTCTTGTTAACAACAAAACGTTTGCATAAACGCAACAGGCTTGCAAAGGTGATTAGCCTTTGTAAGCCTGCTTTTTTTAATCATTTTTTGCCTTGAATTTCATCGGCATACTTGCTGTGGATAAAAACGCCCTGACCGTCGGGATAACAACGGGATGAAGCCAACGGTTCTTCGCTACAAAATCGCTCTTATCAACGTTGTTGAGGATAAAGCTTGTGAATGACGGAGTATCCTCCATCTGAATTTTTACGGCATCACCCGAAAAGTCAAAAGTTATTCGTTGGGTAGCAAGGGTATTTATCGGCTTAACAACCGCTTTGACCTTTCCGTTTTCGCTGTAAGCATATGCCCATATTTTATATTTATAGCCCTTGATGCTGCATTCCGACATACGGGGTTTTCCGTCAAGGCCGCATTTGATAACAACCTCGTCATTTTCTTCAAACCATCTGACGGTGAAAACGTTGTTCTTCGCCTCAAACGAAACCCTGTTGAGGTTTCTGCCGTGCCTTTTTGCAAAGCTCGAGGTCACCGACCTCGGAATAAGGCTTGCAGGGAACATCGCATTTGCAATCAGGTCAGATATGCGGGTCATATAAAACGTTTTGCCCTCAGGAATTTCAGGCAAATCGGCGCACTTTATTGTTTTTTCACCTCTGCCTGCAAGATACTCTGCGAGTTTTTTATCCCAATCTCCGTTTGATTCAGCTTCAAAAGCCTTCGGAATCAGCGTTTTGACAAGCCTGTTATTCGTTGAATCGTCAATAACGCAGTTGAAATCCGCCACAACGGCATTGTACTTGGGAAAATATGTTATCTGCTGGCCATACATACCGTTCATGCTGAACATATCGTCTTTGAGCCAGAAAAGATAGCCGTAGCCATCATCATTAACGTTATCTGAAAACGCAACGTGCCTTTTAACAGCTTCCTTTGTCCACCATTCGGGGATAACCTGCTTGCCGTTATAAACTCCGCCGTCAGCATAGCACTGAATGATTTTTGCAAGGTCACGCAGTTTGAGGTATGCTCCCGTGCCGCCGATACATTCGCCGATTGAGTTTGTTTCCCATTCGGGTCTTTCGATGCCGAGCGGCTCAAAAAGCCTGGGCATAAGATAATCAACAAGATTGCGACCCGCAAACTTCTGCACGAGTGCCGCCACAACGTGAGCATCGTTATTGCTGTAAAGAAAACCCTTTTTCTTTCTGAAAGGCGCTTTCATAAACATTTCAACGTAGTTGCCCGTCATATCCTGCATAAAGCTGAATTCCTTGCCGCTCTGCATTGTCAGCACGGAATGCACCGTCACGTTTTGCCACTCATCGCTTTTGCAGGCCTCATATTCGGGAAAAAGCTCAATAATTCTTGAATCAAGCGCAAAAAGCCCCTCATCAATCGCAAAGCCTGCCGCAGTTGAAACAATTGATTTTGTAACGGAAAACAGCGTGTGCGGCATATCGGCAGAATACGGATAAGCGTATTCCTCAAAAACAATTTCGCCGTCTTTCATAATCAGCAAGCCGTGGTTTTCTGCTCCGCTTGCTTCGAGCTCTTTATAAAATTTATATATACTCTCGGATGCTACCTTTGTTTTCATACTCTCTCCTCTTTCCTGCGGCGCACAGCGTGGCCGCCAATTAACATTATAACACCTTGCCGCCAATAAACAAGAGAAAATAATGATTTTAAAGTATAAAAGCCCTGCTCCGCAAAAGAGCAAGGCGTTTAATTATCCAACAAGCATAGTTTTGATTGCTTCAACAATCGCTTTGAACACCGTCGGTTCGGGAATCTCAAAAACAGGCTCATTTCCAAAAAGCATTAACAGCTGACCCACCAAGTATTCCCAAGCCGCACCTATAGCCAAAACGACAGAATCAAACATTTCAACACGCTCCTTCAATATAATTCTTTAACAAAAGATTATCATAAGCATTAAAACTTGTCAAATTGCGGCTAAGACAAAAAGCTTTAAAAAGCCAACCCATCATAGAGTTTTGCTATGCTATTAAAATCCGCCGCCGAGTTTTATCTCATAAAAAATTGCGGCATCGGCAGTTTTAACGGTTATTGTGCCAAGAGCGTTGCCGATTCCGAGGTTCTCAATGTCAACGTTTGCAACGTAGCTCCATGTGCCTTTTTCGATAATTCCGTCGCTGTTGATTTTTACTTTTACAGTCGGTTCGCTGTAACGGATGCTGATTTTTGCATTTTCAAAGTCGATATCAAATTCAGGGAATTCAGCAACCGCCGTTGAAACGTTGCCGAGAACGCTGATTGCGTGGCCAACCGTTCCGTCATACATACTGCCGTATGTGCCGTCGGTCTGCTCTTTCATCGTCATTTCAATAACGGTATATTCGCCGCTTTTATACGCCTTTATTGTTTCGGCATCGCTCACAGCAAGGTTGTTGAAGCCGCCTGTTACTCCGTCAAAAGTTGTTGAATTCTTTGCAAGTGCCTTTGCAATTGCATCTTCGGCAATCTTCATAAGACCGCCCAAAAAGCCCTTGCCCTCGTTGACAATCAGTTTTTCCATGGTCATTGTCTGTTCCGACGTTACGCCGGGATGCGTTTTGATGGCGCTGCTTTTATAGAACGCAATTATTTCTTCCTTTGACCACTGTGCAGGGTCTGCTGCGAGAGTTTCCGGCTCCGTTATGGGTTCGGTGTGGATTTCTGTAACGATAACCGCACCGCCGTCCTGCTCGGTAACAACTTCGCCGCCGGCGTCCGTGAGCATCTCTGTTACAACAATTTCCTGCATATTGATATCGCCTCTGGTTTCCTGCATAACGGATGAATCGCTTTTCTTGCTGCAGGCGGCAAAAGCAAAAGCCAGCGCAAACGCAAGCAGAATTGATAAGATTTTTTTCATATAAAATCCCCCACAAGTTTTATAATATCAACAAAATCTTACAGTATCAGCAGCAAAGTGTCAATAGTTTTTCAGAATCTTAACAAAAGTAAATAATCCCTTATCTTATTTGAAATCAAAAAGTTCCGCTGCAAAAACGCCCTGCTCCGCAAAAGAGCAAGGCGTTTTCTGTTATGCATTGTTTATTGTGTATTCAAATGTTTTTGTTGCAACGCCGCTGATAATGCCAAGCTTTATGTACTCAATAACAAGCTCGCTTCGGGTTGCGTTAACTTGCGGAACCGCACCGTTGAAAGCAATCTCAACGCTTTCGCCGGGTTTGAGCAGCTTTGAGCCGAGAGCATCAAACTCAATCTCTGTTCCGTTGAGCTTAACGGAAAGAATTTTAACAGCGTTCTTGCCGTAAACGTTTTCAATAATCAGCGATGTATCCTCTGATGAAACGTAGCCTGTGGAGCTTCGGTTGAACTTTGCGTGAATACCCATATGCGGATTGTTTGAATATTCAAACTGCGGATACGCAGGGTCAGCGTGAACGTCTGCCAGCTCATCGGTGAACACAAGCTTTGCGCAAAGTGACATTGCATAATCCTCAAGCTCAAACTGGGCATGGTAGGAATCCTCAATGAACCAGGTGTTTTCGGGAAGGAATGCGCTTGAAGCATCAATCTCCATTGAGGGAGAAACGTGGTTGTGTTCGGGATTGTTGCAGGAAGTTTTTAACGGTGTGTAGCCGTCAGGGAAGCGTTCGCCCTTTTTGGCAACCGCTGCGCCTGAAGCGCTGCAGGTCGGCACAAGAATATCGCCGTTAAGGTCGCCGCCCAAAACAATACCGCTGCCCGTGCAGGTGATAATCGAAACGTCAATGCCGTTTGCTCTGCACCTTGCAAAAGTGTTTTTCATTGCAGGCATTATCTCATAGTGAATAATATCGTTTTTCTCAATTATTGCGGCGTTTTCTTTGCTGTCAAGGAAGCCTTTTTTCATATCTTCATAGCATTCAGGCGTGGACATACAGTAAATTGAACCCCAGTATTTTACAACCTCAAGCATTCCGCCGCTTGCGCCGCCCATAAGGGTATCAAGGAAATTGCCGTCTGTTTCTGCAAAAATATCCGCAATGGTTGTGCCTGCGCCGAGAACGCTTTCAACAAAATCAACAAGGGTATAAAGCGGAAGGTCTATATCCTGATAAAAGAGTCTTTCGGGGAAGTCCGTACCCTCAAGAGGCGGAACGTTCAGAACAGCTTTGCCGACGTCGCCCTCATTCTGATAGTAATATAAATACGTTGCCGTAATCAGACCGCCGTAGCTGATTGTGAAAAGGTTAACCTTATCCGAGCCTGTATATTCCTTTACTTCCTTGATGAACTCACGCAGATTTTCTGCAAGAGTGATTGAGTCAAATCTCGAGTCATACTCAAAAATAAAGATGTTTTCGGCCTTTGCATAGTTGTTTTCAACCGCATAGTCGATGAATTTTTCAAAAAGAATGTTTTTTCTTTCGGCATCATCGCTGACAATCTTCTTGAGGTTTGCCGCATTTGATTCCGCAGGGTCATTATTATAATGAATAACGGGATAAACCGAAGTGCCGTCGGGGTTGCAGCGCATCTTTTCGGCAACGGCATAAGCTCCGCCGCCAAGGGTTTCGCCGAAGCCCTCAACGTCGCCAAACATCAGGCCGATAAGTGAACGGATGAAATTCGGGAAATCATCAATAATTCTTTGGAAAATCTTCTCTTTCATCGGCAGCCAGAGGTATTCGTCTTCTGCACCGTCTTCGCCGTTGATATACATATATGACTGAAGGAATCCGGGCACAAAAATAACGGGAGTATCGTCAGGCATTGCCGCAAATGCAGGGGTAACGCTCAACGCAATAATAATCACGCTGAGAAAAATACTGAAACCTTTTTTCATAAAATCCTCCAATATAACCTTTTTTCGTCTGTGTTTAAAGTATACTACCAATAAAGAAATAAATCAAGAACAAATGCAAAACAAGAAAAAAGACTTCCGACATTCATCGGAAGTCCTTTAAATCGTATTTTAATTATTTCGCTGCCTCTTCAACAGCAACTGCGCATGCAACGGTCATACCAACCATGGGGTTGTTACCTGCACCGATAAGACCCATCATTTCAACGTGAGCGGGAACTGATGATGAACCTGCGAACTGTGCGTCGGAGTGCATACGGCCCATTGTATCTGTCATACCGTAGGAAGCAGGACCTGCTGCCATATTGTCGGGATGAAGTGTACGGCCTGTGCCGCCGCCTGAAGCAACTGAGAAATAGTTAACGCCGTTTTCAACACACCATTTCTTATATGTGCCTGCAACGGGATGCTGGAATCTTGTGGGGTTGGTGGAGTTGCCTGTGATGGAAACGCCAACGTTTTCAAGCTTCATAATAGCAACGCCTTCGGGAACGTTGTCAGCGCCGTAGCACTTAACGTCTGCTCTGGGGCCGTTTGAATATGCCTTTTCTTCAACAACCTTAACGGTTTCTGAATAGGGGTCAAACTCTGTCTTGCAGTAAGTGAAGCCGTTGATTCTTGAAATAATCATAGCAGCGTCCTTGCCGAGACCGTTGAGGATAACGCGAAGGGGCTTTGAACGAACCTTGTTTGCGTTAAGAGCGATTTTGATTGCGCCTTCAGCAGCAGCAAAGGATTCGTGACCTGCAAGGAAGCAGAAGCACTCTGTTTCGTCTGAAAGGAGCATCTTGCCGAGGTTACCGTGGCCAAGACCAACCTGTCTGTTATCAGCAACTGAGCCGGGGATGCAGAATGCCTGGAGGCCGATGCCGATAGCGGCAGCAGCGTCAGCAGCCTTAACCCAGCCCTTCTTGATTGCGATAGCGCAACCTACTGTGTAAGCCCAAACAGCGTTTTCAAAGCAGATGGGCTGAGTTTCTCTAACGATTTTGTCGCAGTCAACACCCTTAGCAAGAGTGATTTCTTTACATTCTTCGATTGAAGAAATGCCATATTCTGCAAGAACAGCATTGATTTTATCAACGCGTCTTTCGTAGCTTTCAAATAATGCCATTGTAATATCCTCCTCTTACTAATTATTCTTTTCTGGGGTCGATATACTTAGCGGCATCTGCAAATCTGCCGTAAGTGCCCATAGCCTTGTTGTATGCGTCGTTGGGTGTGTCGCCCTTCTTGATGAAGTCAGTCATCTTGCCGAGTGAAACGAATTCATAGCCGATAACCTGATCGTCAGCATCAAGAGCAAGTCTTGTTACGTAGCCTTCAGCCATTTCAAGGTAACGAACGCCCTTAACCTTTGTGCCGTACATTGTACCAACCTGTGAGCGCAGACCCTTACCGAGGTCCTCAAGACCTGCACCGACTGAAAGACCGTCGTCTGAGAAAGCGGACTGTGAACGTCCGTAAACGATCTGGAGGAAGAGCTCTCTCATAGCTGTGTTGATAGCGTCGCAAACAAGGTCTGTGTTGAGAGCTTCGAGGATTGTTTTGCCGGGAAGAATTTCAGCAGCCATAGCTGCGGAGTGAGTCATACCTGAGCAACCGATTGTTTCAACAAGAGCTTCTTCAATGATGCCTTCCTTAACGTTGAGAGAAAGCTTGCAAGCGCCCTGCTGAGGAGCACACCAGCCAACACCGTGTGTGAAAGCGGAAATATCCTTGATTTCATAAGCCTTGACCCATTTGCCTTCTTCGGGGATGGGAGCGGGACCGTGGTTGGGGCCCTTGGCTACGCAGCACATTTCCTGAACTTCGCGGGAATAGTTAATCATAGTTTTTTTCTCCTTTCAAAAAGGTGATATTATATCCAACTTTTGTATTCTATACCAAAACAGGCCGAATATCAAGTGGTATTTTGCACAACTTAAATTACCGTTACAGGTAATATTATAACCATTTCAACTTATATAAAATCAGCACACCTGCAATTGCAGCAAAAATAGTTATAAACATAAGAACGCCGACGCCGAGAGTGGGTGCGAAAATAAGCGCAATAACGCCAACGATTACGGGCAGAGGAACAAGCTTCCAATGCTTTGCGAAATAGCTTGCTGCAAGCGCACCGAAAAGGGCGGGAAGAACCTGATTGAACGCAGGCTCAAAAGCGGAGCCTTCGCCCGTGATGTAAGGAAGAACGGGTGAAAAAGCAAGAACGCCGACAGCAATGATAACCGTTGTTGTGATTGAGGAAACACCGATTGCTATTGTTGAAACAACTTCGCCTTCTTCTGTGTTTGCTCTGACCTTTGCGTTTTCCATAGCTGCAAGTCCGCAGGGGATTTTAAGGTTTGAAAGGTTGCCGGTAACAAAGCTGAGGTATGTTCCGCCGGCACCAAGCATAGGCACATAAATGATTACTTCCGCAACAGCAGTTATCCAATAAAGAGGGATAAGTGTTAAAAGAATTTCACCAAGAACTTTGAGCGGAGGCCACGCATTGAAATAAGTTGAAATCGTAACGGGAATAGCAAGGAGGATGAGCAATGCACCGATATCCCAGCTGATACCCCATTTATGAACTCTGTCAAAATAGTTTTTCTGCATAATTCATTTCTCCTTTCTGTTTATCTCCAAACGAAATTAACAATCTCTGCCGGAAGAACGGCTTCAAAGAGCATTGCCGAACCCATACCGACAAACATTG
The DNA here is from genome assembly GCA_045536245.1 of Acutalibacteraceae bacterium. Classification (GTDB taxonomy): domain Bacteria; phylum Bacillota; class Clostridia; order Oscillospirales; family Acutalibacteraceae; genus CAG-177. Next base: position 14,687 of record JAZSNE010000027.1, on the reverse strand, counting down.
AAACAGGCATTGTGAACGGGCGGAGCTTTTCAAGGTCAAACTTCTTGCAGATAAGTTCAAGAATAACCATAACAATTATTGAAACAACGAGAACGGCAACCGACATAAAGCCTGCGTTGCCTGTGCCGTCTGCCGTTGTGCCGGCGATTGCTCTTGCAACAAAAGCGGAAACTATGCCGATGAAAGCAGCAGCGGAAATAGCATCGCCAAGCTTTGATGCTGTTTCATTCTTGTTAACTGCCTTGCCGATAGTTTTCTGGAGTTTTTTGCAAAGGAAAGGAAGAAGAACCAGCGGTGCGATGCTTCCTATTGTCATTGCCCACGAAACGGTTGCGAACTCGGTGGTGTCTGTAATTTCGCCTGTAAGCGAGCCGCCCAATGCTTCAAGTGCCGTCTGAGCAGCTGTTGTTTCATAAGCAAGGTTACCGATAACCGAAAGTCTGATCCAGGGAAGAATGATTCCGAGTGAATCAGCAAGAACAATGACCGTTGCAAGGATTGACACTGCAGGTGCAATTGTGAAAAGAATGCTTGAAACAACGGTGTTCTTGAGTGTTGAAGAAGAAATACCGAGCTCTTTTGCATGCTTCCACGATTTAACAATGAAGAACAGCGACTGAGCGATAACAAAAGCTACAACGCCCAAAGCAATTGTGAGCATAAGACCGCCGGTTTTGAAATCTGTGAAATCCAAAATTTCTCACTCCTAAATTCATAATTGTATTAATAATATCACAATAAATCAATATAAGTCAATAGAAACGGATAATTATGGAACTCTATTGTATAATATTTTCCTTTCCTCTTGAAAAAAGGCTCATATTGTGATAGTTTAGAAATATCTTATCAAAAGAGGTGTAAAAATGAAAAAAATTATTTCTGTTTTCCTTGCGTTAGCCTGCATCTTTTCGCTTTGCGTCAGCGCCAACGCTCTCTCAATGGCAGGCGGCGTTGAGGCTTTGAAAGCTGAGTTCATCGCAGGCGAAGGCCCCGTTGAAGGCGATTATTCAATCGACTACAGCTACTTTTCACCCGTAAAAGAAAATGACACAACAAAATACCCTCTCGTTGTCTGGCTTCACGGTATGGGTGACGGCGCCGAAGTGGGCAGACCCGTTCAGAAAAGCAACATCGCTTACTGGGCAAGCGACGAATTTCAGGCAAGATTCGAGCCTGCAGGCGGTGCATTTATCCTTGCCGCACGCTCAAGAGAAGAAGACGGCCATTTCTGGAGCGACGAAATGACAGCTCCCCTGCGTGCCGCAATCGACGATTTTATTGCCAAAAACAAGGATAACATCGACCTTACCCGTATCTACGTCGGCGGCTACTCAATGGGCGGCAAAATGACGCTTCGTATGGCGGTTGCTTACCCCGAAATGTTTGCGGCGGCTTTCCCCATCTGCCCTGCGTGGTCACCGTCTGAAGAACTCTGCAAAAACCTTGCAGACGTTCCCGTGTGGATAACCTCCAGCAAGCGTGACCCCCTCGTAAACTACTACATGGGCGTTACTCCGACTTGGGAAAAAATCATTGCAGCTTCAAACAACCCCGAGGACTGCAGATTTTCTTCTCTCACAAAGGTCTGCTATGAGGACGGCAAAAAGACCTCAAGCAGCCACCACACCTGGTTTGCGGTTAACCACGATATGTTCTCCTCATCAAACGGCGATTATCCTTATATGTCAACGGTTAACGGCAAGGGTGAAGAGGTTAAGCTTGAATATCCCAACGGTATGATTTCCTGGCTCACAAGCCACACTTCCGATTATGACGGCACACCAATCGAAGGTACGGGCAACCTCAAAGACGGCGACAGCACCGAGAATCTTCTCGACGTAAAAGGTGTTTTCGATTTCTTCAGACTTCTCTTCAAAGCCCTGTTTATGGCTCTGGGTATAATTAAATAAGTATACTTTTGTTAACAGCAATATTTAGCTTTATCTTTTGCAACCCTCAGGCTCTATGAGCCAGCTCCCTTGAAAGGGAGCCCAAGATGTTAGCTGCGGCACTACAGAAAGCTCACTGCTATAGTGGCCTCCTTTTGAAAGGAGGTGGATTTCGGCGTAGCCGAAAGACGGAGGATTGAAAGAAACGAAGCTTTGTTGATGAAACTATACATAAAGCAACACGGCGGTTTCCTTTTCGGATTCCGCCGTGTTTTTCTTAACTCTGTTGAGTGCTGAACATCAGTATTATCGCTTTTTCTCCTTCGGGAAGCTCAAGCGTTATGCCGTCACTCATAAGTTTTTCGCCTGACAGGGTGTAAACCGTTTCAGGCTTGTCGATATCATAAACGTTATAAACTTCTGACGGTAAAAGTCCGTTCAGCTTAACGGTGTATTCATCAGCAGCAACCTCTGCGCGTTTATATATCAGCGCTGTTCCGCTTGAAGCATCTCTTGACGAAAATTGCATAGCCAGCATTTTGTCGCTGTCACTGCCGCCGAATTCAAGCGGATAATAATTGTCCGCCATCATCTCTCTTTGTTCCTTGTAGAAACTGAATTCAGGGTTATGGTGTGCATAAAAATCCATAAGCATAAAAGGCATTATTGCCGACCTTGATGAATATTCATTCGCCATCCAAAGAGCCGTGCCGTGAATCGGAAGCCAGAAGGAAAGACCGTAGGTGTGCGCCTGCGTTGCATTGAACAAATCGTCGTGGTAGCTGCAATTATAGTCGCTTCTCCAGAACGGTATGCTTCGATAGGTCATTTCCAGGTCGAGCCTTTTGCCGCCTGAGGCGCAGTTATCAATTATCAGCCCATCAATATTATCCGTCAGATAATCGAGGTATCTGTACAGATTGGTAACATAGTGGTTTTCGCAGATTCCCGTTCTGCCGTCATAAAACTCCTCGTCAGCTATCTCCCAGTATCCATAGGGTGTTATATTAAAATCCTGGCGGTAAACGGTGACACCGTTTTCTTTAAGAGAGCTCAGAATTCTGTTGCAGAAATATTCAAAAGCCTCCTCATCGGCAAGGTTCCACATTGATTCATCGCTGCCGTTGGATATAAGCCAGCCTTCATTCTGCGAACCCACGCTGTGAAGCTCCGTGCCCACACGTACTCTTTCGGGTTCATACCAAAGCACATAGCCGATGCCCTTTTCAGCCGCATAGCCGGAAAGCTCTGAAATTCCGTTATCATAGCGTGTTTCGTCTGCCTTCCAGCTTCCGATGCCGTCGTGCCAGCCTTCGTCATATTTATACCAACCTGCATCCATCCAAAAAACGTCGGTCTGAGCCAAAACAGATTCATCAATGCTGTTCAGAATTTCAATTATCTCGTCTGTTGTTTTTGTTGAAAACGGGTCTGCAACCTGCATTGCCGTATATGAATTCTTGGTAATATTCTCGTGGTACACGCAATCGGACACCCAGTTTCTGAAAAGATTGAACCCCTTGAGAGGATTATCGTTTTTATAGAAAATGAGCGAAACCAGCGGCGAGCGTATTTCCTCACCGGGAAGAAGGTATCCTTTCAGCTTTTCCTGTCTGACGGTTATATTGGTGCTGCCGTTGAGCTCTGAAAAAGTCGCCTCCCACTGGCCTGTCCAACCCACACCGAGAACTGCGCCGAAATTCTCGGCACAAACGTTGAAATAGGGCAGATAGCTCTCTGTCGGTTTACCGTCAACGCCCTTAAAATACTTTTTGAATGCCGTCAGCTTCTTTTCTATCAGCGAAAAATCACTTGCCGAAGTATTGCTGCCCATTGAGTAATACAGCAGCGCATCACCCGTAGACAGAGCTGAATTCAAAGCGTAAAAATCACTGATAACGCCCGATTTTTCATCGTCGGTATTCTTTATGTAAACCTTCCACTGGCAAGCCGCATTTTCAGAAAAAACAGTTGCTTCAACCGTAACCTCAAGACCTTCGTCAGCATTTGTCAGAATCAGATACTCTGTTTTACCGCCTCGATAAACATAACCGAACGGAGCAGAGCTGTCGCATTTCTTTTCCCATTCCTCAGGTCTGAATCTTTTGCCGTTAACCTTAAACGTGAACGGATAGCTTCCTGCCGAAGGCGAAAAATTGCTTTCAAACCAGTTCTCACAAAGCTCTTTTTCTTCAGCGGTAAGCTCCGTTTCTTCTGCACTGATGCTTTCAAAGCAGATGCCGCTCTCGGCATCAAGCGTGTTTATATAGCCTTCAAACTCAGGAATCGTAAACATTCCGCCGAAAGAAACAATATAATATATAACCGAAATGATTATGCTGAAAAATCTTGTAAAGTTAAACATTTCATCAACCCTAAACTGTTTTTTACACATTATATATTAAAACAATAAAAATTACAATAGTAACCAATTGTGTACGCAAAACTCAAACAACAAAATACGGCGGTTTCCGAAAGGAAACCACCGTGCTTTATAATAGTTTTTATTTGTTTCTCTTTCTGCTGCAAACGGGAATTGCAAGCGCATAGAAAATAACACCCGTTACCGCAAGAACGGTAATATGCACCCAAGGCTCCATAACCGTTTCGCCAAAAGACAGTTTGATGCCCATACCCACAGCAAACTCGTCAACAATTTCCTGCGGCACGCCGTTCATCATTTCGCTCATAGTGTCGCCAAGAAAAATCTGGCGAAGAAGCGCCGATGCGTGTGCGGCGGGGCAGAACTTAATAATAGTCTGTGCTATCTCAGGCAAATACATCATCGGCACGTAGTTGCCGCATACAAAGCCCATCAGCGTGCCTATAACAAGGCTGAAACCTGAAAAGGCATTGCTACTTGAGAACATTCCGACTAAAAACATAGTAAGTCCTGCGCCCGAGAATGTTGAAAGAAGTATAACGCCAAACGCCTTCAGATATTGCTGCCATGTAAAAAGTCCAAGTCCGTTGGCAACAAGAAAAATCTGTGTTGCAACAAGCAAAATCGTACTCATTATCAGACCAACAGTGAATGACGAAAGCATATATCCGCCCGTCAGCTTCCAGCGTTTAACGGGAGATGCATAAAAATCTTGATAAAGCTTATATCTGCGGTCATCAACCCAGATCCAGAGTGAACCGAGCGGCGTTGTAACCGTAGGCGTAATAACTATACCGCATATCGCCCAGACATCTATAAGATTATAAAACGTTCCAATGTTTGTGTTGCTGTAAAGATTTCTGAAAACCACAATGTAAAGAATAAAGGTTATCATAACTGCAAGCAGTGAAAAGAAAACCGAAACCCTGTCTCTGAAGTATAAAAGCAAATTTCGTTTCATTAGCTGTTTCATTTTTTCAGACCTCCTCCGGTTATTGCAATGAACGCATCGTCCATTGTGCCCGCCACAACCTCAACGTTGACAAGACCGTCGCCGATTTCTTTGAGAATCGGCAGTGCGCTGATTGTTGCTTTGAGGGTAACTATTAATCTGCCGCCCTCTTCTCGGTATTCCAAACCGTTTTCGTCAAGATATGAGCAGATTTTTGCTTCATATTCGGGTTTGAATCCAAGATATAGCAAATCCTTTGCATATTCATCTCTTAATTCCGCAGGTGTACCCGAAGCCGTGATTTTGCCGCCGTCAATAACAACAACGTAATCCGCCTTTGCAGCTTCTTCCATATAGTGCGTTGTCAGAAAAACGGTCATATTCGTTTTCTTCTGCATTTCACGGACGGTTTCCCAGATAGCTTTTCTCGTCTGCGGGTCAAGACCCGTTGTGGGCTCATCAAGGAAAAGGATTTTGGGCGAATGCATAAGGGCTCTTGCGATATCCGCCCTGCGCTTCTGACCGCCCGAAAGCTTGTGATACTGTCTGTTTTCAAACTCTGTTATGCCCGTGCTCTCTGCAGCAAATTTATATGCCTTTTCAAGCGCCTCGCCTTTAAGTCCGTAAAACGAACCTCTGATTCTGAGGTTTTCCTTAACCTTAAGCAGGGCATCAAGCGAGTTGTTCTGAAAAACAACGCCGATTCGCTTTCTGATTTCTTCGTCCTGCTTGCCAAGCTCAAAGCCGTCAATCAAAACCTTGCCGCCGTTTGAAGCAAGCAGTGTGCAGAGCATCTCAACGGTTGTGGATTTGCCTGCACCGTTGGGGCCGAGAAAAGCAAACATCTGACCTTCCTGAACCTGAAAATCAATGCCTTTTACCGCCTCAACGTCACCGTATGACTTTTTAAGACCGGTTACTTCAATAATGTTTTTCAAATTAATCACCAACCTTAACTTACTTTTTAACCCTTTCATCTGTAAGACGAAATCAAATGCGGTTTGGTCTGTTTTTTTATTCATTTTATCACTATTATTTATAGAATTCAACAATCCCGACCTTTTTTGTTCTGAAATGCAAAAAAGATTCGGGATTTATGAAATAAATTTACCGTATTCAGTTGTTAGGATGCGCCGTGAAAAAGCAGTTCAAGAGCCACAATGCACTCACGCAGATAGCGCGGCAGGGCTCTGCCGGGAGTTTTGCAGGCAACTGCGCCGCAGTTTTCAATGCCGTAACGCTTTGCAATTATCGACGCTCTGTGTACGTGATAATCTGACGAAAGAAAGGCGATTTTTACGTCATTAATCGGCTTGCCGGCGTCGTTTTCAATCAACCGTTTTCCAAATTCAAAATTCTGAAAGGTTGTGGTGGATTTATCTTCAAGAATAAGCCTGTTTTCATCAATCCCCTGTTCAATCAGATAATCCGCAATAATTGCCGCTTCAGACTTTTTCTGTTTTTTTCTGAAGCAGCCACCGCAAGGCACTGCAACAGTTTCGGGGTTTTCCTTAAGATAAACCGCCGCCGCTTTCATTCTTTCAAAAAGCTGGGGGCTCGGCGTGTCGGCATCAATAATATCGCCGCCAAGAATAAGCAGATAATCGCACTTATCCCTGTTTTCTTTGCGTGCATCGCTGATAACAAACGGCAAATAGGCCGCAGCAGCAATAAGCGGTACGCCGAAAAGCACTTTCGGAACCGATACTTTCATTCTCTCACCCCGTTAACAGCAGGTTTTTTCAAAAATTATAATCGGGCTTTACCACTTTGCCCGTTGTGGCAGCCTCAACTATCGCAAGGCAGGCTGCAACGGTTTTTGCACCCTCACGGGCATCGGTTACAATGGGTTTATCATTGATAATCGCATCCGCAAAAACCTCAAATTCCTTGGCCGCATTGTGATTGTTAACCTGAATATCAATTGTCTGCGCAGGCTGAACAACGCCCTCTTCATCAGTAACAAAAAGAGTCATTGTGGGCGATGTGTTATCGCATATAAGTGTGCCCTTCGTGCCGTAAATACAGGTGCGCATTGTGTAATCACGCTTGCAACCCGTTGAAACAAACACTTTGCCGACAAGGTTTTCATCAAATTTCATTATGGCAATTGTTGCATCGTCGTAGTCTACCATCGGCAGAAGTCTTTTGGTTCCGTAAGCAAAAACCTCTTTCGGGTCGCCTGCAAGCCAGCGAAGAAGGTCAACAGCGTGGCAGCCGCCGCCGATAACGCCATGGCGCTTGGGGTCCGCACGCCAATCATCGCAAAGCTTCATATAATCGTGAGCATATTCGGATTCAACAAAATAAAGCTCGCCGAGCGTGCCTGCTTCAATAATCTCCTTTGCCTTTTCAAAAGCAGGAGTGAATCTGCAAATCTGGCCAACCATAAATTTTGCGCCCGATTCATCTGCAACCCTTACCATCTCTTCAATATCCTCACGGGTAAGAGCAAGCGGCTTTTCGCAAAGCACGTGCTTGCCTGCACGAAGCAAATCGCAAGAAACCTTGACGTGCTGCTGGTCGGGAATCGCAACGGTAACAACGTCAATATCGGGGTTGTTGACAATATCCATATAATCGGTAACCCATTTTTCTTCGGGAATACCGTATCTTTCGCCTGCAAAACGAAGATTTTCTTCGTTGCAATCGCATAAAGCGGCAATCTCTGCGCCGCTGTAATTCATTGCGCCCTCAACGTGGCACATACCGAATTTCATACCTATATTGGCAACTCTTAATTTCTTTTCCATAAAGACCTCCGAAAACATTATATATGATATATTACTGCAAACAAACTCAAGTGTCAATCGAAGATTATCAATAAATATCAAGAGCCCACCCGAAGGTGAGCTCTTGTTTAATTAATATGTGCCTTTGAATGCCTCGGGATAAGTTTTTGTCAGACCGAAGATTTTTTTGAAGAATGCGATTAACTAATTTATAATTCAGATCAAAAAATTAACGTAAAAGAATTAATAAAAGTTAATATCTTATCAAACAAACATCTTGCAAATGCCCAAACAATATCCGCAACTGACTTTTTAACATATACCTGTCCAACACTACTTTCAGATACTATTTTATCTTCAACAACTAACTTCACCTGAACTGTAAAGTTTTCTGTCACTTCGCTGAGTGTATATGTTTCACCTTCTCCAACAACATTATCATTAACAAACCAATATATTTTTGCATTTTCAGATGCATTTGTGGTTTTGGCTGTAAATGTAATGGTTGAATAATAGTCTATTTTTTTATCGCTATACTGTTCAACATTATCTATTGTTATTGATGGTGGAAGTTTTTTGTTAAATTGCGGTATCCCGTAACCATAATAATAGTCAAAACCTACTTCTCCGAGATCCAAACAAATGGATTTTAATTCATCTTGAATATCACCGACAGAGTATCCCGGATGTTCAAGTTTAAGCATAGCTACTCCTGCGGAAATTAGTGCGGCAGAAAAAGATGTGCCGTTAACGGTTTGGGGCATCCCTTCAGAATTATAACCAATTAAATTAACGCCCGGAGCACAACAATCAATGTTTTCTCCAAAGTTTGAAAATTTTTTTGCAAACTTGTTTTCATAATCAACAGCGGATACTGTTATTGCACTCTCGTTATGCGCAGGGCAATAATCAGATATTTCAATTCTTTCATTCCCTGCTGCTGCAATAACGCTTACATTATTCTCATATGCATAATCAATCGCAGCATCTATCTCATCACAATTTGAAACCTGACCACCAATGCTTAAATTAACAACGTCAGCTCCGTTATCAACGGCATATTTTATACCAAGAATAAGGTTTTCGATTTGAACATCCTTTTCCTCAAGAATTCTAACAGGCATAATATAAATCGGAAGTTTATCGGTTGCATCAGCGATTATGCTTGCTATTGTTGTTCCGTGACTGTCTGAACTGATATCATTTGTAGCATCTGTATCGTTATCTATAAAGTCATAACCATCTACCAACTTATCTTGCAAAAAGTCGATATCAGCAATTCCGGTATCTATAACAGCAATTATTACAGCGTTATTGTAATCACTCCTAACAAGATAGTCACAATATATACCAAGTCCCAAAGCTGTAGTACCATATGATAAGCCGTCTGCAAAGGATATAGAATTAACAGTTAGCAATATGGCAAATACCAATAATATTGAAATAAATTTTTTCATAATCCTCTAATATCTATGCCGTACAGAAAAAACTCTGTACGGCATATTTGTTTTAGTTCACATTAAATACAACCATACCGAACAATGTGAATTTGAAAAACGCAATAAGCTTTTGGAAAAAGCCTGCTTTAACTTTGATTTGTTCTGCTGCTGAAACTTCTTTTCCGTCTTTCATAACAACATTTCCGTTTTCGTCAACAAGTTTTGCTGAAACGGTTGTATCTCTGTCAAAATGTTCATATTCAAAAGTATCGCCTGTGCAATAAGCGGTATCGTTAACATACCATTGAATATAACAACCATCAATAGGACTGATAACAGAAGCTGTGAAACGTACGCCTTCTTTGAAGTTGATCGTTAAAGTTCCTGGGTTATTGTCGATTTCAATACTTGTTCCTACAAGGGTCGGCGTGATAATCCTCGCTTCTGTTCCGTTTCCGAAATCTCCTATCAAAAGAGTTGTACTGTTTGAAACAAATTTTCTAGGAATAAATAGTGTTTTAACGTCACCGTTTGAATCTGCAGTAAGCTGATCAATAAACTCCAGGTTTGAAGTTGTAAGCTCAAATCCGCTTCCATAACCTGTTACGTTAAGCAGAATGTAATCAGTTCCTGCAACACATGATGAATATGTTATTAAATATGAATCATATATTTTGGTTGTTTCAACTGCACTCTGGGTAGACAATGATGAGAATTTCCTGTTGTATTTGCTTGCATAAGACTGCGCTTTTGAACCGGCAGGAGCGTTTATAGTAGTATCAACATAAATAGTATTGGCTGAATCATAAATTGCACAATTTTTGTTTTTGATGTCAATGGTTTTCATTTTCTGACACCAACCAAACGCAGAATCTCCGATGCTGGTTGTTGTTGCAGGAACACTTACCTTTGTAAGTGCTGTACATTGCGCAAATGCGTAACTGCCGATTGTTTCAACCGAACCAAGAGAAAGGTTGGTCATTGAATAGCAGCCATAGAATGCATAATCATCAATAGTTTTAACACTATCGGGCAATTTGAGGCTTTGAAGTGAATCACACTGATAGAAAGTCGCCATACCAATATCGGTTACTGTGTCTGCAATGGTTACAGTTTCAAGATTTGTGCATTGCGCAAACGCATAATCGCCCAAACCGGTAACTCCGGATTCAATAACAATGTGCTCAATGCTGTCTTTATAAGCATCCCAGGGTGCGCTACCAAAACCTGTATAGTTATCCATATTTCCTTTGCCATATACGGAAAGCGTGAATGTCGATGAATTATATTTATAATGTACACCATTAGCGTCAGTATCAGTGTCAGTATCGGTATCAGTATCGGTATCAGTATCATCTTGCGTTTTTTCAATGTTAACACTAACTCTAATAGATTTTGTTTCATCAATCATTGTTATTGATTTTTCAGCCACAACTTTACCGTCATAACAGAAAACTGCTTTGTGTTTTCCATTCGGATAGAAGAAGAACACCTCGCCATTTTCATCAGTACTATTTTCCGTGTTTAACTTGTACTTTTCACCTAAATCAGTAGCCCCACTTTTAACATTTACATTGTCTACAGGATCTCCGTTTTGATCAACAACGATATAATTTACTCTATAGGAAAAGTTTTGACACTTTTCAAATTTAAACGAAAGTGGGTTGAGTTTTAAGCACACATCTGAAATTTTTTTTGTAAATTCAGGAGAAATCTCAACATTTTTTTCTTTACCAAAAATTTTTCCTTTCAGTTTGCAAGAAATATAACCGTTAAGAGTTCCCTCAAAACAAGGATTGGTACATGAGTGTATCTTGTCAACATTATTAAAATTGAAGATTTTTTCAGGATCAAACTCAAAAAGTGTTAACGAAAGGCTCGCACCAGCTTCTGGTTCTAAAGCTACTTCTATTACTTTAACGAATGAAATACCTGGACCAAGCGCTAGTCCTATTTTAATTTCTGCTTGACCATTTAAAGTAGGAATTATATCTATTTGAGGACCAGAGCATAAATTTTGAAAACCAGAGTCTTCATCATACTTAAAACCTATTGTCGCCTTAATTTCTGCAATTTCAACAGATACTGAAACAGATGCTTCTAAATGAAGCTTCACATTTATAGCAACCTTTATTCCTACAGGCGTCATAAATCCTATATCGCCTAAATAAATATCAGTATTTACACTACCTCCGAGGCTAATATTTCCTGTAATCTTAAAATCAAACTTAATCTCACAGAAAAAGTAATCACTATATGAATTCCAAAAATCCCATTTCCATTCCCAATCCGCATCATAATAAATTCTCATCTTATATGTTAAAGAAGCCTTAATTTTATAGGAAAACTTTACATTAGCTGCCGAATCTTTATTCCCTGCTAAATACTTGTCTTTCCCTTCCCACACAGGACATGAAATGGTATCCTCTACATCTTCATCAATCAAACTTGATGTTGAAATATCTCCGTCTTTTTTCTCTTCCCAACTTTCAAATCTTGAAAACTCTGCGCAATCATCGGCATTAGACATATCTATGGTTATATCATCACCCGTTGGAGCCGAAAATTCGTCTACATCAATATATATAAAATAATCATCATATGTAGTATCTAATTCTTCCAAAACTGTCGCTTGTGTTCCAGTTATATTAATTGATTTGACTTTTATTACCCAAACATCATTATCTGTTTCTAAATAAAAAACATCACCCGATGATAAAGATGCTATATCATTATTAATATTTTCAAAAACATACTTTCCTTTATCCAAATCGTATGAAGTTAAAATATTATGATTTTCGATATTGCTAATCTTTTTTGCACCATCAGTCAAAACCGCAAAATTGTCATCAATTTGATTATCAAAATTAAGAACAACATTATCCTCAAAATCATTTATTGTTTTACTGTCGAACTTTTCAAATTCTTTTGTATACTCAACTGTTGTATAAGGTATACATAACGCGTTCATATCAGAATCTAATATAAAGGCTTTCAAAAGAAAATAATCAGGCATTACATCAATATTTAAGTCTATATTAGTTTCATAAACGTTAGCTTCTAAGTTTTTCACCCCATAGCCAAGCAATTGATATCTTTCTTCAGCATATATAGCAACTACAAGCGTACATTCTTTAGCATTGTTGAGTTTTACATTGACTTTTTTATCATCAACACGTAATTCTGAAATTGAAAAATTGCTGTTGTTAAGGTTTTTGTTATTATTTGCTGATGCTTTTAACAAAGCACTGCTAATTCCATTGGTAGCTTCCAATTCATAAAGACTTTCTTCGGACACCGTACAATCAGTAACATCGGCTACCGCACTCATCGGTAACATCCCGATAATTAAAAAAATTGCCATGAAAACAGACAATGCACGAACTAATACTTTTTTCATTTATAGCCCTCCTATAAACAAAATAAATTTCAACTAATTTGCCCCGTAAGTTTTCACAAACGGGGCAAAAATAACAAACTAATAATTATTAGAAGCTAAAGGAAAAAATTGAGCTAAAGAACTCCTTAAGTTTATAGAAGAATTCTTCAAAGAACTGCTGGATTTTGTACCAAATGCTTGTAGTGCTGATGTTAGGAGCAATATTGTTGTCAGCGGTTCCGTCACCGTCATTATCAACATCAAGGGTCATATTTGATGCATCAACGTCAACACCTGTAACAATGCGGGTTGCGGGATTGATATCAACAGTGGGATAGTCAAGATTATAAAGCTGATCATCATTGCAATAATATGAAATGCTATAATCCATTGTACCATCACCTGTGCCTACAATATCAATTATGTAGTCGTTACGATAGGCAAGTTTAAGTATTTTAATCTCATTATCTTCACCTTCGAAAGAAAGTGTACCAAAAGTTGTCTGGGTGTTGTTTTTATCAAGCGTAACGCCATTGAGAGTTACAGAAACATCAACAGGACAAGCTATGCGAACTTCAACGTTATTAACTGATTTTGTAGTAATTGTGGTGCCGTTGTCGATGAAAGTGAAGGTAAGTTCTGAACCATCTTCAACTTTGTAATATCCGTTACGACCAATATTCTTCATTACATTGGCGGCATAATAATATTCGCCACCAGGGCAATAGTAAAGGCCGTATACATTCCAATGCAAAGGAATGCTCTTTACTACATTATATGCAGTTGATTCGTTGTTGGGAGCTCCGTCACACATAACAAGCATATTTTTAATAACATCACCGGAAATTGCTTCAAGTGCAGTTTTGGCAGTATTAAGACCGCTTGTAAGATCTGTTCCACCAGATGCATAAAGACCAGAAATAGTTTCTTTAAGTGTGGCGAGATCATCAGTGAAATCACATGCAAGGTATGAACTTGAGGCGAATGTTACGATCGCAATCTTATTATTATTTCTGTTGCTGCTAAGAACTTGCTCACAAAAAGCAGTGGCACCTTCTTTGAGTTCTTGAATAGGAGTACCTGACATACTACCAGAACAGTCAAGAACAAGAACGCTGTAACGATCTTTTGATGAAGGTGCAGCAAAAGAAATTACAGAACACAAACTAATTAACATAAGAGCCGCCAAAACTATTGCGAGCATTTTTTTGATGTTTTTCATAATATCCTCCAAAATAACTATAATCAAACTGGTCTGATTTAAATACCTCCTCATTTTAAAAATACAAATAACTCAAAATACCAGTTTGCAATTCAAAGTATAACACCACTAAATATAAAATGCAACACATAAATTGATAATTATATCATTTTTTTGAATATTTACATTGATAAATGAAAAATATATGCGTATCATTCAATATAATGCATAAAAATCTAGTGTATTGCCACTCGAACACGCAACCGAAACACGGTGTTACAGGTGAGAGAACCGATTTAAGGGTAAAAAAACACCCACGCTATTGCGTGAGTGCCACCCTTTAATATATTTTGAAGCATATAATTAAATGAAATATTTGCTGATAGCAAATATGAAATAATTCACTTCGTAATTATGAAATTTGATGCTGTGCATCAAGTGAAATAAAATAAATCCGCATACCCACAGATATTTCACATTGCGAAGCAACATTTCACACGCAAAGCGTATTTCACAAATCCTGCAGGATTTATTTCATTGAAAAAAGCACTTCTTCGGAAGTGCTTTTTTCTTGGCGCCCCAAACAGGACTCGAACCTGTGACACCATCGGTCAGAAACATAGTCGTCTATCGCCCTTGGAGCGGGCGCTATACTCCTTGTTTCTTCCTGCTCAACGGGTCTGCTGCATCTCGCACTGCGAGCGCAGACCCG
>JAZSNE010000013.1:0-34054 GCA_045536245.1 Acutalibacteraceae bacterium | reverse complement strand
ACAAACGCACTGCAACACCGTCCGAAACTAACGCACATATACACTGCAACACCGTAGGGGCGACCATTGGTCGTCCGTTAAACGACTTGCAAAAACGGGCGGATAATATCCGCCCCTACGCTGAAATTCGATATGAGTGACCGATTTATTTATATCGCAACACGGTGATAATGATTGTTGAAATTGCAACCGCCGTATGCTAAAATATTTTCGGGTGATATTATGAAAACAAAATCAGAAATCTTCATCAAAGACCGTGCCGACCCCTTTATTACGAGGGGGAGTGACGGATATTATTATTTCACCGCTTCTTACCCGATGTACGGCAAAAACGACCCCGAGGGCTATGACAGGATTATTCTGCGCAGAGCCAAAACCGTTGGTGCGCTTGCATTTGCCGAAGAAAAAACCATCTTGGACGAAAAAAATTCCGAGCTTTCTCACCGATTCATCTGGGCGCCCGAAATCCACGAAATCGGCGGCAGGTGGTGTGTGCTTTTTGCTGCAAGCGGCAGCGCAGATAACGTGTGGGATATTGACTGCCACGTTATAATTTGCGAAGGCAGCGACCCTTATAACGATGCGTGGATTGACAAAGGTAAGTTCACCGCCTGCGACGCAGATGATTTCTCTTTCAGAGGTTTTTCGCTTGATATGACTTGCTTTGCGTGCGGCGGTAAGCATTACGTTGCCTGGGCGCAGAACGGCGGCAATTCCAACGTTTATCTTGCGCCGATTAACCCCGATGAACCTTGGAAAACAACTGCTCCCGCAATGCTTCTGACCAAACCCGAATATGATTGGGAGCGTGTGCGCATACCTGTCAACGAGGGTACGGCGGCACTTGTTGACGGCGGCAAGGTTTATCTTGCGTTTTCTGCTTCGGCAACCGGCCCCGAATATTGTATCGGTTTGCTCACTGCCGATGAAAACGCCGATTTAATGAACCCCGATAGCTGGACAAAATATAATGAACCCTTGTTGACGTCGGCTGACCTTGAGGGTGAATACGGACCCGGCCATAATTCGTTTGTTAAGGATGAAAACGGCGATTGGCTGATGGTTTATCATTCACGTGATGAAGCCTGCTTCAGCGGCAGATGCGGCTATTCTGACGGCGATTCTCTCTATGACCCGTGCCGCAGTGCACACATACGCAAGGTCACACCTTCAAACGGCAAACTCTTAATCGAGTGAAAGGCTAAGCTATTGTTAATTCGTAATGCGCAATGCGCAATTCGCAATGCGTAATTGTTGGATGTGAATTTAACACCGTAGGGGCGACCATTGGTCGTCCGTTAAACGACTTGCAAAAACGGGCGGATAATATCCGCCCCTACACTGAAATTCGGTATGATAGTTCCACGGCAACACCGTAGGGGACGGGTCACCCGTCCCGAAATAAAACGAAAATTTAATGCTACACCGTAGGGGCGACCATTGGTCGCCCGTGGATTCAGGCAAATCTCACGCCTGTTCGTGATATTGAATAATATCAACAATTCCGTGTAGGGGCGGATATCATCCGCCCGAATCGGGCGATTCGTGAATCGCCCCTACGAAAAGACAACTATATTCGGTTACGGCTGGCAGTTCCGATAACATCGCAAATTAACGATAATCATAATTAATCCTCCCGAAGCATATCATTTACTGATATATTTTTGGGAGGTATTTTTATGGCTGATGATAAAAAAAACACCGCAATGCCGCATAATCTTGTGCTTGAGGACAGGCGTCTGCTAACGCTCTCGGGCGTTTCGGACGTTGACAGCTTTGACGAAGAAACCGTTGTGGTTTTCACCGACCTCGGTGAGCTGACAATCAGAGGGTCTGACCTGCATATCAACCGTTTGAGCGTTGAGGTTGGCGAGCTGACTGTTGAGGGCAAAATCTCGGCTCTGATTTATTCGCAGGAAGCCGCTCCGAAGGGCGGATTTTTCAGCAAGGTGTTCCGCTGAATGGAGTATATTCAGGGCATTTCAACCCAGGCAAATCTGTTCGGTCAGTCGGTTTTAATCGGCTTTGCGCTTGGCGGAGTTTATTGCGTTTTCCGTTTTCTGCGTTACCTTTTCGGCAATAAAAAAGCCGTTTGTTTTGTTGCCGATTTGCTTTATTTTTTTGTCTGCAGCATCGCTGTTTTCTTTTTTGCTCTTGTTGCTGACGGCGGCAACGTGCGGATTTACACCGTTCTCGGCATTGCTCTGGGAGCGGCGGTGTTTTATTTTGCCACGGCAAAGGTTTCGATTCGCCTTTGCAGAGCAACCGTCAGAGGTTTGAGGGTCATATTTTTGCTTGTGAAGGCTCCGTTTAAGTTCCTGAAAAGAAAAATAATTGCAGCTTTCAAAAAAATGCGTGAAATATATCAAAAAAGAACAAAAAAAATCTCAAAAAAATCAAAAAACCGCTTGCAAAATGATTAGCATATAGTGTATAATCACTATGGTTATTTCTATAAATATGTATTTTTATATAAAGGATTTGTAAGATGGGTGTTGTAAAGACAAAAGAAAACAAAAAAAGCGTTCTTCTTGCCGTTCTTTTCCTTGCGCTCGTTTGCTATTTTGTGGCTGTTTTAATCAGCAACAATTCAAAGGCAAGGGCTCAGGAAGCTGAGAATATGGCGGCGGTCAGCGTTGAGCAGAGCATTCTTGCTGAAAACAAGCAGATTGACGATTTCATCGAAAACGCAGACGAAGAAGATAAAATCGAGCGCATCGCCAGAGAAGAATACGGCTACGCTTACCCCGATGAGGTTGTATATGTCGATTCCGCAGAATAATATTTGCGAATCGTGTAATATTTTTTAAAACGGAAGGATTTCTTATTCTATGCAAATCGAAGAAGGCGCAATTTTAAGCGGCAAAGTTACAGGCTTAACGGATTTCGGAGCTTTTGTTGAGCTTGAGGGCGGCAAAACAGGTATGATTCACATTTCAGAGGTTGCCCCCAATTACGTTAAGGACATCAGAGAGCATCTCACTGTCGGCCAGGAGGTCAAGGTCAAGGTTATCACGGTTTCGCCCGAGGGCAAAATCAGCCTTTCCATCAGAAAGCTTGCAGAGCAGCAGCCTGCAGCTGATAAGGAGCCCCGTCAGCCTGCGCAGCAAAGACCTCAGCGCCCCAGGCAGGAGCGCCGCAGTGCTCCCAACGTCTGGAACGGCCAGAAATCCGCACCTTCAACAGGCGAAAAGCAGTCGTTTGAAGATATGATGGCACGCTTCAAGCAGGTCAGCGATGAAAAAATGACTGATTTAAAAAGAGCGGACTCCAAAAGGGGCAGTATGGGCTATTCCAGAAGGGGTTCCAAGCAATAAGCTTTTCACGGGGGCTGATGCCCCCTGTTTTTTTGGAGGATAACTATGCGTGAGGTTGATGTTAAACTTGTTGAGCAGGCTGTCAGAGATTTGTGCATAAGCGCAAACAAGCTTTTGCCTGCCGAGCTTGAAAACAGAATATCGGCCTGTGCAGAGTGCGAAACAGGCGAGCTGCCCTGCAGCATTATGCAATCGCTCAAAGATAATATCCGTGCGGCAAAAGAGCTTGATATTCCCGTTTGCCAAGATACGGGTATGGCGGTTGTGTTTGCCGAAATCGGTCAGGAGGTTCACTTTGTGGGCGGCGGCTTCGAAGCAGCAGTTAACAGGGGAGTTGCAAGGGGATACACAGAGGGATATCTGCGCTGCTCCGTTGTGGCTGACCCTCTGCGCAGAGTCAACACTGGCGATAACACGCCTGCCGTTATTCACACACGCATTGTTGACGGTGAAAGCGTTAAAATCACCGTTGCGCCCAAAGGCTTCGGCAGCGAGAATATGAGCTGCCTTAAGATGTTCACACCTGCCGCCACGGCAGATGATATAATTGATTACGTTGTTTCGGTTGCAAAGGCTGCAGGCAGCAACCCTTGCCCCCCGATGGTTCTCGGCGTTGGTATAGGCGGCACGTTTGAGCAATGCGCTCTGCTTGCCAAAACTGCGCTTTGCAGAAGCGTGAGCGAAAGAAACAGCGACGAGTTTTATGCTTCGATGGAAGAAAAAATTCTTGAAAAAGTTAATAATCTCGATATCGGTCCTCAGGGCTTCGGCGGCAAAACAACCGCTCTTGCCGTTATGATTGAAGCCCGACCCACTCACATTGCAGGCCTTCCCGTTGCCGTCAATGTTGGGTGCCACGTTACAAGGCACGAATCGGCGGTTATCTGATTGCCGCTTGAAGTGCATTTGCCTTGTTTGAGCCGCAAAACGGTCAGATTGTAAATTTTTTATAACTTTTATTTAAAAATTTATAAAAACTCTTTATTTTTTTGTGAATATATGCTATAATTCACTTGAGGTTAAACCTCAATGCTAAATAAAGGGGATGACTGTATGAAGATTACAATCACAGGCCGCAAATGCTCACCAAGAGAGTCCTTCAAGGAGCACGCAGAAAAAAAGCTTGCCAAAATCGAAAAGTTTTTCGGCTCCGACGTTGAGGCCAAGGTAACGGTAACTGTTGAAAAGTCATCACAATCAGTTGAAATTACCGTTAATAACAACGGTATGATTTTCAGGGCTCAGGAGCGCAGCGAAAATATGAACGAGGCTCTTGATAAATGTGTTGACACCCTTATCAGACAAATCAGAAAAAACAAAACACGCATCGAAAAGAAGCTCCGTGCAGGCAACTTTGATGCCTTTGCAGACGAAGCTGAAGCTGTTGCCGAAGAAGTGGAATTTGAGCTTGTCAGAAGCAAGTCTGTTTCGCTCAAGCCGCAGTCGGTCGAAGAAGCAATTCTGCAGATGAACCTCCTCGGTCACCAGTTTTATGTTTTCCTCAATGAAGAAAACGGCGATGTCAACGTTGTTTACAGACGCAGCGACTCAGGCTACGGACTTATCACGCCTGAGGTTGAATAAGCGTCGCTGATTAATAAAAACGGGCGGGAATCCTTGCGGGTTTCCGCCTTTATTTAATTCGGAATTATTTGTTGTGAATTGCAACACCGTAGCCGCTACGTTTAGTCGCTGAAATTTACAGAGTTATATTTGCCTTACGGCAAGTTATATTGCTACGCAGTTTGTTTTACAACACCGTAGGGACAACCCTTGCGGTTGTCCGTTACGATAAACAAAAATCCTGCGGCGGCATCGTAGGGGACGGGTCACCCGTCCCGAAATAAACGTATAAACACACGTCAAGACCGTAGGGGCGACCCTGTGTGGTCGCTCGTGATTTGAATAATATCAACAATTTCAGGGTAGGGGCGGATATCATCCGCCCGATGAATATACATTAGTGCTTTACCTTTTGCAACCCTCTCCCTTGTGTACTCCCTCAGTCACTTCGTGACAGCTCCCTCAAGAGGGAGCCGAATCGCCCAATGAGTCGGCTGCATTTACGCCGATAGCTCACGGCAACACCGTAGGAACAGCCCTTGCGGCTGTCCGAAATAATTATGAACTGATAACCGCATAGCAAATTTGTTTTGGTTTTGAATATAATCTGTATCCATCTGTCCTTAAAAGGAGAAGTTAAATGAAAATTAATTTTGTCATTCCCTGCCTTCTTGGTATGGAGTCACTGATTGCAAGCGAACTAAAAGACCTTGAGGCTGAAAACGTCATAAGCGAAAACGGCAGAGTCCTTTTCAGCGGTGATGAAAATATCCTTGCCCGTGTCAACATCTGCTCACGCTTTGCCGAAAGAGTTCAGATTCTTGTCGGCTCGTTTGAAGCCAGAAGCTTTGAGGAGCTTTTTCAGGGCACAAAGTCTCTCCCGTGGGAAGAATGGATAGGCTCGCTTGATGCTTTTCCTGTTAAGGGATATTCAATCAATTCGGCTCTTTTCAGCACCCGTGACTGCCAGGCAATCATCAAAAAAGCGGTTGTTGAAAGGCTCAAGGCAAAATATAATATTCAGTGGTTTGAAGAAACGGGCCCCGTTCACCAGATTCAGTTTTCCATAATGAAGGATAAGGTTTCGCTTCTGATTGACACGTCGGGTATGGGTCTGCATAAGCGAGGTTACCGCCTTGATGCAAACGATGCACCAATCAAGGAAACTCTTGCGGCGGCTCTTTGCAGCCTTTCGCATTTAAGACCATATCATAAGCTCTATGACCCCATGTGTGGCTCGGGAACTATCCTGATTGAGGGCGCAATGATGGCGGCTAACAAAGCTCCGGGACTTAACAGGCGATTTTCTGCCGAGCGTTTCGGCGTTATTCCGAGAAACGTCTGGGACGAAGAACGTGAGAGAGCAAGAAGCCTTGAAAGACCCTGTGACGATTTTGAGGGCTTCGGCTCTGATATTGACCCCAAGGCGCTTGAAATTGCCAAAATCAACGCTCACAGAGCAGGCGTCGGCTCAAAGCTGAGCTTCAGAGAATGCGACGTTGCCGATTTTAAACCCTTAACGGAAAAAGGCACGCTCATCTGCAATCCGCCCTATGGCGAAAGACTTCTTGAGCTTTCGGAATGCGAAAAAATCTATGCCGCAATGGGTAAGGCTTTTGAGCAGAGGCACGGCTGGTCTTACAGCATTATCAGCCCCGATGAGGAGTTTGAAAAAGCTTTCGGCAGAAAAGCCGATAAACGCAGAAAGCTCTATAACGGTATGATAAAATGTCAGCTTTATATGTATTATAAATAAAGAGAGGGAAGGTAAAATGAAACATATTTTTATTATCAATCCTGCGGCAGGCCAGGGCAAATCGCTTGATTTTATCAAGCCGAAAATTGAGGAGGTCTGCAAAAAGTTTAACCTTGATTACGAGCTTTATATCACTCAGAAGCAAGGCGACGGAATTGAGTTTTGCCGTGAAAGAGCAAAAAGCGGCGAAAAAATCCGTTTTTATGCCTGCGGCGGTGACGGCACGATTTATGAGGTGGTCAACGGTTCGTTTGGCTATAAGAACGTTGAAGTTGCCGTTATTCCTCTCGGCTCGGGCAACGATTTTATCCGCCTTTTCGGCACAAAGGAAGAATTCCTTGTGCTTGAGGACGTTATCAACGGCGTTCCCGTTGAGTTTGATGTTATCAAGTGCGATGATGAAATAGCTATCAACCAGTGCTCAATGGGTATGGATGCCGAGGTTTGCGCAATGCAGGGCAAAATCAAAAAGCTCCCCCTTGTTACGGGTGAGGGCGCTTATTATATCGGCTGCCTTTACGCTATTGTTAAAAAGTTCAAAAACCGTTTCACTTATACGTTTGATAACGGCGAAAGCTTCACTGACGACGTGCTTTTCTGCTTTGCCGGCAATTCACGCTGGTACGGCGGCGGATTCAAGGCTGCTCCTCTGGCTCTGCCTGATGACGGTTTGCTTGATTTTGTGCTCGTTAAAGCAGCTTTCTCACGCCTTAAGCTTGTTTCGCTTCTCAATAAATATAAGCGTGGCGAGCATCTTGACTGGAAAGAAACAACCTTCAAAAGAGGCAAAAAGATTACCATTCACAGCGATAAGCCTGCTGCAGTCAATGTTGACGGCGAGTGCAAGTTTGTAACCGACACTTCTTTTGAAATTGTTGAAAAGGGTATGACCTACGTTGTGCCTGCAAAATCAGAGTTTCTCAAAGAGCGTGCAAAACGCATTGCTGAGGATAAATAATTGAGGTTTATATGAAAAACTCCAACACAATCAGATTCAACGCTGCGGGCAAACTGCGCATTATGCAGGTCAGCGACCCGCAGGATATGAAATACGTTCGCAAAGCTATGGTCAATATGCTTGACAATGCTTATGATGCGCTGCGCCCCGACCTTGTGCTTTTCACGGGCGATAACATTCTGGGCAACCATCTGCTTGATGCCAGAATCGGTGATGCGCAGGTTGCAGGCGGCAAATCGGCAACAATGGAAATTATGCGTGATTCGATTCACAATATCGTTTCCCCGCTTGAAAAGAGAAACATTCCGTTTGCAATGATTTACGGCAACCACGATGACCGCAACGACGTTTCAAAGCGTGAGCAGGCGGATATCTACCGCAGCTATAAAGGCTGCCTGCCGATGAATAACAGCTGCAACGGACTTGATGACGATACTTATAACATCACCGTTTTGCCCTCACAGGGCGATAAACCGCTTTTCAATATCTGGATGCTTGATTCAGCCTGGTATGATAAAAAAGAGGACAAGTGCTATGAAAGAATAAAGCCCGAAACCGTTGAGTGGTATAAGAAAACGGCGGCTCAGCTCAAAGAGCAAAACGGCGGCGAGCCTGTTCCGTCGCTGATGTTTCTTCACATTCCTCTGCCCGAAATTGAAAATCTGATTGAGCCTTGTATGCCCGATGAATGCGGTGCGGTCAAAACCCACAAAATGGGTTGGTGCAGGCTCAAACCCGATATCACAAGGGGCGTTATGAGCGAATATCCGAGCGTGCTTGAGGACGGCGCAGGTCTTTTTGATGCCGTGCTTGAATGCGGCGACGTCAAGGGTATTGTGACAGGTCACGACCACGTTAACTGCTTTGAAGGCAAATATATGGGTGTTGATTTTATTCAGACTTCCTGTGCGTCTTTCCGCTGCTACGGTAACGAAACCAGAGGCGTGCGCATTTTTGAGTTTGATGAAAGAGACCCCTCCGAATATATAACTTATTTCTTCAATTACGCCGATTTGTGCGGCAGAGGTACGCTTGCGAAGCTGCGATATGCCGTTGATGCAGACGGTTATCTGCAGGATAAAACGGCATTCATCAAAGATGCCGCTTCAACCGCAATTTCAAGCTTCGGCGCAATTCTTAAAATGAAGAATAAATAACAGCTGTAATAGCTCCGACTCCGTAATAAAGTAGGGCGGCTTGCCCTCAAGCCGCCGACGTGTGCCGAAGGTGCACGTAAATATATAACCTGATTTTTCAAATCAGCGGCGGGATGTAGGCATCCCGCCCTACATTAGTGTAGAAAAAAACAGTGTGTTGTCCACGATGACATCACATATATATAGGTTTAATTTTTAGTATTATTAAGGTGAAATTATGATTGGTCTTATTGATATCGGCGGAGGGATGCGCGGCGTTTATACAAGCGGCGTTTATGATTATCTGCTTGATAATAACGTTAAAATTGATTATTGCCTCGGCGTTTCGTCCGGCAGCGGCAACCTTATCAATTTTGTTGCAAAGCAGAGGGGCAGAAACAAAAAGTTCTATACCGATTATGCCTATGATAAGGATTATATGGGCGTTACCGCCTTGCTCAAATCAGGCGATTTTATGAACGTGGATTATATCTATTCCGAAATTTGCAACGCCGGCGGCAAAGACCCGCTTGACTTTGAATCGCTGATGAATAATCCCTGCCGCTTCACCTGCGTTGCAACTGACCACAAAACCGCAAAGCCGCGATATTTCACAAAAGATGATTTTGCGCAGGATAATTACACCGTCTTAAAGGCTGCCTGTGCTCTTCCGCTTGCCTGCAGACCGGTTAAAATCGGCGATAAAAAGTATTTTGACGGCGGCGTTTCAGACCCGATTCCCATTCGTAAAGCTTTTGCCGACGGCTGCGACAAGGTTATAGTCTGCATAACTCTGCCCAGAGAGCACCGCAAGGATAAAATCCACTGGGCGGCAAACATTCTGCTTGCAAACCACCCGAAAATTCTTAATAATATTCTTATTATGCATCATTTTTATAATAACGGTATCAGCGAGCTTCTTGAGCTTGAAAAAGAGGGCAAGGTGCTTGTGGTTGACCCCGAGGAATGCTTCGGCGTCAACACCATCAAGCGTGATAAAGAGGGTATGGAAAAACTCTATCAGCTCGGCTACCGTGACGGCAAACGTATTGAAGATTTTGTCAATGCCGCTAAAACAGAAAGCAAATAATAAATTAAGCGTACCGTTTTTTGCGGTACGCTTTTATAGTGAATAGCTGATAATGAATAGTGAAGAGTTAAGGAAGGGCGTTGCACACACCCGATTGTAATGTAATAAGTAATAGTGAAGAGGTAATAAGTGAGGAAGGGCTTCGCCCTTACCCATTTCAATTCGCAATTCGCAATGCGCAATTGTGAAGGGTGGGCGTTGCACACACCCGATTGTTTTGCGTAGGGGCGACCCTCTGTGGTCGCCCGTTATAACTGAAAAATCTCACTGCAACACCGTAGGGCCAGCCCTTGCGGCTGTCCGTCAAAAGCCTTGCACATCGGGCGATTCGTGAATCGCCCCTACGAAAAAACAACTATATTCGGGCAAGTTATATTGCTACGCAGTTTATTTTGGCAACACCGTAGGGGACAGCCCATTTAAAAGTGAAGAATGAAGAATTGAAGGTGGGCGTTGCACATACCCGATTGTATTGCGTAGGGGCGACCATTGGTCGTCCGTTAAACGACTTGCAAAACGGGCGGATATTATCCGTCCGAATCGGGCGATTCGTGAATCGCCCCTACGAAAAACAACTATATTCGGGCAAATTATATTGCCTTATGTTTTATCCTTGTTCATTTCTTTGTGACTTTACCGATTATGCTGAATATTCCGAACACTGCAATATCCGCAATAACTATCGTTGAGCCAACGGGTGTGCCGTAAAGTATGGCAACCAGCAGGCCAATCAGCGTGCAGCTGACTGAAATTACCGCCGCACCGATGATAACACGCTTAAAGCTTTTGAAAACTCTCATTGCCGTCAGCGCAGGGAAGATGATCAGAGCCGAAACAAGCAACGCACCCACAAGGTTCATTGCAAGCACAATCACAACTGCCGTTACAACGGCAATCAGGTTGTTATAAATCTTTGTGTTGGTGCCGGTTGCGTTTGCAAAGTTTTCGTCAAACGTAACGGCAAAAATTTTGTGGTAAAACAAAACAAAAATAAGAATAACAACTGCTGCAAGAACGGAGCAAAGAATGATATCGTTTTTGTTGAGCGTGAGGATTGAAGTTGAGCCGAAAAGAGTTGTGCAAACGTCACCGCTGACGTTGCTTGAAACGGTGAAAACGTTCATCAGAAGATAGCCGAATGCGAGCGCACCGACGGATATCATTGCAATTGCGGCGTCGCCTTTTATTTTGCCGCTTGTGCTCATTCCCAGAAGAATAACGGCGGCAAGAATGGTTACGGGCAGAGTCACCGTCATCGGGGCAAGGCTGCACACGGCGGCAAATGACATTGCGCCGAAAGCAACGTGCGAAAGTCCGTCGCCTATCATCGAATATCTTTTAAGCACAAGCGTTACGCCAAGCAGCGACGCACACAGCGAAATCAGCAGGCCTGCTATAAGAGCATATTGAATAAAGCTGAAGCTTAAATAATATGTGAGTGTCTGAATCATTCGGCGTCACCTCCTTCGTTAAAAACTCGGCAAACGTCGCAGCAGAGGTGGTCGTTTTTGGTTCCGTAAAACAGGGGAGTGTGGCAGATGTGCAGGTAATGGCTGGCATATTTTGAAGCAGCGTTCATATCGTGCGAAACCATAATGACCGTTATGCCGCTTTTATTGATTTCTTCAATCAGTTTATAAAAATTCTGCGTTGCAACGGGGTCAAGACCTGCAACAGGTTCATCAAGAATAAGCAGCTTTTTGGTGGCGCACAGAGCTCTTGCGAGCAGCACTCTTTGCTGCTGACCGCCCGAGAGCTCTCTGTAGCATCGGTTTTCAAGCTCTGTTATTCCGAGCTTTGACATAACCTCTTTTGCGTGCTTCTTTTGTGCTGCGGAATAAAACGGCTTTAATCCGCAGCCGTTAAGGCAGCCTGAATAAACAATCTCTTTGACCGAAGCAGGGAAGTCCCTCTGAATAACCGTCTGCTGCGGCAGATAGCCTATTTCCTTGCGGCTAAAGGATTTGTCAAAGATAATCTCGCCGCCGAGAACGCATTTCTGACCAAGCAAAGCTTTCATAAGCGTGCTTTTGCCCGAGCCGTTTTCGCCGATGATATAAAGATAGTCACCTTCGCTGACCTTGAAATCAAGCCCTGTTACCACAGGCTTGCCTTCATAGCCGAGTGAAAGATTTTTGCATTCAATTAAAGCCATCAGTTCAGTGCCTCCTTAAAGATTTCAAGGTTTGCTTTCATTGCTCCGAGATAGGTTGCGCCGTTTTCAATGTCTGACTGAGAAACAGATTGGAGCGAATCAACCGTCAGTGCCCTTGCGCCGCTTGCGCTGCAAACGGTCTGCGCAGTTTTGCCGTCAGAGCCGTCAAGCTTCAGCACGCAGGGGAGAGCAAGCTCGTTTGCGTGTTCAATCAGGTGCGCAAAGGTTTCAGCCGTGACTTCTGATTCCGACGAGCAGCCAGTGAAAGCCGCAAGGTGAGAAACGCCGTAATCGTGGGTCAGATAGGCGAAGGGAAAACGGTCAGCAAACATAATAACGTTTCTTTTTGACTGAGTAAAAACTTTTTCGTATTCTTTTTCAAGAGCCTGAAGCTCGGCAACATATGCGGCGGCGTTGGCTCTGTATTTTTTTGCATTGGCTGAATCTACCTCACAGATATCTTCGCACAGACCGTTTGTGATTTCGATTGCATTTTTAACCGAAAGCCAGACGTGCTCATCGGCTTCTTCGGGGCTGTGACCGTGGTCGTGCTCGGCGTGGTTGTGGGCGTGATGCTCGCCGTATTGCATCGTTTCAATATCTTCAAGCGAGAGCGTTTCAACGTAATCCATAACGGCAACGCTCTTTAAATCGGGGTTTTCGGTTGCGCTGACAGTTCTTTCAACCCATTTTTCGGAAACTCCGCCGTTATAAACAAAAAGATTTGCCGTGCGGATTTCAACAATATCCTTCGCCGTCGGCTCAAAGCCGTGCATATCGCTGCCGTTTTTATTGAGCAGAATAATGCTTTTATCATCGCCGATGATGTTTTTAACAAAATCATACTGCACAAACGAGGTGCAGACTATTTTAAGACCCTGCAAAGGCTTTTGCGGCATAACGCAGGAGCACAGAAGCGTTGCCGCAACCAAAGCAAGGGCAATTATATTTAAAACTTTTTTCATTCTTTCCTCCGTGATTATTGCTTTTTGACTATTTGCATTCGCCGCATTTGCCGAGCAAAACGGTGTGGCTGTCAATCTCAAAGCTTGTGTTGGCTTTGATGTCGTTCTGAATAATTGAGGTTATGCCGCTGTCAAGGTGATAAACCTTGCCGCAGTCGGTGCATTTGATGTGCAGATGGTTTTCACACGTTTCGTCGGAAATATATTGATAAACAAAGCTGCGGCTGTTGCCTTTAACCGTGCGGTGAACAAGGTTTTCTTCCGTCAGCTTCGTCATCAGGCGGTAAACCGTGCTTTTGGCAACAGATTCGGCTTCAAGAGCCTCAACGATTTCTTCAATTGTGAACGCTCTGTCTGAATTTTCTTTTAAAAAATGCAGCAGGCAGTTGCGCTGGGCGGTGCGGTAGGTTTTCATTGTCATATTCCTCCGAATTTGAGAATAACTCTTAAATCATTATACACGCAAAAATTTTAATGTCAATATATTCTTGACTTTATTATAATAATGTTTTAAAATATAAAAGATATATATAGCTTGTCTGCAAAGGCAGGCTGATAATTTTTTTGGAGGTATATTATGAAAAAGCGTATTCTTGCAGCTCTTCTTGCAGTTTGCCTTGTTTTTGCTTCGGGCACAATTGCTTTTGCAGGCGGCGAAACAGCAGACCCCATTCTTAAGTTTGACGAAAACGGCGAGTTCAAAATCCTTCACCTTTGCGACTGCCAGGACGGTTATCCTGCAGACCAGAGAATGTTTGATTATATCAACTACGTTCTTGACGTTTATGACCCTGATATCGTTGTTCTCGGCGGTGATAACACAGTCGGCGAAAAGGAAACAAAGCAGCTTGCAATTGATGAGCTCTGCAAACCCTTTGTTGAAAATAAAACATATTTCACAATGGTTTTCGGTAACCACGATTATCAGCAGGGTTACACAAATGACGAGCTTTTTGCAATGTATCAAAAAGCAGGCGGCGAATATTTCCTTGCTTATGATGCTGACCCCACACTTCACGGTACGGCAACCCACAACCTGCCCGTTTATTCAAAAGACGGCTCACAGATAAAGTTCAACCTCTGGATGTTTGATTCCGGCTCATACGTTGAAAGCGGCGATTATGACTGCGTAAGAAAAGACCAGATTGATTGGTATATCGAAACATCAAACGCTCTTGCAGAGCAGAACGGCGGCAAGGTTGTTCCCTCACTTGCATTCCAGCACATCGTTGTCGGCGAAGCATATGACGCCCTCTTTGGTGAATTCCCGTTTGCACTCGGAATTCTCACTCCCCAGTATAACGGCAAGATTTATTCATATCTGCCCAAGCTTCATAACTTCAGCGGCTTCCTTCTTGAGCCTCCTTGCCCCGGCATTGATAACGAGGGCCAGTTCCAGGCTATGGTTGACCAGGGCGACGTTCTTGCTGTTTTCAGCGGTCACGATCATATGAACGATTATGAAACTGAAATTGACGGCGTTAAGATTATCAACACTCCCAGCCCCACTTATAACTCATATTCAAGCATCGTTAACAAGGGCGCACGCCTTATCACCGTTAAGGAAGACGACACTTCAACCTTCACAAGCGAGCTCCTTAAATATAATGACCTTGTTATTGAGAATCCCGAGCTTGCAGAAGTTTTTGACCTGAGCGTTTTTGAAGCAAAGCTTTATAACTTCCTCGGCGATTTCGCTCTTGCAATGGCAAAGATTTGCTCAATTTTCTCAATGATTATTTACGCATTCTGATAAAAGACAGAGACGGTTCGTTGATTGAACCGTCTCTTTTTTGCTTTAGTGTCGTACTGTTAATTAATTCGGGCGGATAATATCCACCCCTACACTTAAATTGTTGATATGCTTTGTATTTTTACGGGCGACGAAACGTCGCCCCTACGTTATAAAAATGGGCATGGGCGAAGCCCTTCCTTAAATTGCGCATCAAAAATCCGCCGAGCCCGTTGTTCTGGGATAGGGGATAACGTCACGGATGTTGGTAATACCCGTCAGATACATAACAAGCCTTTCAAATCCGAGGCCAAAGCCGCTGTGCTTAACGCCGCCGTAACGGCGCAGGTCAAGATACCAGCCATAATCCTCGGGGTCAAGACCAAGCTCCTTGATTCTTGCTTCAAGCACTTCAAGGCGTTCTTCTCTCTGGCTGCCGCCGATGATTTCGCCGATGCCCATAACAAGGCAGTCGCAGGCGGCAACGGTTTTGCCGTCGTCATTAAGGCGCATATAAAATGCCTTGATTTCCTTGGGGTAATCCGTAACAAAAACAGGCTTTTTGAATATCTGCTCTGTCAGATAACGCTCGTGCTCTGTCTGCAAATCGCAGCCCCAGCTGACCTTATATTCAAATTCATCATTGTGCTCTTCGAGCATTTTAACAGCGTCGGTGTAGGTTACTCTGCCAAAATCTGAGCCTGCAACGGCGCTTAATCTTTCAATCAGACCCTTATCTATGAATTTATTGAGGAACTCAAGCTCCTGTGAGCAGTTATCGAGAACATAGTTGATAACAAACTTTATCATCGCTTCGGCAACGTCCATATTGTCGCAAAGCTCTGCAAAAGCCATTTCAGGCTCAATCATCCAGAACTCTGCGGCGTGGCGCTGCGTATAAGACTTTTCGGCTCTGAAAGTCGGGCCGAATGTATAAATCTTGCCGAACGCAAGAGCCATTGTTTCGCCCTGGAGCTGACCCGAAACCGTCAGATAAGCAGGCTTTTTGAAGAAATCCTCGGCATAGTCAACCCCTCCGTCAGCCGTTTTGGGCACGTTTTCAAGGTCAAAGGTTGTTACTTTGAACATTTCGCCCGCACCCTCACAGTCGCTGCAAGAAATGAGCGGCGTGTGGGCATAAACGAAGCCCTGCTCGGTAAAGAATTTATGGATTGCATAAGCCGCAACCGAGCGCACTCTGAACACGGCGTTGAAGGTGTTCGTTCTGGGGCGCAGGTGAGCAATTGTTCGCAGATATTCGAGCGAATGGCGCTTTTTCTGCAGGGGATAATCAGCCGTTGAAAGAGCCTCAATGCTTATTTCGTCAGCGTTAATCTCAAACGGCTGGCTTGCCTGCGGAGTGAGAATCAGCTTACCCGTTACTCTGATTGCTGCGCCGACGTTCAGCTTTGCAATCTCTTTATAATTCTCAAGCTTATCTGCCTCAAAAACAATCTGCACGCCCTTGAAGCAGCTGCCGTCGTTGATTTCGATGAATCCTATTGCTTTTGAATCACGCAGAGTTTTTACCCAGCCGCAAACGGTGATTACTTTGTAACCGTAGCTTTCTGGTGATTCATAAAGCTTTTTTATTTCAAGTCTTTCCATAATTACCTCTTAAAAATTAACTCCGTTCCAGCCCCAGTGGTCTGCTTCTTCATATTTGATATAGATGTTTTCTCTTGCAATGCCGAGTTCTTCGTTGATGATTTCGGAAACGGCGGCGGTCAGCCTGTCATAAGCGGCATCGGAAGTTGAGCCGAAAAGGCTGATTTCAACGTAAGCGTAATCGGCAGAGCCGTCACCCTTGAAGTACATATTGACGTTATCCTCAAAAGCAAGCATAAGCCACGCTTCACTTTTGCCGGGGATAAGCGCAATTGCCTGACCGAGCTTTGTTTTGATGTTTTCTCTTTTTTCGTCAGTGATGGTGTTGCTGACAGTTGTTCTGATATAAGGCATAATCTTCCTCCAAAATGTTAGTTTACTCTTAAAAAGCTGCGTGCTTCAACCGTAACGCCGAGGGTCTCAAAGTCGCTGTCGGTGTAATTGACGTAAACAAGCGAGCCCGTGTCATACTCTGTGCAGAATATGCCGTCTGCAACCTCGTAGTGGTCAGTCATTCTTGCATCACGCAGGTCATTAAGGATATCGTCAACCTCCGCATAGTATTCGGCGGCGGTGTTGATGGTGTTATCGTAATAATAAACGTCGCTCTGTGCATCTTCGCCTGCAGATTCATAGCTCCATTCAAAGTGCGGGCAGGCGCCGTATTCAACGTATTTGAGCAGGGTTTCTTCAATATTCACCTGCGTGTTAATCGGTTCGCCGGTATAGTCAACAATGCCGTGCAAAACGAGCGGCACAAACGGAACGGAAACGTAAGCTCCGCTTGCAGATGCAGTTGTTTTAAGCGGCATATTGACAATTGAGTCAACGTTTTTGAGCATATAGAAATTGCCTGTTACCGCCATTGTGTTTTTTTCTGTTGAAAGAGAAACAACGGCGTTTGCGATTGTGTCAGCAACACTCTGGCGAAGCTGACCGTCTTTTGAAAAGTCGGAATAAAGTATTGCCGCTGCGTCGTTTATGCAGAAGCCGGAAAAAGTTAGCTCCTGCGTATCCTTGATAACGTTTTTAACGCAATCGGAAATGGTTGAAGGGTCACGGAGCTTGCGCTGCATTATTTCTGTGCCGAAATAATCGTTGCTCACGTAGCTCGGCTTATATTCCGTGTCCTTTTTTATGAGCGAAAGTGCGTTGCTGCCCATAAATCCTTTTGCGCTGCTCAGAATATTCAAATCAAAGAATATTTTCATTTTCTGGCTTTTGGCGTAATCATATAGCTCGGCAAGCTCCTCTTTGCTGCCGGCTTCGCTGTTCAGCTTGGTGTTGTTTGCGTTTTCGGAATTAACACCGCCGCTGAAAACGCCCGAATAACGCACGTTAACGTTGTTGATACCCTTGCTTTTCATATGCGTGAGCATATCGGCAGCCTGCTCAAAGGTTGTAAAAGCTTCGGTGGTTTCAAGCGGACCGAAATTGCCTGTTACTGCCCCTGTGAGCGAAAGGAAGCAGGGGAGATAATCATCAACGGTAACCGTTTTGGTTGAGAGAACGGAGTTTCTGATAAGCTGCTCACGGCAAGCAGAGGCAAGGCCTGCGTAGGTTGCGTTGTTATCAGATAAAAATCTGTAGCAAAGTGCAACTTCGTTGACAATCGGATTTTCGGAAATATAAACCTTTTTGCCCTTGTGAACGGAAGGGTTAACCGTGAAGGTTGAATAAACTCTGTTATATTCATTGATTGACGTTGCTTTGTCTGCATTGATTGTTGCGGCAGCGTCGCCTTTTTCAATCAGCGAAACAAACGCCGTGTCGCCGTGCTTTATGCCGAACGCCGGAATGATTGCGCTGCCCGTTGCCTTGTTGCCGACTGACGGGTCAGAGCCGTAAACCGCAAAAGAGAGCGACTCAAAGGATTCGTCATAAATCGAAGTTTTGATAACGGCACCGCAGCCGTCCGGCACAAGCATAAAATCGTTTTCATAGCTTTCGTTATATGCGCCGAAATAGTTGAGAAGCTCAATGCTCTCAATGAACGCATCCTTGTTGCCCGTGATGTTTGAATGCTTGCAGTTAACACGCAGCGAACCGTCCTTGAGCGTAACGTCGATTATAAGCCTGAATCCAACGTCGTTTTTATCATATGATTTTTTATCCGCTATTTTCTTATCTGCAAAAATATCATAGGTGAAACGGGCGCCGTCGCTTATTTTTTCAAAGGCAGCTTTGTTATATGCAAGCGAATTATCCTGCGTGTTCAGATAATGAATGTCTGAACCGATAAGCACACGCAGCGTGGCAATGCTTGCATCGTCATGCAGCTCATCTTTCAGCGGAGCTTTATCCAGCAGGGGCAGAGCGCTCCAGAGCCTGCCTGTTGAGGTTTCTGAAATGCAAAATGACTTTGAATCGGGGTCGATATTCAGCTCAATCAGCTCCGATTCGGCCACGGTTTCTCTGAACGCTTCAGCCGAGGCAGCATAATGCAGCTCGGGCGAAGCCGAAGCAGCTCTGATGGTGTTTCTGATTTTGACGTTTCTGATAACCTTCACGTCGGACGGCGTAAAGAGAACGGCAAAAGTAACACCGGAAGCAATAACGGCAACGGCAAGAAGCACCGCAATCAAGCGCTTAAATATCAACTTCTTTTTGTTCGTTTTACTCATAATATCTTGAATCCTTTGGAACATCGAATGAAAAGCTTACGCCGTAGCGAACGTTCTGAACGCCGAAGCGGCAGCGGTGGTTAATCATAATGCCCTTGACGATTGACAGACCCAGACCGAAGCGGTTTTCGCTTCTTGCGTGGGATTTGTCAGCTCTGTAAAAGCTGTCCCAGAGCTCTGCCATATCGCTCTCGGCAATATGCTCGCCGGTGTTGAAAACGGTTATTCTGTAGCATTTGCCGACGTCGTGGCAGGCAATCTGGATAATCTTTTTACCGGCGCAGTGAGAAATTGCGTTGGTGATGTAATTATTAAGAACTATCTCGATTTTATCTTTTTCCGCATAGCAGGCAAGGGCTTGCGGCACGCTGTTGACAACGGTGATTCCTTTTGCCTCCGTCTGCAGCGAAAGATGGTTGAGGATATGTGTTACGCTGGCTCCGAGGTTGAAATAATCCGGGTTGAAGCTCTGCGCACCGCTTTCAATTTTTGAAAGCTCCAGCAGCTCCACAACAAGACCGTTCATCTTGTTGCTTTCTTCTTTGATGATGTTGCAGTAATCCTTGATGACCTCGGGGTCATTGCTGATACCTTCGCAAACGCCCTCCGCATAGCCCGAGATTATGGCAATGGGAGTTTTCAGCTCGTGCGAAACATTATTAATAAATGATTTGCGTGCGTTATCAAGCGCATGGCGGCGCTCGATGTCTTTTTCAAGCTGCTCGTTTTTGTCTTTAAGGTCAATCAGCGTTGCGTCAAGCGTGTCTGAAAGCGTGTTTATGCTTTTGCCGAGCTGGCCGATTTCATCACGCCCGTAGTTACCGCACCGTCTTTCAAAATTAAGAGCCGCCATATCCTTTGTGATGTCGTTCATTTCAACCAGCGGCTTTGTGAATTTTGCAACAAGCAGATAAAAAACAAGCGAGAAGAAAATGAACAGGGTCATAAACAGCGTCAGAAAGACCGAGCGTGAAACCTCAATGATTTTTTCAACGTCGGCAACAGGAGAATAGATATAAAGCTTTTCGCCTGTTTCAAAATCTGTTTCATAAACAAAAAATGAAGCGTTCGCCGTTATCAGCTTGCGGATTTCAAAGTCATCACGCTTCATGGCGTAAGAATATTCGTCGCTTGGAACGGTGTTTGAAATGTTTGAGGCATTGGCACCCGAAGCAGGCAGATGAGAGGTTCCGTGAATTGAATCCTTTGACGAGGTGTAATATATCGTACCGTCGGGGTTGAGAATTTCAAATTCAATGTTGTTGTTAACGCCTATGGTGTAAAGGTCGTAAAAATAACTCACTGAGCCGGGAATGCACGCTTTTATCTGCTCGGCTGCATCGGTTGACTGCTGATAAGTCCTGTTAGACATAACGATGAAAAGAGCAGGCGAAGTAAAAACCGAAATAACAACAAAAAACAGCGCAAGCACTGCCAGTATAGTTGCAAAAAGCTTTATTCTGATTTTGCTTAATCTGAACTTCGGTTCGTGTTTTTTCAATTCCTTGTCACCTCAATTTTATAGCCGACGCCATAAACGGTTTTAAGATATGTATCGCCCCAGGAGCCGAGCTTTGTTCTGAGCCTTGCAACGTGGGAGTCAACGGTTCTGTTATCGCCCTCAAAGTCAACGCCCCATATGGTATCAAGCAGCGTATCTCTTGAGAAAATTCTGCCGGGGTTTGAGCAGAGCTTGAGCAGAATGTTATATTCCTTGATAGTCAGGTCAACGCCGATACCGTTAACGCTGACAGAATGAGCGGGGATATCAATTATAAGAGAGCCGATTTTGATTAATTCGCTCGGGTCGGGCTGAGAAGAAACCGAGCTTCTTTTAATCAGAGCTTCAACTCGCTTCATAAGCACGGTGGGGCTGAACGGCTTTGTAACAAAGTCATCTGCGCCCGATTCAAAAGACATCAGCTCGTCAAATTCCTGGCTGCGAGCCGTGAGCATAAGCAGGGGAACAGTGCTGACCTGCCGGATTCTTTTGCAAACCTCCCAGCCATCAGCCTCGGGCATCATAATGTCACAGATAACAAGGCTGATATCTTTATTGATGTTGAATTTTTCAATTGCGTCTGCGCCGTTGACTGCTTCAACGGTTTCGTAGCCGGATTTATGCAGAAAGTCACAAACAAGGCGTCTGATGAGAGCTTCATCGTCTGCAACAAGAATTTTATACATAGGGACACCGCCTTAAATTAAATATATATATGTTTAATATAACATATTTATATAGGTTAAATCAATAGAAGAGTTTTTATTTTTTAAGCAAAAACAATCAATTGACGGTAAATTTGCCGATTTGTATAAAAAATCTTGAAAATAGAGGCAATTTTTTTCGTGTACGCCCTTGTTTTATAATAAATTCTTTAGTATAATTATACAGTATTTATCTTGGGTCTTAATGACCTTCCGGAAAGGTGTGGTTTTATGCTCGGCAAATATGTCAGAGTCAGGGTTACTAACCCTATCCGCTCCGTAAACAGGCAGTTCGGCTTTATCTATCAGCTTAACTTTGGTGCAATCGAGGGCAAGAAACGCTATGACAGCGTTTCTTCCGGTGCTTATATTATGGGCATCAATCACCCTGTCAGAACCTTTGACGGCAGAGTTATTGCCGCAATCAAAAGAGCTGACGGAAGCCCCACGGTTTATGTTGTGGCTCCAAAAAGTATGCGCTTCATTTCTTACCAGATTGAGGATGCGCTTGCTTTTGCCGAAAGCGGCAGAGATTATAAGCTTGAATGCCTTTATGAGCGTTCCTGCGGAGCGGTTGTTTACCGCTTCATTAACAACGAGGTTCGTTATCTGCTTATCAAAAACAGGCGCAGCACTCACTGGGGCTTCCCCAAGGGTCACGTTGAAAAGGGCGAAACCTTTGAGCAGACGGCAATCAGAGAGGTGCTTGAAGAAACGGGCATTCACATTCAGATTTTGCCTCAGTTTGCTTCAAAATCGGAATATACGATTCAGGGCAGGGTAGAGAAATCGGTCACAATCTTCCTTGCCAAAACCAAAGATACGCAGACCACCATTCAGCACGAGGAGATTGAAGACTATATCTGGCTCAGCTATGAAAAGGCGCTTGAAACTCTCCGTTTTATCAATGACAGAAACATTCTCCAGAGTGCGCACGATTACCTTGTTAACCAAAATATTATTGATTAGGTGAATTTTTATGGTTGAAACCATAGTCAACAGCCTGGTTGACTTTTTCAGAGATACTGTTCCGAAGGAGCTTGTTGTTTTTTTAATTTCAATGGTTCCGATTCTCGAGCTTCGCGGCGGTATGATAGCGGCGTCCCTGCTTGACGTTGAGCTTGTCAAAGCTCTTGTTATCTGCTACGTCGGTAACATTCTGCCTATTCCGTTTATTCTGCTTTTTATCAGAAAGATTTTTCAGTTTCTTAAAAGGTTCAGAAAGGTAGGCTCGGTAATCGAGAAACTTGAAATTCGCTCTATGCGTAAGAGTGAAAACGTCAAAAAATACAGGTTCTGGGGTCTGTTTGCTTTTGTCGGCATTCCACTGCCGGGCACAGGCGGCTGGACAGGCGCTCTGATAGCCTCGCTGCTTGATATGCGTATCAAGCTTTCTTTCCCTGCAATTGCTCTGGGCGTTCTTTCCGCTGATTTGATTATGGCAATCTTCTCTTACGGTCTGCTCGGTGCATTGGGTTTATAAAACAAGTCAATTGACTTATCAATAATCAGCTGTAACAAAGCTTTAAGTTGTGATAAGGGTGAAACGATGAAAAAACTTATTCTTTTGGTTGCTGTTTTTTTGGTTTTATCTTCGTGCAGTGCGACAGATGCTGACGTTATCGGCAAGTCGCTTCATTCAACTTCATATACCGTTGAAAGCTTTTCTGAAAACGTTTTGCTGACACATACAGAAAGTGTGACTGCTCTTTTGACTGACCCTGCACAAGTTCCTACAGAGCTTCTTACAGAACCTGCAGAAACGCAAACAGAGCCTTACACAGAAAAAGTTACGCAGATTCCGCCTCACTCAGAGTTTTATATTGAGAGTCTTACTCTTGAAGAAGTTACGGAGTATTTCACGGAAGTTTCGCTTGATGCCGAATATGTTTTCGATGGCGATGCAACAAGTCTGCAGAAGTGGACTGAACCTGTTTTATATTACGTTTACGGCTGTCCGACTGCAGAAGACATTGAGGTTCTTAATGATTTTTGTGAATGGCTGAACTCAATTTACGATTTTCCCGGAATATACGAGACCGATAATCCCTACACAGCTAACCTTGACCTGCATTTTTGCGGTTATGATGAGATGATAGATATAATGGGTGAAACCTACAGGGGTAACGACGGCTGTGTCAGAATCTGGTTCGATAATAACGATGAAATCTATGAAGCCGTTATCTGCTGTTCTTCCGAAATTGATCAGGAGATACGCAATTCGGTGATTATTGAAGAAATATATAACGGTCTCGGTCCCATTCAGGATACTTCGCTGCGCAGTGACAGCATTATTTATGCAGGTTACAGTTATCCGCAAAATCTTACTCAGGTTGATGAGCTTATTTTGAAGCTTCTTTATCATCCGTCGCTTGAATGCGGTATGAATGCAGATGAATGTGCCGAAGTGATTTCGCAGCTTTATTATTAAATTTAAATAATTGCAGTTAAAAAAACACAGCGTTCATTACATTCGGTTCTGAACACTGTGTTTTTTGATTTTTTTATAATTATCTGTAATATTTATTGCAAAGCTCAATCAGCTGAGCAAGCCTTGCTCCGATATCCTCGGGTGTTCCGTTGATTTTGCCCTGAAGCCAGCCGACAAAAACCTGTTTTGCGCCTGCAGTGGTAAAGGTAAGATAAAGCACTGCCTCCGAAAGGTCTTTTTTCGGGTCTTTTTCAAGCAACATAGCAACCGTGCTCTCATAATAAACCTCAATGAGTCTGTTAAGAAAATTATTGAGAAAGCTTGACTGCAAAAGCATCTTATAATAATCAAAATCTTCATAAAGATATTTGCAGATAACAGTCAAAAATTCCGTTGAATCGTGAATGCTGCTGTTTTCTTCTCTTGACTTGTTAACAAGGTTTATCATCTTTTTGAGCTCTTCTGTTTCAATCTGCTCAAGCACGCTGTAAATATCAGGGTAATGCGCATAAAACGTGCCGCGGCTGATATCAGCCTCTCTGATGATATCAGAAACGGTTATTTTGTTAAGGTCTTTTTCGTGCATTAATTTTGCAAGAGCTTTTTTAATTAAACTCTTTGAGCGGATAGCGCTCCTGTATTCTGCTTTAGCCATATTTCTCTCTCCCAAATTTTATATAATTTAGTTTATATAAATAATTTTGAATTGTCAATAAAAAACACCAAAATTTAACACTTTGTTCGAATATTTATTCATCATTTATTGACTGATAAATTATATAATGATATAATTTACCTATATTATTCCGAAAGAAGGCAAAAATATGAAACTTGTTGCTCATACTGAATCCGTAGCTCCCAGGCTCGGTGATGAAGCTGCTGTCAGAATGATAAGCAAGAGCGGCTTTGACGGCATTGATTATTCAATGTTTTTTATGGATGAAGACGATAATCCGCTTGAAAATGAGGGCTTCAGAAAATATATCAGAAATCTGCGCAATATTGCCACGGTTAACGGCGTAACCTTTGAGCAGGCTCACGCTCCTTTCCCTTCAATGCGTGAAGGTAACGATGAATATAATAAAAAGCTTGATTATAAGCTCAAAAGAGCGCTTGAGGTTACAGGCTTGCTTGATGCAAAAATCTGCGTTGTGCATCCCGTTCAGTTCAGCAATTGCCAGAAGGAACGCAACCTTGAGCTTTATAAAAATCTTGAGCCCTATGCCCGTGATTTCGGTGTTAAAATTGCTCTTGAAAATATGTGGGGATGGGATACCGACCACATCGTGCCCAACGTTTGCAGCAGCGCTCCCGAATTCAACGATTATTTTGATTCGCTTGAATCCGACGCTTTTACCTGCTGCCTTGACCTCGGTCACTGCGGCCTTGTGGGCGACGATGCCGCTTCAATGATAAAGCAGATGGGCAACAAGCGTCTTGGTGCGCTTCACGTTCACGATAATGATAATTTTCACGATTCCCACACTCTGCCTTATCTTATGGAAATGGACTGGGATGCCATTCTTAAAGCTCTCGGCGAAATTGATTATAAAGGTCATTTCACCTATGAAGCAGGTAATTTCTTTGCCGGCTTCCCCGAAGATTTGCTTCCTGCCTGCCTCAGGTTTGCTCACGACGTCGGCAGAAGTATGATAAGAAAGATTGAAAAATACAGGGTATAAGTATGAACGTTTTTGTTTGCCCCGTTTGCGGCGGTGCGCTTGAAAGGCTCGGCAACAGTTTTAAATGTCCGCTCTCGCATAACTTTGACGTTTCAAAATTCGGCTACGTCAATCTGCTTATGTCCTCCAAATCCTCTGCCAAACGCCACGGTGATGACAGGCTGATGGTCAGAGCGAGGCGTGATTTTCTTGACAAAGGTTATTATAACTTTCTCTGCGATGAGCTGTGCCGCATTTGCCTTGAATATCTTTCAAGCGGCTCCGACGTGCTTGATGCAGGCTGCGGCGAATGCTATTATTCAGCTGCAATTCTGCAGGCGTTTGCGCAAAACGGCAAAAGCATCAATTTGAGCGGCGTTGATATTTCCAAAGCAGCGCTTGAATTTGCTTTTAAAAGAAAAAGCGGCGTTTCAACCGCCGTTGCAAGCGTTTTCAAGCTGCCGGTTGCCGATAATTCCGTTGATGCCGTGCTCAATATTTTTTCGCCGGAAGCGTTCGGCGAATATGCACGAGTGCTCAAACAAGGCGGAATTCTTGTCAGAGTTGTTCCGCTTAAAGACCATCTTTATGAGCTGAAACAGGCGGTCTATGATACGGCATATTATAATGACCCCGTTAAGCTTGCGATTGACGGCTTTACGCTTGTGAAAGAAATTAAAATTGAAAAAGAAATTTTCCTCAATTCCAATGATGATATTCAGAACCTTTTTAAAATGACACCTTATTATTATAAAACCTCCGTAACCGACCAGCAGAAGCTTCAAACGCTTGATTCTCTCAAAACAAAAGCACAGTTCAGCCTGCGGGTCTACAGAAAGGATTAATCTTATGCACAAAAAACTTGCTTTAACACCTCCCATGGGCTGGAACAGCTGGGATTGCTACGGCGCCGCCGTTAACGAGGAGCAGCTTCTTGCCAATGCAGACTATATGGCGGAGCATCTCAAAGATTACGGCTGGGAATACGTCGTTTGCGATATCCAGTGGTCAGAACCGACGGCAGATTGCTATTATTACCATAATTTCACAGAGCTTTATATGGATGAATATTCACGCCTCATCCCTGCGCCCGAAAGATTTCCTTCGTCAGCAGGCGGTAAAGGCTTCAAGCCGATTGCCGATTACGTTCACTCGCTCGGTCTTAAGTTCGGCATTCATATTATGAGAGGCATTCCCAGGCAGGCTGTTCACAGAAACACCGCCACCGTCACCGAAGGGGTAACCGCCCGTGACATAGCCCTGCAGTATTCCGTTTGCCCATGGAACACCGATATGTACGGCGTTAATTATCAGGCAAAGGGTGCTCAGGAATATTATAATTCACTCTTTGAGCTCTATGCTTCGTGGGGCGTTGACTACGTTAAATGCGATGATATTTCTAACACCGAATTCTTAAAGGATAATCCCTATTCGGCAAGAAAAGAAATTGAAATGCTCCGCAAGGCTATTGACAGCTGCGGCAGAGATA
Source organism: Acutalibacteraceae bacterium (assembly GCA_045536245.1). GTDB lineage: Bacteria > Bacillota > Clostridia > Oscillospirales > Acutalibacteraceae > CAG-177. The sequence continues at coordinate 7,364 of JAZSNE010000013.1, read as the reverse complement.
TTGTTTTGAGCCTTTCGCCCGGTCCTGCTCCCGTCTGGGAGCACGAGCACCTTGCCGCACACGCTAACCTCTGGCGTATGACAGGCGATTTCTGGGATGAATGGAGCAAGCTTCACGCTATGTTTGAACGCTGCTTTGCCTGGCAGGAATACGTTCAGCCGGGTGCTTGGCCCGATTGCGATATGCTGCCTCTGGGCAGAATTCAGCTTACGGAAAAGCTGCCCGAGTACCGAGGCAGATACACTCGCTTCACCCACGATGAGCAGATAACGATGATGACCCTCTGGGGTATTTTCCGTTCACCGCTGATGATGGGCGGTGAAATGCGGGATAACGATGAATTCACGCTTTCACTGCTTCAGAACCGTGAGCTGATTGATATGCTCAAGAATTCTTCGGGTGCAAAGCAATTCAGCCGCAAAGAAACTGACGGCAAGGGTGAAATTATCTGGACTTCAAACGGTGTTAACTGCAAATACGTTGCTCTTTTTAACACTGATGACGAAATCAGAGAAATCAGCTTTGACGTTACGGATATAGCAATGTCCGGCTGTGAATATTCCGTTTGGGATATGTGGGCTCATAAAGAATATACCGTCACCGACGGCGAATTCTCTGCCGACGTTAACAGCCACGGCGCAAGACTTTTCAGAATATCAATGAAATAAGAAGGTTTATTTATGGAAAGAACACCAAATTACAGGTTTGCTACAGAAAAGCCCGACCATATTATGGTCAGCATCAACGGCGATGCAAGGCACACAATGACAGTTACTTGGCGTGCGAGTGCAGACGTAAGCGAAGGATACATAGAATATTATGAAAAAGGCGGCGAAAAATGCGTTGCCAAGGCAATTGTGAAGCCGTTCAAAAGCGACGTTAACACAAGCAACATCTTCTGGGCAAAAGCTGAAAACTTAAAGCCCGGCACAAGATATTATTACACCTGCGGTTCTGCAGAAAACCGCAGCGAAGAGTTCTGGTTTGACACACAGGAGGATAACCTTGAAAAATTCAAGTTTATCGTTATTTCCGATCATCAGAAGGATGATGACCATTATAACCCCGATTATTCCCGTCTGAACGCTTTCCTCAAAGACATTCTTGCAAAACACCCCGACGTTAAATTTATTCTTACCGCAGGCGATAACACAAACTGCGGCCAGCACGAAATCCAGTGGAACGCAATGTTTGAGGGCGTTAAGGGTATAATTGAGCACGTGCCTTATATGATGTGCTGCGGTAACCACGATAACAGGGGATTTGCGCAGTATTTTCCCGATGAGGTTGACCGTTATTATGCCGAGCCTGCCGAATTTTTTAACACCCAGCTTGAATACTCTTATCCTAAAAACGGCCCCGAGGGTTGGCAGACGGAGAACTATTCGTTTGATTACGGCAACGTGCATTTTATCGTTTTTGGCGTTAATGAACCCGAACTTGTCAACGAATGGGCAATCAAAGACCTTGATTCAAGCGGCAAAACGTGGAAGCTTGGCAGCTACCATTTCCCGATTTACTACGCAGGCCCCAACCTTGCAAACGACGATGCTTACCCGATGATGCGTGAATGTATGGAAAAGCTCGATATCCTTTTTGCAGGTCACGAGCATAATTTTTCACGCAGCTTCCCGATTAAAAATGAAGAAATCTTTGACAGACCCTCGCAGGGCACAATCCATTATGAGCTTGGTAACGCTCACTCCAATCCGCCCGGCACAAAGACCTGCGATAAGGTTTGGCACAGCTCGTTCTATCCGCAGGAGGAGCACGTCAGTATGTACGCTCTCGTTGAGGTTGACGGCGATAAGATGACGCTTATTGCCAACCTTGATGACGGCAGAATTGCTGATGAGTGCCTGATTGATAAAGCAAAAGACGAAATCCGACCCTACCGTGTTGCTCCGATTTTCGGCGAAGGCAGAACAAGACTTTTCTATAAGGGCGTTGACCTCGGTCTTTGCTGCAGCTCAACTCCGCCCGTTCAAAAAGACGGCAAATGGTTTATCCCCGTTGCAGTGCTTCTCGGCTTTATGGGCGGAGAAGTAAGGCGTGAAAAGGGTAAGGTCTTTGCTTCTGTTTACGGCAGAAGCGCCGAATTTGCTCAGGGCAGTTCAGTTGCCGCAACCAATAACGGCGAGGTTGAGCTCGGCGCAGAGGTTTTCAGAGGTGAAGCAGGTCAGCTTTATATGCCTGTTGAGGGTGTGTGCAAGGTTTACGGTATGAAATGGGCTTATGCTGCAAGAAACAATTTCATAACCGTTGAGCACGTTTCAGAGGATCATCCCGTTCCCGTTCAGCCATAAGTTTTTGATGCATTGATTTGCATAATTTTCTGAATACTTATTGTATTTTTTTGCATTTAAGTCTTGACTTTTCAAAATGATAGGTCTATAATTTAAAAAAATTCAGCACCGAAGGTATTATTATGAATTCAGTTCTCTCAAATTCAGGTAAGTTTTACTTTAGCAGCGTAGCTTTTTATTTTGGCTATGCTTATTTTGCTATGGAAAAGTTACTTGTGAGAGCGTAAAATTTTCAGAATTACTTGAATTTTTTTAAGAGTATTTTCAGAGCCTCACTTGTAACATTGCAAGCGAGGCTTTTCTTTTTTGAAAGGGTGGTCCGTAATGTCAGATAAATTGAATGAGGCAAGAAAAATCATAAACAGAGTTGATTCGCAGATGGCAGAGCTGTTTATTGAAAGAATGCATGCCGTTGAAGCTGTTTTTGAGCATAAAAAAGAGTTCGGACTTCCCGTTTTTGACCCCGAGAGAGAAGAAGCGGTTATCGAAAAAAACTCTGCATTAATCAGTGACGAAGTTCTGAAAGCATATTATATTGATTATATCAAAAACCTTATGAGCGTTTCCCGCGCTTATCAGTATCGCCTGCAGAGCGGCCTGAAGGTTGCTTACAGCGGCGTTGAGGGTGCATTTGCTCACATTGCCGCAGGCAGAATTTTTCCAAACGGCAACAGGGTTTCTTTTATGGATTTCAAGTCGGCTTATGATTCGGTTGTTAACGGCGAAGCTGACGTTGCAGTGCTTCCTGTTGAAAACAGCTATGCAGGCGAAGTCGGCCAGACCATTGACCTGATTTTCTCGGGCAGCCTTTTCATCAACGGCATTTATGAGCTTGAAATTCATCAGAACCTTCTCGGCATTCAGGGCGCAAGCGTTGATGATATCAAAAAAGTAACGAGCCATCCGCAGGCTCTCGGCCAGTGCCACGATTATTTAAAGCTTCGGGGTTTCGAAGTAGAAGAAGCGTCAAACACTGCGGTTGCGGCAAAAGCCGTTGCCGAAATGAACGATAAGTCTCTCGGCGCAATCGCAAGTGCCGAAACGGCTGAAATCTTCGGTCTTAAAATCCTTGAAGCAAATATCAACAAAAGCGGCGAAAACACCACTCGCTTTGCCGTTCTTTCAAAAGTTCGGGCTGAGTCGCCCTCGCTCACAAGCTCGGTGCTGATGTTTACCGTTAAGCACGAGGCAGGTTCACTTGCAAAGGCAATCAGCATTATCGGCAAATACGGCTTCAATATGACGGCGTTGAGAAGCAGACCGCTCAAGAAGCATTCGTGGCAGTATTATTTTTATATTGAAATTGACGGCACAACCGAATCGGAACAGGGCAGAAAAATGATAGCGGAATTAAACGGAGTGTGCGAAAAGCTCAAGGTTGCAGGCACCTTCGCACCGCACAGTGAAATATAGGAGCAGGTTGTATGAATATACATTTGGATTTAAAAGAAAACGGTTACGATATCATTGTTGAAAGAGGAGTTCTTGCCACAGCTTCTGAGCATCTTAACCTCAACAGGCGTGTTCTTGTTGTTACGGATACGGGCGTGCCGGCTGCTTATGCAAAAACGCTTGCTCAGCAGTGCAAAGCTCCCGTTATCTGCACTGTTGAACAGGGCGAAGCCTCAAAGAGTATTGAAACTTTCTCAAAGCTTCTTAAGGTAATGCTTGAAAACGGATTTTCAAGAAAAGACTGCGTTGTTGCCGTTGGCGGCGGTGTTGTGGGCGACCTTTCGGGGTTTGCGGCATCGGCTTATATGAGGGGCGTTGATTTTTATAATATCCCCACAACGCTTCTTTCGCAGATTGATTCTTCCATCGGTGGCAAAACGGCAATAAATTTCGGCGGTATTAAAAACATAGTCGGAGCTTTTTATCAGCCGAAAAAGGTTCTTATCGACCCCGAGCTTTTAAAAACTCTTCCCGACAGGCAGATTTCAAACGGTCTTGCCGAAGCAGTCAAAATGGCTCTCACGTCTGATAAAGAGCTTTTTGAGATATTTGAAAGCAAAGATATTGCTGAAAATATTGATGAAATTATAATCCGCTCACTCAACGTTAAAAAATCCGTTGTGGAGCAGGATGAGAGGGAATCGGGCTTAAGAAAAATCCTGAATTTCGGCCACACAATCGGCCACGGAATTGAGAGCAGCGGCAATTTGCAGCAGCTTTATCACGGTGAATGCGTGGCACTCGGACTTATCCCGATGTGCTGCGAAAAAATCAGACCGAGAGTTATTGACGTTTTAAAGAAATGCAAGCTTTATAACCTTCCCGATTTCGATTGGAATAAAATCAGCGAGGTTATGCTTCACGATAAAAAAGCTGACGGCGCTTCGGTTGCCGTTACGGTTGTTAATGAGATAGGTTCGTTTGAAATCAAAACGCTCAGCTGCAACCAAGTCATTGAAATGGCGCAAAGCTGCCTGAAAGGTTGATAATAATGAAAAACACATTCGGTAACAGCGTTGCAATCACTTTGTTCGGTGAAAGCCACGGTGAATATATCGGCGCAGTTCTTGACGGACTTGCTCCGGGAATTGAAATTGACAGGGAATATATTGCGCATATGCTGACTCTCAGACGCCCTGACGGCAAAATTTCAACCCCGAGAAAAGAAAAAGACGAGTTCAGAATCGTCAGCGGTGCGGTTAACGGTAAAACAACGGGAACTCCTCTGACTGTTCTTATTCCCAATGAAAACGTAAACAGCTCGGACTATGCTGAGCTGAAAACAGTTGCAAGACCTTCTCACGCAGATTACACGGCGCAGTGCAAGTATCACGGTTTTCAGGATTCACGAAACAACGGACATTTCAGCGGCAGAATAACGGCTGCTCTTGTTGCCGCAGGCGCAATCTGCAAATCGGCTTTGGAGAAAAAGGGCATATTTATCGGCTCTCACGTTAAAAGCTGCGGCGGTGTTTCTGACAGGGAGTTCAATGATTATGCCGCCGATATTCAGGCGTTGAGCCAAAAGACATTCGCAGTGCTTAACAACTCTTGCGAAGAAGAAATGAAAAACGTTATTCTTGCAGCCGCTGCAGAGGGTGACAGCGTCGGCGGAATTCTTGAAACGGCGGTTATCGGCGTTCCCGAAGGCGTTGGCGAGCCGTGGTTTGATTCGGCTGAAAGCCTGATTTCTCATATGATGTTTTCAATTCCTGCAGTTAAAGGTATTGAGTTTGGCGCAGGCTTCGGTTTTGCCGATATGAAAGGCAGCGCAGCAAATGACCCGTTGAAGATTGAAAACGGTAAAATTGTTACTTCGCAGAATAATAATGCGGGCTTAAACGGCGGCATAACAAACGGTATGCCCATCGTTTTCCGAACGGTAATCAAGCCGACCCCCACGATTTTCAAACCGCAGAATACGGTTGATTTTAAAGATATGGCAGAAACCGTTATTGAGCCGAAGGGCAGGCACGACCCTGCTATCATCCACAGAGCAAGAGTTGTTCAGGATGCGGCGGCGGCAATCGTTATTTGTGATTTGCTCGCAATGAGATACGGTACAGATTGGATAAATGAATTATGAAAAAATACGGTTGCATCGGCAAAAAGCTGACTCACAGCTTTTCAAAAGAAATTCACGCAAAGCTTGCCGATTATGAATATGAACTGATTGAGCTGAATGAAAGTGAAATTGAACCGTTTTTTGCAAAAAAGGATTTTGAAGCAATAAACGTTACAATTCCTTATAAGCAGACGGTTATTCCTTATATTGATGAGATGAGCGACGTTGCAAAGCGCATCGGGGCTGTTAACACAATCGTCAACAAAAACGGCGCTCTTTACGGTTATAACACCGATTATTACGGTATGAAGGCTCTGATTGAAAAAATCGGGGTTGAACTCAAGGGCAAAAAGGTTCTTATTCTCGGAACGGGCGGCACAAGCAAAACAGCTCGTGTTCTGGCGCAGGATTTGGGTGCCGAATCGGTTATAACCGTCAGCAGAAGAAAGAGCGAAAGCTTCATAACCTATGAAGAAGCCGTAAAGCTGCACTGCGATGCAGATTATATAATCAACACCACTCCGTCGGGTATGTACCCTGACTGCGAGAGTGTCCCGATTGATATTTCAGCTTTTAAAAAGCTTGCAGGCGTAGCGGATGCCGTTTATAATCCGCTTTGCACAAACCTTGTGATGAACGCCAAAAGCAGAGGCATCAAAGCAGAATGCGGCCTTTATATGCTTGTTATGCAGGCGGTTGTTGCTGTTGAGAAGTTTCTTGACAGCGAAATCCCGAAATCTGTTGCTGACAGCGTTTTTGCAAATATTTATTCCGCAAAAGAAAATATTGTTTTAACAGGTATGCCCGGCAGCGGCAAAAGCACCGTCGGCAAGCTTATTGATATTGACGGCTTTGAATTTGTTGATACTGATGAAGAAATCGAAAAACGCTGCGGCTGCTCCATAAAAGACCTTATTAACCAAAAGGGCGAAAAATATTTCCGTGACCTTGAAACAGAGGTTATAAAAGATGTTTCCGCTAAAGGCAGTCAGATAATTTCAACGGGCGGCGGTGCTGTTCTGCGCTGCGAAAACGTTGTTTCTCTTAAAAGAAACGGCAAAATCTTTTTCTTGAACGCTAATCCTTCAAGGCTTCTGCCGACAGACAGCAGACCGCTTTCAGACACGGCGGATAAATTGATAAAACTCTATGATGAACGAATTGATATTTATAAAGGCACTGCCGACGTGGTTGTTCCCGATTTGCCAACGCCCGAAGCAGAAGCAGAGTTTATTCTTAAAGCAAGAACGGAGCTGATAAAGTGAAAATACTTGTTATAAACGGCCCAAACATCAATATGCTCGGCATCAGAGAGCCCGAGCATTACGGCAAAGAAACCTACGCCGACCTTGTTTCAAAAATTCAGAAGCATTGCGATAATAAGAATATTGACGTAAAAATCTTTCAGTCAAACCACGAGGGTGACCTTGTTGACGAAATTCAGAAGTCTTACGGCGATTGTGACGGAATTGTCATCAACCCCGGAGCATATACACACACAAGCGTTGCAATTCTTGACGCCGTGAAATCTGTCAGCATTC
>JAZSNE010000033.1:0-10402 GCA_045536245.1 Acutalibacteraceae bacterium | reverse complement strand
AGACAAGTCGAAAGACTTGTCTTTTCTTTTTAGTGGAACTAAGTGTGCCTTGCGGCACGTTAAGTGATGCTGCGCATCGTGAAGTTATTGCATAGTGAAGTTTGCTTTGCAAGTGTCGGGCACACTTAACATCACTTTGTGCGATAGCACAATACTTCGTTGAGGTGAAGCCGTTTCTTCACTCGGCACAGATAATCAATGTAGGGGACGGCCTCTGCGCCGTCCCGAAAACGGACAGACACGGAGGTCTGTCCCTACACTGTCGGATAAACAATTATGTGTAACCGTCAGACTGTAAAACCGATTAAATTTAAAACCAAAGACCCCAAAGGTTTTGCCCTTTGAGGTCTTACTTTTTTACCAAATAACCTTTGTTGCGATGTCTGCAAGTGCGCTCTGTGCGAATTCGTCAACGCTCTTTGCGCCGATATCGCCTTCGCCTCTCTTGCGGATTGAAACTGCGCCGTCCTCGATTTCCTTATCACCGACAAGCAGCATATAGGGAATCTTCTCGAGCTGAGCTTCACGGATTTTATAGCCGATTTTTTCGCTTCTGTCGTCAACAGAAACTCTCATACCCATTGCTTCAAGCTTTGCGGCAACCTCTTTTGCATATTCGTGGTGACGGTCAGCGATGGGAAGAAGCCTTACCTGCTCGGGTGAAAGCCAGAGAGGAAGTGCGCCTGCAAAGGTTTCAAGCAGATAGGCAAGTGTTCTCTCATAGCAGCCGAGGCTTGTTCTGTGAATGATATAGGGAAGCTTCTTCTGGCCGTCTGTGTCAACGTAATACATACCGAACTTTTCTGCAAGAAGCATATCAATCTGGATTGTTACGATTGTGTCCTCTTTGCCGAAAACGTTCTTGAACTGAATGTCAAGCTTCGGACCGTAGAATGCGGCTTCATCAATGCCGATTTTGTAATCAACGCCGAGGTTATCAAGGATTCTGCCCATTGTTTCCTGAGCTTCGTTCCACTGTTCGGCTGTGCCTTCATATTTCTTTGTGTTGTTAGGATCCCACTGTGAGAAGCGGAAGGTGCACTTATCAAGCATACCAACCGTGCCGAGGAAATATTTGCAAAGGTTAAGGCAGCCCTTGAATTCTTCTTCAAGCTGGTCGGGTCTGAGAACAAGGTGACCCTCTGAAATTGTGAACTGGCGGACACGGATAAGGCCGTGCATTTCGCCCGAATCCTCATTGCGGAAAAGTGTTGACGTTTCGCCAAGACGCATGGGAAGGTCACGGTAGCTTCTTGCGCTGTTAAGATAAACCTGATACTGGAAGGGGCAGGTCATCGGACGCATTGCAAGGCATTCCTTTTCTTCATCGTGGGGGTCGCCGATAATGAACATACCGTCAAGGTAATGGTCCCAGTGGCCTGAAATTCTGTAAAGATCTCTCTTTGCCATAAGGGGAGTCTTTGTGAGCAGATAGCCGTGAGCCTGTTCAACGTCTTCAACCCAGCGCTGAAGAAGCTGAACAACTCTTGCGCCCTTGGGCATAAGAATGGGCAGACCCTGACCGATTGATTCAACCGTTGTGAAATAGCCGAGCTCTCTGCCGATTTTGTTGTGGTCACGCTTCTTGGCTTCTTCGATAGCTTCAAGGTGAGCTTCGAGGTCCTCTTTCTTTGTGAAAGCAGTGCCGTAAACTCTCTGGAGCATCTTGTTCTTTGAATCGCCTCTCCAATATGCACCCGTGCAGGAGGTCAGCTTGAAAGCTTTGACTCTGCTTGTGTCGGGAATATGAGGGCCTGCACAGAGCTCGTCAAATTCGCCCTGCTTATAGAAAGAAATCTTTTCGCCCTTATCGGAGTGTTCTTTGATGAGTTCAACCTTGAAAGGCTCGCCCTTTTCTTCCATCATTTTGATGGCATCTTCGGGGTCAAGCTCATATTTTTCAAGGGGCAGACCTTCTTTGACGATTTTCTTCATCTCTGCCTCGATTTTTTCGAGAACTTCGGGAGTGAAGGGTACGTCAACGTCAAAATCATAATAGAAGCCGTTTTCGATTGCGGGGCCGATAGCAAGCTTTGCGGCAGGGTAAAGTCTTTTAACTGCCTGTGCAAGAATGTGTGAAGCGGTGTGGCGGAAAGCATATTTGCCGTCAGCATCATCGAAAGTAACGATTTCAAGTTCGCAGTCCTCGTTGAGAGCTGTTCTCAGGTCGGCAACCTTGCCGTTGATGCGGCAAACGCAGGCAGCCTTATAAAGACCCATACCGAGTTCTTTTGTGATTTCCATAGCGGTTGTGCCGTTTGCATACTCCTTAACAACGCCGCCTTTGAGTGTAACATTTATCATACTTAATCAGTCCTTTCTAAATATTTACAAAATTGTTGTTGAAATTCGGTTTTTGCTGAGTCTGCGGGGCGTCGGGGTCGCCGCCCCCTACAGAACAAATAAAAAAGCTTCACCCTGCAAAAAACAGGATGAAGCATAATAAGCTCCACGGTTCCACCCGTAATTCCGAAGAAAACCTCCGGCTCTCAACAGCCTTAACGCAGCTGATACGGCACGCATTGGTTTGCGGCTCTCGGCAGGCGGTAACTGAATGCGGAGTTTTGCCGCCTTCACAGCCAAGGGGCGGCTCTCTGAAAAAACGCCGTTGCAAACAGCCTTCTGCTTCAACGATTTATTATTGTTATAAATCATATTATCACCGTCAATTGACAAAGTCAATAGAAATTTAATAAAAAACAGATAAAAAAACTTGACAATATGATGTTAAAAGTATACTATTAATACAATGGTGTTATTTTGTGCCAAGAGGAGCTTTTTTGAGCTCCGATACACCATTTGTTGATTTTTACCGATATTTAATTATCGTTCTGCGGCAAGCGCCGCAACTCATTATGCAGCCTGCGAAAGCTGCAAATAAAAAGCAAAGGAGGAATTCGCATTAACACAGGCATAGCTATTCTTATTGCTGCCGTGACGCTGGTAATCGGTGCGGTTGTCGGTTTTATTCTCGGCGGTTTACATAGGAAGAAGGTTGCAGAAGCCGCAATCGGCTCCGCTGAGCAGGAAGCAAACAAAATTGTCAGCGACGCTATTGCATCGGCTGAAGCAAAGAAGAAAGAAGCAATTCTCGAAGCTAAGGACGAAATCCACAAGCAGAGAACAGAAACAGAAAAAGAACTGCGTGAAAGACGCAACGAAGTGCAGCGTATGGAACGCCGCATAACCCAGAAAGAAGAAACTCTTGACAAAAAGAGCGATAACCTCGAAAAGAAAGAAGAAGTTCTCAACGGCAAAATCAAGACAGCCGATGAACGCCTTGAAGAAATTGAGAGCATCAAAAAGAGCCAGTTCGATATGCTTGAAAGAATTTCAGGCTTTACAAAGGAACAGGCTAAAGATTATATCATCAAAACTCTTGATGATGAGCTTGACCACGAAAAGGCACTCAGAATTCAGGAGTATGAGCAGAAAACAAAGGATGATTGCGACCAGATCGCAAGAGAAATCATCACAACAGCCATTCAGCGCTGTGCTGCTGACCACGCAGCCGAAGCAACGGTTTCCGTTGTTGCTCTGCCCAACGATGAAATGAAGGGCAGAATCATCGGCCGTGAGGGCAGAAACGTCAGAACACTTGAAATGATAACGGGCGTTGACCTTATCATTGACGATACTCCCGAGGCAATCACCGTTTCCAGCTTTGACCCCGTTCGCAGAGAAATTGCAAGGCTCACGCTTGAAAAGCTTATTGCTGACGGCAGAATTCACCCTGCAAGAATCGAAGAAATGTATGAAAAGGCAAAGCGTGAGGTTGAACAGACCATCAAGCAGACCGGTGAACACGCTCTTATTGATGCAGGTGTCAACAGCGTTCACCCTGAAATCGTTAAGCTTATCGGTAAGCTTCGCTACAGAACAAGCTACGGTCAGAACGTTCTTAACCACTCTCTTGAAGTTTCCTACATTGCAGGTCTTATGGCATCGGAACTTGGCACCGACGTCAAGACGGCAAAACGTGCAGGCTTGCTTCACGATATCGGTAAGGCTCTTGACCACGAGATGGAAGGTTCGCACGTTGACCTCGGCGTTGAATTCGCCAAGAGATACAAAGAAAACGAAAACATTCTTCACGCAATCAAAGCTCACCACGGTGAGGTTGAAGCAAAAACTCTTGTTGCCTGCCTTGTTCAGGCTGCCGATGCAATCTCGGCTGCAAGACCCGGCGCAAGACGTGAGGACGTTCAGAACTATATCAAGCGCCTTGAAAAGCTTGAAGAAATCGCAACCTCGTTCGAGGGTGTTGAACGCTCGTTTGCAATTCAGGCAGGCCGTGAAGTTCGCATTATGGTTAAGCCCGAGCTCATTAACGATGACAAGATGGTTCTTCTTGCCCGTGACGTTGCAAAGAAGATCGAAGAAAGTATGGAATATCCCGGCCAGATCAAAGTTCATCTTATCAGAGAAAGCAGATCCATCGACTTCGCAAAATAATTATTTCCAGGGGGCTGCAGTTGCAGTCCCTTGTTTGATTTGAAAAAAGGAGTTACAATGAATATTCTTGTTATCGGTGACGTTGTTTCGTCAAAAGGCTGTGAATTTCTTCGCTCTGCTCTGCCTTCGTTCAAAAAGGTCAAGGGCATAGACCTTTGTATTGCAAACGGTGAAAATTCCGCAGTCGGCAACGGCATAACTCCTTTTTCGGCGCAATATCTTTTTGACAGCGGCGTTGATTTTTTAACAACGGGCAACCACGTTTTCCGCCGCCGTGAGATGTATGATATGCTCGACGAGAGCGATTGCATCATCAGACCTGCAAATTTCAATAAAAACAACCCCGGCAAAGGCTGGGCGGTTATTGATATGGGTTTTGCAAAGGTCGGCGTTATCAACCTTATGGGCAACGTTTATATGGATAGGTGCGACAGTCCGTTTGCCGTTGTTGATGAAATTCTGCCAAAGCTTTCGGACTGCAAAATCATCCTCGTTGATTTTCACGCAGAGGCAACGGCAGAGAAAAAAGCACTCGGCTATTATCTTGACGGCAGAGTGAGCGCCGTTTTCGGCACGCACACCCACGTTATGACCGCCGATGCTCATATAATGCCCAAGGGTACGGCTTATATCACCGATATCGGTATGACGGGACCCAAGGTTTCCGTTCTCGGCGTTAAGCCCGAAATTTCAATCGAATGGCTTAAAACAAGTATGCCTGCAAGGTTTGACACCGCTGAGGGCGAATGTATGATGAACGGTTGTATTTTTGAAATAGAAAACAAAACGGGTAAGGTGCTTGGCATTGAGCCTGTTACGATAGAGTAAGGTGGAAATATGCAAAAACTTTTAAGCTATATGCGTTCCGCCTGCCAGCAATACGATATGATAAAAGACGGCGACAGAATTGCCGTTGGTGTTTCGGGCGGCAAGGATTCGATGGCGCTTCTTGCGGCAATGGCGAATCTTCGCATTTTTTACCCTGCAAAATTCGAGCTTGTTGCAATCACGCTTGACCCCCGTTTCGGCGGCGAAGATGCCGATTATTCCGAAATTGAGGAGCTTTGCAAAAGGCTTGACGTTGAATATATTATAAAACGGACACAGCTTGCGGAAGTGATTTTTGATATCAGAAAAGAATCAAATCCCTGCAGCCTTTGCGCCAGAATGCGCAGGGGAGCTCTGCACGATGCGGCAAAATCGGCAGGCTGCAACAAAATTGCTCTCGGGCATCATCTTGACGACGTTGCCGAAACGTTTATAATGAACCTGTTCAACGGCGGCACGCTCGATTGCTTTATGCCCGTGACCTATCTTTCAAGAAAAGATATCTATATGATAAGACCGATGATATTTGCAAGAGAGAGCGACTGCGCAAGGGTTGCCAGAAAAGAAAACCTGCCCGTAGTCAAAAGCAAATGCCCTGCCGACGGCACAACCGAAAGGCAGGAGGTCAAAGAGTTTTTGAGTTCGCTCGAGAAAAAATACGGCAATGTCCGCGAAAAAATCCTCGGCGCAATGCAGAGGAAAGAAATAAACGGGTATTGATACATAATTGAGGAGAAAGAAAATGATTTTATCTGATAAAACTTTAATAAAAATGCTTGAAGATGGCAGCCTTGTTGCCGAACCAATCGAGCCTGCACAGGTGCAGCCTGCAAGCATTGATATCCGTCTGGGTAATACTTTCAGCATTGTCAAAGATTCTTCAACGGGAATAATAAACCTTGAGGATAAAATAGAATACGAAACAATCGAAACTGATACCTACGTTTTACTCCCCGGACAGTTTGTTCTTGCAACAACAATGGAATATTTTGAACTTCCAGACGATTTAACTGCTTTTGTCGAGGGCAGAAGCTCATTAGGCAGAATGGGTCTGTTTATTCAGAACGCAGGCTGGGTTGACCCCGGATTCAAGGGTGAAATAACTCTCGAACTTTTCAATGCAAACCGCTGTGCAATCGAACTCAAAGCAGGCAGAAGAGTCGGTCAGCTTGTTTTTGCAAAAATGGACCAGGCGGCACTTAATCCCTATAACGGCAAATATCAGGGTCAAAAGGGCGCAACAGGTTCAAGAGTGTTCCAGGATAAAGAAATTAATGAGTAAAAATTATCCCGAAAGAAAACACCCAAGGCTAAAGAATTATGATTACGGTCAAAACGGCTGTTACTTTGTGACAATCTGTGTTAAAGATAAGAAGCATTTGCTTGGTCGGGTCAATGTAGGGCGGGATGCCCTCATCCCGCCGCAAACGATTCTTTCTTCAATCGGAAAAGTTGCGGAGAAATATATTCTCAATATTGAAAAAACATATATAAGTGTAAAGCTTGAAAATTATGTAATTATGCCCAACCACATTCACTTGCTTTTGCTGTTTGATTCATCGCTTTGCGATGACGGCGGGATGAGGGCATCCCGCCCTACACTGTTTACCGTTGTTAGGTCTTTCAAAACGATGGTTACCAGAGAAATCGGATATTCCGTATGGCAGGATTCATTCTACGACAAGGTTATAGATTCTGTTGAGGGTTATGAAGAGGTATGGGAATATATTGAAGAGAATCCTTTTAAATGGATAAGCGGCAAAGGTGACGATTATTGATAAAGCTTTCGGTTATATTCCACGGGACGTCGGGTCGCCGTCCCCTACAAACAAAAAACAATACCTAAATTCAGAAAGGTAGTATGATATAAATGAAATATGCAGTAGTTCTTTATGACGGAATGGCTGACTATGCCGTTCCTGCTCTCGGCGGCAAAACGCCGATGGAGCTTGCAAAAAAACCTCTTTTTGACGCTATGGCTCAGAAGGGCAGGGTGGGACTTGTCCGCACCGTTGCCGACGGTCTTAAACCCGGCAGCGACGTTGCCAACCTCAGCGTGCTCGGCTATGACCCCAAAATCTGCTACACGGGCCGTTCACCGCTTGAAGCTGTCAGCATCGGCGTTAAAATGGCTGATGACGACGTTGCTCTGCGTTGCAACATCGTAACTCTCAGCGACGAAGAAAATTATGACGATAAAACAATGCTCGATTATTCCGCAGGCGATATCTCAACCGCAGAGGCGGCAGAGATTATCAAAACCGTTCAGGAGCATTTCGGCAACGAAGAATTTGCTTTTTACAGCGGCGTAAGCTACCGCCATTGCCTTATTCACCACGGCGGCACAACCGAGCTCGGAAAAATGACTCCTCCCCACGATATTTCGGGCAGAGTTATCGGCGAATATCTTTCAACATCTCCCAACGCCGAAAAGCTTGTTGCAATGATGAAAGAAAGCTATTCTTTCCTCAAAGACCACCCCGTTAATCAGAAAAGAGTTGCCGAGGGCAAGGCTCCTGCAAACTCAATCTGGCTCTGGGGCGAGGGCAGTAAGCCTGCACTCTCAAACTTTGAGCAGACCTACGGCGTAAAGGGCAGTATCGTTTCTGCGGTTGACCTGCTTAAGGGCATCGGCATCTGCGCAGGTATGAATACTCCCGAGGTTGAGGGCGCAACAGGCTATATTGACACAAACTTTGAGGGCAAGGCAAACGCCGCCGTTGAAGAATGGAAAAACGGCGCAGACCTTGTTTATATTCACATTGAAGCTCCCGACGAATGCGGTCACAGAAACGAACCCGAAAACAAAATCAGAGCAATTGAGCTTATCGACGAAAAGGTTCTGCCGATAATTCTTGATTATCTCAACGGTTGCGGCGATGATTACAAGGTTATGATTCTGCCCGACCACCCCACACCCATTGTTACGCAGACTCACGCAAGCGACCCCGTACCCTTTATGATTTACCATAAGAACGGAGAAAAGGACAGCGGCGTTGAATCAATAAACGAAAAAACAGCCGAAGCAACAGGCGATTTTGTTGATTTCGGTCCCGGACTTATGAAAGAATTTCTGGAGGTAAAATAAGATGGATTATAAGATTAATACAAAATGTATTTTGAGCGGCTATTCACCCAAAAACGGTGAACCCCGTCAGCTTCCCATTTATCAGAGCACAACCTATAAATATGATTCAAGCGTTGAAATGGGTAAGCTTTTTGACCTTGAAGCTTCGGGTTATTTCTATACCCGTCTGCAGAACCCCACAAACGATGCCGTTGCCGCAAAAATTGCTGCTCTTGAAGGCGGTGTCGGCGCAATGCTTACCTCCTCGGGTCAGGCTGCATCGTTCTATTCGGTTTTCAACGTTGCGCAGGCAGGTGACCACGTTATCAGCTCCGCAAAGATTTACGGCGGCACGTTCAACCTTTTCAACGTTACGATGAGAAAGCTTGGCATTGACTTTACATTCGTAAGCCCTCAGGCAACAAGAGAAGAGCTTGAAGCTGCTTTCAAGCCCAACACAAAGGCTGTTTTTGCAGAGAGCCTTTCAAACCCTGCTCTTGAAGTGCTTGATATTTCAACCTTTGCTGATGCCGCACACGCTCACGGCGTTCCGCTTATCATCGACAACACCTTCCCCACACCCGTTAACTGCCGTCCCTTTGAATTCGGCGCAGATATCGTTATCCACTCCACAACCAAATATATGGACGGCCACGCAACAAGCGTTGGCGGCGTAATCGTTGACAGCGGTAATTTTGACTGGACACAGAACGATAAGTTCCCCGGTCTCACAACTCCCGACGATTCTTACCACGGCATCACTTACACAGAGCGTTTCGGCAAGCTTGCTTATATAACAAAGGCAACGGCTCAGCTTATGCGTGACCTCGGTTCAATTCCCTCGCCCTTCAACGCATTCCTGCTCAATATCGGCCTTGAAACTCTGCCCCTGCGTGTTGAAAGACATTGCTATAACGCATCAAAGGTTGCAAAGTATATCAAGGACAGCGGCTATGCCGTTGAGGTTACCTATCCCGGTATGGAAGGCAGCAAGGGTTATGAACTTGCTCAGAAATATATGCCCAACGGCACCAGCGGCGTAATCTCTTTCCGCATCAAGGGTGGCAGAGACGCTGCAACCAAGTTTATGGACAGCCTTCAGATTGCCGAAATCGCAACCCACGTTGCCGACGCAAGAACCTGCTGCCTGCATCCTGCAAGCACAACTCACCGCCAGCTCACTTCTGACGAGCTTATTGCCTGCGGCATTTCCGATGACCTTATCCGTCTTTCCGTCGGTATTGAGCACGTTGACGATATTATTGCCGATGTTGCACAAGCATTGGAGGCTTCACAGAAGTAATAACTGTTATTTTTCATTAAAATATATCAGGCAAAGAAAAAATTTTAAAAAACACTTGCATTTTTAAACTTCTTGTGATAAAATCCATTTGTTATGTTTATGTATATCCGAAAGAGGTGAACATCAATGAAGGAAGGTCTCCATCCCAACTATAAGCAGACAACAATCCGTTGCGCTTGCGGTGAAGTTATCGAAACCGGCTCAACAAAAGAAAATCTTCGTGTTGATATC
Source organism: Acutalibacteraceae bacterium (assembly GCA_045536245.1). GTDB lineage: Bacteria > Bacillota > Clostridia > Oscillospirales > Acutalibacteraceae > CAG-177. The sequence continues at coordinate 518 of JAZSNE010000033.1, read as the reverse complement.
TGCTCAAAGTGCCATCCGTTCTATACCGGTAAGCAGAAGCTCGTTGATACCGGCGGACGTGTTGATCGTTTCAACAGACGTTTCAATCTTAACAACAACAAATAAGAGCAAATTTGAGCGACGCATTTTTTGCGTCGCTTTGCTTTTTTAAAGGATGATTGCGTGAACAGTTACAAAACAATAAGAAAAGCCGCAAAGGATGAATATATAGTTAAAAAATCCCGTTTCATCGGGCATATTGCGCCTGTTACAACGCAGGAAGAAGCGCTTGAGTTTATTCAGACTGTCAGCAAAAAGCACTGGGACGCAACTCACAATGTTTATGCCTATATTTTAAGAGAGGGCGGAGTCAAGCGTTATTCCGATGACGGCGAGCCGCAGGGTACGGCAGGAATCCCGACCCTTGATGTTCTTGAAAAAACAGGTGTTACCGATTGTGCCGTTGTTGTTACAAGATATTTCGGCGGAATCATGCTTGGTGCAGGCGGTCTTGTGCGTGCTTATTCCCACTCGGCTTC
>JAZSNE010000014.1:0-18727 GCA_045536245.1 Acutalibacteraceae bacterium | reverse complement strand
AAGTTGTCGGGCGGTTGGCAGCGGCGTGTCAGTATTGCAATGGCACTTATCAGCGAACCGAAAATACTTTTTCTTGATGAGCCGACTCTCGGTCTTGACGTTATTGCACGGCACGAGCTTTGGGATGTGATTCGCTCTCTGAAAGGTAAAGCTACTGTTATCCTGACAACGCACTATATGGAAGAAGCGGAAGCTCTTTCGGACCGCATCGGCATTATGAAAGACGGTAAGCTTCTTGCGGTGGGAACGGCAGAAGAATTGAAACAAAAAGCAGGCACAAACGATTTTGAAGCAGCCTTCGTTTCAATCGTAAAGGAGGGCACAGTATGAGAATGCTTACTTTTGCAAAAAGAAACGCAAAAGAGATTTTGCGTGACCCTCTCAATCTCGGCTTCGGTCTAGGATTCCCTTTAGTATTGCTGGTGCTTCTGAGTGCATTGCAAAGGAACATTCCCGTAAGCTTGTTTGAAATTGATACCCTTACTCCGGGTATTACCGTATTCGGTCTGTCATTTATGACGCTTTTCTCCGCAACGCTGGTTGCTAAAGATCGTGAAAGCGCTTTTTTGCAGAGATTATATACAACACCGCTTAAGGGGTTTGAATTTATCATCGGTTATATGCTTCCTCTTTTGCCGATTGCACTCGCTCAGACGGTCATATGCTATCTGTTTGCGATTCCTTTGGGATTGACTGTGAGCGCAAACATTATATACGCCGTTATCGGCATAATTCCAATGGCCGTATTCAATATTGCATTGGGACTTTTGTGCGGCAGTATTTTCGGCGTCAAGCAGGTCGGCGGCATTTGCGGTGCATTGCTTACCAATCTCTCCGCATGGCTTTCGGGTGTGTGGTTTGATTTGAAGCTTGTCGGTGGTTTTTTTGAAAAGCTCGCTAATGCGTTGCCGTTCTTTCGCGCAGCAGAAGCAGAAAAAGCATTGTTCGGAGGAAACCCTGAGCTTGCGTTTTCACACATTCTTCCGATAATTATATACTGTATATCTATAACAGCGGTTGCCGTGTTCTTCTTCCTTAAGCAAATGAAAAAACAGTAAGGATTTGATGCGATGAAATATAAACTGATTATCGACAAAAATGCAGATGAAGAGATAATTGCCATCGTTCACGAGCCTTCTTCTCTGACACAGCAGATAGAAAACCTTGTCTGCAGCTATTCAGGTACGGACAGTATTATGGGGCACAAGGACGATGAAATGCGTAAATTAACATTTCAGGAAATAGAGTGCATTACCGTTCTTGACAGCAAAGTAATTGCAATTGATGTGAACGGGAACCAATATCGCATTCAAGACAGACTCCGTGATTTAGAGGATGTTTTGCCTTCCTATTTTATCCGTATCAACAAATCCACCCTTGCCAACGAACACCGTATTCTGCGGTTTGATGCTGCGTTCAGCGGCGGTGTCGATGCCGTGTTTCAATGCGGTTACCGTGAATATGTTTCAAGACGTTGTTTTTCACAGATAAGAAGGAGGTATGAATGAATATGAAAAGGTTTGTTTCGGAATTTTTTCGCCGGGGTTTAACAGCCTGCGGTTTCGGTCCAATCATTCTGGCGGTTTTATATCTGATTTTACATTATAAGGGTGCTGTTGAAACGCTGAGTGTAAATCAGGTATGCATCGGCATATTTTCAATAACTCTCCTTGCTTTTGTTGCAGGTGGTATGAATGCTGTCTATCAAATTGAACGGTTGCCTCTGATGATTGCAATTCTGATTCACGGCGCAGTCCTATATGTCAGCTATTTGGCCACTTATCTTCTCAACGATTGGCTTGATTGGGGTTGGATCCCCGTTCTCGTTTTTTCGGGTATTTTTGTTGTGGGCTATCTGGCAATCTGGGCAGTTATTTATTCCGTAATAAAGAGAAATACAAAAAAACTCAATAAAATGCTGAAAGAAAAACAACAAACTATAAATGAATAAAAATCAAACATTCAACTGCTCTCCTTGTGAGGGCAGTTTTTTCGTTCAATAATTGTAAATTTACCGAAAAATCGACACAAAGTACCACAAAACGGACAGCAAATACATTAAATTAAAGGAGTGATGATATGTACTTAAAATTAACAATACAAGAACGACTGAAGGATCTGAGAACAGAACAAAAGCTGACTCTTGAACAGCTTGCCGAGAAAACGGGCATTTCTAAATCTGCACTTGGCAAATACGAAACCGAAGAATACAAGGATATGAGTCCGTTCAATCTTGTCACACTTGCAAATTTCTACGGTGTTTCAACCGATTATCTGCTAGGTCTGACGGAACAAAAAAATCACCCGAATGCAGATATCAATAATCTGCATTTGAGTGATGATATTACACTTTCGAAAAATACGGTAATCCTTTAACTCTGCAAAACCGTAAGCTTTCAACATACATAAACAACCTTGCAGACGCAGGCTTTGCTGTTGAAAGAGTGATTGAAGAAACAAGCGATACCGTTCTTGAAAAATCAGCAGACTTCAGTTCGGGTTACTATGCCGATTTCAAAGCAAAGCATTTTCCGCTGTCAATCGTAATTAAAGCGAGGAAGCTTTGATTTTTGAGGTGTAGATATGTTTGAACTCGAACAAATATTGTTGCAATTGATTCGGGGTTTATTAATGTTAATTTTTTGATTTATTTGAAAGTTTTGAATAAGCAAATTTATCTGCAAATCATATCTTTTTGTTATATAACCATTTATTTCCGCGTTGTTGTCAATAGCCCGAAATAAAAAGCAGGCAACACCGGAACGCCGCCTGCTTTGTGTAAAAATTTTATTTCATTTGACTTTTTGTTTTAATTGCCTGATATCAAATCGATAAGCTTTCTTACGGGAGAAAGAATCCTGTCAACGAGGCTGCCGCCGCCAAAAAGGAAAAGTGAGCCTTTGCTCATTGCGTACGTAATATCCTCAAGAATCGGGTCAAGCTTTGATTCTTTTTCCGGTTCAATGTTTTCGTAGCCTTCTGCACCCACCTTATGGAGAACGGCAATAAGTCTTTTTTCTGCGGCTTCAACTCTCGGTTGATCGGCAACAGTCAGTTTAAGTACAGCTTCACCCTCAGCTATTGCCGCATTAAGCTCTGCCTTATCTTCCTCGCTGAGTCCGGTTTGGTCAACTCTCTTTGCGTCCGGAAGCTTCCATCGGCGGATACTCTGCGTATAACAAGGGCCGTTATATTGGGGATACATTTCGGGATTGTCATTGACATCCGTTACCTCTCCCAGAATAATTGCCTTTGCAAGATTGAGAACAACATCGTTATAGCCTACCTCATGGTGCTGGTTAAGGAAAATCCATGTGTTTTCGGGAAGAATTGCAGTTGAAGTGTCAACCATATTGTCAGGCGAAACGTGATTATGGTCGGGATTGGTGCAGTAAGTGTTGCTTTCGTAATCAACGTCGTCAAGCGTCTGCTCGCCTGCCGCACCGGTTGCACCCAGAGTTGTTGATGTGAGATTTACAATACCGTCGGAATTTACCTTCTCTGCTGAAGCAACAATGTTGAAATATGTATACATTTCTTCGCCGAGATCAAGATTTGAGCCTGCGATTGAATTAACGCGTACACCGTCTTCAACCGCCTTGAGAATATTTCCTTTAAGATTGAGTCTTGCCGTCTGGAAACGGTCTGTTCTTGCCTTAAGAGCAGGCTTATCGCCGAGATACCTCTCTGCAAGAGCATCGTACCTGTATGACGGAAGCATTGCCCAGAACTGAGGACAATTAAGCATAAGGGTATCGAGAATACCGCTGATTGCGCCCGAAAGAAGAGCATCAACACCTGAACGGGGAATAATATGAAGAAGTGAATTGATAAGATATCCGAGAGTAGGACCACCTTCGTTTTCAATAAATATCTGCTTTATGAATTCGTGATAGAGATATTCATCGTCAAGTCGCCATTCTCTTGCAAAGAAATCCGCAACAATATCGGTGCCGTCAAGGCAGGCAACAGCGTTAACAATCTGGTCAAGCTCACTGTGACCGTATTTATCAAGATATGCGGTCAGAATTGTGCCTCCCAGGCTGACGGGAAGAAGCGAGACCTTATCGTGTCCCGTCTGTTCCTTTACCATTTCGATATATTCCGCAAGGTCATCTGCTGAATCCATCGGGTCACCGACAAGGTTAAAGGTAAAGAAATACACATGTTCTTCACCGATTTCATTGACTAAGGACTGCATGGGAACCATTCTGTAGGTCCAATCAAGGTCTCCCTCACTCATATGCTCAAGTGAATAATTCCATCTTTGCGTTTTGAGGTTTTCAACGTGGTCGCCGTTCGCATCGCATCTCTGATATTTGAAAATATCCGAAACAAGATTGTAAGCAACCTTGTCAAGACCCGCATTAGTCTGAAAAACAATCGTTGCAAGAACGCTTGCAACTGCTTTTACAATAGCATTTGTCGAAAGAGCAGCCTCGTTGAGAATAAGCAAGGTGCTTCCGATGTGATTACCGTTATACATAACGGGCTCATCGTTTTCATCGTAAAGATATGTAGGCGAGTGATTGATACCCGGAAGAACGATAACGGGTGAATGCTCACATTTACCGCCGCAATCCGTTTCGGTTGCCGCAGAAACACCGACTGCACACGCTGAAGCGAGCATTGATGCACAAATCATAAAAGCTGTCACTCTTTTCAATATTCTTTTCATTTCCAGATTCTCCTTATATCTTAAAACTGTGCTTTAAGAGGTTCCGATTGCATTCCGTAGCAGTTTTCAGCAACTATTTCAAGTGTGTAATTCTCTTCGGGCAGGTTCTCCAGATCGATTTTTACTGTTGCAGGAACATTGTATCTGTAATACTTGGGAACGGTTTTGCCAGCCGGAGCTCTGTTGCCCTCGGTATCAACGGTGTATGCTCTGTAAATGAATATCGGCATACCGTCTGTTGACTGAGCAGAATCAAAGTGAACTGTTTTACCTATCAGTTTTACCGATGCATCACCGTAAAAAGTGGGAGGCGATGAACGCTTTTTCTGCTGTTCGGGTGTATATTTGCGTTCAAAAGGACTTTCAAGGATATATTCGCAAAGATATTCCTTTGACAGAAGGTCAACAGCTCTGAGTCTTATACGGTTTTCGGCATCAATTTCCACAACCCAGAACGTTGATACGGTTCTGTAGTTTTTCGGATGGACAGTTTTAACGTCATCAACAGTCAGCTCGGTATAATAAAGTCCGCCCGTACCGAGAGCGGTATATTCGCCCTGCCAGATTGACCTTGCATCATTAATGGGATAATGCGAATGACCCGAAAAATCAATAACCTGAGGATATTTCTTCAGAATTTCCGCAAAATCAGGCATTCCCCAGCCTTCAAAATCGGAGCTTCCGTAAACGGTATTTGAAATATGCTCATGCTGAATAACAAAAACGGGCTTTGAAGGGTCATCGGCAACTGCAAGATCAATCTGTTCAACAAGCCATTCCTTCTGATACTCGCTGTAATGCTCGCCCTCAATTTTTGAGGCGGAAACTCCGATAAAATGGAAGCCGTTTATGACACGGTGAAAATCCGTTTCCTGTCCCATAATCTCTTCGTAAAGCTCAAGAGATTCTTTTCCCAGATTACGGTCATCGTGAGAGGTTGAAACCGTTGCAAGAAACTGTGTGCCCTCTTTGATAACCGGCTTTGTTGCCGCCTTTATGCTTCCGAAGGCAATTTTTGTTCCCATATCCGTAACGTCGCCTGCGATAAGCACCGCATCGAGTTTGTTATATTCTTCGTCTTTTTCTGCAATATCGTATCCTAGCTTAACCATGCGCTGAAGTCTGAAGCTCTGAATGTCACCGATTGTGGTGATATGAGAATCGCTCGTTACGATAAATCTGACAACAGGAGAGAAATCTCCCGTATCTTCGGGTGCTTTTGGGTTTGCCAGAAGAGAAACAAAGCTTCCGTATGCAATAAGAATTGCAAGAAAAAAGCTGCTTATTCCGTTCATTTTATTTCTCCTTTGTTTTTATCGGTATTTCTGTATCTGTAAAGTGCTATGAGGGATGAAATAATGCCTGCAATCTGCGCAAAAACAGCGGTTGAGCCGAGTATGCCATGATAAACCGTCCACAGTGACAGATTCACAAGAAGCATAAGCCTGATGTTCTGTTCTTTTTTCTGAAACACCGCGAGCATATAAAATATCGCCGCAACGGTTGAAAGCAAATCAAGAGGGATTTTATATCCCAGCAGCCCTCCTGTCGCATAAAGAACAAGAAAAAATATTTTTTTCGCATTGCCTGGCTCGGTTTTTTTATACTCGTGCCATATTGAAATCAAAAGCTGAAGAACAGCCACAAGGCAGACCACAACGCCCGAATTGAAGCCGTCAAGCAAAAAAATGTTCACAGCGGTGAGGACGTTGACAAGAACGGACACCACAAGCATCTGCTTTTTCTTTTTTAATTGGAGGGTCAGTATTACTCCCAGAGTAACAAGCACTCCCAGAAACTGTGCTATGTAATATTTCATATTTTTACCTGAGTTTTAATCCGCATCATTTATGCATGGTTGTATAAAGATTTTCCATAAGCTCATAGAAAGCAACGGCATAGGGATTGATGGCATCCCATATCGGCTCATCATAAAGGGTTATCCATGTATAGATTCTTCTTGTCAGATGCCTTAAATCGTTATCGGAAAGCTCGTGTCCGGGTCTTTCACCCATTCGGGTAATACCGAATTTAACAAAATCGTTATAAAGGTCTTTTCTTGCCTTCATCCACAGATACGGATGCTGAAACAACGAAAATTCCGAGCGCATATTGGAGCATTTCCAATATCTCCAGCAGAGTTCCGAACGGAGTATACGGCTCAACTGTTCTTCGTTTTTCGCCTGAACTTTTGCCTTTTCCCAAAGTTCATCGCATCGGCTGACTTCCCACGGCATCATACCCGGAAGCGAAAAGCGTGAATCCTCTTCAATATAGAGATGCTTGTATTTTGTAACGGCATGCTCCGTTACGATATCTATGAATTCTTTAAGATATACTCCGCCGTTGCCGTAAACCGCCGTCATATACCCTGTCATTTCTTCGTCAAAGTCAAGGTAAGGATTCTGCATAAGCTTTGAAAGCAGATAGGTTTTCATTTCGCCGAATTCTCCGTCGCTTTCGGAAATGTAATAAACACCCTGCTGATATATGCCCTTCACGTTATGCTCATAAAAAATCTGTGTGTTTCTCTGCATAACACCGAAGTTTGCATAGATGTTCATGCTTTCATCGCAGTTAAGATTGTAGTTCCATATATAAAGTCTATTGCAGATTTTACTCCATTCTGAAAGAGCGTTCATAAAAGAGATGTTTCTCTCACAGTCGGGGTCGTCAAGAGTATGACCGAAGCAGCATTCTATTGAACACAAGCGAACAATAACATCCTCACGGGGTACAACAGCCGTGGGTGCCTTGCGTGTATATTGATAGGCAAAGGTGTCGATTGCAAGATTATCATATTTGCCGTCAGCTTTGATGCGCTTTGCAATTTCGTTTGCAAAAGTTATCATCGTGCCCGCCTGAGAGCCGTTTGCTTCGTCAAGAGCTTTACAGTTTTCGCATTGGCAGTAATATCCGTTATCAGCCTGAGTAACCGATAAAATCTGCAAATCCGCATCGGGATTGTGTTTTTCTTCAAGCAATGCAAGAGCCTGCGAGGTTACGATATCCTTGACATCCTCATTGGTAAGGCAAAGCTGAGTTCCCGTTCTCACGCCGTCAACAAGCGCAAAGTATTCGGGATGATCCTCAAAATAAACCGAGGGTTTACAGTATTGATTGACAAGGGTGTGGCTTGAACCGCCTATGTATTCAACCGCACCTCCCTGCTCGGCTGTAAGGTCTTTGTAAATTCCGCCGGTAAGACCGTTTGCAAGAGAAAACTCTGTATCCGTCGAGCTTCTTGTATCTGTTTCCGTATACTCAAAGAATGGAGTATATTCAACTTTTATCCCATTGGGAACGGTAAGATTTTCATTATCGGGGATTACAATAACCCCTGATTCATACCAATGACAGCCGCAGAATTCTTCAAGGAAGCGGTAAACGCCGTTTATCGTTCCTTTGTTGCCCGAACCGATGATAACAAGCTCGTTTTGGGTCGAAGTTACGGTATAGCTTCCGTCGGCATCATCCGTTACACCCTGCAAGGCGATTTTGTATTCTCTTTGCGTTTCACCGTTTACAATTTCAACATCGCTACCCGTAATTTCGTCAAGATAATATTTAAGACGGCTTGCGGCATAGTTATCCGTGACGCTTGCATTTTCGGATAATACTATAACTGCATCTGCAACTGAGAAGCCCGTTTCGGCGGCAGATACAGGAATCGCACACAAAGATAAAACTATAACGCAAACAAGAACTGCAGAAACAAATCTTTTTGTCATTTTTATCATCTCCGTTCAGTGATGTTACTTTACTAAATCGACCAGCTGCTGTCAGTAAAACGTGTGTGACGGTAAGGGAATGCTCTGAAGAAATCATCTGCATCTCCTTTTATTTCAACGCCGTCAATAAATAAAGCGGTCTGCGAATTATGTCCTTCACCCGCAAGCATAAGCCTTGCGGCGGCAGGCGCGGTGAGAGATATATCATAATCGCCTTCCGATTTGCGTGTGACAACCGCTTTTCCCTTCTGATATTCAACCTCGAAAATCCCGTTGTTCTGCTCAAATTCGTCAATACATCTCAAGCGAAAAGCACCGCGTTCTTCGGGATAAGCGTTGTTTTCGAGAAGCTTTTGCAGGTTATAGATTCTTCCCGCTGCTCCGCCGTTATATTCATATGTCACACCGTCAATTCTGTCTGCAACACAGGCAAAATCACTGCCCTGATACTGTTTTCTGACAATCAGATTTTTAACCATACCGTCGTAATTGCGCAAAAATCCGATTAAACCGTAAAGTGCTTCAGGCGAAAGAACAAACAGCTCTTCAACGAAAAGGTCATTGGGTCTGCTGACGGTAAAGCGCACATAACCGTCCGCAACTCCGTCTGCATCATATCTTATATATGTATAGTCTGCTCTTTCGAGGGGTGTGTCGCAGAAATGCTTTTTTTCCTCACGCAGAGTCATCAGATTTTCTCTCAAAGCACATTTTTTATGGAGTTTACTGAGTTCTTCAAACTGTTCGCCCGTATAAAGAACAACATCGGTGCTGCGCGGAATATGTTTAAGGTTTTCAAACGGAACCTTTATCGCAAACATACGGTTAAGATTTGCATAGCCGAATTTTTCATAGTATGAAATCGAAAAAGGATGCAAAAAGCCGAGAACCCAGTCGTTTTCAACTGCAGTTTCGCCGATTTTTTTCATAATCTCCCGAATGCCGCCCATTCTGCGGTATTCGGGTAAACTGCATACACCGCTTACAATAACGGAATCAAGAAAATTTCCACAGTAATTGGTTTTGAACTCATACAACTCGACTCCCGCAAACAGCTTTCCGCCTTCGAATGCCGCAAGAACGGGCGATTTGACGGTGCTGTCCTCTTCCGCATTATATTCCCAGATGAAAGATGCAGCGGAAACCTTTTGAAAATCTGTCGCTTCCTCGGGTTTTATATATCTTATCTCCATTTTGTTTCTCCGTTATTTACCTATGTTTATCTGTGTTTCTGTTGCAAGCTTCAGCATATCCTCGTTATCGCTTTCAACCGCATCGGACATAAGCTTGCGTCTTTCAAGAAGTTCGGCATACATCTTTTCTTTTTTGTCGTTGTTGAGATCATAAAAAAGCATAGGAATAATTCCGAGAGAGCCTGTTACGGCAGGGATAATTGTAAACATTGCAAAAAGGAAGAATTTGACCTTATCCGTCTGTTCCGTGCCCATTCTGAATGCATTCGCTTCATAGCCTATCATCTTTTTGATGGCTGTTGTGACAACAGCACTTGTGTTTGACGAAACCTTGGCAGCAATACCCTTGGCAACGGAAGCCATCGCTTCTGTGCGGTAGCCGTTTTTCCATTCGCAATAGTCCATCGCTTCGTTATACATTTCTGTTCCGATAACAGATTTAAGACCGAAGAAGAGAGTCCAGATGATTTCCCACAGTGCCATGGCAATGCCCATGGGAACAACTTTCTGATACATACCGCCCGAATAATCCTTCTTCATACCGATACAGCCAAAAAGGAATACGGGGATATAAAGAATATTGCCGATTTCTTTTGCAAGTATGTAAAGCAGACGGCTCGAAAAACGTCTTCTCATCCATGGTACCCATGCGTAACTCATGGGGCTGATGGGTGCGGCAGGGATGCCTGCAACGAGCGTCATTGATGAGAAATGAAGAACGTCGGTGTAATAATCGTCTTCACTGCCTTTGATTGCAAATCCGCTGAGGAAATCCGAGAGAGTTATCAGAAGCAAAGGTTTGTTGCGGATAACTGATTTTATCGACATCAGAACGCTCGGTGTTTTTATGGACTGCATAACTCTTTCTTTCGAGTTATAGAAAAACCAGAATGAAGATGCGCTTGAGGCAATTGTTGTAAAACAACCCATGCCGACGAAGAGGTTCGTGTATGCCTTTGCAAGCTTGCCTGAATCATTGAGATACATACTTCTGAGAACATCGATAAGAATGGTTACTGCCTGTTCGGGAAGCTTTTCACCGAAAAATCCCGACGCAAAGTTTGCAAGAGTGATAAGCCTTGTTCTGTCATTCGGATGTGGAGTTATGGTTGACATAAGACCTGTTCTTGAAATCGTCTGGAAGGTTGTTATACCTTCTCTGGCAATGGTAAGAATCAGATAAAATGCAAGCTTTGTAAAATCCGTCTGAGTTGTGCCTTCAAAAAGATGAGGCATAAGCCAATAAAGACAGGTCAGAACACAGCCAGGAATTGCAAGAAACATAAGATAGGGTCTGAACTTACCCCAACGTGTTCTTGTTTTGTCAATAACCGCCCCAAAGAAAATATCATTGACAATATCCCACACGCTGTTGATAGTATTAACAACAGTCTGCAAACCAAGGTCTACACCTACAATGCTTGTTATGAATCGGGTTGAAAAGATATTGATATTAAAGCTCTGTGCAGCATCCCAGATTATGAAGCCTACGGATTCTTTTGCTCCAACATATCTGCGGTCCTGAGTTTTTGATGCAACGGATTTTTCTTCCCGTTCCTGTTGCATGCGGCGGAGTTCTTCAAACGCTTTTGCGTTTGACCGTAAATCGTTGTTTGACGGCATAAATCCCACTCCTTTTTTCAATTAGTTATATTCTTTAACAACTGTATTGAGTGCACCAATAACGGTTGAACCCGCCTTGCTTCCTGCCGAAAGCATTTCTTCATAGTGTCTTTGCGGTTTGCCGAAGAGCTTTTCGCCGAGTTCTGTGTTCCAGAGTGAGTCTCCAATAAAGGGAGCATAATCGTTATCGGGAAGGATATAGCCGATTGCATCGTTGCAAAGACCCATTACAAGAACGGTTTTGCCTTCGTCGATGATATCTGCGGTATATTCAAGAATCCAATCCTCGCCGAGATATGACTGTGTTTTATCAACCACATTGCCGTATACAAGCTGAGGAATAAGCTCTCCGGGTACGGTAAGCATAACTATATCCTTGCCGATTTCAAGATAACCCACCTCGGAAACTATCGAGTAGCCCGAAGGTGCGGATTTATCTCTGACGGTTGTCATTCCGAGCAGGCCCGAAACTGCACCGAGCTCCATAAGTCCGTATTCGAGAGGAATTACGGTTTCTTCCATTCTTACATTGAGTACGGGTTCAACGGGTTTTGCGTTTTCTTCCGCTTCAAGAATGATTCTTGCAAATTCATAGCCGAGTTTCTTTGCCTGCTCATAATCCTTTGCTACGGGGTCGGCTTCAATCTCTTTAGCGATTTCATCGAGAATTTCCTCGTTTTCAACTCCGCCTGCGTTAACCGAAATGGGCGACTGTGCGCCCTGAATGAACATAAAGTTCATACCCTCGGCATTCATTTTATATTCAATATAGTTAGGGTAATCAGCCGAAAGAAGCTTTGTTTCCCTATTGATTGTTGTGGGGTGACCGCCGACATTTGCGAAAACAGTGGGAGCCGATTCGGCATTATCGGGAACAAATTTGAAGCAGGCGATAATGTGTTGATAGCCTTCCATATCATATCTCTTGTTGAAAATATAGCCGTATTCATCGTCCATATAGTTGTTGTTTCTCTCGCTTCTTCCGATGCCCTTGGTTTCGAAATAAAAGAGTTCACCGGGTTCTTTATTCATATATGCTTCAACGATTGCATCGGATGCGCCGTCAATCATATACTCATAAAATTCGGGGTCAATGCTCCTTGTTTTTTCAATAAAAGGAAGGAATGAGAAGAGATTCTGGAACACGGTTTTGATAAGTGGTTCAAGACCGAAGCCCTGAGTATCTATAACTGTGTGGCAGTGTGTGCTGTTGATATTGATTGCAATAATATCGCTTTCAACGCCCTTATCCTTGAGTTTTTGTTCTGCTTCCGCACGGATTGTGCGAACATCCGCATTGCAGACGCCGATGCCGTCAATTGCCGCCATAATAACCGTGCCTCTGCCCGAATTATCGCTGATTGCTATTGCGTTTGCACCCTGATCATCATAAACTCCGTTGATTTTCTGGGTGAAATATCCGCCTGTGTAGTATTCCTTTGAACCGTCTTTAAGATTTTCGGGAACCATACTTGCCTTACCGAACCCAAGATGCCACTTTGCATTTTCGGCAGGTTCGTTAATGAAGATTTCTGTGCCTTCATAGAAGTTTTCGCTTTCATAATCCTCAACGGATACAAAATCCTTGGGGAAAAGTGCACCGAATCCCATAAAAACGGCATTAAGAAGTCCGTTTATTGCATTGGTGCAGAACATTATTCCGCTGTTATCCGCCGCGCCGTCATCTGCAGAAGCAAAAATCGGGCCGCTGATAAGCATGGAAACTGCAAGAATAACGGAAATAGCTTTTTTAAATGTGTTTTTCATGGTTTTCTCTCTCCTTAACAAGTTTCTCAACTGTTTTTTTGTATGAAATTCTGTCGCACAGACTTCTCAGAATATAATAAAGCTCATCGAATGCATATTTGTTATGAAAGTCTCCGATTTTTACGCTTATCGAATATGTTCTGTCAATAAATTTATCAAGAATTTTTTCGACGATGTTCCTGTTCATATGTTTTACCGCATAATCAGAAAACTTATAGTCAAATTCTCTTTTTTCAAGAGTATCGAATTGGATATTCCCCTTTGAGAATACTGATTTCTTTTTAACTGCGGTTGCGGCAAAAATCACAATTTCACCGTCAACTGGAAGCTTGATTTTTGTTCCGCCCTCGAGGGGTATTTCCGCATCGAAGATATAAAACTGCTTTGCGGTCATATTACGTTTTTTTGCATGGGTATGAGATAAAGCAATCGCCTGCGGAACAGATTTTATATAGCCCGTTTCACCGAGCATCATAAAATCCCATTGGCCGAGAGCCTCAAAGCAATCGGGCACGGTAACTTCTGCGATTTTGTTTCCGCATTCAAAGGTGATTTTCTTGTCACCGTTAAAGGATGCAACAAGCAGATGAACGCTTTCATACCCTTCGCCGACCTCAATTTCACCGCCATCACATACAATGCAGTTTTTTTCTTCTGCTGAAAATGAATACTCCACCCCTGCAAAAAGCAGCTTTTCCGGAAGAATTTCGCGAGGAATTGAAACTCCTTTTATGAGAGTTGATTTATGGCGGTTTGCGTCATCGGTTATGCCGATTGCATTGTAATTCAAAACAACTGCATCACCGCAATCAACTGTTTTCTTTTCTTTTTTGAATATCATAGCAAAGCTTCTGATTGAATTGTGACCGATATCAAACCGAAGTTTTCCGTCGGTTACTTCTGCTTTGCCGATAACGGCTTCGTCGCCTCTGATTTCGTATGCTTCGGATATCAATTCTGAAAATTCAACTTCAACTCCGCTTTGGTCAACGCCCGAGCACTCCGCAACACGAAGGATTATTTCATCCGAATGCTGTGCTTTTTTAACGGCGGTAATTCTGACAGCATCGTTATTCAGTTTTACAAAGGAATAATCTTTTCCGAGAGCACCCGGATGCTTTTCGGTGATAAAGGTATGCATCGGCTGACAAAAAGCATCCGCAAGGGCAGTAACGGTTTCGGGATTGCCCGAATGCCCCGCCACAGCAAATGAATAGCGGTTAAGACCCATGTCCATAACGTGCTGTGAGCATTCGTGGCGGTAATTCGCCATCGGCGTGTGAACAACGGTTAACCTTAACGTTGAGCCGTCGGGTTTATCCCAGCCGACTCTTGAATCGCTGAAAACCGAAACGCCGTAATCTCCGCTTTCGTCCGTGATATCCGCCCATTTCTGCGCAGGCACTTCGTAAAGCTTTTCTGTGTTTGTTCCCCTTTTGATACTGCCGATGCCGATATCATAATTTGCATTTTCATTTTCAGCGGTAACAGCGAATTCAGCTTTCAAAAGGGACGCTTCTTCACGCCAATCCGTTTCGTTATAAACGGAAACGTAACTGCTTTCACAGTCAAGCGAAACAATCTGCGTAAATACGGATTTGCCTGCAATTTTTGTTATTTCAAGCGAGCAGACAGCCGCACCGCTATCTTTTATTTTAATTTCGGGATTACCGGCATACATATAAGGCTTTTCGCATATATCCTCATATTTTATTTCCCATGCAGGCCAATCAAAGCTGTGGGTATTATTGAATACTGCGAATCTTATCGGTCTTTTGAGAAGCTCTTTGCCAAGCTTTTTATCAAAAATACTGCAAACGTCACCGTTTTCATCGATCTTCACTGCAAGATTTTTGTTTTCAATGCTTTTTGGGGTTATCTTAAGCTCCGTTGAAAGCAAACTTTTTTCCGACGATTTACGCAAATCATAAACCGCAAGTCCACAGGAAGGAGCATCTGCAATAAACACAATTTCTCTTCTGTTATCACCGATTATCCGTGTCTGCGAGGGTACTTCCTCATTGTTTTTATCAAAAACTCGGAAATAATCCGAATCAGAATTAACGGTAACCCTTACTGCTTCTTTTCTCGTTGTTGAGGTTTGCAAAGGATTTGATACAACAACGGGTATCCCCTCCGCAAACGAGGTGTCAAGCTGCTCCGAAACCGATTTGCAGGCGGCAGTAAATTCCGCCGAAAAAGTGTTCATCGCCTGAACGTAATCGTTGTGGGTTCGCTTATAGCATTTTTCAAAAGAAGTTCCCGTTATATCATCGTGAAACTGATGGGCAATAACTTTTTTCCATGCGCTGTCAATGCCGTATTGAGGGTATTCCGAAAGTCCGTTAATGAATGCGGCGGAGGAAAATCTTTCGGCGGCATCAGCAAGAAGCTCGCACCTTCTGTTCCAGCGCTTTGTTACCGTTCTGGAGGTGTAACTGCCTGCGCCGTGTGCAGTAAGCAGAAATTCGCCGTCATAAACGGGCATTGATTTCTTCGTTTCTTCGGGCATGGCTTCAAGAATATCAAAGAATTCTTTTGTTGTTGCGGAATAAAATTCTGTTTCGGAATTATCATTGTTTCTCTGCGCATTCACGACATTCTTAACCGAGGATTTATGCGGTGAGCCGCCTCTGTCACCAATCCCGTGATACGCAAAGGTGAATTCAGGCAGATTATTCTTTTTGCTGTTTTCGAGCTTTTCAAGTATTCTGCGCGCCTTGCTCATTTTTCCGAATGCAGTTGTGTAGGAAAAAGGCATAAGAGATGCCCATATACCGTTACCGTCGGTGCCAATCCATTTTCCGTAATCAAACGGAATCTGAACCGAGCTTCCCCAGAAAAGCTTTCCCGTCGAAAAACCTGTCAGACCCGAATGGGCGGCAATGCTCGGCAATGCCTTGCCGAAGCCGAAACAGTCAGGAAGGAAAATATCGTTTGACTCAACACCGAATTCTTTTCTGAAAAATCCGTTTCCGTAAAGAATGTTGCGGATAAGAGCCTCGGGCGAGGGAATGTTCACGTCGCCGTTTTCATAACACGCACCACAGGGATTCCACCTGCCCTCTGCTATGTGTTTTTTCAGTTTTTCATATTCTTCGGGATAATATTCCCTGATAAGCTCATATCTGTAACTGCCCTCAAAATTGAATTTATATTCGGGATATTTTTCAAGCAGTTCAAAATTCTTTTTCAGCGTATCGGGAAGATACTCATCAATTGTCTGTTCAAATGTCCATAGCCACGATGTATCAAGATGCGCTGTGGCTATGGTATATATAGTTGGTTTTTTGTTTTTCATAGACTTATCTCACGCTGTCAAAAATTTCATAGAAGTTCGAGATAAATGCTGTTGCGGCACCCTTGCCATATGAGATAAGGCACCATGTATCGCTGTCATATTCACCGCTGTTTTCGTTATACTGAATACCGGCAAGGCAATAGTTTGCGGGGTTCGCAACATAGCCTGCCGCATCGTTCATAAGGTCCATAACGATAATGTTTTCGCCCGTATATTCTCTTACGGGAGCAAGCTCAAAGCCTTCAGCACCCTTACCTCCGTAAACAATCTCGCCGAAGGTTTCGCCGGGGCTCATATAGACCTTCATATCGTCGCCGAATTCAAGATATCCCACTTCGGAAACGGTGTAGTATCTGCCGAAATTATCTTTGAGAATGAAATTATCTGCAACGGAGGTTTTGCCGAGAAGAACAATGATGTTGTTTTCAATCTGCACGGTGAACTGCTTATGCTTTATATTCAGAACAGGCTTCACTTCTTTTGCGGTAACGGTTTCAAGGCCTTCATACCATACGGTGTATCTGTCCTGACCGTTGTATTTTTTAATATCAAGTTTGTCGCCTGTTTCTTCGTTAAGCGTTATTCTTTCATCTTTGGTCATATTCATTCCGAGAAGGATATACGCAATTTCATAGCCGTAGCGGACCGAGGTATAATGTGCATTACCCGGGAATTCGTCAACACCGTCACCGGTGTAATATCTTTCGGATGTAACGGTTGAAACGTTGCCCTGAAGGAAAATGAAGTTATATCCCGCATCGTTCATCACCATTTCGGCGCTCCAGATGAAGTCGGGAGAGAATTTTTTATCAAAAGAAAGTGTTTTTTCGGGGTCTGCGTTTGCCCAGTCGTAGCTTGCGGATTCGGGATGGCAGCCGAAGGTTGCGATGATTGTGGGAGTTTTGTCCGCATCTGCAGGCATAAACTCAAGCTTATAAATGTTGGGGTTGAGAGAAATGGGTGCGGTTCTGTCGAAGAAATAATCCTCTGCTTCGATTGCCGAATAGTAGAGCTTACCCTCCGTCATATCTTCAAGCGCATCCTCAACCGCCTTCTTTGAACCCGAAACAACGGATTCAATGAACGAGCGCTCAACGCCGTATTTCACGTTGCGTGTAATTTTGCTGAACGAGTTGTTGATGATGCAGCCGATGGGGTCGGTCCATACACCCTGCGAATCGATGCCCGTATGTATATGAGTGCAGGAAACGTTGATACTGACGATATTATATTCCTCTGCAAGATCTTTGAGTCCTTCGCGCACCTGTCTTACGTCCGCATTGGCAAAGCCCATTGCATCAAGTGCAATAAACACAACGTTGCCTCTGCCCGAGCCATCATTCATAACCACCGCCCTTACCATAAGATCTTCCTTATTGCGGTCCTCATCGGTATTCATTTCGTTGCCGAAAATATAGGGAACATATGCACCCTTTGCATACTGTTTCTCGCCGAAATCCTCAGGAAGAACGGAAGCCTTGCCGTAGCCCAGACTCCACACCTTTTCGCCCTGAGGCTCATCAATGAAGGTTTCGGTGCCTTCATAAAAATTATCATATTCGTCAATATTGAATTTCTCATAATCCGCAACCGCCGCCGAATCGGGAATAATCAGCTTGAGCACGGTGCCGAGAAAATCGTTTATGACAAAATTGCTAAGACCGTTGACAAATCTGCCAAATCTGATTTTTGAATCTGTTTCGTCATTTGACTGAGCATCAGTAACATAATCCATAACGGAATCATAGCTTGTCTGACTATCTGCCGCCGCATAAACCGAAGGCATCATAATGCAGATAACCAACAAAAGCGAAATAACCGTCATAAGCATTTTCTTCATAAATCAAAACCTCTTTCCGTAACAAAGTGCTGTTGTTATTTCAATATTAACATCATCATAATAGAAAGTAAATAATTTTTTGTGCAATATTTCAACGCATCTGTTGCAAAAACGGTCTTTATCCCCCGTCAGAACCGTTTTTTCACACTTGAACGCACAAAAAAGAAACAGACAACATCTTAAAAATGTTGCCTGCTGAACATTTATCTCATGTCAGATAAATCCGTGTAGTCTGTGCTATATCTCAAATCTTCAATTTGTTGCGGAATTTTTTCCTAATTAAACTATTAAATCCATTGAAATAAAATGCTTATACTGCAAGAACTGCTTCGTATGTAATCTCTTTGCTGTGACCGTCAAGCCAACGGTAATTGCGGGTAAGTTTCATAGTTCGTACGGGACAATTTTTCTTGACCATCTGGCCGCCGACAGAGCCTGCTTCCTTGGAAGTGAGGTCGCCGTTGTAACCCTGCTTGAGGTTTACGCCAACTTCTCTTGCAGCTTCCATCTTGAACTGATCAAGAGCAGCTCTTGCCTGAGGAACAACTGAATTATTCTTTGACATTTCGTTTACACCGCTTTTTCGTCAATTTG
>JAZSNE010000023.1:0-22025 GCA_045536245.1 Acutalibacteraceae bacterium | reverse complement strand
GTATTACACCGCAAAAAAACTGGAAACAGTTAAGCTGTATCTGATAAACACAAAATACTCCTTTTCTGAAATTGCCAAAAAAATGTCTTTTTCTGACCAACAGTATTTTTCCTCCTGGTTCAAATCCCTTTGCGGAATGTCTCCTTCAAAATTCAGGAGCAATCGTGGCAAGGAAAATTGTGATAATTCACAATAAATTTTGATTATCATAAATATTTGTGCTTTATATGCTCATAATTAGCAGTATATACTTGAAAAACAATGGACCGTCAATATATTACCGATGGAGCATTCGGTTTGCGGAAACGCACACATCAAAAAGCTAATTAATCATATTGACAAAGATTATAAAATTTTTTCAAAACTCTGAACGGTTCGCTGAAAGTATTGTAAGCCAAAAACGATGATTCTGATACATTCAGAAATTAGATTTAATTGAATTTCATTTTAAAGCGCACAACTATACCGTATGCGGTAAAGCTGTGTGTTTTTTTGTTACCCGGAATTGTGATAAAATATATTATAATGCTGGACATTTTTGTTTTAAGCGGGTGAGTTTCAAAAAAGCAATTAATAAGAAAGTTGAAATAAATATGAACAATAAATTTTCAAAAACAACCGCATAATCCGCAGACTTTCGAAAAGTTATGCGGAGTACGGTCAGGTCGGATTCATCGGCACACAGCGTGTTGATGCAAAGCTTGTTGACCCAGAAGCGGTCAAAACCATTGAAATCAAATAAGTTATAGCAATTCCCGCTGATGAATAAAATCTAAAGGAGGTGGAGGGATTGGCGCGGAGAAAGAAGCAATACATAATGATTGAAAAGCCTGAAATACAACTGAATAAACACGAGCAGGAAGAATTCGATAAAATCGTTGTGAATGCTTTGTGCCAATCCCTCTACCAAGCGGGAAAACTGACCGAAGAACAGGTCAGATATCTGGAGAATATTAACCTGAATATTTGGTAGAATACTTTCAAAACCATAATAATTGCTGTTTTCAAAAGTATAACTTGATATACATCGGTTACCATGGCACTATGTGTACGGTAAATATATATTTACCTACTATTAAGGAGGTGTCGATATGACAAGATTTCAGACGGACAGAATACTTAAGGTTGTTGCGTATTGCCGTGTTTCAACCGACAGCAGTGACCAGGCAAACTCCCTTGCAAGTCAGCAGAGTTATTTCAAGGAATATATCGATAGAAATCCGATGTGGGAGCTTTATGATATTTATGTTGATGAGGGAATCACGGGTACAAGCACCAAAAAGAGAAAGGCATTCAACCGAATGATGGTTGATGCCCGGCTTAAGAAATATGACCTGATAATCACCAAGGAAATCAGCCGTTTTGCCCGTAACACTCTCGACAGCATTTATTACACCCGAAAGCTCAAGGAATACGGCATAGGTGTAATCTTTGCAAACGATAATCTTTTTACCCTTGACCCAGATGCAGAACTTCGCCTGACGATCATGGCTTCAATCGCACAGGAAGAAAGCCGCAAGACTTCCGAGCGTGTTAAATGGGGGCAGAAACGCAGAATGGAACAAGGCGTTGTTTTCGGTAAGAGTATGATTGGCTATGATGTGCGTGACGGCAAGCTTTATATAAATCCCGAAGGTGCGGAGATAGTCAGAAAGATTTTTCATAAGTACACAATCGAACGCAAAGGCACCTGCACCATCGCAAGAGAATTGAAAGAGGAAGGAATACCAACCTTTACCAATAAAAACTGGACTAACACCGTAATTCTCCGTACGCTTCGTAACGAAAAATACTGCGGTGATTTGGTGCAGAAAAAGACCCTGACACCTAACTATTTAACCCACGAAAAGGTGCTCAACCGAGGAGAAGAAGAGTTTGTTATTATCCGTGACCACCACGAACCGATTATCAGCCGAGAGCTTTTTGAACTGACTCAAAAGGAGCTTGAACGCCGTTCTCCGAGTGATGAACAAAAGAAAAAGCTCGGCAACCGTTATTGCTTCTCGGGTAAAATCACTTGCGAAGAATGCGGTTCAAGCTTTGTGTTCCATAATAAGAAGCTGCGGAGCGGTAATTATTTCAAATACTGGCAATGCTATAACCGAAGGCAAAACGGAAAGACAAAGCATATTGATTCCGTGACAGGCAAAGAAGTCGGTTGTTCGATAGGCCATATTGCTCACGATGACCTGAAAAACATTATGACAAGCGTTATTGAAATGATGAACGCCGATAAAAGCAGATTCCTTTCGTTGCTGAAAAAACAGCTTGAAGAGGTGTTTTTGCAAAGCGACAACAATGATTTTGAGCGTAAAAAAGAGCAATTCGATAAGAAAACCGAACGCAGAAAAGCACTTGTGGATTTGTATCTCGACAAGTGCATAACAAGAGAAGAATTCAAAGAAATGTCCGTTCAGCTTGACGGTGAAATCGAAAGCCTTAAAACCGAGCTTCAGAGCTGTGTTGCCAACACACTTGACCGTGAGAAAAAGGATGAAATAATCGCCGAGTGCGTTGCATATGCAAAAGCAATACTCACTTCGGGAGAGAACAATGATGAGTTCATAAAACAGATACTTGAGTCGATGACCGTATCAAAAGACAACATAATAACAGTAAAATTAAACCTGCTGCCGTTTAAATGGAAATTCGCATTATCTTCCGTTGTAACGGCGGCAGGTTCTTCTTTTTATCCTAAAGCCGAACAATGTGTGGAAGAAGTGTCCGAGAGTGAGGGCAAAAATGCTCAAAGAGACCATAGTACAACTGATGTACCTATATCCGTCAGCAGACCTTTAACCTCGTCAAACGGCATTGCGAAGCGTTGGCTGAGGTAGCGCAGTGACGCGCCGAGCTCGCCGTCCGGGCCACCGTATTGGCTTATGATAATCTGGGCATATTTAGGGTTGGGATTTTTGATTTTAACGGGATATTGCAGTTTTTTCTCATACACAAACATCAGCAGTCACACTCCTCGATTTCCCAGGGCCACGGGCCTTTAAGCCATTCAACGCCCTGTGCTTTGGCGGCGGTAAGGGGGCAGAAGTTTTCTTCAAATTCCGCTTTAAGATGCTTATATTTCATTGCGAGCCTGTTATGGTTTTCGAGCATCGTCAGATCCCACGGGTGGGTGTCAAGATAAAGGTGCATTTCCCACAGCGCAAACTGCACTGCGCTGAGCTTTTTGAGCATTGCTTCACGCTTTGTCATTTGCAGCACTTCCCTGCGAAAGGCTTGTTGAGGCAGGGGAAAAGTGTTCCGCATTCAAGCGCTTTCATTTCGTCATACATTGTTGTGTCGGTCTGCATCGGCACATACATCATTGCAACGGCATAGTTTGCCGGCAGGGGAGATACGGAGCGGCTGAAAAGCTCGGGCTTATGCATCTGCCTGCGGTTATATACCGGGTATTCCAAAATAATCAGTCCTTTCGGTTTTGAGGTATTATCCTCTGTTTTCAGTATATGCGGATTGTTTTTACGGGTTACTCGAAATAATTTTGTTAAAAGAAAACGGCCTGCAATATGCAAGCCGTTAATTTTAATCAAGTATCTTCGCCACGTCGGGGAATAGCTCAACGCTTCTGCGCAAAATGCCGTTCATATGGGCGATGGCGATGCCGTAATTGACAACGGGCACGCCTGCAACTGTGGCTTTTCTGATTCTGCTCTGCATTTCTTTTTCGTTGAGCATACAGCCGCCGCAGTGAACAATCAGCCTGAATTCTTCGGGGTTATCGGGAAATTCCGTGCCGCTTGTGAAGCTGAAGCTCGGTTTTGCGTTTGAGAATTTCTCAATCCAGCCGGGCATTTTTACGGTGCCGATATCGTTGCACTGGCGGTGGTGCGTGCAGCCCTCGGCAATCAAAATTCTGTCGCCGTCTTTTAACTGCGAAAGCATTGCCGCACCTTTCACAAGCTCGGCAAGGTCGCCTTTGTAGCGAGCAAAAAGAATTGAAAAAGAGGTGAGGGGAATATCCTCGGGCACGTCTTTTGACACTCTGCCGAATGCCTGCGAATCCGTGATAACAAGCTTCGGCTTTTTGGCAAGCGACGCAAGGGTTTGCACAAGCTCTGTGTCGCGGCAGCAGATTGCGGTGCAGCCGCTGTCAAGAATATCTCTTATCGTTTGCTGCTGCGGCAGAATGAGTCTGCCCTTGGGGGCGGATTCATCAATCGGAATAACAAGCACAACCGTGTCGCCGCTTTCGATAAGGTCTGCAACAATGTGCTTTTCGCTTTTTGCTCCCTTTGCAAGTGAGGCGATTCTTTCTTTTAATTCATTTATATTGGTTTTATCTTTTGCGCTGACGGAAATAGAGTTTTCGTCGGCTTCTTTTTTGCTTAAATCAGATTTGTTGTATGCGATAATATACGGCGTTTTTCTTGTTTTGAATTCATCAATAAGTGCCTTATCTTTTTCGCACAGACCGATTTGCGAATCAACAACAAGCACCGCAATATCCGTTTGAGCAAGAGCCTGCTTTGCTTTTTTTATGCGAAGCTCGCCGAGCTCGCCCTCGTCGTCAATGCCGGGTGTATCAATGATAACAACAGGGCCGAGCGGCAGAAGCTCCATAGCTTTTTTTACAGGGTCGGTTGTAGTGCCTTTAACGTCTGAAACAACGGCAAGCTCCTGACCCGTTACTGCATTAACAAGGCTTGATTTGCCTGCGTTTCTCATGCCGAAAAAACCGATATGCAATCTTTCGGCAGAAACCGTATCGTTAAGTCCCATAGGCTTCTCCTTAAAATCTGAAGTCACGGCGGTTGGAGTTTTTGATGTCAATGATGTTTTGTTCTGCAATTTTGCGAACTTTTTCACCGGGCACTCTTGTGAGCTCCTTGACAATCATCTCATATCCGATTTTCTTTGTTTCTTCTGATGCGTAGTCAACGAGATATTCGGTGAGGGTCATAAGAGCGTTGGGGTGGCAGCAGTTAAGAATCTGTCCGCTCTTGCAAAGGCTCATAAATCTGTCGCCCGTTCTGCCTTCTCTGTAGCAGGCTGTGCAGAATGACGGGATATGGCCGTTTTCCATAAGCCAGCGGACAACCTCATCAAGCGTTCTCTGGTCTGAAACGTCGAACTGCTCCGTTTCGTGGGGGCGGATTTTTTCAGTGTAACCGCCAACGGATGTTCTTGAACCGCCGCTGACCTGTGAAATGCCCAGGCGCAGAAGCTTGCCTCTGACTTCTTCGGATTCTCTTGTGGAAATAATCATACCTGTATAGGGTACTGCAAGGCGGATGCAAGCGGTGATTTTTGCAAAAATATCGTCTGAAATCGAATTGTCAAATGCGTTGGGATCAATGTCATCGGCGTGCTTGATTCTGGGTACGCTGATTGTGTGAGGACCTACGCCGTGAACGGCTTCAAGATGTTCTGCGTGCATAAGCAGTCCTGCGAACTCGTACTTGTAGAGCTCAAGACCGAACAGAACACCCAGACCAACGTCATCAATGCCGCCCTCCATAGCCCTGTCCATAGCCTCTGTATGATAAGCGTAATCGTGCTTGGGACCTGTGGGGTGAAGCTGGAGATAGCTTTCCTTATGATATGTTTCCTGGAAAAGGATATAAGTGCCGATTCCTGCCTCTTTGAGCTTACGGTAGTTTTCAACCGTTGTGGCGGCAATGTTTACGTTAACTCTGCGGATTGCTCCGTTTTTGTGGTTAACGCTGTAGATTGTTTTGATGCATTCAAGAATATATTCGATGGGGTTGTTAACAGGGTCCTCACCCGATTCAATGGCAAGGCGCTTGTGACCCATATCCTGAAGAGCAATAACCTCGTTGCGAACCTCTTCCTGCGTAAGCTTCTTTCTGGGAATGCGCTTATTCTTAAGGTGATAAGGGCAATAAACGCAGCCGTTTACGCAGTAGTTTGAAAGATAAAGGGGAGCAAAGATGACAATTCTGTTGCCATAGAAAGCAAGCTTGATTTCTTCGGCGATTTTATAGATTTCTTCAATCTTTTCGGGAATATCGCAGGCAAGAAGAACGGATGCTTCTCTGTGGGTCAGACCTTCGCATACGCAGCCTGTAGCTGTCTTTTTTGGACGTGCCTTTTCAAGAATGCTGTCAATCAGCTCAACGTTGTTTTTGTTGGCTTCAGCATATTCGAGTGTTGCAAGAATTTCTTCGTGGTTGATGAATTCTTCTGCTTTGAGTGATTTGGGGTTATAAACTGCCATATATATACCTTCTTTCGGATTATTTGTTATATTCAAGTAAGGACAAAGCCCTTCCGAAACTTTTTATTATCAATTCTTTACCATTCACTTTATGATATCGCCTCTGTCGGTCACGATTTCGTAACCGATGTTCAGCATTTTCTGTTTAAGGTTTGTCAGATTCTGCGCCGATTCGTCGCCGTCGGAAAGCTTATTATCGTAGAGCATATATTTCTTCCTCACCGAATTTGGCGAAAGATTAGGCATAATTACGTTTGCACCTGATTTGATGCCGTTTTCTCTGCCGTCTGCATTGATTGAGCCGAGAGCCGTTGTGGCAGGCAGTAGAATATTAGGTTTTATCAGCCGGATAATTGAGAGCAGATAACAGGTTAACTCTGCACCGCCTGCAGGGTAATCGGCAAACGGCGTGTCTTTGTGCGGAATAAACGGACCGATGCCGCACATATCGGGCGAAAATTCTTCAATGAATTTCAAATCCCTTGCAATGTCAGAAACAGTCTGGAAAGGGGAGCCGACCATAAATCCGCAACCGACCTGAAAACCGATTTCTTTGAGATTCTGCAAGCATTCCATACGGTTTGCAAATGAAAGATTATCGGGGTGAAGCTTATCATAGTGCTCTTTTGTTGCAGTTTCGTGACGGAGCAGATATCTGTCTGCGCCTGCATCATAAAGCTTTTGATAGCTCTCTTTGCTTCTTTCACCGAGCGAGAGAGTAACGGCACAGCCACGGCATTCCGTTTTGATTTTTTTGATGATTTCGCAAAGTATATCATCGCTGAAATGTGCATCTTCACCGCCCTGCAAAACAAAGGTGCGAAAGCCGAGGTCATAACCCTCTTTGCAGCATTCAATAATTTCTTCGGTGCTGATGCGGTATCTGTCGCAAAGCCTGTTGCTTTTTCTGATTCCGCAGTAGTAGCAGTCGTTTTTGCAGATATTGCTTATTTCAATAAGACCTCTGATGAACACTTTGTTGCCGTAAACTTTTTGTCTTGCTTCAACGGCTTTTTGTTTAAGATATTCGGTTGTTTCGGGCGTTCTCAATTCGATGAGCGTTTTATATTCATCAACCGTCAGCGAGTGCTCAAGGGCGAGCCTGTCAATCAGTTCTGTTGCTTTATTCATGGCTGATTACCGATGAAAAAGCAGTTTTGACGCTAACGCCGTCAAGCTTGCCGATTTTGCCCGAAAGAGCCGAAATTGTGTCCTGCGGAGCGTCAATGGCAATGCTGATGATGTTGATTTTGCGCTCTTTATAGGGAATGCCCATTCTGCCGATGATGAATTCGCCGTAATCGTGAAGATATGAATTAATCTGCTCAACGCTGTTGCTGTTTTCAACGATAATGCTCATAACCGCAACTCTTGTTTCCATAAATATCGCCTCCGTAAAAACCAAAATGCCGCACCCGAAAAGGGTACGGCAATCAAAGGGATATAATTATCCCGTTTATTCATCTTGAGCCGTAACCTTTCACTCAGAAAATCTTTGTGTCGGGGAACATAATAGTGAAAAATTAAAAGTGAATAGTGAAGAATTAACGGTGGGCGTTGCCCACACCCAATCATTATTCTTTACAAAAACATTATACCACAATATATTGTAAACCGTCAATAAAAATGTTGCCGATTATGCGGTGATGATTGCATATCTTTTTGTAAAATACATAAAAAACGGAGCCCGAAACGGACTCCGTTGAAAAGCTTATTGTGTTGTATTATACTCCTGCGATAAAGTAGATAAGCTTAAGGGGAAGAATATAGGGCAGAAGCTTAACGATTGTGTCGCAGATTGCAGAAACAAAACCGCCGAAATCAATGAAGCCGTCAAGGTTTTCTGCTTCGGGTGCGCCGGCATAATCAAGGGTGAATGCCTGAGTGTAGATAACGCCGCCAACGCCAACGATTTCGGCTCTTACGTAGCTGCCGATTTTGTCTGAATAATCGTCAAGGTCGATTGTTGCGCCCGAGGCAATTTCTTTGCCGTCAGCAATCCAGCGGATTACAACTGCGTTTTCCGTGTCAAGTGTGATTGTATCGTTATTTTCGTCAATGATAACGTCGGTCACAACGGGAACAACTGCATCTTCGCCTGCATAGAATTTTTCACCTGTTGACAGAGCTGTGTCAAGCATCTGTACAAGAGCTGCAGCTTCGGGAGTGTCAATCTTTTCAGCAATTGCCTTGTAGGCTTCCATTTCTATAGTGTTGCCGATATATTTGCTTGCAGCAAAGAAACGGCCGTTTGCCATTGCGTCTTTAAGGTTTGTAGAGGTGAGGTCGTTCATAAGAATTGTTGTGTAACCGGAATCAACAATGCCGAGGTTGTGTGCATCGGTTGTTGCGATGGCATAAACGTTTCTGCCGTTGGGAACGATTTTCTGAAGAAGAATATCCCAGAGCTTTCTGTCATAACGGGTTCTGCCGTCGCCTTTGCTGTTGATGTCAATGCCCAGGCAGGTGTTATATTCAAGCAGAAGGCTTGCGAATTTGTTGATTTTGTAGTTATAAACAGGGTCGGTCACATCATATGCGCTGTCCTGTGTTTCTTCATCCCTTGCGTTTGTGTATTCGCCGGGGTGGTTGATAACGGAAAGACCGCCCATTTCATCAACTGCGGCAATGGGTGTTTCATAGTTGCTTGTGCCGCCGAGAACACCGTTACCCCAATTGGCAAACCAGGTGTTAACGTGAGCGTTGTTGAAGGAAGTGGGGTTTTGCTCATTGCCGAAGGGAACACGCATCATAGCCTGACCGTCAATGCCTTCAACTGTTTCAATATAATATTCGTCTTTTGTTGCTTCGTTGCTATCAACACGGTAATCAACGCCGTCAGACGTTTTGCCGTTCACGGCAAGAACATCGTTATAAACTCCGCCGTTTTTAACCCAGGAGATGAGCTTGAGAGGGTCGTTGAACTGCTGGGTTGTGTAGCCTGTGCTGACTGTGCCGTGGTCTGTGATGGCGTAGATGTCAAAGCCAAGCTCATAGTGCCTTTCGGTCATAGCGGGCAGAGTTTCGTTGCCGTCGCTGAATGTTGTGTGGCTGTGAAGGTCGGCTTTATATTGATTGAGCGAAGCAAAATCGAGGTCTTCATAAGGACTTGTGATTTTGTAGTCAACGTCTGCGTTTGCAAATGCCATGGGAGCGCAGGTTAAAAGCAGAGCAAAAGCAAGAAGAACAGCCGAGATTTTTTTGAAATTTTTCATTATAATCCTCCCTTGAACTTTATTGATGTAAAGTATTATAACAAAATTGCGTTTTTTTGTAAATTGTAAATAGTAAACAAAAATTCAGTAATAAATTTGGGTTATAAAAAGGAATGTTCTGTTTGATATTTTTGAATTATTATGATATTATTTCCTTATCAATAATCTGGAGGAATTTTATGTTCATTATCCGTAAAATATGGTCGGTTCTGACTTTACCGCTTCTTTTGCTCACGCTTATCACAAGCCCCGTTGCAAAATCAACACCCGATGCTGAGCTTACTTCAAAAGACGTTTTTGTTTTTGAAAAAGCACTTCTTATGGGTCAGGGCATCACAACAGACGGCGAATATTATTACACAAGCGGCTCAATAACAGCCCTTAACCTCCAGGCTCTTGCAAAATTCACTTTTGACGATATGGAGCTTGTTCAAAGCCACGTTAACCCCTTGCCTGACGTTTGTGAGGACAGAGGCAATAACCACATAGGCGGTATCAGTTATTATGACGGCAAGATTTATGCTTCCGTTGAAGGCGGCGATGAATGCTACGCCTGCATCGTTGTTTTTGACTGTGAAACGCTCGAACCCACCGGAGAGGTTTATGATTTGCCCAACGAGCTTTATGATGACGGTATTCCGTGGCTTGCCGTTGACAGAGAAACAGGTCTGCTCTATGCTTCCAAATGGACAGACGCCGAATATATCCGTGTTTATGACGTTAAAGACGGTATGAAGAACGTTGATAACATTAAGCTTTCCGAAAAAATCCACCGCACACAGGGCGGCGAGTTTTACAAAGGAACGCTTTATCTCTCAAATGATATCGAAGGCTACGAAACTTACAAGCGCATTCTTTCCGTTGACGTTAAAACAGGTGAGGTCAAGGTTGCTGCAACCAGAGATGTTGGCGGCGATAACGTTGAAGCCGAAGGCCTGACTTTTTGGGAAGATGAAGACGGCGCCGTTATGCACGTGCTTGATTATAATAAGATAATCGGCATCTTTGTTCACCACTATAAAGTTGATTTCTGAGGTGTTAAATGAAATTCTGTGATATCAATATCAGAGATCCTTTTGTGCTTGTTGAAAACGGAAAATATTATCTTTACGGCACAAGAGGCGAAACTGCCTGGACAAGGGCATACGGGCTTGACGTTTACGTCAGTGACGATCTTGAAAATTGGAGTGAACCGATTGAATGCTTCACTGTGCCCGAAAACTTCTGGGCAAACAAAGAAGTGTGGGCGCCAGAAGTTCATAAATACAATGACAAATTCTATATGTTTGTCACTTTCAATGCAGAAGATAAATGCAGAGGCACACAGATTTTAAGGAGTGAAACACCCGAGGGACCGTTTCTTCCGTTTACAGACGATGCAATAACGCCCCGTGACTGGATGTGCCTTGACGGAACGTTTTACGTTGATAAAAACAGCAAACCTTACATAGTTTTCTGCCACGAATGGGTTCAGGTTACTGACGGCGAAATACACGCTATGCCGCTGACGGACGATTTATCTGCACCTGCCGGCGAACCGATTATGCTCTTCAAAGCATCCGACCCCGAATGGGCGGACAAAACAAGAGATAAATTCATCACCGACGGTCCTTATATGTACCGTACAAAAGGCGGCAAGCTGATGATGATATGGTCAACCTTTACCGAGTCGGGTTATACGCAGGCTGTTGCATATTCCGATAACGGCGAGATTGACGGAAAATGGCTTCACGCCGAACCTCTGTTTAAAGAAAACGGAGGTCACGGTATGATATTTGATGACCTTAACGGTATCAAGCATCTTATTCTTCATTCGCCAAACGAAAATCCGCTTGAAAGACCTGTTCTGTTTGACCTTGAAGAAAAAGATGACACTCTTATTGTGATTTGAAAGGGGATTTATGATGAAAAAGTTTATCGGAGTTATTCTTGCTTTTATTATTGTGTTTTCAAGTGTTCTGCCTGCTTTTGCAGAAGCTGAACATAATCCGGAAACCTGCGCCGACGTTCCCGTGCTTGTTATCAGAGGTATGGATTTCGGCGGTCTTTACACAGACGTCGGCACTGATTCACAGGAAGCTGCCATCAGAGCAGACGCAAAAGAAATTGTCGCTCTTGCGTTCAAGGGTATTCTCAGGAGTATGCTCAGGCTCAGCTTTGACCCGTTTATGGAAAGCGTAGCCGATGTGGCAAGCGGAATTTTTGAATATATAAAAATGAATCCCGACGGCACATCAAAGCATAACACGGGTGCAATTCAGTATCCGCTTGCCGCTGAAAATTACGAAGGTTTCGTTAACGGCGTTGACAGCGAATACGGTATGATAAGAGCAATGATTGAAGAAATCGGCGATCACGCTTATTATTTCAATTATGACTGGCGCATTGACCCCTTTGTTGTTGCTGACGAAATCAACGCAACCGTTGAAAGAATGGTTGCAGAAACAGGCCACGATAAGGTTAACATTGCCTGCTGCAGCATGGGCGGCGTTATGACAATGGCTTACCTCACCGAATACGGCTATGACAGAGTGAACAGAGTTTGCTTTATGTCCTCCACCTTCTGCGGCGGTCAGGTTGCTTCTGACCTTCTTGCAGGTCAGCTCGAAATCGGAGCCGATACTCTTTATAATATCGCCGCTGACGGCACAAAGGATATCCCCGTAGTCGGTTTTCTTATCAAGGCTCTCAATTACCTCGGCGTATTCAAGCTTGCTTCCAAGCTTGCCGGATTAATAACCGATAACTACGTTGATATGGTCAGTGACAAGGTGCTCAACCCCGTTTTTGGCGGTACACTTACTTTCTGGGCGCTTGTTCAGCCTGAGGACAGACAGGGCGCAATTGATTTTATTATGAAGGGTAAGCCCGAGAATTACCCCGACTTATACCCCAAAATTCAGGCTCTCTGGGCAATGATGGACGGCAGAAATGCTCTGCTCGACGAAATGCTTGAAAACGGTGTTCAGATTGCTGTTGTAGCCCATTATGATACACCTCTTATTCCCGTTTACGAGGGCGCATCAATGAACGGCGACGGAATTCTCGAAACCTACCAGATGTCAGGCTACGCAACGGTTGCACCTTACGGCAAAACGCTCGGCGACGATTACGTTGCAGCAAATCCCGAATATCTTTCACCTGACAGAGTGGTTGACCTTTCAACTGCAATTCTGCCTGAATATACTTATATCATCAAGGGTGCGCCTCACGTTGGCGGCACTTACGGCACGGATTACAGTGATTTCTTCGTTTGGCTTATGACTTATGACGGCGAGGATTTCTATGCCGGCGTTAACCCCGATTATCCGAGGTTTATGCTTTCGGGAGATGACCAGTCACTTAAAGCGTTTAAATAATCATAGGAGTTTTAACAACCCTGTTTTCGTAGGGGCGATTCACGAATCGCCCGTTTCGGGCGGATAATATCCGCCCCTACGATTTTACCGTGAGATTCATTGTGTTGTTAAAAATCCTATAATTAATAAACAACAGCACAAAAGCAACACCGACTGAAAAACGGTGTTGCTTTTTGCTTTTAAAAGTACGTCTGCATAATAATAAAACCGCTGTAACAGTAAAAGTCACAGCGGTGTGTTTTTACCAGACTACGTATACGGTCAATCCGTCAACCGTATAAGTTACGTCTTTCATATAATGGTTATCAACAGCTTCGCAGAAAGCTTCAAGCATTTCTTCGTCTGTCATTTCAATTGAGAATTTCATTGTCAGACTTTTAGGAAGATACATTCTGTTGCCGAGGTTAAATCCGTTAATCCACCAATGAAGCATCGGGCCCTCATCAACAAGAACGTCATCATTGTGCAGAATCTGCATTGACATATTAAGCATTTGCTCATCGTTTGCGCAATCGTAATATGAACCGAATTTTGCTTTATCTCTGCAGTAAATTCCGACTTCGCCTCCGTTTGAAATAAGATAATAACCTTTCCAGGCCTGAATCATATATTCCATACCGTTATAGTCAAACTTGAAGCGTCTGGTTTCGTATTTAAAGAAGATGGGTTCAATATAAGCAACTAAATCATAAAAGAAACAAAATCCGTAATCACGCATCCAGCAATCAACCGTTGTGTAAACTACAAGGTCGGTAAGATTGAAATTATAACCCAATCCGACAATGCCCTTGTTGTCATAGTTGAAAACTTTGCCTGTTTCGGAGTCGATTACAATTTTGGGGTTCATAACCTGCTCTCCGCCGTCTTTAAAAACAAGGCGGATGTAAACTTCGTGCAGCGTCGGGTCTTCGGGATTGGGCACACTGTAGATTTCACAAAGCTCAATGACGCTCATATATACGCCTGCAAAATAGTAAAGATAAGCCACGTAATTCAAGCCTAACTCATCGCACTTATCACGTATGGAATACATCAGGTTGCGGAACTCAACGGTATCAATCCGTAAAGTTGTTGTAATCAGCTCGGATATCTGATTTGTTTCGGGAAGGCTTGTTACAATTCTTATCAGATCAAGTCCGCTTTCATCGGCAACCCTGTTACACACGTCGGTTATAAACGGGTCAACGGTCAGGTTGAATGTTTCTTTAGGAAAAATCCAGGTACCGCTGAAAACTCTGTAAACGGTGTTTGTGAAATCATAGATTTTGTAGAAATCATCGGTTGTGAAAACGGGATAGCCCTCATCTTCAAGCGTCTGTTTGTAATCAGAGACGTTATTGAATGAAATTGCAGAAACAGAAGCACCGGCAGAACAAACGATAATAAGCGAAAGAATGATTGCGAGAACTTTTTTCAAAATTTTCATTTTTTATCTCCAAAGTCATATTTTTACTATTATACCATATTTTTCAAAATATATCAATAGCAGAAAATTTTTGAAAGATTAATGACTTTCGGGTTCAGAATAAACCGTTTTCTTTAAGATGCGAAATATCGTTTATTGTTTCAAAAACCGTGTCGCCGTATATGTTGGTACCCGGTTTATAAAACACAACCTTTGTTATTCCGGTGTTGCTGAAGCTTATATCAAAAGCTGGTGCTTTTTTGCGAAAGCCCATCAGAGTGAAAACAATGTAAGTCATAAATGCGGCGTGCGAAACGAGAGCAACTTTTTCGCCGCTGTGATAGTGAGAATTAATGTAATCAATCACTTTTTCTGCTCTTTGGTAAGCGAACTCTTCATCGTTTTCAACGGCGGACGCATAAATCATCGGTGTATCGGGTTCAACTCCGTCTGCAAGCACGGCGTTGGGGTTAATTGCTCTGATTTCTTCAAATGATGCGCCTTTATAATCTGACTCCGTCATCATTTCACACGCAAGGGGCAAAATATTCAGAGTGTTTGTTTTTTGTTGGTATTTGAGAATCTCCGTTGCGGTTTCAACGGCTCTGAGCATTGCGCTTGAAATAACGGCATCAAAAGCCGTTTCACGTAAGCAGTTGCCAGCTTTTTGAGCCTGCAATTTGCCTTTTTCGGTCAGCACAGGGTCGTGCATTTCCTTCAACGTCAGGTCGGTTCTTTCGCCGTAGCCGACGTTGCCCATACTCTGGCCGTGGCGGATTATATAAAGTTCAAGCTCTTTGATTGGTGTTGTGTGTTCCATATCTGTCCTCCGATTTCATATTGAATTTATTATATCACAACCACAAAAACTATCAACACTTTTATTGACAATGATTTGCGATGAGTGTAAAATACAACCATAATATTCAGAAAGGCAGACACTATGGCAGTTTGTTACGTTGTTGGCGCTGGCGATTGTCAATCGCTCCGCATAAAAAAAGAAAACGGTGATATGATTATTGCCGCAGACGGCGGACTTAAGCATCTTGAACGCTTCGGTCTGGCGGCAGACATAATCATCGGTGATTTTGATTCTTCGGATAAAGTTCCAGAGGGCGATAACGTTATCCGCCTTAAAACCGAAAAAGACGTTACCGATATGTATGCTGCCGTTGAGCAGGGGATTGCCGCAGGATACAGAGATTTTGAGATTTTCGGTGCAACGGGCGGCAGACTTGACCACACCGTTGCCAATATTCAGCTTGCCGCTTTTCTTGCAGAAAAAGGAATCAGACACACGGTTCACGGCGTTGATTGCCGCATTGTTTGCGTGAGAGATTCCGCAATAACGTTAGACGCCGCA
The DNA here is from genome assembly GCA_045536245.1 of Acutalibacteraceae bacterium. Classification (GTDB taxonomy): domain Bacteria; phylum Bacillota; class Clostridia; order Oscillospirales; family Acutalibacteraceae; genus CAG-177. Next base: position 6,487 of record JAZSNE010000023.1, on the reverse strand, counting down.
AACAGCGGATATATCTCGGTTTTTGCCCATTCAGATGAATGCGAGGGCGTAACGATTGAGGGACTTAAATATGTGCTGAACGGCGCAACGCTCACAAACAGTTTTTCGCTCGGAGTCAGCAACGAATTTATCGGCAAAGAAAGCAGAATAAGCGTCAAAAAAGGAACGCTTTTGATAATTTATACTATGGAAGGGGAATAATATGAAAACATCAATGAAAAGACTCACAGCCGTTTTTCTTGCTGCAGTGATGCTCTTTACCGCATCTGCAACCTCGTTTGCACACGGAGCAAACGATTGGGCGGCATACTGGTTAACGGAAGAAGCACAGGCAGGTATAATTATGTTTCCGGGTGCAGACGATTCAAGCCGCAACTTCAGTTGGTACAGCGACAAAGAATCGGTGCCCGAAATCCTTGTTTCGCTCAGTGCGGATATGAGCGGTGTAACCTCCTTCAAAGGCTATGCTCTTGAAACTTACAGCGGCAATTATGCAAATAAAGTAACCGTCAGCGGTCTTGAGGGCGGCAAAACTTATTATTATCAGTGCATCAGCGGCGATTTCAAATCACAGGTTTACTGCTTTGAAACCGATAATGACGATTCTTTCACGGCGATGTACGTGACGGATATTCACGTCAGCTATGACGATAAAGACCCTGCTCATCTTCCTGCAACAGCTTATAACTTCGATCTGACCGTTGACAAAGCACTTGAGAAAAACGGCGATATTTCGCTGATTCTTTCTGCAGGTGACCAGGCAAGCGAAGGTCTGCAGAGCGAATATATCGGTCTTTCGGCAACACCCAACGTTAAGTGCATTCCCATTGCAACAACAATCGGTAACCATGACCGCAAGGGCGTTGACTACAAAACCTTCTCCAATATGCCCAATCAGCAGGATATGATGGTTTCATCATACGTCGGCTCAAACTATTATTTTGTTAAAAACAACGTTCTTTTCCTTGTTATGGACAGCAACAACGCAAGCGCAATTGACCATAGGAATTTTGTTAAGAATGCTGTTAAAGCAAACCCCGACGTCAACTGGAAGGTTATGATGTTCCACCACGACCTTTACGGCGGCAGAATTCCCCGCAGAGAAAGCGAAAATGCACTTCTGCGCATTCTCTGGGCACCCATTGCCGATGAATTCGGCATTGATCTTGTGCTTCTCGGTCACAGCCATTATTACACCGTTTCAAACGTAATGTATAACAACAAAACCGTTGCTCCCGTTACAAACGGCTGCACCGTTACCGACCCCGAGGGAACGGTTTATATGGTTTCAGGTTCGCTCAACAGACCCAGAGATGATGAGGATATTTCGCTTGGCGCAAACGTCGGCATCGAATATCTCACACAGGATAAAATCTTTAATCTGATTGATTTCACAGAAGATTCGCTGACAGTTAAGTCGTATGCGATTGAAAGTGACGCCTGCTTCAGCTCCTTTACCATCAATAAGAGCGATGCTGATGGCGGTCACAGCGATAAAATGCCGCCCTTCTATAATTTCCTTATCAGAATTATCGGCACGGTTTATGCCGTTTTCAATAACATCGGTGTTTACGGCGACCTTAAGAATGAAAATGGATACGACGTTAAGTTTTTTGACGTTCTTTTCGGTTGATTTTTAAAGGAGAAATATTATGATTAAACACATTGTTTGTTTCAAGCTCAAGGATAACAGCCCTGAAAACTGCGAAAAAGCAAAGGAAGTGTTGCTTTCAATGAAGGGCAACGTTCCGTTTATCCGTGATATCGCAGTCGGCGTTGATTTTCTTCATTCCGAGCGTTCCTATGACCTTATCCTTGAGGTCATACTTGATGACGCAAAGGCTCTTGAGGAATATCAGAACGACCCTTATCACTGCTCTGTTGTTAAAACCCATATGCACGCTGTCAGAGAATCAAGCGTTGCAATTGATTATCAGTTATAAGTTCAGACAAAAACAGCTCTTTTTCGGGGCTGTTTTTTGTTGACTTAATACAAATTATGTGTTATATTGAATTTGTAAAAATATTTTTGCGAGGTGACAATAATGAATATTATTAAAAAGAAGGCTTTTAAACTAGTCGGCAAGGTGGTTAATGCCGTTACAAATGCCGCAACAGCCCAGGATATGGGCTCAAAAAAGAATAACGGTTATCAGCCTGATGAAAAAATCATCTCGCTTTGCCGCCAAATCGGCGCCGAAGGAATAGTTATGTTGAAAAACAATAATAACGTTTTGCCGCTTAATAAGGAGCAAACCGTTTCTGTTTTCGGCAGAGTTCAGCGTGACTTTTTCTATGTCGGTTACGGTTCGGGCGGTGACGTTAATGCCCCTTATAAAGTCAGCCTTATTGACGGCTTGAGGGCAAATAAGAATATCACGTTAAATGAAAACCTTGTGTCTGTTTATGAAAATTGGTGCAAAGAAAACCCCGTTGATGACGGCTTCTGGGGTCATTGGCCGATGTGCTATGAGGAAATGCCCGTTTCAAATGCTCTTGCTGCTGAAGCTGCGCAGGAGTCCGACGTTGCGATTGTTGTTATCGGCAGAGCAGCAGGTGAGGACAGAGAAAACACCCTCACAAAGGGCAGCTATTATCTGACTGAAGAAGAGCACGCAATGCTTGATGCCGTTACTCTTTCGTTCAAAAAGGTTGTTCTTTTGCTTAACTGCGGCAGCATTATGGATATGTGCGCCATCAACGCTTTCGGTGACAGAATTTCAGCAATTCTCTACGTTTGGCAAAGCGGTATGGAAAGCGGTAACGCCATTGCCGATGTTCTTTCGGGCGACGTTTCGCCCAGCGGTAAGCTGACTGATACCATTGCCACGAGCTATAAGCGTTATCCGGGCTGCAACGACTTCGGTGATAAAAAGTTTAACTGTTACACCGAGGATATTTATGTCGGCTACCGTTACTTTGAAACTTTCAAAAAGCACAGGGTGCTTTATCCCTTCGGCTTCGGCTTGAGCTACACAGAGTTTGCCTATGAAAACGTTGACTGCAAGATTGCCGACGGAAAAGTTACCGTTTCGGCTGACATAAAAAATATCGGTTTTTACAGCGGTAAAGAGGTTGCGCAAGTTTATTACGGCGCACCTATGGGCAGACTCGGCAAGCCTGCACGTGAGCTTGTTGCTTTTGCAAAAACGGCTCTGCTTGCTCCGGGTGAGAGCGAAAGAGTTGAGCTTTGCTTCAACGTTGCCGATATGGCATCTTATGATGACGTTACGGAATTTGCTTATATTCTTGAAAAAGGCGAATATAAAATTTATCTCGGTGCAGACGTGCGCTCTGCAGAGGCTTGCGGCAGCTACGTTCAGGAAGCTGATGAAATTACTCTTAAGCTTGCCCAGACAGCCGCTCCCGTTATTCCGTTTGAAAGAATGAAGGCAACGCCTGACGGCATTTCATATGAAACCGTTACTCTTGCCGATTATGACTTAAAGCAGATTATTCTTGATAATATCCCTGATGCAACGCCCAGATATACCGAGCCCTGCACGCTTGCCGACGTTAAAAACGGTAAGGTAACGATGGCGCAGTTTGTTTCAACCCTTTCTGCCGACGAGCTTGAGGCTCTGAGCAGAGGTGACTACACAATGAACAGCCCTCTCGGCGCAAAGGGCAACGCTGCGGTTTACGGCGGCGTGCTTGAATCAATGCGCAAAAAAGGTATTCCGCCCGTAACAACGACTGACGGACCTTCCGGTATCCGCCTGACCTCCTGCGCTTCGCTTTTGCCCATCGGTACGGAAATTGCCTGCTCGTGGAATACGGAGCTTGCAAAAGAGCTTTATGCCGAGGTCGGCAAAGAGATGAAGATTCTCGGCTCTGACGTGCTTCTTGCTCCCGGTATCAATATTCACAGAAATCCGCTTTGCGGCAGAAACTTTGAATATTATTCAGAGGACCCGTATCTCACGGGTAAGATGGCTGCTGCGGTTGTCAGCGGTATGCAGAGCAGCGGCGTTTCAGCCTGCCCGAAGCATTTTGCCTGCAACAATCAGGAAACAAACAGGATTTATAACGATTCAAGAGTATCCGAAAGAGCTCTGCGTGAGATTTATCTTAAAGGCTTTGAAATCTGCGTTAAGGAAGCAAAGCCGCTTAACATAATGACGTCTTATAACAAAATCAACGGTGTCTGGGGTCATTATCATTATGAGCTCTGCACTCGCATTCTGCGCGGCGAATGGGGCTATGAAGGCTGTATTATGACCGACTGGTGGATGCGCTCCTCCAAGTCGCCCGAATTCCCGAATATTTGCGACCAGGCTTACAGAGTGCGTGCCGGTGTTAACGTGCTTATGCCCGGCGGCGGCAGAGTCAGCACCAAAAAGCCTGACGGCACTTTGCTCAAAACACTCGGCAAATATAACGGCATAACTCTTGGTGAGCTTCAGCGCAATGCAGCGCAGATTCTCGGCTTTGTTATGCAGAGCAGCGCAATGAAGGGGGATTACCTCAAATGAGTTTTGAGATAGTTTCGGCAACGCAAAACGATTGCGCCGAAATCCTTCGATTTATAAATGAACTTGCCGCCTATGAAAAGATGAGCGATGAGGTTGTTGCAACCGAAGAGCTTTTGAAAGAATGGATATCTGAAAAACAAAAAGCGGAGGTTATATTTGCTGTTGAAGACGGCAAAAAGGTTGGCTTTGCTCTTTTCTTCCATAATTTTTCAACCTTTCTCGGCAGGTCGGGAATATATCTTGAGGATTTGTTTGTCCTTCCCGAATACAGAGGCAAGGGACACGGCAAGGTACTTTTGAAAGAGCTTGCAAGAATAACCGTTGAAAGAGGATGCGGAAGACTTGAATGGTGCTGCCTTGACTGGAACAAACCGAGCATTGATTTTTATTTATCTCTCGGCGCAAAACCCATGGAGGATTGGACAATCTACCGCATGACGGGCGATGAACTCAAAAACTTTGCAGAATAAAATCACGGACTGTATCACTATTGATACAGTCCGCTTTTCATTATTTAAGAGTTGCGTTCAGTTTCTTCCCCGTTGCTCTTGCAATAAAATAAACAGTAAACCATATTACAAAATAAATAACCGCAAAAATTGCCGTGAACATTCCGATAACACCCCATTCAAAGGGTATCCATGAATTAACAATGTAAAAGAATACATAAACTGCATAAAGCATTCCGAAATGGCAAAGCAGCGATTTGGGAAGAGACCAATGCTCAATCTGATTTAATACGCTCGTACCCGCCTGGACAAATGCAATAAGATAAGTCGAAACGATGCCGAGAAGAATCTGCCCTCCGCTTACGCTGAAATCATCGAGAGTTTTTGATAAAACAAAAAATATTATTCCGAGTATAATCGGTCCGAAGCCTGCAAAAACAAGCCCCCTGTGCAAAAATTCCTTTAAATATCTGTTCATCATTTAACACCTAACCTTTCTTTAACCGATTTCAGGTTTCTCCTCGAAACATAATCTCTGTAGCCGTTTTTGAATGTAACCGTTAGCATACCCGAAACCGATGTATCGAATTTTTTGATTTTTTTAATGTTTGCTATACACGACTGATTGATTTTAATAAAATCATCCGAAAGCTTTTCCTCAACCTGATAAAGACGGTGCTTTATCTGAAGCTTATCTTTATCGGTCAGCGCATATACTTTATTATCTTCAACCGTAAAACAGCTTATCTCAGATAAGTTCAGTCTGTGTATCTCCCCTTCGGAATATCCCGTAAACATATTCTCATTATTTATAAGGTTTAATATATCTTCAATAAGCTTTGTTTTTTCATGGGCAAAAATCAAAACCTCCTCTTCATGTTCTTTGTCAATTGTGATAACGCATTTCATAAGAAGCCTCCTTACACTTGCATGATATAATTTTATCCTCTGAATTTCAAGCATTTCAAGGTATTCGGTCATTTCAGAAAAGTATTCGGCAAAATCCAAAAATTTTTTCAAAAAAACTATTGACAAAATGAAATTCTGACGCTATAATAACAATAACGATAACGATTATCGTTATCAACAAGGAGGTGACAGAATGCAAAGACACAGCAGACAGCGAGATGCAATACTCGAAAACCTCTGTTCAAGGTATGACCATCCCACAGCCGAGGATTTGTATTTCTCCTTAAAGCCCAAGATACCGGCGCTCAGCCTTGCAACGGTTTACAGAAATCTCTCGCAGCTTGAAACAGACGGCAAGGTTATCAGAATAGGCTCGGGCGGTACGGCAAGATATGACGGCAACGTTTCTCTTCACTACCACCTCTCCTGTCTCGGATGTTCGGGCGTTGTTGATATCTTTCTTGACGATGACTGCGGCTTAACAGAAAAAGCGGCAAAATCATTTGACGGAACGATAATCTCGCATTCCGTATTATTCACAGGCTACTGCTCCGAATGCTCAAAAAAGCTCGGATAGTAATATAAAAACAAAAAATTAAATTCTATAATATTTTGGAGGAAATTGTTATGAAAAAATTTGTATGCTCAGTTTGC
>JAZSNE010000035.1:0-75144 GCA_045536245.1 Acutalibacteraceae bacterium | reverse complement strand
ATTGACGTTTCACTCCTTGTTCATAATTTGTAGACCGGACAACGGATTTCACGCAACAAAACCACAAGATAGCCGTCCTCTCACAAAGAAAATTTGCCTATCTTGTGTTTCTTTCATAAGTTAACGAAAAACCTGTTGCAATTCACGGAAAATATGCTATAATTAGATTGATAGGCATATAAAACCATGATAACGTACATTACATATTATCACACAAAAGTCAAGCTGTCAATCCTAAAATTGGCAGCTTTTATATTTTTCTTTCTTAGGTTTTTATGCAGAAATGTTCCCTTACACTTCTTTCCTTTTCTTCCTGTTCAGCCGGATATCGATAACATGTTCTCTGACAGCTCATAAATCTGCTGCGTTCCCTGCACTACTGTTTCCACATTGTCACGATAAACATTCATGGTTCCGGCAATCTCCTGTACCGATGCATGGTTATCTTCGGAACCGGCACTCATAACTCCTACCTTTGTCTTCAACGTCTCAAAGATTGCGTTTACATCTTCGATGTTTTCATTCTGCTCCGAAATATCTCCGTACAATGTTCCGAACTGATCGGTCAATGCATCAAAGCTCTCATGCAACGCGGTCAGCTTCGCCAGAGACCCCTCAACAGAACGCATACTGTCTGAAAGCAGTGTACTTGTCCGGTCAATCTGCTTCTGCATTGTAAATACTGCGTCTGCAACTTCATCCGAACATTCCGAACTGTTTACCGCCAGTTCACGGATATTACTTGCAACAACGGAGAAGCCCGCTCCGGCTTTTCCTGCACGCTTTGCCTCAACAGAAGCATTCACGGCAAGCAGACCGGTATTGGACGAAATCTTATGTATCTGTTCTGTGGACGCATTGATTTTCCTCATCTGTTCATTCAACAATTCAAATACCGCTTCTGTCTCACTGATTACAGTCTTTACTTCTTCCATGCGGTCACTCACTTCTTCCAGATACGTCTGATTGGAAGTAAGGGTTGTTTCAAAGCTCTTCACTGTTGTATTCAATGCATCGATATGATTCTCCGTAATCTGAAGCCGCTGCTGCACATTTTCACAACAAACAGCAACTTCCTGCGCTTCATTTACGATATTAACCGAACCACTCATCAGTTCATTCGTGCTCTTTGCCATTGTAACATTGGCTTCACGCAGCATATTCATCTTGTCAACCGAAGTCTCTACGCTGACACGCAAATCTTGTCCCATCGTCCGCATGGAATCCAACAGCTTCTCTGCCTCCTCCGCACGATTCTTTCCAAGACCGATAAATGCATATCCACGGTGTATTACCAGAAAGATCATGATTCCGGCCAATGTAAAGGTCACAACGCACATAATGAACTGGCTCAACTCATCCGCTTTCTCAGGGTGAATCCGATACTGAAAATACAGCAGAATATCCGCGAGAACAATCTGTACTGCTGTAATACGCGGCTTCAAAAAATGTCCGCTCAACGCAAACGCTGCCAGATAAAGCGCATAGTCATCGCTGTAATACGCGCCACTATTTAACGAAATCACAAAAACAACGACAACGAGAGCAACCGAAACCAAAAAGCTTCGTATATCCTGCTTCACATGAAATACCCGCAGCACAATCAGCATGGCGAGCAATCCACCCAGCATCAAACAAATTACTTTTGCTCCTCCCATGTCCTTAACCAGCAAATCCTTTGTCAGAAAAACCCCAGCAACAATAAAGGTCACTGCAATCATAATTCTGTATACCGTGATTTCACTGATTGGTTCTTTTCTCTTTTTCTCCACGTTTGCTTTCACTGTAGTATCCTCCGCAGCATTATTCCCTGTGTCACAGCGCCACACAATCGACACATATTGTTTTAATGATAGCATCACAAAAACGCATTGTCAATCCGTTGTGTTTGTTATTGTGTGATATTGTTTTTCACTTCGTGTTTTTCTTTTCCCTCTCTGCTTTTTTCTGTATTTCTGCGGATGCAAAAAAGCGTGTTGCAGTTTCCCGCAACACGCTTCGCTGTGTCAATCGACAATTACTAAAATTACTTAAGGGTAACCTTAGCGCCAACTTCTTCAAGCTTAGCCTTGATAGCTTCAGCGTCATCCTTGGAAACAGCTTCCTTGAGAGCCTTGGGAGCGCCGTCAACAACAGCCTTAGCTTCAACGAGGCCGAGACCTGTGATTTCACGAACAGCCTTGATAACCTTAACCTTTTCTGAACCAACTTCAGCAAGGATAACGTCAAATTCTGTCTTTTCTTCAGCAGCAGCAGCGCCTGCGTCAACAGGACCTGCAACAGCTACAGCAGCAGCTGCGGATACGCCGAATTCTTCTTCTACTGCGTGAACGAGCTCTGAAAGCTCAAGTACTGTGAGTTCTTTGATTGTTTCAATCATTGCTGCAATCTTTTCTGATGCCATTTTATTTTCCTCCAATTATTAAATAGATTTTAAATTAAAAACTTGATTATGCTTCTGCGGGAGCTTCTTCAGCTGCAGCTTCAGCGGGAGCAGCTTCGCCACCGTTATCAACAATAGCCTGGATAACACGTGCGAAAGCAGCGATGGGTGCATTGAATGCGTTGCAAACTGTTGCAAGAAGGATTTCTCTTGTGGGCAGCTTTGCGAGTGAATCAATTGTTGCTGTGTCAACAACTGAACCGTCAAGATAACCGCTCTTAACGGAGAAGTTCTTGTGTGTGTCAGCAAACTTGGAAAGGATTCTTGCAGCTGCAGTGTGGTCTTCGGGGCTGATAGCGATAGCTGTTGTGCCTTCAAGAACGTTGCAAAGGTCATCAAGACCTGCGTTCTTAGCAGCAAGACCAAGAAGAGTGTTCTTAACTACAGTGTACTTAACGCCTGCTTCACGAAGGTCCTTACGGAGCTTTGTGTCATCAGCAACGTTGATGCCCTTATAGTCAACAACAACACCTGCTACTGAATTCTGAAGCTGTTCGGTAAGATCTGCAACAATCTGTTTTTTCTGCTCTAAAACTTTTGCGCTGGGCATTTATTTTCACCTCCGGTTGGTTAAATAACAAAATCCAAAATTAAAAGCCCTTTCCGCACTCCGCAGAAAGGGCATAACATACTTATATTATAAAAATATCTGTATGCTTCCTCTCTCGGCAGGCGGTTAAAAAACCTTTATGCGAAAAGCACCTGCTGTCTTAAAAAGAACAGCTTAGCTATGATAGCACACAATTAAGCGGCTGTCAAGCTTTTTTTGAATTAAATTCAAATTATGCTTCCTGAGCTGAGCCAACCTTGTTGGGGTTGATCTTCACGCCGGGGCCCATTGTGGTGGCGAGAACGCAGGAACGGATATACTGACCCTTTGCAGCAGCGGGCTTTGCCTTGATGATAGCGTCAAGAAGTGTGGTGAAGTTTTCGCCGAGCTTCTCTGCGCCGAAGGAAACCTTGCCGATGGGGCAGTGGATGATGTTTGTTTTGTCAAGACGGTACTCAATCTTACCTGCCTTAGCTTCTGTAACAGCCTTAGCAACGTCGGGTGTAACTGTACCTGCCTTGGGGCTGGGCATAAGACCGCGGGGTCCGAGAACCTTACCAAGACGACCAACGAGACCCATCATGTTGGGTGCTGCGATGCATACGTCGAAATCCATAAAGCCTTCGCCCTGGATTCTTGCAACAAGGTCTTCAGCGCCAACAACTTCTGCGCCTGCTGCAGCTGCTGCGTCAGCATCTGCGCCCTTAGCAAAAACTGCAACTCTTACTGTACGGCCTGTGCCGTTGGGGAGAACTACAGCGCCTCTAACCTGCTGGTCAGCGTGACGTGAGTCAACACCCAGACGAACGTGAACTTCAACAGTTTCGTCAAACTTTGCGCTTGCAGTCTTAACTGCAAGGTCAAGCGCATCATTTACGTCGTAGAGAGTTGCCTTATCTACGAGCTTTGCGCTTTCGATATATTTCTTTCCGTGTTTCATGTTAATTTTCCTCCCAATCATTGTGGTTAATCGGATTTGTTCCTCCCACAGTATGCAATCAATCGGTTACGGTAACGCCCATGGAGCGAGCTGTGCCTGCGATCATGCTCATAGCTGCTTCAACGTTAGCAGCGTTGAGGTCGGGCATCTTCTGCTCAGCAATCTTGCGAACCTGTTCGCTTGTGATTGATGCAACCTTGGTCTTGTTGGGAACGCCTGAACCGCTTTCAATGCCGCAAGCCTTCTTGATAAGAACTGCAGCGGGCGGAGTCTTGGTGATGAATGAGAATGTGCGGTCAGCATAAACTGTGATAACAACAGGGATGATAAGACCCATATCGTTCTTTGTGCGCTCATTGAATTCCTTTGTGAAGGACATAATATTAACGCCGTGCTGACCGAGGGCAGGACCTACAGGGGGAGCCGGAGTGGCCTTACCTGCGGGAATCTGTAACTTAATTAAGCCAACAACTTTCTGTGCCATAATTAAAACCTCCAAATATAATGTGGTAAATGGCGGAGCAACCTTAAATTTTTGCTCCTCCCACGAAGCCGGAGCAATTGCTCTGACTGTGCCGTTAAGGCACTAAATTTGAAAGGGCATAGCCCTCAAATTACCGTGATTATTCGGCAAGCTCAACCTGGTCAAGCTCAAGCTCAACTGTGGTTTCTTTGCCAAAGAGTGCTGAAACCGTAACCTTGACCATATTGTTTTCAAGGTCGATTTCTTCAACAACACCGCTGAAGCCGTCAAAGATTTCGTCAATGATGTTAACTGTGTCGCCAACGTTATAGGAAACCTCAACGCTTCTCTTTTCAACTCCGAGCCTGATAACTTCTTCGTCGCTAAGAGGTATTGCTTTGTTTTCGGGACCAACGAAGCCTGTAACACCGTGAATGTTTCTGATAAGAAGCCAGGATTCATCGCTCATTGCGGGGCGGTTATCCTTATCGGGTGAAACAGCAACCTTAACCAGAACGTATCCGGGGAAAAGCTTGCGTTCAACCTCTTTTTTCTTCTCTGCATCAACAACGATTTCTGTCGGGATTTTGACTTCAAAAATCTGATCCTGCATTTTGCGGTTTTCAACCATTTTTTCGATGTTGGTTGCAACCTTGTTCTCATAACCGGAGTAGGTATGAACAACATACCATCTTGTGTCAACTGACATTATTTAACCTCCCGGCTCAGCCGTTGAAAAGGTCAGCGGCATTAATAACTGCGGCAGCCTGTGTTGTTACTTCTTTCTTTTCGGCAGCTTCCTGAAGATGATCAATACTTTCAACAAGGAGAGTGTCAATACCGAAGATGATAAGACCAACAACAATAACTACTGCGAGAACAACTGCGGTTGATTTGATAACTGTTTTTGCATCGGGCCAAACAATCTTTTTGATTTCGCCCTTAAGGTCTTTGCAGAACTTTTTGATTGCCTTGCCGGCTCTGACAAAGAAATTGCCGTTAGGGTTGGCAGGTTTCTTGTCCTTTTTCTTTTCAGCGGCGGCAACCTTTTCTGCTGCCTGGGAAACTTCCTTTTTAGCCATAGGTTTATCCTCCCGCTTTAATTATTTGGTTTCTTTGTGGAGAGTGTGATTCTTGCAGAAACGGCAGTATTTGTTCATCTCCAGCCTGTCGGGTGTGTTCTGCTTGTTTTTCATTGTGTTGTAATTACGCTGTTTGCATTCGGTGCAAGAAAGTGTAATCTTTACTCTTTTACCGTTAGCAGCCATGTGCGGCACCTCCATTTAATCGGAATTTTTAGCGCAGCTCAAGTCTATCAGGCAACCAAAGCTGCTGCTCAAGCCTCCCTCTGCGTAACTTCAAGTTTTCGGGCGCAAAAAAAGAACCCTCCTGCAGAGGTAGAATAATGATATCACAACCTACCCCTTGCAGTCAAGAACTTTTTTTGATTTTGTGAAATTTGTAAAATAGTTTGCGTTTTAATAATAAATTACATTATATATATGTCAATATCGCTATAAAAATGCCGTTTTTTATCAGAGATATCTGAAAAGCTCCCCGTTTGAATAGGGCGAAAGCATTGCGGGAGCAATGTCAAGCACGCTCTTGCAGCCCGTGTCACCCTTGGCGTTGAGCTTGAATGCAGCTCTTGCATAAGCAACAAGCACGCTGGCGGTGAACTCAGGGTTTGAATCAAGCTTGAGTGAATATTCGATGATGTGGTTGTGCTCATTATCTGCGCCTGTGCGTGCGGAGCGGATAACAAAGCCCTGGTGCGGCAGGCCTGAATGCTTTTCGTTAAGCTCCTCCTGCGAAATAAAAGTTACGGTTGTATCGTAATCCGCAAAATAGTTTGGCATTGTTTTGATTTCGTTTTCAATCCTTGCAAGGTCAGCGCCTTCCTCAGCAACAACGTAGCACTCTCTTGTGTGCTTCATACGGGTTGTGAGCTCGGGGTCGGAGCCGCTTCTGACAGCATCAAGAGCCGCAGGCACGGGCACTGTATACTGCCTTGCATCGGCAACGCCGCTGATGCGTCTGATGGCATCGGAGTGGCCCTGGCTTACGCCCTTACCCCAGAACGTATAATTCTTGCCTTCGGGCAGAATAGCCGCTGCATAAAGGTGGTTGAGCGAAAACAGACCGGGATCCCAGCCGACAGATATGATTGCCGTTTTGCCCGAAGCTTTGGCCGCCTTGTCAACGTTTGCAAAATGCTCGGGAATGCGTGCGTGAGTGTCAAAGCTGTCAACGACGTTAAAGCTTTCCGCAAGCGAAGGAGTCTGCACGGGCAGGTCTGTTGCACTGCCGCCGCAAAGCACCATAACGTCAATGTCATTCTTAAACTCAAGCACTTTATCTGCGGAATAAACAGGAGTATTCTCAAAAACGGTTTTAACAAGAGAGGGGTCTCTGCGTGTAAAAACCGCAACTACCTCCATATCAGGATTCTGGTTAACGGCGCATTCAACGCCTCTGCCAAGATTTCCGTAGCCGAAAATGCCGATTCTGATGCTCATATATATACCTTCTTTATATAGAATTTCTGTAGGTTTGATGTTGGAATTATACACCCGAAAAAGCAAACATACAAGAGTTTTGAGCTTATTTTTTCAATTATGTTACACCTTTATAATACAGACCTCTTGTAAAATCGCCTTTTGCACTTTTTTCACAAAAATAATCTCCGATGATTTGCGCAGCCTCATCTTTTGCTTCCGTTGTGAAATAAAGCAAAGCAAAATCGCAGTTTCTGATATCCTTCTGCTTATCCGCAAGCCACAAGGGACGGGAGTTGAGAATATAACTGCAACCGTTTTTGCATCTGACGGGGAATTCAACGCCCATTCTGTCGACAAGCACGCTGTTTTTGCCGCATTCGGCGCAGGTCAGCTCGTTTTTGACGGGGCAATTCCTTGTGAGCATCAGCGGTATTCTGCCGTAAGCCATAATTCCTCTTGGCAACGTGCCGCCCATATACGCCACCTGTGAAAGACTGACCTCACAGGAGAGCAGACTGTCAGTCGCACCGAGCGACTGCATCTCTTCAAGAGAAATGCTGTTAAAAACGTTCATACCGAAACCGCTTGCAAACGGCAAGCCTGCTTTTTCAGCTGTCGGAATGCCGTCAAGGTTACAGACCCAAGCAAGTGTAACTCCGTGTGATTTAAGGCGGATAAGATTTTCAAGATAGCTTTGCGCGTTTGAAAAAACAGCTGACGGAATTTCCGCCGCAACCTCGATGCCTGATTTGCAAAGACGTTCAACGGTTTCGCCGTCGGTTTCAAGCGGAACAATAACCCGTGAAACGCCGTCAAGCTTTTCGGGGATTTCCTTTGCATCAAAAAACCTTGCGTGAAGCTGTCTTTCAGCCTGCCTGTGAGGTTCCGTATTATTAATGTATAAAGAAACAGTTCTTTCTTCTGCTTTGGCAATTGCATCTTCAAGCTTTGCCAGAGCATGGCGGCGCAGAGCGTTAAGCTCACCTGCCGCAACAAAAAGCCCGTCGCTTAATTCGATTTCAACGTTATTTGCATAAAACTGTGTGCCGCCGCATTTTGAAAGCCTGTCACAAAGTTCTTCACGGCTGACCGCCCTGTTGATTGCCGCCTGCGGAGCGTTGCCCTCAACGCAAACGCTCTTGCCCAGAGCTTCTGCGGAAAGCACCAAAGGTGTTTCGGGAGCAACGGTCAACGAGAAGTCAACCGGAATGAGCGGATTTTCTTTTTCATAAAGCTTCTGCAAATCATTGAGCACGCCCGACGCTTCCGTCACATCCTCCTTGCGGCGAATGCCGAACATCTCCTTGCCGAGCCTGCCCTCAAAATAACCTTTTGTGAATCCCGAACGTGAAAAAACCGCCTGAAGCGAACGGTTGAGAGCCGGGTCGGGTTTATTTTCGATGCTGTTTTTGCAGGCAGCAACCGCCGCCGCAACGTATTCCGGGCGCTTCATTCTGCCCTCAATTTTAAAAGAGCAAACCCCTGCTTTTTCAAGGCGTTCAAGCTCCTCGACGAGCGATAAATCCTTAAGACTCAGGTTGTTTCCGCCTTTGCCGTTAACGCCGAACGGAAGCCGGCAAGGCTGGGCGCAAAGACCCCTGTTGCCGCTTCTGCCGCCGAGAACGGAACTCATAAGGCACTGACCCGAAACACACATACAAAGCGCACCGTGAACAAAATATTCAAGCTCCATATCGGTCTGTGCCGATATGGCGGCAATTTCTTTTTCTGAAAGCTCACGTGGGAGAACCGCTCTTGAAAAACCGAGTTTTTCAAGTATGCGGATACCTTCGATGCTCTGAACGGACATCTGGGTTGATGCGTGAAGCACCGCAGACGAACAGACCCGACGCACAATGGCGGCGAGTCCGATATCCTGAACAATAAAAGCATCAATTCCTGCATCGCAGGCTGATTTTATTGCGTCATATGCTGTTTGAATTTCGTTATCACTCACAAGAGTGTTGAGTGTCAGATAAACCTTGACGTTTCTCCTGTGGCAATAATCCACGGCATCTTTAAGCTCTCCGTCATCAAAATTGGAGGCGTTGCGCCTTGCGTTGAACGCTTTGCCGCCAAGATAAACGGCGTTTGCGCCGCATCTGACAGCCGCCTGAAGAGCCTCAAAGCTGCCTGCCGGGGCAAGAATTTCAGCCTCCATTATTTGCCTGCACGAAGGGATGCAAGCTCTTTTGCAAGTCTTTCCGCTTCACGCTTTGAGATTTCTGCATCTGTTCTTGCTCTTGCTGCATCCTCAAGATATTCCTGAATCTGAGTACGCAGATTTTCAGCGGTGATTACGCATTTCTTTGCAGCATCTGCATATTCAAGAGCTGTTACGATTGCTGCCTGAGTAACGGAGATTCTTGTGTTACTGCTCATAAGACCGCTGATTTTTTTGTCAAGCTCTGCGCCGAGCTCCGCAACGTAATCCAGATCATCATCTGTTGAAAGGTTGTATTCTTCGCCTGCGATTAAAAGTCTGATTTTTTCCATAGTGTTCACTCCAAAAATATTAATACAAAACAATTATACAGCATAATTTTAAAAGAATAAAGATATTTTTTTAATTTTTTTGCAAGAGTTTTTATCTTTTGTTGCGGATTTGCAAAAAATATGGTATATTCTAATAAAAGTACAGTCACGAAAGGTTGGCTTTTATGAAAAAACTGCTTGCAACGCTCCTTGCGGCGGCAATGCTGCTGCTTGGTGCGTGCTCCGATAAAAACGTTTGGGCGCTCAAAATCGAGGGCACGGAAATCGGCAGCGAAATTTATACGTATTATCTTGACAAGGTTGTTGCCGCCCCCGAGCGCTACGGTCTGAAAAGCAACGCTTCGGCAAACGAGCTGAAAAAAGCGGCTGCCGACGAATGCAAACGTTACGTTGCCGTTAACACCGATTTCAGAAACAGCGGCAAGCCGCTGACCTCGGCGCAAAAGGTCGAGATATCCGAAACAGTCAACGGCATCTGGCTGCGTTCCGAAAGCCATTATAACAAAATCGGCGTTTCAAAGCAGACGCTCAACAAAATAATAACAAGCGAAAAATACGAGGAGGCGGTTTTCACCGCTCTTTATGACAAAGGAACAGGCAACGCAGCTGCCGAAAAAACACTTCAGGATTATTTTTATACAAACTACGTCAGCTTCCGCACGGTCTGCGTTTATTTCACAAACTCAAACGGTGAACCGTTGAGCTTGCTTGAAAAGAATGAAATGCTTGACGTTTTTGACCAGCTTGCCGCCACAAAGTCCGGCACTCCCGAAGCCTTCACGCAGGGCTTCCTTGATGAAGGATATTCCGCATCGGACACCGTTATCCTTAAAAAGAATTCAGACGGATACCCCGACGGATTTTTTGACGCTGTTTATAATCAGTCAGATGCCACGGTGCAGATAATCGTCTATGAGGATTGCGTTTTTGCAGTTTACAAAGAAAACCTCAAAGAAAAAGGCGAGAGCGTTTATGCCGCTTACCGTTCCGTATGCATCAACGATATTTATTCTGCCGAAAACGAAGAAAGAATCAACCTTATCGCATCCGACCTCAAAGTTGAAGAAAACAGCAAAGAGATTGACAAGATATACAAGAAGATAACGGAATAAGCTCTGAATATATTCGGATAAGGGCGAAGCCCTTCCTTAACCGCTCACTCTTTGCTGTTCACTGAAAAAGGCTTGCACATTGTCGTGCAAGCCTTTTGTTTGTTATTGCTCGGGAATAATGATGTAATCATCAAGCTTCTCTGCAAGCTTCATAATCTCGTCATAGGTCATACCCTTGACCGTTTCGCTGTCGCTGAAAATGATTTCACGGGACTCTTCATTCACCGTTTCAAGCTTATACGTGCCGTGGTCACCCTGGGCAATTGCCGCCTGAAATGCTTCATCGTTATCATAAATCTTATGCACCATCATAACTGATGCAATGCCGTCATTGTTGGTATAAATCGTAACGGAATTCAATGAAGCAACGCTTTTGAGCTTTATTCTTTTGCCTGCGATTGCGCTGATTTTTGTTGTTTCTGCGCTCTGGGGTGACTCTGCCTGCTCCTGTGCGGCAGTCGGCGCCGCCGTGGTTGCGTTGTTTGCCTTTTCATCTTTGCCTGCACACGCCGCAAAAGCAAAAAGCGACGCAAAAACAAGCATTATTGCAATAATTCTTTTCATATTTCAATCTCCCGATTATTCAACAACTGTGTAGCCGAAATCCCTTACTCGCTGAAGCATATCATCATAGGCTTCGTTTTTGAGATATTGCTCGTTTGTGTATCTGTAAACAATAACTCTCATTGAAGCATCTGATGTTTCATAAGCAAAATTACCGCCGCTCTTGATGTCCGATATCGCTCTTTCAAAAGATTCCGTAGAGGGATAGTAGACGTATCTGGTCCAGCTGTCAAATTTGGCGTTATCGTCAAATTTGATTATCTCAAAGGCTTCTTTCATACCGGCATACTGACCGTCACTGACAAAAACAATTCTTTTGTCTTTTTCTGTTTTGCCCAGGCTGTTAAGCGTATCCTGCTTTTCCTGATAAATATCTTCTTCGTGCTTGATTGAAGCTTCAATTTTCTGCGAATACTCTGCTCTTGCCTGCGAACGTGCCGCCTCAACGGAAGCGGAAGCTTCTTCGGGTGAGAGCTCCTTGGGTTTACACGATGCAAGCGCAAAAAGCGTTGCAAAAATACATAAAACTGCTGTAATCTTTTTCATAATAAACCTCCGAAAATATAAATCTACATTATATATTAGGACACATTTTTGAATAAATGTCAATCCTTTTGGGGTAAATTTTCAATTTGTTAAAAGAGTTGCAACCTGTGTGAAACAAAAAAGCCGTGTTCAGACACATTTTGGGGGTTAAGAATTAAATTTTCACCATAAAAACACATTTTTCACTCTCTGATTTGTTGACAATGAACAATATATCTGTTAAAATAAATTGATTATATTTATAAGCAGGCATTTTCCCTGCTCTGAGAATAAAAGGAGGAAAATATAATGACTGATTCAAGAACCCTTGCGTATATCAACCTTTACGCAGTGCTCGGTTCCCTCGAAAACCTCTGTGAGCTCGCTCCCGAGGCAAGCAGTCTGCTTACAAACAAAAAGCCCATCTCCATCGGCTTTGAGGTTAAAGGCGGCCCCAGTGCCACCATCACCTTCAAAAACGGCAGATGCAGAATGGAACAGGGCTGCACAAAGTGCGACGTTAAGCTCCCCTTCAGCTCCTGCGAAAAATTCAACGGCCTTATTGACGGTACGGTGACTCCCATCCCCTCAAAAGGCTTCCACCACATCGGTTTTCTTCTTAACAGCTTCACAAAGCTGACTGACCTGCTCTCAAAATATATGAGACCCGACCCCGAAGACCTCAAGGATCCCGATTTCTTCAGAATCAGCACTCTTCTGCTGCTCAACACAATCACCGTTGCCATCGCTCAGATCGCCAATAATGATGAAATCGGCAAGTTCTCCGCAAGCAATATGGTTGACGGCGAAATCTCCTTCAGCATCAAGGGCGCCGCTTCAACAACAATCAGAGTTAAAGACCACCGCCTTCTCGGCATCAAAAAGGCAAGCGATAACCCCAGAGCAATTATGGAATTCAGCTCAATCGAGCTTGCAAGAGACCTCTTTGACGGCAAGGTTAACGCCATTGCCTGCGTAGGCTCGGGCGACATCGTTATGAAGGGCATGATTTCAATGCTTGATAACCTCAACAGAATTCTTGACAGAGTTGCTCTGTATCTTGCATAAGGAGGTAAGAGGATATGAGTATGAAGATTAACACACACAATAAAAGCGCAGAGCTCTTTCAGAGAGCCGCAAAAGTAATCCCCTCGGGTCTTTACGGCCACCAGGGTCCTGCAGAAGGCTGCTGCATTCCCGTTTCGGCTTTCCCCCTTTTCAGCCAGAAAGCTCAGGGCTCATATTTCTGGGATGTTGACGGCAACAAATACATAGACTATATGTGTGCTTACGGCCCCAACGTTCTCGGCTATAACGACCCCGACGTTGACAAGGCTGTTATGGAGCAGATGAAGATTGAAAACTGCGTTACAGCTCCTTCAACAAAAATCATTGAGTTTGCAGAGCTTATGGTTGACACCGTCGCTTCGGCTGACTGGGCATTCTTTGCTAAGAACGGCGGCGACACCACAACAGCCGCTATTATGACAGCAAGAGCAGCAACCCACAAAAAGAAGATTATCTTTGTTAAAGGCTATTACCACGGCGTTGCTCCCTGGTGCCAGAAGGTTGACTACCCCGGCGTTATTCCCGAAGACGTTGCAAACAACCTTTACGTTGAATGGAACAACTTTGAAGACCTTGAAAGAATAGTTGCCGAAAACGAAGGCGAAATTGCCGCTTTCATTTCAACTCCCTATATGCACGGCAACTTTGTTGATAACATTCTTCCTGCAGAAGGCTATTGGCAGAAGGTTCGCAAGCTCTGCACTGAAAAGGGCATCGTTCTTATCGTTGACGACGTTCGTTGCGGTTTCAGACTTGACCTTGCAGGCTCCGACCATCACTACGGCTTTGAAGCTGACCTTATCTGCTTCTGCAAAGCTCTTGCAAACGGCTGGAACGTTTCCGCTCTCTGCGGTAAGGATTGGCTCAAGAGCGCAATAAGCGGTCTTTCATACACAGGCAGCTACTGGATGAGCGCAGTTCCCTTTGCAGCAGCTATCGCCTGCATCAACAAGATGAAAGAAATTGACCTGCCCAAGCTTTGCCTTGACAAGGGCACAATGCTCACAGAGGGTCTTAAAGCTGCCGCTGCAAACAACGGCTTCAACCTTAACGTTTCGGGTGAACCGGCACTCTTCTATCTTATGCTCAAAGATGACAATTCACTTATGCTTCATCAGGAATGGATTGCAGAGGTTGTTAAGAGAGGCGTTTATATGACCAACCACCACAACCACTTCATCAACGCTTCACTTTCCGACGAGGATATCAAGTTCACAATCGAAGTTGCTGAAGATGCTTTCAAGGCAGTTCGCAAGAATCACCCCGAACTCGGTTAATCAATTCAAGTGAATAATGAATAGTGAAAAGTGAATAGTTATGGGTGGGCGTTGCCCGCACCCAAAAATATAATCGGTCATAGGCGAAGCCTATCCGAAACTATTTCACTGTTCACTCTTAACTTTTCACCAATATTGCGGTGTTTGCCGCTCAATTATAAACATTATAAAGGAGGAATATTCCTATGGCATTAACAAAACAGGAATGGTTAGCTCTTGAAGAACAGGCTTATGAGCTGCGCAAGCTTTGCCTTGACACCACGTTCTGGGCAGGCAGTGCTCACATCGGCGGGGGTATGAGCGTTATGGATATGCTCACCATTCTCTACTACAAGTATATGAACTACAAGGTTGAAGACCCCAACTGGGAAGACAGAGACCGCTTCATCCTCAGTAAAGGTCACGCAGGCGTTGCTCTTGCAAGCCTTGTTTGCCACGTTGGTTTTGACGACAAAGAAAAGCTCAAGACCTTCAACCTGAGCAACTCAACAATGGGTATCCACCTTGACTCCAACAAGGTTAAGGGCGTTGACGCTTCAACAGGTTCACTTGGCCACGGCCTTCCCATCGCTCTGGGCACAGCTCTTGCAGCAAGAGTTCTCGGCAAGGATTATAAGACATTCTGCATCATGGGCGACGGCGAACTTGACGAAGGTTCAAACTGGGAAGCTGCTATGGCAGCCGCTCACTTCAAGGCAGATAACCTCATCTCTTTCGTTGACCGCAACAAGTGCATGATCGACGGCAGAACAGAAGACGTTATGGCTCTTGAACCCCTTGCAGACAAGTGGGAAGCTTTCGGCTTCATTGTTAAGGTTGTTAACGGCCACAACTTCAATGAGCTTGCAGAAGCTATTGACTTTGCTCTTGAAAACAAGAGCGGCAAGCCCGTTATGATTATC
The DNA here is from genome assembly GCA_045536245.1 of Acutalibacteraceae bacterium. Taxonomy (GTDB): domain Bacteria; phylum Bacillota; class Clostridia; order Oscillospirales; family Acutalibacteraceae; genus CAG-177. The sequence goes on along the minus strand of JAZSNE010000035.1, from coordinate 60,303 downwards.
GCTGACACCATCAAGGGCGAAGGCGTTGACTTTATGGAAGACAACTTCATGTGGCATTACGGTGCTATCAACGAAGAAAAATATGAGATTGCAAAGGCAAGTCTTGAAAAACACTATGCTAAGCGCGTAGCTCGCGCAGAAAAGGAGGGCATCTGATCATGGCAGGAGGATTAACCTATACAGCTGCAGAATCAACCGCTTTTTCAACTGCTGAAATTTACGGTAAGGCTCTCTGCGAGCTCGGCGAAAAGCATCCCGAGGTTGTGGCTCTTACAGCTGACCTTGGTAAATCAACAAAAATCGGTATGTTCGGCGAAAAATTCCCCGACAGATTCTTTAACGTCGGTATTGCAGAACAGAATATGTTCGGTGTTGCCGCAGGTATGGCAAAGGCAGGTCTTGTTCCCTTCCTTTCAACCTTCTCGGTTTTCGCTTCTCTCAGAAGTGCTGACCAGCTTCACACAGACATCTGCTACCAGAACATCAATGCAAAGGTTATTGCTACCCACGCAGGCACTTCGTTCGGTCAGGCAGGTTCAACTCACCACGCAATCTGCGACCTTGCAGTTTGCCGCTCAATCCCCAACCTGACAGTTATCTGCCCTGCAGACGGTCTTGAAACTTATAATGCTGTTCACGCTGCATACGATAACTTCGGCCCTTACTACATCCGCATCAACAGAGGCTTTGACCGTGTTCTTTATGAGAACAGCGATTACGGCTTCGAAGTTGGTAAGGCTGTTACAATCAACGAAGGCTCCGACATCACGGTTATCGCTTGCGGCAGCTGCGTATTCCAGGCTTATCAGGCAGCAAAGTTCCTTGAAACAAACGACGGTCTTAAGGTAAGAGTGCTCAATATGCACACCATCAAGCCCATCGACAAGGAAGCTATCATCAAGGCTGTTATGGACACCCGCCGCATCATCACGGTTGAAGACCACAACGTTATCGGCGGTCTCGGCAGTGCTGTTGCAGAGGTTATTGTTGAAGCAGGTAAGGGCTGCGCATTCAAGCAGCTCGGTATCCCCGACAAGTTTGCACCCATCGGTCTGCACGAAGACATTATGTCAGCTCTCGGCATTGACCAGAACGGCATCATTGACGCAGTTCGCGAGGTTATGGGTAAGGACTTCGAGCTTGATGACGACTGGGACGACGAAGCATAATTTGAGTTGTTTTCACTTTCTCGTTCGGTCGTGTATAGAAATACACTGAAACAAAGTGTAGGGGCGGCTATCAGCCGCCCGTAACCTGAAGATATTAAAAACGGGCAGATAATATCTGCCCCTACCCCAAGCAACAAAATTTTACGGTATCTTTATACCAAAAAGGAATGATTTATATGGCTTCGAGAGAAGAATTTTTAACCAATAAAATTTTCCTTTGTGCTGTTCTTCCCCTTATCAAAACAATCGCTATGGATGACCCCAAGCTTGCCAAAAAGTTTGAGCACGCTCACGCAGTTATCCAGGTCAGCGCAAAAGACCCCGACGCTCCCGACGGAAAGTTTTCAACACATTTCGTTGTTAACAGCGGCGAATGGATTTGCCATACAGATAAGGTTGCAACCAATGCTCACATTGAGCTTGAATTCAAGAGCATTGAAACAATGAACGCATTCTTCAAAGGAAAAATCGGTCCTGCAACTCTTCCTGCAATGAAGGGTATTGCAAAGAAGCCTGCAGTTTTTGCTGCGTTTATGATGACTCTTCTCAAAATGTCATCGCTTCTTACAGCAAAAGAACCCCCTGCAGACGAAGAAACAAAGAAGCTCCTTGTTAAGTGCTATTTCTACCTGCTTTCAAGCGGTATCAGCACACTCAACAAGCAGGGTCACGAAGAAATCCACGGCTGGACTCTTAAGAGCCCCGACAGAGTTTATGCATGGGCAGTTAACGGCTACCCCGACATTTCGGCATATATCCGCATCAAGGCAGGCAAATCGAAGGCAGGCAGAGGCACTTATAAGCGTGCTCTTCCCTTCTTCACAATGCGCTTTGACTCCCTTGACAGTGCACTCGGTATTCTTATGGGTACTGCAGATATGCTTGAATTCACAAAGGGCGGTCAGCTCATTATGGACGGCGCACCCGAATTCGGCGCACAGATCGGCGCTTATATGATGATGGTTGGCGACTACGCACAGGGCTGATAAAACATAAAAAAATTACCGCTGGTTCCTTTTCGGGAATCAGCGGATTTTTTATTCTTCTATGTTCTTTATTGTGGGCAGATTCCAATGGAATATTGTTGCAAGAATTCTGATAATCAGAACCGAGCCTGCACCGATAAGCATTGAAACCGTTTGCGAAAAAACGTTGAATTCAAGTAAGTAATAATAGATAATTGCTCCGAGAATTGCGGCAAGGGCATAAACACGCCTGCGCAGAATTTTGGGCACTCTGCCTGCAAGAATGTCACGCATAACTCCGCCGCCGACGCCTGTAAGCACGGCAACAAAGATTGAGAGAAAAGCGTTTTCGCCAAAACCGCACGCTGCCGCCGTGTTGACACCTGTTACAACAAAAACGGCAAGGCCGAGCGAATCAAAAAAATTGATTACCTGCGAATAAACGTCAAAATGCTTGACGATTTTTTTGCCGACGAGAAATGCGATAACAAAAACCGCAACCGAAGTTGCAATTGCCGTCAGCGCATAAACGGGGTTTCTGAAAGCCATGGGCGGCAAATAACCCAGCATAATATCTCGCAGAATACCTCCGCCGACAGCAGTAACCGTTCCGAGAACGATTGCGCCGAGAATATCAAGCTTTTTTTCAACCGCAGTTATAACGCCCGTTATTGCAAAAGCTATTGTACCGATTATTTCAATTGTAAAAAGGATTTTTTCAAAGCTCATTGGTTTTCTCCGTCTTTTTACATTTGCGCAGGTTGGCAAAAAATTCCGTCAGCAGAGCGGAGCATTCCTCCTGCATAAAGCCCGCAACAACCTCGGGTTTATGGTTATAAGGCAAATCAAACAGGTTCACAACCGAGCCGCACGAGCCTGCCTTATAGTCGCTTGCGCCAAAAACAAGGCGGCGGATACGGGAGTTGATAATCGCACCCGTGCACATCGGGCAAGGCTCAAGGGTAACGTACATTTCGCATTCCCAGAGCCGCCAGCCGCCCAGCTTTTTGCAGGCAAGGTCAATGGCTTCAATTTCGGCGTGGGCAAGGGCGTTTTTGCCGATTTCACGGCGGTTACGCCCAACCGAAACCACCTCGCCGTTGCGGACTATTACCGCACCGACGGGCACTTCCAGCTCCGAAGCCGAAATTTTTGCCTGTTCGATTGCCAGAGTCATAAATTCACTGTCAGTCATAATATCAGCGAAGCTTCAAAGGCTCAACGTGCCAGATATCACGGGCATAATCGTTGATTGAACGGTCAGCCGCAAACACACCTGCACCCGAGATGTTCATAAGCGACATTCTGTTCCATCTGTCCATATCCTTGCGGATTTCAACAGCTTTCTTCTGCTTTGCTCTGTAATCGGCAAAGTCAGCAAGAGCCATATAAGGATCGTGGTGAATAATTGTGCCACCGATTTCGCCAAAAGTTTTGCCGCCGATACCCTTGTTGATAAATTCAACCACACCGTGAATTTCGGCGTTGTTGTTATAGTAATTCTGCGGAACATAACCGTTGCGCTTAAGCTCGTTAACTTCCTTGGTGTTCATGCCGAAGATAATGATGTTTTCGGGGCCGACTGCCTCAAAAATCTCAACGTTTGCGCCGTCCATTGTGCCCAGAGTGATTGCGCCGTTCATCATAAGCTTCATATTACCCGTACCGCTTGCTTCCGTGCCGGCAAGAGAAATCTGCTCGCTGATATCAGCCGCAGGCATAAGAGCCTCAGCCATTGTAACGTTGTAATCTTCCATATAAACAACCTTCAGTCTGCCTTTAACGTCAGGGTCGTTGTTGATAAGGTCGGCAAGAGCGCAGATGAATTCGATAATCTTCTTTGCCATATAATAGCCGGGAGCTGCCTTTGCGCCGAAGATGTAGGTGTGAGGTGTGAAGTCACCGTTGGGGTTTGCCTTGATTTCAAGGTATTTTGCAAGAATATTGAAAGCGTTCAGATGCTGGCGCTTATACTCGTGCAGACGCTTGACCTGAACATCAAAAACAGACGTGGGGTCAAGAGCAATACCTGTTTTATCTTTAACGATTTTTGCAAAGCTCTCTTTGTTTGCAAGCTTGATTTCGCCGAGTTTATCAAGCACGGCCTTATCATCTGCAAAATCACGCAATTTGATAAGCTCTGCACCGTTATAAATGAAGCCGTCGCCGATAAGCTCTGTCAGCAGGGCTGTGAGCTTGGGGTTAGCCTGGCAAAGCCAACGTCTGTGTGCTATGCCGTTGGTAACGTTTGTGAACTTTTCGGGCTCAAGAGTATAGAAATCGTTAAAAATAGTATCTTTGAGAATCTGGCTGTGGAGAGCAGAAACACCGTTAACCTTGTGGCTGCCCGCAACGCAGAGGTTAGCCATCTTAACTGCACCGTTTGAGATGATAGCCATTCTCTCAACTCTGCCTGCATCGCCGGTTGCTTCCCAGACCTTTCTTCTGAAGCGGTTATCAATTTCTTTGACAATCTGATAAATTCTGGGCAGCAGACGCTTGAAGAGGTCTTCACCCCAGCATTCAAGAGCCTCCGCCATAACGGTGTGGTTTGTGTAAGCGCAAACCTTTTCAACAATTGCAAAAGCATCATCCCAGCCGTAGCCGCATTCATCGAGCATAATTCTCATAAGCTCGGGAATAGCCATTGTGGGGTGAGTATCGTTGATATGGATTGCGTTCATTTCCGCAAAATTATCAAGAGAGCCGTAATCCCTCAGGTGTCTTGCAACGATATCCTGAATCGAAGCCGAAACAAGGAAATACTGCTGGCGAAGGCGCAGGCTCTTGCCCTCCTGATGGTTGTCGGCAGGGTAAAGCACTTTGCTGATAACCTCCGCCATAGCCTTTTCTTCCATAGCGTGCATATAATCGCCGCGGTTAAACATTGCCATATCAATGCCGTCAACCTTTGCCGACCAAAGGCGCAGAACAGCGGCACTCTTGCCGTCTTTGCCTGCAACCATCATATCGTAAGGAACCGCTTTGACTGTTTTGCAGTCCTTGAGTTCAACATGGTGATAATGTTCGTCCCATGCGTCCTCAACCGTGCCCTCAAACTTAACAAGAACGGTTTTATCCTCTCTGGGAACAAGCCATACCTCGCCGCCGGGAAGCCAGAAATCAGGCATCTCGGTCTGCCAGCCGTCAATAATTTTCTGCTTGAAAATGCCGTATTCATAAAGAATGGAATAGCCCATACCTCTGTAGCCCTGGTTTGCAAGAGCATCGAGGTAGCAAGCGGCAAGTCTGCCCAGACCGCCGTTGCCCAAACCTGCATCAGGCTCGCAGTCATAGAGCTTATCAAGGCTCACACCGAAGCTCTTGAGCGCTGCTCTTGCAGTGTCTGTGAGGTTAAGGTTATAAAGTGTGTTTTTGAGGCTTCTGCCCATAAGGAATTCCATGCAAAGGTAATAAACCTTTTTCTGGCCTGCCTCAAGAGATTTTTTGTCAAAGGCTCTTCTTGAATCTCTGACCATATCCCTTGCGATGGTCGAAAGGACTCTGTAATACTGTTCATTCGTGGCGTCCTTTGTGGAAACGCCGAAAAGATGAGACAGCTTACCTGAAATCATTTCTTTAAGTTCTGCCTGAGTGATTTTTTTGCTCATACTATCCTCCGTAAAGCGCAGGCGTTACTTGAGAAAGCTCCGGCCTGCCGCTGATTAATCAATGAATAACATAATAATAATGTTACATATTATATTATTTTACACTAAAGTTTAATAATTTACAATAAAATTTTAACATTTAGTTAACTTTCTGCGCTTGTGCTGTATAGAATTTTGAAGTATAATATATAATACAATTTGTATGAAATACCCAAAATATTCATAATGACGGTGATTTTGATTTGAATTTTTATTATCAACCCAATCCGCAAAGCACATTCTCTTATTTTGAGCAGCAGGCAAAGCAGCTTGTAATCAAAACAAAAGAACGCAAAAACATCAGGCTTTTCGGCAGCGTTGCCGGCGGATGTATTCTGCTTTATGTTTTGCTTCAGAACGTTTTATCCGTTCCGATTGCGCTCGAGCCATTCCGTTCCGCATATTTCATAAGCGCCGAATTCCGATGCATTGTCAACATTGTGTTTTCAATCGTCGGATTGCTCGGGCCGTTTGCTCTGGGTGCATTTTTGCTTCATAAAAAAAAGGCCTTGCCCACCCTGGCTTTCGGCAAACCCCAAAGCTTTGCACTGACGGTAACGTCAATCCCATTCGGCTTCCTTGTTTGCCTTATCGGCAATTACGTTACAAGTGTTTTTGTTTCGCTCACAAGAGCAACAGGCGTTGAGCTGACAGCACCGGAATATACCGTTCCGCAGTCACTTGCCGGCAGAATCCTTTATGTTGTTTCGGTTGCGGTTGTGCCTGCTCTTGTTGAAGAATTCGCCATCAGAGGCGTGGTTATGCAGCCGCTCAGGCGTTATGGCGATAAGTTCGCAATCATCGTTTCCGCTGCAGTTTTCGGCATTCTGCACGGCAACCTTGTTCAAGCTCCGTTCGCTTTCATTGCAGGGCTCGGTATGGGATATGCCGTTTGCCTGACAAACAGCATATGGACGGGCGTTCTGATTCACTTTTTCAATAATTTCTATTCGACGCTTATTGACTTTTTGGTTGCAGATATAGCCGACGAAGCTCTGCTTAATATGATATGGAATATTTCGCAGGTTATGCTTTATGCGCTGTGCATTTCAGCTTCAGTGCTTTTTATCCTTATAAAAGGCAAAAAACGCCTTGCACCTGCAAGAGTCAAACTTGAAACAGGCACAAAGCTTGGCGCATATTTCATCAACGCCCCTATGATTATTGCAATTATCATTATGCTGCGCATAACCGCAGAATATATTCGGTTGATAGGATAAGGGCAACGCCAACCCTTAACTATTCACTATTCACTAAAAAAGGCTTGCACTTTTTCGTGCAAGCCTTTGCTTATTATTTGATTGTTCAGAACAGATCGTTGATTGCCGCAAACAGCTGATTCAATGAATCGTGGAAAACGTTAATCATCTTCTTGAATGCAACAAAGATATATTCCGAATAACCTGCGGTGCCGAAGTTTTCATAGAGCCAGAGGCTGATGTTTGTGAAGGTTTCTGAGGGTTCTTCCTCTGTTTCTGCCTCATAAACACCGATTTTAACAAGAATCGCACGCAGGCGTTGGTCTGCCGCCTCAACGTCGCCTTCTTCGCCTGCAGTTCTGTTAAGAACCGTTTCGCCCTCTGCGATTGCTGCTTCAAGCTCTGCTTTGTCAGCATCGCTCATCTGAACGTTTGCAAGAGCATTCTTCGCATCGGGAAGACGGTCATTCTTAAGACCTCTTGCATCTCTTGCATAGTTGAACTGCGGATAATCGGGTGTTGAATAAACGTCTGTGATGTTATCCGTTGCAAGAAGCTCTGTTGCAAGCTTGATGATAACGTCGTTTCTTGCTGTCTTTTCGTGAGCCTGGCCGTCAAAATAGAAGGTTGTGTCAGGCAGAAGACCTGTTGATGCGTCAACAACTCTGTCGGGAGAAATGTGGTCGTGCGAGGGGTCATCGCAATAAGTGTTCTGCTGAACGTAATCTTCAGGGAGTGTTTCGCCCACAAGAGCCGACTGAACGCCCATAGCCGTTGAGCTGAGCTGGATTACGCCGTCAGCATTGTCTGCATTCCACGCATTGCCGATGTTATAAAGCGGGAAATCATAGTCAACAATGTTGAAAACCTGAACGCCGTTGTCAACGAGGTTCTGAATGTTTTTGTTTGAGTTGACCTGTGCAATGTGATATCTGTCAGTCTGTGCCTTGATTTTTGCATATTCGGGAGCTGAAAGAAGCTCTGCCGATGCTTCTGCATAATATTCCTTGGGAAGAAGAGCCCACATATTGGTGTTCTTTGAGAAAACGTCTGCAAGAAGCTTATCAACCGCCGTGTCAAGCGCCTTCATAAGAAGCTGATCGGGCAGAATTCTGGCAATAACCTCAATCATTCTTGCTTCTTCTTCATCCATAAGGCCTTCAAGGAAGCCGTTATAGAGATAGTCCTTATCAAGGAAAGCGATGTTCTTTGTCATAACGTCGCCAACAATTGTTGAGCCGTTGAGAGCAGGAACGATATAAACAACCTTGTTGAGGTCGTTAACAACTTCGGGGTAATAATCAAGCAGACCGTTTGCAACAGTGCCGCCCATACTGATAGGAACAATGTTTACCTTGTCGTGGCCGGTTTCCTTTTTAACCTGCTGAATGAAAGCGTAAAGCTCGTCAACGATATCAATATTATTGCCGAATGAGTTGTATGAAAAATAATAAAGATGATCTTCGCCAACACGGTTTGCATAATCCTGAAGCGGAATGTTGTTATAAATCTGCTGCTTTTCATATTCTGAACATCTTGCTACGGAATAAGGATATTTTTCAACCTCAACGCAATCGGGTGCCTTGCCCTCCCAGTCAGATGAATTCATATAAAATGCGCCTGCAAGAGCTTCTGCGAGAGCCTTTGAAAGGCCGAGATCCTGCTGTGTTACAAGCGAAAGGATAGCAGGCAGAAGAACCTTTGTAACGATTTTGGCAATATCAAAATAGCCGGGGAAGCAGTTGATTCTTTCACCGTCGGCATCAAGAACGTATTCACCGTCATCATCAAGAAGCCACACGTTTGACTGGCCTATGCCGGGAACAACGATTGCGGGGCAAACGTCACACTTGCCGCCGCACTCCGCAAGAATTTCAGACGAAGCGGGCTCTTCAGCTCTGACACCGCCGACTGCGGCAACAGAGAAAATAAGTGTTAACGAAAGGATAAGCGAAATAATTTTTTTCATCATCAGACCTCCGTCAGTTTTCATATTATCAGCCACCGCCCGCCGGCAAAACGCGGCAGGCGGTGAAGTTATGTTTGATTAAAGCAGACCGAAAGTTAAAATGCTGCGAACAAAATCAAAGTAGCCCTTGCTGCCGAAGATATCAACAAACTTCTCGCTGATTGAGCCGAGAACCTTGCCGAAGAAAGCATCTGCCTTTGAGGGTTCTTCCTCCTCGATGTTTTCATAGCCGGGGTAATTCACTTCGTGAAGAATTTCCATAAGAGCTCTGTCAGCTGCATCAACGGTTGCCTGTTCGGGAGCAACGGTTGCATGAACAACAGCTTCGCCGTCTGCAATAGCCTTGTCAAGCTTTGCAATCTGCTCGGGAGTGAGATTTGTGCGGTCAACTTCGTATGCGTCTGCAAGTCTCCAGCGGCGAACATACTTGGTTGTTACCTTTTTGTTGAACTGAGGATAGTTCTCGGGGTCTGAATGAACGTCATCAATTTCTTCAAGAAGAAGAGCCTTTGCAAGGTTAAGAACAACGTCATTATCGCCAACCTCGTGATACTGGTCAAGGAAAATCCAGGTGTTATCGGGAAGAACTGCGGTTGAAACGTCAATCATATTGTCAGGTGAAACGTAGCTGTAGTCAGGATATTCTGTGCTGGAGTTCTTCTGAACGTAGCCTTCGCCGAGGGTTGCATCGCCTGCAGCGCCTGTTGCGCCCATAGTTGTTGAGCTGAGGTTGATGATACCGTCGGAGTTAACCTTATCGGAAGAAGCGACGATACCGAAATATGTGTACATTTCTTCACCGAGGTCAAGGTTTGAGCCGGAGATGGAGTTAACTCTTACGCCGTCCTCAACAGCAGCAAGAATGTTATCCTTGAGGTTGAGTCTTGCTTCCTGGAAAGCGTCTGTTCTTGCTTTAAGCTCGGGCTTGCCGCCGAGGTATCTTGCTGCAAGTGCTTCATATCTGTATGAAGGAATCATTGCCCAGAACTGCGGGCAGTTGAGCATCATTGTATCAAGAATACCGCTCATTGCGCCTGTAAGGAGAGCATCAACGCCTGATTTGGGAATGATGCGCAGAACGAGGTTGATGAGGTATCCGAGTGTGGGGCTGTCATTTGACTCAACAAAGATGTTTGCAAGGAATTCGTGGAAGAAGAATTCGGGTGAAAGGTTCCATTCTCTTGCCATAAAATCGGCAAGAAGGTCTGTACCGTCAAGGCAGGCAACAGCGTTAACGATTGCGTTGATATCCTCGTGGCCGTGCTTTTCAAGATAAGCAGTGAGGATTGTGCCGCCGAGAGAAACGGGAAGAAGGTTAACCTTATCGTGACCCGTCTGCTTCTTTACAAGCTGAATGTACTTATCAAGGTCGTCAGCCGAATCCATAGGATCACCAACGAGGTTGAAGGTGAAGAAATATGTGTGGTCTTCGCCGATTTCGTCAACGAGGGGCTTCATGGGAACCATTCTGTAAACCCAGTCAATCTGGTCTTCGCCGTCAACTTCTCTCATAACGGAAAGAGGATAATACCATCTCTGAGTCTGGAGGTTTTCGATATGGTCGCCCTTGTCGTCACATTTCTGGAACTTGAAAGCTTCTGATGCAACATCATAAGCAACCTTATCAAGCATCATATTGTGCTGAAGAATAAGGGTGCCGAGCACGCTGAATATAACCTTGGGAAGCTGCTTGAGAACGCCGTCAAGGTTGAGGATAAGCAGTGTGCCGCCGATCTGGTTGCCGTCGCCGTCAAGCACGGGCTTATCAGCTTCATCATAAAGATATGTGGGTGAGTGGTTGATGCCGGGGAGAACGATAACGGGGCAGTTACCGCATTCACCGTTGCAGGTTGTGATAACTTCCGCATCGTCGGGGCTGGGAACAGCTGCCGAGCCCGTAAATGCAAAAGCAGAAACAACCATAGCCAGTGAAAGAACAAGGCTGATTGCTCTTTTAAGTGTTTTTTTCATTTCTTGACACTCCTTTTGAAATATCCAAACAGACGGAATGCACAAATCCCGTCATTATAAAAATAATAATATCATATAATATTCATAATTTCAACATAAATTTAAAAGAAATATGTATTTATTTAGTCAACATATTTTCTTGACGGCATTGTGCAAAAAGTGCTATTATATAGTTTAAGCCAACAACAACCTATATGCGATTGTTGTCAGTAAAAGTATATTTTTTTAACAAAACCTGTTTTCGTAGGGGCGATTCACGAATCGCCCGTTTCGGGCGGATAATATCCGCCCCTTCGGTTCCGCCTTGAGATTAATTGTGTTGTTGCTAAAAATCCTGCGGGCGGTTTGACAATGCCTGTAAGAAACGGAGAAAAACATATGATAAAAAACATAATTTTTGATATGGGTGGCGTGCTGATTGATTACAACCCCGAAAAAACGCTTTACGGTCTGTTTGACAAAGCAACCGCCGATATCCTTCTTAAAGAAATTTTCAGAAACCCCATCTGGTCAGATAAAGACAGAGGCATAATTTCTCCTGCCGAAATAATGCAGCAGGTCAGAAGCCGCATTCCCGAAGCCGTTTTTGAAAAAGTGAGCGAAATGGTGGATAATTTTTATCCCTATATGCCGCCGTTTGAGAAGATGTGCGGCTTTGTGGAAACGCTCAAAGCAAAGGGCTACGGCATTTATCTGCTTTCAAACGCATCGAGCGATTTTCACGAGAGAAGAAGCGTAATCCCTGCTCTTTCGTTCTTTGACGGCGTTATAATTTCTGCCGACCACAAACTCCTCAAACCCGAAAAAGAAATCTATGAAAAGCTTTATGAAACTTTTTCTCTCAAACCCGAGGAATGCTTTTTTATTGACGACGTTCAGGCAAACATTGACGGCGCAAAAGCAACGGGTATGGACGGGCACTGCTATTATCACGGCGATTTGGATATCCTCAAAGCCGCAATGGCCGAAAAAGGCATAGAAATATAAAAACGGCCTGCACGCAAAAACGTGCAAGCCGTCGGAAAAAATTTTATTTATTAAGAAGAACAGGCAAATAACTGAACAGCATTTTCAGAAGACCTCCTATGTGCGGAATAAACTCACGGTACCAACTGAAAGGTGAGGCTTGGCCGTCCATATCATAAGCCTCAAACAAAGAGTTATCTGCTATCCAATAGAACGCATTTCCGTAGCGGCTCGAGAAAGATGAAAAATCCGGAGCCACACGCAATACCGTTATATCGCTTTGCGCATAACCGCTCTGACCCTCATAGACAATCAGATAATGGTTGCCCTTTGTGTCGGTATAAGCACCCGTAACAAGCACCGTGTGGGCTGTTCCGAAAATAAAGCGTTCGTCTGTAAGCAACGACATAATAACGGGTTTGCCGCCTGCTACGGTGTCATATAAGCTCTTAAGCTGTTTTTTGTATTCATCAGAGCCGACGCCGTACCCCTGATCAGAGCAAAGATAGCTCAGCAAAGTGAGCGACTGATAATAGTTTATCGTGCTGACAACCTCCGCACTCGGTTTGAGTTCTCTGACTGTTTTTGCCCCTTCCTGAAGGCTGAGCATATCAATCATACCGTAATACTGCAAAAAGACAGAGCAGGCCATACCAAAGCATGAACCCTCAAAGCCTCTGTGGGGATAGTTTTTAAGCTTTTCGTAGAAAAACAGTCCCGGCAAGCCGAGTCTGAGCGCATTGCGAAGCAGCATATCGTGATCTTCCGGTGTCATATAGTAGCTTTGCGCACCCTCGCTGAAATCGCCGTTATTAAAAATATAATCCCTGTTCTGAAAGTAAAAGACATCGTCCGCACCGACAATAATCGGTGTGTAGGCAGCATAAAGATTAACAATGCCGCCTTCCGGTGTTATTTCTGCACCGTCATCATAAACAAGCTCACCGTCCGGCTCTGTTGCCCAGCCGCAACGGTATTTGTTGCCCTGGCTGAATCTGCACGAGCCATCACTTATATGGTAAGATAAATTATCCGCAACAGCAACCGTTTCACCCACGTCATAGAATTCATAATATTTTTCTACACCCAACACGTTCGGGCCGAAATTATAACATATTGCATCGGCATTTTCAGGCTCGGCAGTTTCAATGCTGTCAATCTTGAATCCGTAAGCAGTAACGGAAGAATCTGTATCTAAATAAACCGAAAAACTTGAACCCGGTATATAAACTGTTTTTGACGCAAGCTCATCACCTGTAAAGCTGCCGATATCAATTTCAAACTGCTCATAATAAGGCATAGTAATAATAAGGATGTCGCCTGCCTTATAGAAGCCGGTTTCTTCATTCATTGACCAAGGCTCAAAATAAGTGTCCTCAGAGAAGGTAACAAAAAGACCTTCTGCTTCCTCGGGATGAACGTAAGTCCATTTTTTATAATAACAATCATTCTGATAATCGTGCTCGCTTTCGGGGTAAACGGAATAATCTTCTGTTTCCGCCGTTACAGAAAGACTTGCCACGCCTGCAAGCATGGCAAACACAAGCAAAATGCTGACAAATTTTTTCATAATTTCAGCCTCCTTTTTCTTAACATAATTATATAAAAGAATAATGCTGCTGTCAACAATGCACTTGACGTTGCTTTCAGAAAACCAAGCCGGAATTGATAACGCATAAAAACGGCCTGCACAAAAACGTGCAAGCCGTCAGAAAAAACTTTATTTATTAAGAAGAACAGGCAAATAACTGAACAGCATTTTCAGAAGGCCGCCCATATTAGGAACAAACTTCGAATACCAATTGACAACTGAACCTTCACCGTTCATATCAAATGTTTCAAGATGAGTATAATCATCTGTCCAATAGAACGCATTTTCGTTATTAAATGATGAAAAATCAGAAGCCACGGGATATACTTTTATATTTTTTTCTGCATATTCCTGTTGGCCGTCATAAGCAAGAAGATAGTGTTTGCCCTTGGTGTCGGTGTATGTACCTGTTACCAATATCGAATGGTTAGTGCCGAAAATATATCGTTTATCGTTAAGAATTGACATAAGAACGGGTGTTCCGCCCGAAACAGTATCATACACTGCCTTCAGCTGCTTTTTGTATTCAGCCGTACCGACACCGTATCCCTGATTCTGGCAAAGATAACTCAGAATTGTCAAAGCTTGATAATAGTTGACTGTACTGACAACATCAGCCGTCGGTTTAAGTTCTTTGACTTTTTCCGCACCCTCCTGAAATTCAAGCATATCAATCACACCATTATGCTGAAGAAAGACAGAGCAAACCATTCCGAAGCACGAACCCTGAAACTCCCTGTGGGGATAATTTTTAAGTTCATTATAGAAGAACAGTCCGGGCAAGCCGAGTTTAAGTGCGTTTTTAATCAACATATCGTGGTCTTCATCTGTCATATAGTAACTTTTCGCAGACTCATCGAAGTCGCCAAGGTTAAAAATATAATCCGAGTTGCCGAATTCAAAAACATCATCTGCACCGATTAAAAGAGGCGTATAAGAAGCGTAGAGATTAACGACACCTCCGTTCGGAGTTATTTCTGCTCCGTCATCATAAACATACTCTCCGTCAGGCTCTGTTGCCCAACCGCAACGGTATTCATTACCGTTACGGAAGTTGACGGCTCTGTATATATCTTGGGGTATATTATTCGCAACGGCAACCGTTTCGCCCTCATCATATAAGACATAATATTTTTCTATGCCCGATACGTTTGGTCCGAAATTATAGCATATTGCATTGGTGTTTTCGGGCATAACGGTATCAATTCTGTCAATTTTAAAGCCATAAGCCGTAATGGACTGGTCCGTTCTTAAAACAATTGAAAAATTTGATGCAGGAATGTATATTGTTTTTGAAGCAAGCTCGTCCTCACTGAAATAGCCGATATCGTATTCTTCATACTCACGGTCTGTAGTGATTTCAACGTAGTCACCCAGCTTCATTATCCCTAATTCTTCATTGAAATATTCTCTGCGCTCGAAATAAGTATCCGCAGAGAATGTAACAAAAAGCCCCTCCACCTCCTCGGAGTGAACGTATTTCCAGGTTTTCCGGCAATCGTTCTGATAGTCGTGCTCGCTTTCGGGATAAACGGAATAATCTTCTGTTTCCGCCGTTACAGAAAGACTTGCCACGCCTGCAAGCATGGCAAACACAAGCAAAATGCTGATAAATTTTTTCATAATTTCAGCCTCCTTTTTCCCTTGATACAATTATACAAAAGAACAATGCTGCTGTCAACAGCACACAGTGCACTTCACAGTGCCATAAAAGAGAAATCAATCCGAAAAGGTATAAGTATATGAACTGTTACACCGAAATTGCAAAACAAATACCTGAGTTTATGACACTCGCCACGGACGTGCGAAAAAACCGTTTACCTATGGGTGCAACGGGTCTTTCGCATATCCACAAGGCTCACGTCATCGCTTCGCTCTGCATGGGTCTTGTGCGCAGGGCTGCTGTTGTTATGCCCGACGAAGCGCAGGCAACCAGAATGAGGCAGGATTTAGAGGGTTTCGGCATCAGAGCACTGCTCTACCCTGCCCGTGATTTCTCCTTCCGCACAACAGAAACGGTATCCCGTGAATATGAGCACGCAAGGCTGAGCGTGCTTGATAAGCTTCTCGCAGAGGATTACGATGCCGTTATTTTTTCGGCAGAAGCAGCAATGCAGCTCACCGTTCCGCCAGAAAAACTTTTCCGAAACAGCTTTGAGATTCGCTTCGGCGAAGAATATGACGTGGGTGAGCTTGCAGAAAAGCTTGTGCGAAGCGGATATATCCGCAGCGAACAGGTTGACGGCCCCGGCCAGTTTGCTCTGCGCGGCGGTATTCTTGACTTCTATCCGCCCGATTCAAAAGAACCCTGCAGAGTTGAATTCTGGGGCGATGCCGTTGACGGAATTGCCCTCTTTGACCCTGAAACCCAGCGCAGAGGCGAAAGCCTCGACAGCATAAGGATAACCCCTGCAAGAGAAATCCTTGTTCCCGACTGCGACCTGTGCGCCATAATAGAAAACCACATCAAAGAACACCGCATCAAAGGCGATGCTCTGCGTAACCTCAACGAGGATGTTGAAAAGCTTAAAAACGGCGTCAGACTTTCTTCCGCCGATAAATATATGCCGCTGATTTATCCCGATGCGGCAAGCATTTTTGATTACTGCAAGGACGCAATGCTCTTTGTTTGCGAAAGCTTTTCCGTTAAGGATAAATTCTCGGCAGCCTGCCGCCTGCTCAACGAAACAATCAAGGGGCTTTACCAGGACGGCACTCTCTGCAAAGGGCTTGACCGCTACGGACTTCAGCCGCATGAGCTTGTTTCGGTTTATGCCGAAGACGGTGCGATTTATCTCGACAATCTGCCCAGAGGAAGCTTTGACACCCCCGTCAAAGACCTTGTTACCTTCACCGCAAAGCAGGTTGCGCCCTGGAACGGCACGCTGGCAGCAATCGTTGATGACCTCGGCTCTCTGCGTTCGCGCCTCGGCCACGCCTGTGCGGTTATTGCAGGCACGGAGAAAGCGGCGCAGACCCTTGCCGATGACCTTGAAAATGAGGGTATTCCCGCCATTTTCTGCCCCGTTCCGCCTGCGGAATTTCCGCCGAAAACGGTGTGCGTTCTGCCGGGCAGCTTTTCGGCAGGCTTTGAATATCCGGGTGCAAAATTCACCCTGATTACCTACAGAGGCAAAACCGCTTCATTCAGACCGAAGGCTTCAAAAAAATCGGCGAAGCACGCCTTCAACAACCTTGATGAGCTTCACAGGGGTGAATACGTTGTTCATTCCACCCACGGTATCGGTATTTTTGAAGGCATTCAGAGCCTTGACGCCGCAGGTGTCAAAAAAGATTACATCAAAATTCAATACGATAAGGGCGATAATCTATACGTGCCCGTCACCCAGCTTGACCAGGTTTCAAAATATATCGGCCCCAAGAGTGACGATAAACCTCTGAAATTAAGCAAGCTCGGCGGCAAGGATTGGCAAAAGACCCGTTCAAGGGTCAAAAGCGCCGTCAAGGATATGGCAAAGGAGCTTATCGAGCTTTATTCCAAGCGCATAAAAATGCAGGGTCACGCTTTCACGGAAGATATTGATATGCAAAGCGACTTTGAGCGCAGATTTGAATACGTTGAAACCGATGACCAGCTGCGTTGCATTCACGAAATCAAAAAGGATATGGAAAAACCGTATCCTATGGACAGACTGCTGTGCGGCGACGTAGGTTTCGGCAAAACGGAGGTTGCTCTGCGTGCCGTTTTCAAGTGCATTGCAGACGGCAAGCAGTGCGCAATCCTTGTGCCCACAACGATTCTTGCGCTTCAGCACTATCAGACCATTCTCAGGCGTTTTGAGGGCTTCCCGATTGAAGCTGGTATG
The DNA here is from genome assembly GCA_045536245.1 of Acutalibacteraceae bacterium. Lineage (GTDB taxonomy): Bacteria > Bacillota > Clostridia > Oscillospirales > Acutalibacteraceae > CAG-177. The sequence continues at coordinate 42,996 of JAZSNE010000035.1, read as the reverse complement.
CTCTCACGCTTCTGCACAAAAAAAGAAATCGACAAAACAATCGCAGGCCTGCGCAGGGGCTCGGTTGACGTTGTGGTGGGCACACACAGGCTCATTTCAAAAGACGTCACGTTCCGTGATTTGGGTCTGATTATCGTTGATGAAGAACAGCGTTTCGGCGTTGCACAAAAAGAAAAGCTGAAAGCTCTCTACCCAACCGTTGACGTGCTCACGCTGACGGCAACACCCATTCCCCGAACGCTGAATATGGCAATGACAGGTATCAGAGATATGTCGGTCATCGAAGAAGCACCCATGGACAGGTTGCCCGTTCAGACCTACGTAATCGAGCACGATATGCCCGTTCTCGTTCAGGCAATGGAGCAAGAGCTCCGCCGTGGCGGTCAGGTTTATTACCTCTATAACAGGGTTGAAACCATCGAGCGCAAGGCGGCTGAAATCAAAGCGATGCTGCCCGATGCAACCGTCGGCATTGCCCACGGCAAAATGAGCGAGGATGAGCTCAGCGAGGTCTGGCGCAGACTTCTTGAGGGCGAAATTGATATTCTTGTCTGCACAACGATTATCGAAACAGGCGTTGACGTGCCAAACGCCAACACGCTGATTATTGAAAACGCTGACCGTATGGGTCTTGCCCAGCTCCACCAGATAAGAGGCCGTGTGGGCCGCTCCTCACGCAGAGCGAGCGCATATTTCACCTTCACAAGAGGCAAGGAGCTGACGGAAATTGCAACACGCAGGCTCGATGCCATCAGAGAATTCACCGAATTCGGCTCGGGCTTCCACATTGCGATGCGTGACCTTGAGCTGCGAGGTGCAGGCAACGTGCTGGGCGCACACCAGCACGGTCATATGGAAACCGTCGGTTACGATATGTATATCAAGCTTCTTGAGCAGGCAATCAGTGAAGAAAAGGGCGAAGCACCGTCAACGCCCGAAAAGGACTGCGTTATTGATTTGCCGATTGATGCGCATATCCCCGAGGAATATATTTCGAGCGTGCCGCAAAGACTTCAGATTTACCGCAGAATTGCGGATATCAAGAGCGATGATGATGCGGCAGACGTTATTGACGAGCTTTGTGACCGCTTCGGCGATCCGCCCGAAAGCGTTGAGGGTCTTATAAAAATAGCCCTGCTCCGAGGCAAGGCGGCAAGCAACGATATTTACGAAATCACAATGCAGGGTGACAGGGTTATTTTCAGAATCAGTAACCTTGATATGCAAAAAATCTCCCTTGCGGCGGCACATTTCAAAGGCAGACTCGTTGTCAGCGCAGGCGGCGGCAAACCGCACGTTGCCGTCAAGCTGCTTAACGGCGAAAAACGTCTGGGTCTTATCGAAAGAGTTCTTGACTATATGAACGGCAAATAAAAAGCAAAGCCTGCGGCGTTACCGCAGGCTTTTGTTATGATAAGCAAAACTCAATAATATCTGTAGCTTGCAATTACCTTGCCCAGAATCACAACTTCGTTGACAATTATAGGCTCGTAGGTATCGTTTTCGGGCTGAAGTCTGAAATGCCCGTTTTCCTTGTAGAACGTTTTAACGGTTGCTGAATCTTCGATAAGTGCAACAACCATTTCGCCGTTGCGTGCGGCAGGAGTTCTTTCAACAATAACTATATCGCCGTCAAGAATACCGGCGTTAATCATACTTTCGCCCTTGACCTTGAGAGCAAAAAGCTCCTTATCCTGTGCACCCTGCATCGAAAACGGAAGATAGCCCTCGATTTCTTCAACCGCAAGAATGGGAGTGCCAGCAGTTACCGTACCGAGAACGGGAACGTGAGTCACGTTATCTGCCTGACCCACGATTCTGATGCATCTTTTGAGCATCGGGGGACGCCGAATATAGCCTGCCGCTTCAAGTGCGTCAAGGTTTGCCTGAACAGATGATGTTGAGCGCAGGCCTACAGCCGCACCGATTTCACGCACGCTGGGGGTCATATTGTCTTTTGCTCTTTCAACAAGGAACTCATAAATTTTTTGCTGAATGGGAGTAATAGGCTTCATAAACTTTCCTCATTTCTGCGTATTTACACTTTCATATTTCTAATTTCTCATTATTCTGCACAAAAATACACCTGTGCAACCACATTATAGCACAAATGTTCGCAAAATGCAAACATTTGTTTGATATTTTTTGAAAAAATTTTTTGAACTCTGTTTGATTTTTTTGTGTATTTATGCTATAATGTTATTATTATGGGTAATTATCCCCGAATTTCAAAAGGAGGCTTGTTTATGGCAGTCAGAAAAAGCAAAGTCATTCCGAGAGCGAAGTTCCCCGAGCAGGTCGGCATCAGCTCTCACGAGATAAAAGCGCTCATTGACGATTTTGACCGCAGCGGCATTGAGGTTCATTCAATGATTCTTATGCGCAAGGGCAAAATTGCTTTTGAAGCATACCGTTATCCTTTCAATCCGCAGACACCCCACGTTATGTATTCCGTAAGCAAGAGCTTCACTTCAATAGCAATCGGCTTTGCCGTTGAGGAAGGGCTTCTGACTCTTGAAACAAAGGTTCTTGACCTTTTTCCCGAGTTCAGACCCAAAAAATATGACGAAACCCTTGAATCAATGACGGTTTTCCATCTGCTCACAATGACGGCCGGTAAAGACGTGAGTCTGCTTGCTGACAAAACCAAGGACAGATGGCTCAAGGATTTCTTTGATGCAAAATGGGGATTCAAGCCCGGCCAGGGCTGGCGTTACATCAGCGAAAACACCTATCTTTGCAGCGTTATCATTAAAAAGCTGACAGGTATGGGCCTTACCGATTACCTCACACCCAGACTTTTTAAGCCACTCGGCATAAACCGCAGACCCTATTGGGAAATTGATCCCCAGGGTATAGAAGCAGGTGGTTGGGGTCTTTACCTCACAACGGACGAGCTTGCAAGATTTATGCTCTGCCTGAGCCAGAAGGGCAAATACGCAGGAGTGCAGGTTATCCCCGAGTGGTACGTTGAAGAGGCAACCAAAAAGCAGGTACGCAATGACGTTAATGAGGACCGTGACTCCGTTTGCGGCTACGGATATTTTTTCTGGCGCAATGCCCTCAAAAACAGCTACAGGGCAGACGGTATGTTTTCACAATTCGGCATTGTGCTTGAAGATTACGATGCCGTTCTCGTTTTCAACTGCAGCGAAGTTTTTGAGCAAAAAACAAGAGATGCCATCTTCCGCCACGTGCCCCATATGTTTATAAAACCCAAGCGTTTCAAGCCCTCTGACGGTTATGAATATGAGGAGCTTACGCTTTCACCCATTGAAGCTATGCCCGCCGCACCCAGAAGCATTGTTGAAGAATTCATTGACGGCAAAACAATCAAGCTGAGCAAGAGCCCCATTCTCAACGCCGTCGGCTGGCCTCTCTCAATGCTGCCGCTGCCGATTACCTATATGTCATCAAACAGAGCAGGCAACATTGATAACATAGTTCTCCGTTTCAGCGAAAACGAATGCTCAATGACCTGGGATGAAGGCAAGGAGCATAACACCATCGCCTGCGGTATGGACGGCGAATACAGGCAGAGCAGCATTCACCTGGGCGGTATGGATTTCACCGCAATCAGTTCTGCACAGTGGGTTTCAGACGATTCTATTATGATAAAGATGCGTCCGCTTGAATCCGTTGCAGAAAGAATAATCTCCCTCACCTTTAAGGACAACGGCGTTACCCTTGTGCCCGAGAGTAATCCGCCGCTGTCAACCGTTGCAAGCGGCATCAGAGGCACAGTGGAGCAGTTCATTTCCATTGAAGCGCTTGCACAGCTGGGCGGCAAGGCGTTTATGAAGCTTGACAGGGTGCTTGAAGCTCCCGTTTCAGGCAAAATCGTTTAAAATCAATCTCATAAAGGTGTTAAAATGGCAAAAGAAAGCAGAAAACCCGATACTACGGTTGAAAACCGCAGCTCAAGCAAAATTGTTGCTGCGGTGGGTATTCTGCTTGCCTTAATCACCGCCGCAACAGTATTTTTGCTTACAAAAGACCATATTTTTATGGCAGCGGCACGCAATGCAACTATTGATATGAACTATAAAAAGGCTGAAATGCTTGCAGACCTTTGCGCAGGCGACGAAGCAGACGTGCTCGGTGATTACATAGACCTCAGGCAGGAAATCAGCGCCGCTTATCCGACGTTCAGAACAAATTTTGACCGTCAAAAGGTTGAGAGTTGGCAAAAAACCGCCACAGAGCTGAAAAGCAACGGTGTTTCGCTCGGCGATGAAATTGATGCTCAGCTTGAAGGTCTTTCGGGCAAGCTTGACGTTATCTGCGCAACCCTAACGGAATACGATGCTCTGCGCCCCGATATTATGAGCCTTTTTGATGTTTTCAATGAAACAAACAGGCTTTATTCCAAGGATGCAAGCGGCGAAAACACGGTTTTCACCATTTCGGATGAGCTTGCGGCTATCCTGAAATGGGAAGAAACCGCAAAAAAGCTGGACAGTTTTCTTGTGAACACCGTAAACGGCGAAAAGATGTATCTCTTTGCTTTTTTCATCAAGGAAGCACAGGGTGAAGCCGCAGACCTGCGTGAATCCATTCTTAAATTTGCGGAGCAAGGCTATGACCTGAATGCGCAGATAAGAGTTACGGGCGAGATTCACCGCACCTTTCCCTCAATCCGCAACAGTGACGGCTCAACGCTCAATCTTCAGAACAAAGAAAGCTATGAAGCGGGTATGTTCGGCGGAATGTGCACCGAGCTGACGGAAACCCTCGGCGAATACTGCATAACGGATTAAGATTATTGCCTCAAAACAAGCATAATTTCAACTATAATTGAACAAATTATGGTAAAATCAGGTTGACACCTGCAATTATTGTTGCTATAATATTCGATGTTAAAGGGGAGTAGCTTAAAGGCTCCGCCGAGTGATTGTCAACAGCCGTTGCTTTGTGCATCTGGCAATCGCCCATTTATGGAAGCAAGACCTTTGACAGAGAATAAATTCTCTGTCGGGGTCTTTTTTTATATGCAATTTTTCTGCATTAATTATCCGCAGAGAATAATAACAGAAAGGATTGAAAAACCGGATGAAGTTCTATCTTGAACAAATCGAAAACGTTTTCGGTCACGTTAAAAGCTCCGAAAACGGTCTTTCTGCCGCTGAAGCTGAAAAAAGACTTGCCGAAAACGGCAAAAACAAGCTTGAAGAAGGCAAAAAGAAAACTACCTTCCAGCGCGTGCTTGAGCAGCTTTCCGACCCGATGATTATCATTCTCATCGTTGCCGCCGTTATTTCGGCTGTTACCGAATGGGTCGAAGCAGGCAAAATCGGCGTTCCCACAGACACCATCATCATCCTTGTTGTTGTTGTTATCAACACGGTTCTCGGCGTTATTCAGGAGAGTAAGGCAGAAGCCGCCATTGAAGCATTGCAAGAAATGTCTGCCGCAACCTCAAAGGTTCTGCGTGACGGCAAAATCGTTTCCGTTCGCAGCGAAGACCTTGTTGTTGGCGACGTTATTATTCTTGAAGCAGGCGACGCCGTTCCTGCCGACTGCCGCATTTTCGAGTGCGCAAGTATGAAGATTGAAGAAGCAGCTCTCACCGGCGAATCAGTTCCCGTTGATAAGCTCATCGGTCTGCTCAAAGGCGGCGACAACGGCGAAGTTCCCCTCGGTGACAGAAAGAATATGGCTTATATGGGCTCCACCGTTGTTTACGGCAGAGGCAAGGCCGTTGTCACAAACACCGGTATGGACACCGAAATGGGCAAGATTGCCGACGCTATCGCCCAGGCAGAAGAAGGTCAGACTCCCCTTCAGATCAAGCTTTCCCAGCTTTCCAAAATCCTCACCTACCTCGTTCTCGGCATCTGCGTTGTTCTGCTCGCCTTCCAGGTTATCACCGCATATTTCGGCGAAGGCTTAAGCTTCAACGTTTTCCTTGAGAGCTTTATGGTTGCCGTTTCGCTCGCTGTTGCGGCTATCCCCGAAGGTCTTGCAGCGGTTGTTACAATCGTTCTTTCCATCGGCGTTACCAATATGTCCAAGAAAAACGCAATTATCAGAAAGCTCACAGCCGTTGAAACTCTCGGCTGTGCCCAGATAATCTGCTCCGATAAAACAGGTACTCTTACACAGAATAAAATGACCGTTGTTGACCACTACGGCAGCGACGAAAACCTCATTGCAAAGGCTATGGCTCTTTGCTGCGACGCTTCAATCGACGCCGACGGCGTTGTAACAGGCGAACCCACGGAAGCAGCTCTCGTTTATTATGCAAACGAGCTCGGTATGAACAAAAACGACCTTGTTGCCGCTGCTCCCAGAACAGGCGAAGCTCCCTTCGATTCGGGCAGAAAGATGATGTCCACCGTTCATCAGACTGCCGACGGCATCGTTCAGTACACCAAGGGCGCACCCGACGTTATTCTTAACCTTTGCAAATATGCGCTTATCGACGGCCAGGTTGTTCCTTTTACAGACGACGTAAAGGCAAAAATCCTTGCCGATAACAAAAGAATGGCTGACAAGGCTCTGCGTGTTCTTGCCGTTGCTTTAAGAAACTATGATGCAGCTCCTGCAGATTATTCTCCCGAAGCTCTTGAAAATGACCTCACTTTCGTTGGTCTGACAGGTATGATTGACCCTGCCCGTCCCGAGGTTAAGGCTGCTATTGAAGAATGCCGCTCCGCAGGCATCACACCCATTATGATTACCGGTGACCATAAGGATACCGCCGTTGCAATCGCTCTTCAGCTCGGCATCATTGAGGACGGCTCCGCCGCCATCACGGGCGCTCAGCTTGACGAAATCAGCGACGAAGATTTTGCAGAAAGAGTTGCCGAATTCAGAGTTTATGCCCGTGTTCAGCCCGAGCATAAAACAAGAATAGTCAACGCCTGGCGTGCAAAGGGTATGATCACCGCCATGACGGGTGACGGCGTTAACGATGCACCCTCAATCAAGAGCGCAGATATCGGTGTCGGTATGGGTATCACGGGCACAGACGTTACAAAGAACGTTGCCGATATGGTTCTTGCAGACGATAACTTTGCAACCATCGTTTCAGCCGTTTCGGAAGGCAGAAGAATCTATGATAACATCAGAAAGGCTATCCAGTTCCTTCTCGGCTCAAACCTTTCGGAAGTTCTCTCAATCTTCACGGCAACAATCCTCGGCTTTACGATTCTCAAGCCCGTTCACCTTCTTTTCATCAACCTTGTAACAGACAGTATCCCTGCTCTTGCTCTCGGTCTTGAAAGACCTGAAAGAGATATTATGAACAGGAAACCCAGAAGCAGCAAGGAAGGCATTTTTGCCGGCGGTATGGGCATTGACGTTTTCTATCAGGGCGTGCTTGTAACGCTGCTCACACTTGCAGCCTTCTTCACAGGCGAATACCTTGAAACAGGCAAGCTTGTTTTCCTCAATCCCGTTGAAAGCGGCGAGGGTATGACAATGGCATTCCTCACAATGTCAATGTGCGAAATCTTCCATTCATTCAATATGCGTTCACAGAGAAACTCTGTTATCGGTATGGCGTTCGGTCAGAAATCGCATAACATCGTTCTCTATATCGCAATGGTTGCTTCACTTGTTCTTACAACGGCAATTATCGAAATCCCCGTTCTTGCCGATATGTTCAGCTTCACTCACCTTGATGCCAAGGCATATGCAATCTCAATCGGTCTTGCATTCCTTGTAATTCCCATTGTTGAAGTTATCAAGGCAATCCAGAGGGCAACTGCAAAGAAATAATTCAGACAATATTGCAAAGACCTGCGGCGGTTTTTCCGTTGCAGGTCTTTTGTTATATAAATCTGATGTTGTATTTTGCTGTGATGTGTGTTATCATTTTTCAGTAATCACTTTGCGGAGGTGGCATATGTTTGCACGCATAAACAGTATGGGGCTTTTCGGCATCGACAGCTATATGGTCGGTGTTGAGGTTGACTGCGGTCAGGGCTTGCCTAAAATCGAAATAGTCGGCCTGCCCGATGCGGCGGTCAACGAGGCCAAAAACAGAGTGCGCTCCGCAATCAAAAACAGCGGCTTTACTTTTCCGCAAAGCCGTGTGACAATCAATCTTTCCCCTGCCGACGTGCGCAAAGAGGGCCCGGTTTATGACTTGCCGATTTTTATTGCCATTCTCAAAGCGATGGAGCAGCTGCGTGTTAAAACCGATGACTGCGCCTTTATCGGCGAGCTTTCGCTTGACGGCCTTGTGCGCAGGGTCAACGGCGCTCTGCCTATGGTTATAAGAGCACGTAACAGCGGCGTCAAAAAAGTTTTTGTGCCGCTTGCCAACGCAAGGGAATGCTCGGTTGTGGAGGGCATTGAAGTCTACGCTGTCAGCCACGTCAAAGACGTTGTTGCACACCTTAAAGGTGAAATGTTTATTCTGCCCGTTGAATTTGATATAACCGATAATTCACAAAACCTTTTGCCGCTGCCCGATTTTAAAGACGTTATGGGTCAGCTTGAGGCAAGGTATGCGCTTGAGGTTGCTGCAGCAGGCGGTCACAACATAATTATGGTCGGCCCTCCCGGTTCAGGCAAAAGTATGCTGGCAAAAAGGCTGCCGTCAATTCTGCCCGATATGACTTTTGAAGAAAGCTTGCAGACAACAGAGCTTTATTCAATCGCCGGTGCTCTGCCCGAGGGTGTTTCGCTTATGACGCACAGACCTTTCCGCTCACCGCACCACACGGTTTCGCCCGCAGGCCTTTCGGGCGGCGGCGTTATCCCCAGACCCGGCGAAATTTCGCTTGCTCACAACGGCGTTCTGTTTCTTGATGAGTTGCCCGAATTTTCCCGTATGGCAATGGAAGTTTTGCGCCAGCCGATTGAAGACGGAAAAGTAACAATTTCAAGAGCAAGTGCTTCGCTCACCTACCCCTGCTCGGCAATGATTGTTTGCGCTATGAACCCCTGTCCCTGCGGCTTTTACGGCCACCCCAAAAGAGAATGCACCTGCCCCGAAGGCGCTGCAAAGCGTTACCTTGCAAGAGTTTCGGGCCCGATGCTTGACAGAATTGATATCCACATCGAAGTGCCGCCCGTTGACTTTGAAAAGCTTTCAAGCCGTGTGCCGTCGGAAAGCTCTGCAGAAATCAGAAAAAGAGTCAATGCGGCAAGAAAAATCCAGCAGGAGCGTCTTAAAGGAAGCGGCGTGAGCTGCAACGCAAAAATGGATTCCGCAATGACCAAGGAATTCTGCCGCCCGACTCCAAAGGCAATGGCCCTGCTTGAAGCAGTGTTTGAAAAACTCGATTTTTCCGCAAGAGCATATGATAAAATACTGCGTGTGGCAAGAACGGTTGCAGACCTTGAAAACGCAAAGGACGTTGACACAAGCCACGTTTCAACAGCAATTCAGTTCAGGAGTCTGGACAGAAAAATCTGGCGCAAATAGCATCGGGAGGACAAATCAGAATGAGTAAAAAGAAAAAAGCCGTTATTGCGGCAGCGGCAGCAGTGCTTGTTGCAGTCTGCGCAGCAGTTGTTGCCGTTATCATATCAGGCAAAAATAAAACCGCCGCCGGTAATAACGGTGAAAGCTATAACTTTGAGAGTGCCGAAATCGGCTCTTACGTCAGCTTCGGCGCTTATGAGCAGGATAACAACACCGAAAACGGCAAAGAAAAAATCGAATGGCTCGTGCTTGACAAAACTGACAGCCGGCTCCTCGTAATCAGCAGGTATGCGCTTGAAGCACAGCCTTACCACACCAACCCGGCTGAAAAAAACGTAACCTGGGAAACTTGCTCTTTAAGAGGATGGCTCAATTACGGTTTTATTGACGAAGCCTTCACTGACGGCGAAAAGGCAAAAATCTGCACAACAAAAGTCAGCGGAGCAAACAATCCGCACAGAGGCACTTCCGGCGGTAACAGCACAGAGGATAAGCTGTTTTTGCTGAGTATGGCCGAGGTTGAGGAAAAATATTTTGGTTCTCAAGCCCTTAAAGCCTGCGCCCCCACTGCCTGCGTGGCAGAAAAAGGCTGCATAGTTACCGACAAAGGCAACGGCTTATGGTGGCTCCGCACACCGGGCGAAACAAACGCTCACGCCGCTTTTGTCAACGATGAAGGCTATGTTTACGGCGACGGTGCGGCAGTCGGCCAGGTTGATTATCTTGTGCGCCCCGCAATGTGGATTGAGTTCTGATAAAAAACACAAAGACTTGCATTGGTTTTTACGTAACCTTTGCAAGTCTTTTTTTTTTTGCGGTTTATTATTTTTTCATTCTTTCAATCTGTTTGATGAAATATTCAACATAGCAGTCATATCTGTCATCGTCAAACAGCTTCACAAGCGCAAGTGCCTTTTCGGTTTCGGCAATGGCTTCATCTGTTTTGCCGTCTGATTCATAGCATTCCGCAAGCTTCCACATCATCTGAATAAGATTTTCGAATGATATATGCTTCTGCTTTTGCGCCGCATCGTGCTTCGCCTTACCCTCCAGCAGATATGCAACCTCGGTTAGCTTGGTGAAATAGATTTCCGGAATCTGCTCAACCGCCGCTTCGGCACTCTTCAAATCTCCCTTTTCTTTGTAAGCGTAGGCAAGAAATCTGAGCGCATCGTACTTAACGTCGCTCTGCGTGGTGTTTTCAATCAAAGACGATGCGATTTTAATTGTTTCATCGGGACCTGATGAAACGTAGAGCAGATTATTGAGCAAAATTTCATTTTCGGGATACTGCTTAAGACCGTCTTCCAGAATTTCCCGTGCCTTTTCAGGGTCTGACTCTCTGTATTCATAAGATTCGCGGCAGATTTCGCTGACCTTTTTCTCAAGCTCTTTCAGGCTGAAATCAAGCAGCTCATCGGTTGAAACTCCGAAATAGCTTGCAAGCACCGTCACGAGTGAAATATCAGGCAGAGCCACTCCGTTTTCCCACTTGCTTACAGCCTGAAAAGATATGCCTATGCTCTGTGCAAGCTGCTCCTGCGTAACGCCTCGCTTTTTGCGTAATTCCCTTATTTTAACTCCTATATTCATTGTTTTTCTCCTTGATTTTTATTTCAAGTGCGCCCTTGTTGTGATTTCATTATAGCCTCTCCCGAATCAGTTGACAATAACCGCTTGATTTAGATTTTTCAACCGTCGGTTGAACGCACATACAGCCGATATAAAAGCAAAAGACCTGCATCGGTTTTTACCTTTGCAAGTCTTTTTTGTTTGATTATACGTCGTAAGTTTTATCAATAACCTTAAGTTCGTTGTATGTGTCAATTTCAACAACGTCATCAAACGTGCATTCACGGATGCTCACGTTATAGTTATCAAGGCAGAACTCAAGCGGCACAAGGTCCCAGAATCTTTCCTTGCCGCCGGGCATAAAGAAAACTTTTTCAATATCGGAGGCAAGCTTGACTCCGTCATCCTTTGTCCAATAAGAAATGCCGTACATATGGTGGCAGTTTATGCCGCCGATGCCGCATCTGGTTATTCTGTCACCCTCGGTTTCGAAGCACCAATCGTCTGTTTTTTCAACAGGTACGCCCAGATAGTTTGAGGAATACTGATATCTGGTGATAAGCTTGGGGTTATAAAGCAGCAGGTCTGCCTCAAAAACATAGGCGTTCTGAAGCAGATATCTTGCGCAGTATGCCGAAGAAATGTTGTTTGCCTCGTTATATGCGGGGTTTTCAATAAACTTGATTGTGGGGTATTTATAAAGAAGCTGGTCAAACTGCTCTCCGAGATATCCTCTGACAATATAGATTTCCTCAATACCTGCTGCCACAACGGCATCAAGCAGGCTCTCAATCATTCGCACTCCCTTGACTCTTACAAGCGGCTTGGGCGTGTTGAGAGTGATGGGCACAAGCCTTGAACCGAAACCTGCCGCAATGAAAACAGCTCTTTTTGCTCTGTAGTTGTTTTCAAGTATTTCAAGACCTGCATCGCTGATTTTTTTATCTTCAATATAGCCGAGTGCTTCAAGCTCAGCCATAACCTTGTTGACCGTGCCGAGTGCCATACCCGTTTCAGCCGCAACCTCTCTCTGAGTAGGCTTACCTTCGTTCTGAGCAAGATAAACCAGAACGTCAAACTGTTTTTTGGTTAACATTTTTAACACTTACCCTTCTTTTTCGGATTAACGGATTTTTGTTCATTTTTCTTTCTTTTTCGTCAAAAAATGAACAAGCCCATTATAGTCCCCTGCGCTGCCGATGTCAACACATATGTAAAAAATTATACAATATTGTTATTAAAAAGAGAATTATCAATTTTATTGACATATAAAATGCCAAGTGGTAGAATAAATTATATATGCTTTTATTATGGAGCAGTTTGTATTTTCAGGAGGACTGAACATTGGATTACACAGCTATAACCGGTTACATTGACCCCGGCACGGGCAGTATGCTTTTCACCATTCTCATTGGCGTTCTGGGTGCTGCTTTTTATTCAATCAAAATGCTTTTCATTAAGCTCCGCTTCAAAATCGGCGGCGGCAAAGCTTCTTATGACGATAAAAAAATTCCCTACGTTATTTTCTCGGACAACAAACGCTACTGGTCAATTTTTGAGCCGATATGCCGTGAGCTTGAAAAAATGGGCAAAGAGGTTGTTTATCTGACCGCTTCGCCCGACGACCCTGCTCTCACCTGTGACCTCAAAAACGTTAAGGCAGAGTGCGTGCCGTCAGAAAACAAGCTTTTTGCAAAGCTCAATTACATAAACGCAAGCATCGTTCTTTCAACCACACCGGGTCTTGACGTTTATCAGTGGAAGCGTTCAAAGGACGTTAAATATTACGTTCATATTCCTCACGCAGCAAGCGACATCACGTTATACAGAATGTTCGGCATTGACTATTATGACGCTGTTCTTCTTTCAGGCGACTACCAGGTTGACCAGATAAGAGAGCTTGAAAGCCTGCGCAATCTGCCCGAAAAAGAGCTTGAAATAGTCGGCATTCCCTATATGGACGAAATGGCAAAAAGGCTTGAATCCGCTCCGCCCGTACCCGAGCACGAAAGAACCGTTTTGCTTGCTCCTTCTTGGGGCAAGAGTGCAATTTTCGGCGTTTACGGCGGCAAAATCATTGACCTGCTTCTCAAAACGGGTTACCACGTCATTGTGCGCCCTCATCCCCAGTCCTTCGCCTCAGAAAAGGAATTACTTGATAAGCTGATGAAGGAATACCCCGAATCCGAGCAGCTTGAGTGGAACAGAGATACCGATAATTTCAACGTTCTCAACCGTTCCGACATTCTGATTTCGGATTTTTCGGGCGTTATTTTCGATTTCACTCTTGTTTATGATAAACCCGTTATCTACACCGACCCCAAAATTGACGTGAGCGTTTATGATGCCTGGTGGATTAAAGATCCGCTCTGGACTCTCTCTGCCCTGCCCAGAATCGGCTGCGAGCTGACACAGGACAGCATGGATAACATCAAAGACGTTATCGACACCTGCCTTGACGACCCCCGTTACGCCGAGGGCAGAAAAGCAGTTAAGAGCGAAACCTGGGCAAACTTCGGCAACGGCGCAAAGCTTGCCGCCGAATACCTGGTCAGAAAATATGACGAACTCAAAGAAAACAAGGAGGGATAATTATGACAATATCGGTTATGGAATTTGTTAAAAATATTTTCATAGGCCCTCTTGAGATTTTGTTTGAGCTGATTTATGCGTTTGCAAGTTTTATTCTCAAAAGTCCCGGCTTTTCCATTGTGGCTCTCAGCCTGCTGATGAACCTGCTTGTTTTGCCGCTTTATAAGCGTGCCGACGCAATGCAGGAGGATGCACGCAAGGTTGAAGAGAAGCTGCACGACGGCGTTGCCCACATCAAAAAAGCTTTCTCGGGCGACGAAAGAATGATGATTCTGCAAACATATTACAGGCAGAATGATTATAAGCCCACCGACGCTCTCAAGGGCTCCGTTTCTCTGCTGCTGCAGATTCCGTTCTTTATGGCGGCATATAACTTTTTATCGACCCTCAGCGAACTTCAGGGAACAACCTTTGGTCTTATCAAAGACCTTGGCACGCCTGACGGTCTGCTTGTTATCGGCGGCGTTGCAATCAACGTGCTGCCCGTTATAATGACCCTTGTCAACTTCATTTCCAGCGCAATTTATCTCAAAGGCTTCCCCACCAAAACCAAGGTTCAGATTTACGGCATGGCGGTTTTCTTCCTTGTTTTCCTCTACAAATCGCCGGCAGGCCTTGTTTTCTATTGGACACTCAACAACGTTTTCTCGCTGGGTAAAACGATTTATTACAAAATAAACAACCGTGAAAAGATTCTGCGTTATTTTATTTCCGCAGCAGGCATTGCACTCATAATTTTTGGGGTTATCCGTTTCAGAAACGTCAGCGTTTCCAAATATACGCTGCTCGGATTCGGCATTGCAATGCAGTTTGCGCTTGTTTTGCCCCATATCCGTGCAAAGCTCGGCTCAGCCAAAAAATCCGCCGCAGAGGCAGTGCCCGATAAAAAGCTTTTTATGGCAGGCTCGGTTTTCCTTACAATACTTGTGGGCGTGCTGATTTCGTCGGCTCTGGTTGCTTCCTCACCGCAGGAATTTGTTGACCTGACCTACTTCCACAATCCGCTGTGGCACATTCTGAGTACGGTCTGCCTTGCCGCAGGCACCTTCCTTGTCTGGTTCAGAGTTTTCTATTGGCTGGCAACACCTGCAGGCAAGGTTAAATTTGAAAGAATCGTGTGGGTTTTATCGGGCACAATGCTGATTAACTATATGTTCTTCGGCACAAAGCTCGGCATCATCTCATCATCTCTTGTTTATGAAACGGGTCTTGTTTTTGCAACGGCGGAAAAAATCATCAATCTCCTCGTTGTTGTTGCCGCCGTTTTCCTTCTCTGGTTCATCGCCAAAAAATGGAGCAAGGTTGCCACCACCGTTCTGCTGCTTATGATTGTTGCCATCGGCGGTATGTCCGTCGTCAACGTTTTCACTGTTAAAAAATCCATCGACGGCATCACCGTTGAGGACACCTCGGATATGCCAGATTTTCAGCTGAGCAAAGACGGTCAGAACGTTGTTGTGCTTCTGCTTGACAGAGGTATCAACTATTACGTGCCCGCCATTTTCAACGAAAAACCCGAGCTGAAAGAAAAGTTTGACGGCTTTGTTCACTACTCAAACACCATATCCCACGGCCCTCACACCAACTTCGGCACACCCGGCATTTACGGCGGATACGAATACACGCCCGTTGAGATGAACAAGCGTGATAATGAATCGCTTGAGAAGAAGCATAATGAAGCTCTTCTTATGATGCCCACTCTTTTCAAACAGAATAATTATGACGTTACCGTTATCGACCCACCCTACGCAAACTATAAAAACTACACCGATCTTACCATATTTGAAGAAAACGGAATCAAGGCACACATCGCCAAGGGCAAATTCAGCGACGATAAGATGAAGCAACAGACGATTGACGCCAATTACAGAAACTTCTTCTGCTTCAGCCTTATGAAATGTCTGCCGCTTTACGTTCAGCCTGCAATGTATTCCGGCGGCGGCTATCATAACGATTACAGACCGCAGGCACAGTACGGCCCGTCAGTTGCAAAGGGCACACCAAAAAACTATATGGAAGCCGTTGCCGTACTCAATAATCTTGAAACAATGTCTGATATCAGAGAGGGTTCAGGCAATACCTTCTCGATTATCTATAACGACACACCCCATAACCCCGTTCTTCTGCAGGCACCCGATTACACCGTCAGCGAAGACATCGACAACACAAAGTATGATGCCGAAAACAAGGGCAGATTTGACATCGGCGGCAAAACTCTTGAGGTTGAAACCGCTATGCAGATGACCGCCTACCACGTCAATATGGCTTCGCTCATCGAAATCGGCAACTGGCTGGATTATCTGCGAGCCGAGGGTGTTTATGATAACACAAGAATCATCATCGTTTCCGACCACGCCTTTCCGCTTGAGCTTTATCCCGAGCTTGACCTGAGCGAAGAATCAGACGATATCCATTTTATGGGCGAATACTATATGCCGATGTTTATGGTCAAGGATTTCAACGCCACAGGCTTCACTGTCAACGATGAATTTATGACAAACGCTGACGTGCCGACAATTGCAACCGAGGGCGTTATTGAAAACCCCCAAAACCCCTTTACGGGCAAGCCCATAAATAACGACGAAAAATACGCCCACGACCAGTTTATGATAGTATCGGTTGAGTGGGACGTTGAAGAAAACAACGGCAACACCTTCTTTGCCGACGGCTGGGCAAGTGTTTCAAATTCAGGCAACGTTGCCGACCTGAGCAACTGGAGTGCCTATGAAGAAGAAATCGTGCTCAAAGAACACAAATTCCCCGATTAAACTTATAAAGGCCGGTGATGAAATGAACACCTGTGTTAACGAAATAAGCTCCGCTCCCGTCAACACGGTTAACGGCAAAACACTTTATAAAATTCCTGCAGGTGCGTTTTGCGGCAACGGCGACCTCGGCGTTGTTTTTGATAATGACGATAAAAGTCTGCTGCTCCATATTTCAAAATGCGATTTCTGGAAGTTTGCCTCCGGCGCACGCAACGACGGCGGCATCAAATCCGTCGGCAAGCTGCGCATCGGCAACGTTGACTTAACCGATTACAGCATAAAACAGCATTTTGATAAGGGGCTGCTTGAATGCAATTTCGGCAGCACCGAAATCGAATTTTTCATCGCTCCCGAAAACCTGATTTATTTTGAAATCAGAACACCCGAAGCTGATGCTCCGACGGTTGACGTTGAACTGCCCGACACCTGCGGTTCGCTCAACACGTCTGCAGAAAAAAACGGTGTTAAGGTTTTCACCCGTAAATTCAGCGGCAATAATCTTGAGCGTGACTCCGCAGTTACACTTTGCTTGCGTGAAATATGTTCTTCCGTTGACAGCGGTTTAAAGACAACCCGTTTCTGTGTTTGCGTTGTCAGCAATTTCGACACTGCCGACTATGCAGAAAAAGCTGTTGAAACGGTTCTTGCCTGCAATTATGACGGCGATAAGGCACGCACGGAGAAAAAATGGGAAGCCTTCTTCTCTGCTTCAAAGGTAACGCTTGAGGATAAAGAAATTGAAAGCTTCTATAATTCAAGCCTTTACCATCTTGCAGGCTGTATGGGCAACAAAGAGTTTCCTCCCGGACTTTTCGGCAACTTTGTGACCGATGATTTCTTCCCCTGGGCAGGCGATTACCATATGAATTATAACTACGAAGCTCCCTATTACTGCATTTTTTCAGCAAACCACCCCGAGCTTTTTGACGGCTATATGGCTCCGCTCAACGAAATGAGGGAAAACGCCAAAAAATTTGCAGGCTTTTTCGGCTGCAACGGCTACGCTTTACCGGTCAGCTTCGGTCCGAAAACGCTTGACGTTTATTCGCAGGCCGACTGCAAGGAACACGGCGTTCTTTTCCTCGGCCAGAAAAGCCACGCCGCATATGCCTGCGTAATCCCGATCATGCACTGGTTTGCAACCTATGACAAAGAGTATGCCCTTGCAAATTACTATGATTTTGTGTTTAACACCGCCGCTTTCTGGGAGGATTACCTTGTCAAGAAAAACGGCAGATACTTAATCAAAAAAGATGCCGCCCACGAAATCCCGTTTTACCGCGGCAAAAAGTTCAGATATATCACCCACATAGGCCAGGTCAACACCGTTAACGCAATAAACTCGCTCGGCCTTGTCAAGCTGCTTTTCAAAGCTGTTTACGATATGGCAAAGGAGCTTGGTCTTAACAGCGAAAAATACGCCCTGTGGGAAGATATCAGCAAAAACCTGAGCGACTTTCCGACTTTCATAAAGAAAGGCAAAAAGTGTTTCCGCTATTCAAAAAGAGGAATCCGCTGGAGAAACGATAACACCGTCGGCTTGCAGCACATCTACCCTGCTTCGCAAATCGGCCTTTCTTCGGATAAAAAACTGCTCAAAATTGCACGCAACACCTATTTTATCAATGACAGACGCCTTGACGATAACGGCTCGAATTCATATCTGCCTGCAGGTGCAAGGCTCGGCGTTGACCCCGATTTTGTGCTTGAGGGGCTGCGTATGAACATCAGAGAATTCGCTATGCCCAACAGGCTTTTCCGCCACCACGGCGGCGGAATCGAGCATCTCACAACAGTGCCGGCAACCGTCAACGAAATGCTTATGCAGAGCCACGAGGGCGTTATCAGGCTCTTCCCCTGCTGGAACAAAAAATCGCCTGCATCGTTTAAAAATCTGCGTGCAGACGGCGCATTCCTTGTTTCTGCAGAGCTGAAAAACGAACAGATAGCCTCATTCAGAATCAAGAGCCTTAAAGGCAGACTGTGCACGGTTGACTGCCCCGGAATCCAAAACGTTATCAGGGCAACGGATAAAACCGCAATCCCATTCACTAAAAACGGCAGCACCGTTTTGTTTGAAACCAAAGCTGACGAAGAATATGTGCTGATATAAATTCAGCAAAATATTCTTACCAGTCTGTTGACCTAAGCAAAGTGTTCGGTTATAATTAAATCAGCAACCGTTCCCCGACTAAAGATATAAAGGAGATTAAAATTATGGCATTATTCTGTCAATTATGCGGCTCACCTCAACCCGATAACGCCGTGCATTGCTCTGCTTGCGGTGCGCGGATTGAACAGCAAACGCCTCCCGCTGCACAGCAGCCTGTGTATCAGCAGCAGTATCAGCCTCAATACGCAGCGCCTCCCATGCAGCCGCCTTACCCTCAATATCAGGCCGCTACCCCTCCCAAAAAGAAAACAGGCAAGATTTTAGCCATTGTTCTTATCGTGCTCGCAGTGCTTCTCATCGGCGTAATCGCCATTATTGCTCTCGGTTCTTCGGTTGAAGACTATCAGGAACCCGTTGAATCCTGGGCAGAAGCAATGGAAAAAGATGACGTTGATGTGCTTTATAACGCATATTTTGACCTTTGGGAAGAAGTCGGCTTTAGCGAAAAAGAGGTTAAAAAAGAGTTCCAGAATATGATTGACACTTTCAGAGAAGACGTTCAGGACGATTTGGACTGTGACGATTTTGAAACCTCCGTTGAATACGATGAAATCAGAGAATATGATGACGACGATATCGACGAACTTATGGAAACGCTTGAATCCGCAGGCATAGATGATGTGAAAATCAAGGAAGCATATGAGATTGAAGCAACCATTCAGGCTGAAGCTGACGGCAAGGATTGGGAAACCGACCAGTACACCTTTGTTGTTGTTAAGGTTGACGGCGAATGGAGCATCTACCAGATCAGAGGTCTTCCTTTCTGAAGCAGCCCTGCAAAATAAAAAAGCTGCACCGCTAAACAAACGTGAAATAAAATAAAGCAAATTGGCTTGAACGGAAAACATATTCGTTCAAGCCAATTTTTGTTGTTGAATTATAAGCCTGTTCTTTTTCGGCTTAACGTGTATCTGTGCTTCGCAGCGGAGCTTTTGCCTTGTTTGCAAAGTCCGTTGTTTAATCAGAACTCTTTGTTTGAGAGAATGAATACCATTCTTTCCTGAATTGTTGCGCCTCCATGGTCTGTGCCGAAGCCGCCGTGGTCAGATGTGATGATTATAAGCCAATCCTCTGTTTCATAAGTATCTCTGTTTTCAATCGCTTTGATTGTTCTGTAAGCAAGCACGTCGTTGAGAATAAAACCTGCCTCATAAATCGGGTTGTTTGTCGAAAAACCGAAGCTGTGGCCTGCGTGGTCTGTGCCTTCATAAATTGCAAAAATAAAATCAGAGCAGTCATCCTGTTTGATATCCTTGATAACCGTTCTTGCCGCTGCCGTATCTTCTATGCAGCAATTGAATGCAACGTTGATATCGTTCTCTTCGCAATAAGCCTTTTCGGCTTTGTACGTGCTGTTTTCCTCAACAAAATGGCCTTTCCATGACGTAACAAAATTTGCCGAATCAATAACGCCGTTCTCAACCATTGAAGTCATCAGCATTTTGTAATCCAGCGTTTTGGTGATGCCGTTGCCTGTGATGCCGTGTTTATCAGCCCATTCGCCCGTCATAACGGAGCACCAGCCGGGTGCTGTTGAGGTTTTTTGTGTGTTTTCTGCAGGATAGTTAACGCCGCCGCAATAGCCGATTTTAAGCGTTGCGCCGTCATCAAGCATTTTATCAACTGCGCCCACAATGAAATTGCCTGAATACTTCAGCGCATCTGCACGGCAGCCGTCATAGCCGATAACAATTGCTTTTTTAGCGGTTTTACCCTCAGGCAGAGGCGAATTGAAATGCTCTGCTATCATATCGTGAATTTCAGTCTGGGGCGTTGCGCTCTCAATAGTGTTTTCATATCCGATTGCCGCCACGTTTTCACGGTAAAGCGTTTCGGTGTCTTTGGCATCGGTGCCATACAGGCCGAAAAGTGACGGAATCATCATAACAAAGCTCATAACGGTTGCAATTAAATTCATACTGACTCTCCTTTTGGCAGATGTTATGGGTTGATTATATCACATTAATCCCAATTAATCAATATCATCAAAATCAACAACCAAAAGCCGCCCGATTTCTCGGACGGCTTTTTCTGTGAATATCAGCACTGAATCATTAATTTAAAACCTGTGAATTAACCATCGCCCAGACAGCTGCACTGTCAGCCGATGCTATCTTTTTTTCGCCCATAATTCCGCTGTCGGCAAATTCATTGCCGCTGCAGGTAACGTTTGAACAGTATTTGCCGAAATGCAGCCTGCCTTTTGAACGGTTGTCTTCAAAGAAACCGCCTGAATCAATGCTGTTGTTGCTGAAAGCAAAAGCGTTAACGTTATCAGCTTTCAAAGTAAAAGAAGGAATATCCCTGAACGTGTTTGAGGTTATTTCAACGTTTGTGAAAACTGCGGTTTCAGCCGGTTTGCCGGCAATATTCGTGCCGATTTCAATAACCGTACCCCAGTCGCTGTAATTGCATTTTTCAAAAGTATTGTTGCGGATAATCAGATTGTCAACGCCCGTACCCTCCTGCCAGAGAGTGGGTTCAATATCCATAACAACCTTTATAGCCTGAGCCATCGTCTTATAGAATCGGTTGTTTTCGCAAAGACCGTTCGGCGATTGCAGAAGCAGACCTCTGGCTCTGTTTTCGTGGAAATAATTGTTTCTGATAACGTAATTGCCGCTGTTGCATTCCGTGCTGTATGCAGTCCAGCCCGCCGAAACACCTTCAGGCAAAGCCTCAAGAACAACCTCTTTACTTATTCCCTCAAGAGCTTTGACAGAAAGAATTTTTGCCCTTGCAGCAGTGTTTTCGAATTTATCATTTTTAAAAGCGAGAGTGTCTCCCGCTTCAAGCCTCATTGCTGATGCAATCAGCGTGAGTGTATTGCCGTTCACCGCAGAAACGTAGCCCAGCCCGTCGTGAACGTTGATAGCATCGTCGCCCATTCCGCTTATGTCGCAGCCTGAGATGTTGAAGCAGCCCTGCGTGTTCACAATATGAATTGCGTCGGCGGTCATCGACACGCTGCGGCTATCCTTGTGTTCGGGATTAACACCGATAAAGCTGTTGATAATCTGAAAATGCGAGCAATTGCCCTCGCAGATATAAGCCATACCGGCGCTGCCGTAAATACTCACGTTGTTGAAGGTTGTGTTTTTGCTGTAATCTCTGATGTTGAAAACCGTTCCGTCATAGACGTAATGCCTGAGAATGTATGTTTCTCCGTTTTCAAAGCTGTCCATACAGCCGTTATGAGTAATTCGCAACGTATTGTATGAGATTTTCTGAACAGATTTTATATTTGTTCCGTCCTGATAAAAATAAACCTCTTTTGATGAGCTTTTTGCGCCGAAGGTGAAAGTTTCAGGGTCGCATTGAGTAATCGCCATCAGTCGGCAGCTCTCGTCGCAGTTTTCCGCATTTATGAACACGAGGTCAACCGTGTTGGCATCAGCATTGCTGTTCTGAACGGTAACAACCGAAGCAAGCGGACTTTCTGCCCAGTTCCAATCAAAGTTGAGGTTGCGTATTTCGACGCAATCGCTGTTCCTGATGAAAAACCTATATCCCGTTGAAGAAAAAACAAAGGTTGCATCCGAGCCCTCAATCAACAAATCCGTGCAGTTGTTTGCATCAAGACCGTTGATACTTCTGAAATAATATGTGCCTTTGTTGATAACAAGCTTTGTTTGAGGATGCAGCGAACAATAGTTAAGAGCACTCTGGAAAGCCTCAAAATTATCATCGCTATCCTCCGAAAGACCGAAATCGGCGGCATTGACCTCGTTGAGCTTTTCAGATATGGGGCGCTGAATATAAAACCGTGTGCCGTTTGCACCGTTTATTTCGTCAGCCGTTCTGTTTTCGCTTAAATTTGAGGAAGTTTCGGTAAGAACCTCATTCATTTCCGGCACAGGCGCCGAAAAAGTAAAAAACAGAATTATTGAAGAAATAAACGCAACTATTTTTAAAAGCATGCTATCACCCGCAAAGTAGTTTTCTATATTATATCATACCAAGCTTTTAAACACAAGTAAACACCGCCTGACAAACTGACAAAACAAACAACCGTTTTTCTTGTTTCATATTATAGATATGGCTTGAATAGCTGCGTGTAAACAAGCGAGCATTCAACAGGTTCATTCAGAATCTGTACCCACTGCTCTGTCATAGGCTTCCTGCAATATTTTTGCATCCTTATAATCGGGTATCCACAGGATAACCATCGGCACAAAAATCACGCCGTAACTCACAGTTATAGCCCATCCGGCAGGGTCAACAAGCGTCATAAGTATAAGCAAAACAATTACTATAACGGCAATCAGCCTTCTTTTCTTTCTCTTGAAGCCGATTCCTTCAACAGAATATTGGGTTGTCATAAACTCTTTGCTGAACTGCTGTGTAGAATATATTTCCCTTTGCTCTTTTCGTATGACAACATACTCTTTGCGTGTGATTTTATCAGCTCAGGGTTGCCTTGCGAATCCATTACTGCTCTGTAGTATTCTTCTTTATATATAAACTGCAATACACCTTTTCCGAGCGTGAGAATATATGACACGATAACAAACGGAACAATACAGGTGATATATTTTCTTTTTCTTAAAATTGCCTGCTTGCCGTCAGGCAAAATGTAATCAATAAACATATCTTCAGTTGTAAACGAAGAGAAAAGAAAAACACCAATAACCAACGGGGCAATGAGCGGCATAAACCCTGTAACGGCAAGCAGCGGTCCGCTGACCGCTATCAAAATTAAACCAAATATGTTTCTCATGGCAAATCCTCGCAGTGTTTTTTGGCTTTATTATCACATAATTTTTGACAAAGTAAATATATCCGCTTCATAATAAAGCTTTATATCTGCTGAATTAAATTTCGGCTTTTGCGTTATATCCTCTTTTTCATAAGTCCGTGTTTGTTGCAGTAAATATACAGATACCCTCTGCCACGTAGTTGTAAGCGTGTTTCTGCGTTGCCTTCGGGATAGAATTTGACAAACTGAACTCTGTCGGATGTCAGATAAGCGATAAACGGAATAAAATGCGTCTTTGTCATTTCGTGATTGACCGTTATAAAGTGTTCATCTTCAACCTTTTCAACGGTTACACCGTGTGCTTCGTCAACATCTTCCGCTTCAAGCGGCGGCAGAGTTATTCCGCAGCAGCTTATGACCGTGTCACCCGTTGTGCGGATTACGTTGCCGCATACGGGGCAGACGTAAAATTTTGAACGCAGAATATTTGACGAAATATTTTTATTGATAACCGTATCGCCTGACATAAGCTCCATAACCGAAACTCCGAGAGCCTTTGCAAGCGGTTCAATCAGCGTAATATCGGGCAGACCCTTTGCCGTTTCCCATTTTGACACAGCCTTATCGCTGACACCTATCTGCTCGGCAAGCTGAGTCTGCGTGATTCCCTTTGCTTCACGCAAGCGTTTGATGGTTGCACCTGTAATATAATTATCCATAGCCGTTTCTCCTTTACAGATACAGTATAGTTCATTTGAATTCAAATCTCAACCTACGCTCCGTGGAGCAGCTTGCCCGACTACACATAATTCAAGAGTCCGCTCACAAAATAAGACCTTATCAAATTGATTTTTGCGTGATATAATCACAACAGAAGCTTCGGAAAACAAACGAAAGGTGAAACTTATGAATAACATATTTACTGAAAATCTTAAAAAGTTCAGGCTTGCAAAAGGTTTTACGCAGGAGCAGATTGCGGATAAGCTGAACGTCAATGCACAAACAGTTTCCCGTTGGGAATGCGGAACAACTCTGCCTGATGTTCTGACCTTACCCGAGCTTGCAAAACTTTACGAAGTAACGGTTGATGATTTTTATAAAAAGAATTCTGTTGCTTACGATAACTACGCACAGCGTCTTGCTTCTGTTTATGAGCAATCCCACGACCCCGAGGACTTTATGCGCTGCCGTTATGAATATCTCAAGCTTATGAAAAACGGCGAGCTTTCTACAGAGGACAAATGGCTCTACGCCTGGATACACAAGTGTATGATGAACCGCTGTAAAGATGTTGCCGCCGAATGGTTTGACAAAGCAGTGAATGACAACCCCGACGATGACCCGACAAATTATCAACTTGCCCTTATGCAGAGAATGAGTTTTTATTTTCTTATCGGCAAAGGCGATGAAATCATTGCGGAGCAAACCGAAAAAGCAAAGTCAAATCCCGACAGTCCGAGAGAAACGGATAATCTTATCATCGCTCTGATTTACGCCGAAAAAACTGAAGAAGCATACGTTGTTTTCAAAGAAGCTGTCAAAAAATTCCCCGACGATTGGAGAATGTATATTCACGGCGGTGACATTGCCAAAAAGCTTAAAAAATATGATGAAGCTCTTGAATGCTACAACAAAGCTGGCGAAATCGGCACATATTTCTGCGATGAGCTTTACTGCAAAGCAGATTTTTATGAGGATTTGGGTGACTACGAAAAATCATATGCGGAGTATATGAAACTTGCCGACACACTTCGTGAGCGTGGTTATGATGTTGAAGCTGATGCGGCAGAAAAAAGTGCAGAAGAAGTTAAAAACAAAATCAAAGAATAAACATCAAGCCGCCCGATTGCTCGGACGGCTTAAAAAGTTGATAATGAATTAATTGTTTTCTTCCGGCTCTAATTTAATTTCGCCGTTTTCAGCTTCAAATTCTTTTATACATTGACGAATCAAGTAAAGTATCTGACCGTTTGCGGAGCGACCTTCATATTTTGCGATATAGTGCAGTTTGCCGTGCAAATCGGGAGAAACTTCAATTCCCAGATGTTTATTGTTTTTATTTCTCAATATACTCACCGCCAAAAATCTTGATTTAAGTATATTTTAAGATTATTCTGTGGTACAATGTTGTTAGTATACTTGATTTAAGTATACTATATTTGCGAAAGACGGTGATTATATGACTTGTACCTTCTTCGGTCACAGAGATACCCCAAAAGAAACAGAGCCGGCCTTGCGACTGACTCTGATAGACTTGATTGAAAATAAAAATGCAACATTGTTTTATGTCGGCAACCACGGCAATTTCGATGCTATGGTACGCCGCCAGCTTGAGGATTTGTCAAAGACTTATCCGATAAAATATTACGTTGTCCTTGCCTATATGCCCACTAAAAATGACATTCCCGACGAGCACTCAATCCTTCCCGAAGGAATAGAAACCGTTCCCCGCCGCTTTGCAATCAACTACCGCAATAAATGGATGCTCAATAAATCCGATATCGTTGTAACCTATGTTACCCGCAACTTCGGCGGTGCATGGGAGTTTAAACAGATGGCAGAGCAACAAAGGAAACCCACAATTGAATTGGGCGAAAGAAATACCCCTGACTTTTAACAGTCAGGGGTTGATAGTTATAAAACTCTGTATAGAAGGGGGACATTAGTGGTAGACATACCGAAAAAGTTAGTTATTAAAAGCAATAAAAAACTAATAGTTGTTGCTGAATCTGATACCATCGGCAACACCTCCATCAAAATTTGTGATATATGCCCCATATATGTAAATCACAAACCCTTCTGTAGGCTTCTCTCTATTTGTCCCCTCTGGAGCTTTTTTATTATACCACAGCAGCAACAAGAAATCAACCATAGCTTATCTTAATCAATCGCAATTTTTATTACCCCATCAAGTTTATTCTCAAAGATTTCGTATGCTTTTTCGATGTCTTTGAGTGCGAAGCGGTGGGTAATTAGCGGGGTTGTGTCAATCTTGCCCTTCTCGATGAGTGAGAGGATTTCGTCGCAGTCGCAGCCGTCAACACCGCCCGTTTTGAAAATCAGATTCTTGCCGTACATATCGGGCAGAGGAAGGCTCTGCGGCTTGTCATAGAGTGCAATAACCGTGACAATCGCATTCGGTCTTGCACACTCCCACGCAAGGCGGAAAGTGTCTTCTGCGCCTGCAACCTCAAGCACAACGTCCGCACCGCCGTGGTCGGAATTTGCAAGAACAAAATCCTTGCAGTTTTCAGGCTCGCAAACGAGCACATCGGGATAATGCGATTTCACAAAATCAATGCGGTTTTTGTCCTTTTCGCAGACGATGATTCTCTTCGGGTTTTTGAGCATAACGCAAAGCAGAGTGCAGATGCCCGTCGGACCTGCTCCGATAATCAGCACGGTATCATCGGGTGTAATCTCTGAAATACGTGTTGCCCAGAATCCCGTTGCAAGCACGTCGCCGACGAACAAAGCCTGTTCATCGGTAACGGTATCGGGGATTTTGTTGAGCCCCATATCGGCATAAGGCACACGGACAAATTCAGTTTGTCCGCCATCGATTCTGCAACCGAGCGCCCAACCGCCGTTTTTATCGGTACAGTTATTTACAAATCCCTTCTTGCAGAAAAAGCACTCTCCGCAGAAGGTTTCAACGTTAACAGTAACTCTGTCGCCAACTTTAACGTTCTTAACGTCAGCGCCGACAGATTCAACAACGCCGACCATCTCATGACCGACTGTAATACCCGGCACCGCACGGGGCACAGAGCCGTGTTTGTTGTGCAAATCGCTTGAGCAAATACTCGAAAGAGTTACTCTCACAACCGCATCACGGCTGTCAATTATTTCAGGCTTCGGCTTGTCCGTCAGCTCAAACTTTCCGTGTTCTTTGTATGTATAAGCTATCATAGTTGTACTCCGTTGAATTCAATACTATCCGTCATATGCCAAGTGTTTCTTTAAGCAGACGAATATGTTCTTTATATAATTCTTCTGCATTTGGACTTGAACCATAATAAGGCATTTCCAAAAGCCATCTTTCTTCTCTTTCGAGAAGGGTTTCGGATTCATATTTTTCATCTATCGTGACAAAAAGATCGGGGTTAACATTATTATTCAGTAAGAACTTTACAATTTCCGTTTCGCCGCAAACAAGTGCATTATTTATTGGTGGATGGAAAATATCGTCAACACCGTAAAGTGCAGGGTTTGCCCCTGCATCAACAAGTGCTTGTACATCTTTTTCGCAAAATTCAGTTGCACTTTCAGGATTCCCTGCATCGTCAATGATTCTGTTGAGGTATTCCGAAAAAACAGAGTTTCCGTTTGTGCAAATAGCATTAAGGTTCCTGCCGTTACAGGCATATTCAAGAAGTGTCTTTGCATCAAGTCTTCTTGCTGCTTCAAACAAATCACGGTTCTGTTCTTCTATAATACAGTAAACTCTTTTTTGGTTTCCGAGTTCAAGAATATCTTCGGTAAAAATTTTATAATACTTCATACATTCATCAAGCGTATAAGTCAGCCGTTTATTACCGAAATTCTTAAGGTAATCTTCTCTTTTAGTGTTTTTTATTGCATCAATAACGTCATCGGGATCACCGTCAAGAATACCGTCAAGATATATGTGTGTGAGTTTGTTTGGATTGTCTGAATCTTCGGTTTCTTCAAGTTTTTCATCAAGAAACATACCGTTATCAAGAAGTTCCTGCATTATTTCAAGCTGACGGTTAATAAGAACATCGTACGGTATGTTCCACTTTATAGGATATATTCCGTTTTCTTTCTGTTCTCCGTAAGAAATATTCTCAATATTCGGAAATTCAGTAAACAGAATTTCGGAAGATTTATCATAAAGCATTTTTGCAAAAACATATTCGGCTGACTGAATACAAATATGCAGTTTATAAAGAATATCCTCTACAAACAAAGTGTCTCGTTTTCTGACCAAGAAACAGTCATGGTAAGTTTCCAGACCTTCCCCAAATTCTTCGTCTTCAAGACGAAAATAATCGCCGTCAATATAAAGTCTTACAGGGAGCAGCGATCGGTTAGGTTTGTCTTTTTCGCATTCCCATATGTAGCAAGCATTATGTTGATCACTGTAATTGGGGAAATCATGTGCCCACATAGGATAATATTTTTTCTCGGATGCAGAAGATTTTTTGTTATAAACAAATTTATAATTTCTCATCCTGTCAAGCATTTCTTCCGGTGTTTTGCAGTCTGAAATAAGATCCAGAATTTCTTTGGCGGCTTTATCTTTGTTTTTTTCGGGAAGTCTCCCTATGGGTTCGGTGAGCTCTGCCCTTATGCTGTAATCTAAATCCAGATTTGAAAAGAACTCTAACAATTTGCATCGGTATTCGTGTGTAGGTGAAGCGCCTTCTCTGAGCATACAATCATCTCCTTTGATGCTCATATTATAGCAAACCTTGGTGTACAATAATCCGTACTTCTTAAATCAAAATTCCCTCACAATGGTCAACTTCGTGCTGAATTATTTGTGCAGGAAAGCCCGTGAAAGTTTTGATACGGGTCTGGAATTCAGCTGTCTGCCACTGTACTTTTATTGTCTGATAACGCTTACACTTTCGGGGTCCGCCGAGCAGAGAAAGACAGCCTTCTTCTGCATCGTAGGGTCCCGATTTTTTAATGATTTCGGGATTAAACATAACCATATATGTGCCATCATTATCAAAAGCGATAATGCGTTTTTGCACACCAATCATATTCGCCGCCATACCGACACAGCCGTCTTTGTGGGCGTTAAGAGTATCCAGCAAATCCTGTGCCACCTGCAAATCTTCTTTTGTTGCGACCTCCGATTTCCTTGCAAGCAAAATCGGGTCATGAATAAGTTCTTTAATCATTCTTTCGCCTCTAAAAATTAATAAAAAGTTCTTATATATCATAGCACATTAAAATTTAAAAAACAAGCAAACACAATCTTTATCATAATTTGCAGTATAAATCCCCTTGCTTCACAAATAATAACACCAAGATTTGTCTGAAAAAGGAGAAAGATATATATGAAAGCCACTGGCATTGTCAGAAGAATCGACGACCTCGGAAGAGTCGTCATCCCCAAGGAAATCCGCCGCACAATGCGTATCCGTGAAGGCGACCCGTTATTGACAACATGGACACAGTTTGATTCCTGTTGCGCGGCAATGCTTGAGCTTGAAAAACGGTGGGATTTAAAGCCTGACGGCAGTTGAACATATCGCATAATCGATTCCTTTTGCAGTTTTTTATATTATTATTTGCACTTTTCACAATTGTATTGCATTTTTCGGCAATTAAGCAAAAAATTTACCGTCCGATACGTTACTGTGTCGGACGGTTTTATTTTTAAAGGGAGTTTTATGGGACACTAATGATGGTAAAATCAAATCAAGAGGTGAAGAAAATGGATTATTATGGATTTGAAAAGGTGAATTATTTAACCGTTACCACTCCTGATATTGAATACAGCTGGTGCTACTCATATCTGGATTTGCAAGACAGGTTAAATGAACTTTGTAAAAATCATACCCTCAAAAAGGTTTACGCAAGTTTGATAAGTTATCTTGAATCCTATTCACACAATAAAAACTATTATGACTTTTCTTATTTGGGCGGTCCTGCGATTTTGATTTTTGACAATGTTGCAATAGAATTCTGTATTCATGGTGTCGGTCTTGTAAAATACAGAGAAATGAATCCTTGGGATGTCAGAGTCAGAAAGAATTATGATTTACCGCCTGATGATGAATATATTTTAAACAGATATTTTTATGATTTGGGAAAACAATTTGAGTTGCAGTACGAAGAACAACGGGTAAACGAAGTAATTGTTGACAGAACAGATTGCTATGTTTTTGATGTTAGCGGATTTGACGAGGAAAGAGCACAGGCAGCCGAAAAAGCAAACATGTTACCTAACGGTATGCACTTCAGGCTTGCCAACGGAGTAGATTTCGCAGTTTGTGCTGATGAAATTGAATATTTTTATATAGAACTTAACTTGTATAGTGAATAAAAAGGACTGATTTTATGGCTGAAAACATTTCGGGAATGTCGAGAATGACCGTCAGCAGAGCAGTTTCTCTGCTTTCTGCGGCATACATATCATTAATTAAATCATCATTGCCTTTCCGCACTTTTCCGTCGGTTATGATGTGGGGTGCACCGGGTGTAGGGAAGTCGCAGGGTGTAAAGCAGGTCGCAAAGAAAATAGAAGAAAACACCGATAAAAAAGTTATTGTTACCGATGTGCGGTTGTTACTTTTCAATCCTGTGGATTTAAGAGGCATACCCACCTCAAACGAAGATAAAACCCTTGCCGTATGGCTGAAACCTAAAATCTTTCAGATGGATGAGAGCGAGAAAATCGTCAACATTCTGTTTCTTGATGAAATATCAGCTGCACCTCCGTCAGTTCAGGCTGCGGCATATCAGATAACTCTCGACAGAACGGTTGGCGAACATAAGTTGCCCGAAAACTGCATCGTTATTGCCGCAGGTAACAGAGTTACGGACAAATCCGTTGCGTTCACAATGCCCCGTGCACTTGCAAACCGACTTTGCCATATAGAGATTGAGTCGTCGGCTGAAAGCTGGCACAATTGGGCGGTTTCACACGGAATCAATCAAATGGTAACGGGATTTCTGACAGCATCGCCTCTGTCTCTCAACGAAACTGAGTTTGAAAACAACGAGCTTGCCTTTCCGTCGCCCCGTTCGTGGGAGATGGTGAGCAATATTCTCAACAGCGTATGCGGTGACCTCAATAAGGTTTATCCGCTTGTTGAGGGATGCATCGGCACACGGACTGCAGGCAGTTTCAGAGCGTGGTGCGAGATTTTTAATAAGCTTCCGCCAGTTGAAGACGCTTTTTGTGATAATTACGGCAACTGTTCGGTACCTATCAGACCCGAAGCAATGCTTGCGTTTGTTTCAAAAATGGTTGCCTATGCATCGGGTGAACGCACAGAAAAGGAAATCCGCAATTCAATCGAATATGCCGCAAAACTGCCGAATGAGATAAAATACAAGCTGTTTGACGATTATCTGCGGATAAAATCAATTCAGCCTGCGTTGAAAAAGTGCAGAAGCTATGCCGAGTGGATGATATATAACGACAAGGATTGGTTATATGACTAAACAGAGAATTAACCGCATAAAAAAGCAGATAATCCAATCCAGAACAAGGCTTCTTTTTGAGCATCCGTTTTATGCTTTGATGCTGATGCATCTTGATTTTGTTTCCGACACAAAAATATGGACAATGTCAACTAACGGCAGAGCTATTTTCTTTAATCCTGATTATTTTGAAAAACTCCCAACCGATGAGCTTGATTTTATTCTTTGCCATCAGGTGATGCACATTCTTTTTGAGGATATTCGGCGTGATAATGAGCTTTCGGGGCATACGTATCACCACGCTTGCGATATTGTTATCAATTCCCACCTGTGTGATGATGTGCTTGAAGATGATGAATTCCGTAAGCTTGGCAGAATATATCATTCATTTGTTAAAGATGGTTTTATTCAAGAAGGAAAATTTTTTGATGCCAATGAGGTTTATCAGTATTGTCGCTTCGTTCCCGACGGCGATGAGGTTCTCAAGAACGGAATTATGATTGATAACGATAAATGGTGGGGTAAGCTGAAATATCCGAAGGACGACAAAACGCTGACGCTTATCATCAAAGGTGATCTTGATGATACTCTTGTATTGAGAACTGTCGGAGGTGAAAACGCATCAAAGGATAAAAAAGGGAAAGGTATGCCGACTGACGGTGATGGAGAAGACGGCGACGGCTTTGCGGTTGGTATTTCCGATAACGGAATTGAATTGGATGTAGATTGGAAAACTCTTGTTGCCGCCGCAATGGATGCCGTATCGCAAATGAGTAACAACGGCAAAGGAGCAGGAAATGTACCTGCATTCGCGCAAAGGCTTGTTTCGGATTTGAAAAAGCCGAAAACGGACTGGAAAAAGATTCTTAACGATTTTGTTCAGGAAGAAGTCTGCGATTATTCTTTTTCTCCGCCTGACAGAAGATTTGATGGCAGCGATTTCTTCCTGCCCGATTTTAACGAAAAAGACTTTGCTGTCAAGAAAATTCTCTTTATGGTTGATACTTCCGCTTCAATTACCGATGAGATGATAAATCTTGCATATTCTGAAATATGCGGTGCAATCTCGCAGTATAACGGCAAGTTTGAGGGAGAATTGGGATTCTTTGACGTTGAGGTAACAGACCCCGTTCCGTTTGATACCGTCAACAATATATTAAGCATCATTCCCGTTGGCGGCGGAGGAACGGATTTCTTTGCGGTGTTTGATTATATAGCATCGAACCGTTTCGCAGACAAGCCGTCGGTTATGATCATTTTTACGGACGGTGAAGCGTATTATCCCGACGAATCTGCCGCAATGGGTATCCCTGTGTTGTGGATGCTGAATAATTATGATATTACTCCGCCCTGGGGCAAAACAGTAAGATGCGTTCTTGATTAATGAAGAAGAAAATGCTACAATCAAATTTACGGAGGTGAGATGAATGGCATATTCGGAGCTTATAAAGAATTTTGAAAAAATCCGTGACTATATGAGAGAATTCTATGTTTACGGTTTCAAAAGCAGAGATGAATACGACAAAAAGAGCGCCCGTTCTTATGATAACGAACG
Organism: Acutalibacteraceae bacterium; assembly: GCA_045536245.1. GTDB lineage: Bacteria > Bacillota > Clostridia > Oscillospirales > Acutalibacteraceae > CAG-177. The sequence goes on along the minus strand of JAZSNE010000035.1, from coordinate 10,125 downwards.
CCGCAGAATCGAAAGCTGGCTCGGAGATTATATGGGTTTCCGTCAGAGTGAAAACGGCAAGAACGTTTTTCTTTCCATTGACAGCCGTTCATCAAGCCGCAATCTGCTTTATAATGTGTTCAAATCAAAAAGTTTCACCGACGGCGATATAACGCTGCACTTTATTCTTTTTGATATTCTTCATTCATCGGATATTGAACTGACTCTCACGGAGATAATCGAAAACATTGAAGATTATCTTCTTTGCTTTGAAAATCCGATGGAATTTGACGAATCAACCGTTCGCAAAAAGCTTAAGGAATACGTTTCTCTCGGCTTGCTTGATTGCAGAAAAGAAGGCAAAAAGGCATATTATTCAAGAACAGAAGATGCTGATATAACACCGTATTCCGATGTACTTGAATTCTTTGCGGAATCAGGTCTTTGCGGAGTTATCGGAAACTATATGCTTGATAAAACCGAAAATAAAAACGAATACTTTTCATTTAAGCACCACTACATAACCCACGCTCTTGAAAGTGAAGTTTTATGCGGACTTTTTGAAGCAATCAGCAAAAAGCGGTGGGTTAACCTTACCAATAACCCAAAACGCTATGACAATGAAAGGGAAGAAACTGTTTTACCTGTCAGAATATTTGTCAGCGTTCAGAGCGGCAGAAGATATCTTGCGGCATATTCAAAAAAATTCCATAACTTCAAAATGTTCAGACTTGATTATGTCAGCAATGTAACACCGCTTGATGAATGCGATAAATTTGATGCTCTGCGTGAGATGTTTTCGGAGATTGAAAAGCATATGTGGGGTGTTGGTTACAGCGGTAAAAATCAGCTTGAACACGTTGAGTTTACCGTTCATATCGGTGTGAGAGAAAAGCATATTTTTAAACGCCTTATGCGTGAAAAAAGATGCGGTACTGTTGAAAGAACAGATGACCATACGGCGAAATTCACCGCAGATGTTTATGACTCAAACGAGATGCTCCCGTGGATAAGAACATTTATCTGCCGCATAACCTCGCTTGAAATGTCAAACAAGCTTGTTGAAAACCGCTTCAGAATGGATATGACGGATTTGTACCGTATGTACGGAATCGGAGGTGAGGAGTAATGCTTTTTCACGAGATTTACGGCAATTATTATAATGCCGTTGCGGCAATCCTTGCCGAAGCCGTCAAAGGTGACCTGACAGAAAAAAGGATGAATGAAATTGTCACCGAAAAAGCCTTTGCCGAGAGCTTTCTCACAATTGTTCCTGCTCTGAAAAACGGCAAGTGGCAGCTTCTCGATGAGGAATTATCAACTCCGCTTGAGCATAAACCCTCAATGCCGCTGACGGTTCTTCAGAAAAGATGGCTCAAAGCAATCAGCCTTGACCCGAGAATAAAGCTTTTTGATGTGAACTTTGATTTTCTCGGCGATATTGAACCGCTTTTTACTCCTGATGATTACGTTGTTTTTGATAAATACAATAACGGCGACCCCTTTGAAGATAACACCTATATTAAGAATTTCGGAGTTTTTCTTTGGGCAATCAAAAATAAAAAGCGATTAAAAATCCGTTATCACGGCAACAAGGGTCATTTTATTCTTATGGAAGGTGATCCGTACAGGCTTGAGTATTCTGAAAAGGATGATAAATTCCGTGTACTTCTGCGTCACTGCGACAAAGGAACTTTTATCAACCTTTCAGGTGTTGAGCGTTGTACCGTTATCGGCAATGCCTGTGATGATGAAACCGATGTTGCTCTTGACGGTGAAACATATTTTGTTCTTGAACTGACGGATGAAAGAAACTCGCTTGAAAGGGTTATGCTTCATTTTGCACATTTCAAAAAGGAAGCCGAGCGCCTTGACGATAATAGGTATAAGGTTAAAATATTTTACGATTCATCGGATGAAACCGAGCTTGTTATCAGGGTTTTATCATTCGGTCCTCTTGTTGAGGTTGTTGAGCCTCAATGTTTCAGGAATCTGATAATTGAACGGCTTTTATCACAAAAAAATATTGAATTTTAACGGTTGCGGGCTTGATTTCGGTCAAGTTCGCAACTTTTTTTCCGTGATTTTCCAAACTTCGGGCGGTATAATCGCAATTGTGGAAAGCACAAAACGCTTCCGCAAACATAAAAGCACCAACAGCAGGGAGTGAAGAGGACTAAAAATCCTCGTGCACGCAGACGGTGCTTTGCTCTTAAAACTAAAGGCACAAACAGCATCGTTAAGTTGGAGTATTATTATCGGGTTTATATCCTGTGCAACATATTGTGCCTTGATTTTATCAATAAAGATGCCTGCACAGCAACTATGAAAATTTCCCCGTTGGCAATCGGGGAGCTGAGGATACTGACCTCAGACCGCCGTTGGCAACGCCAAAAAGGCATCTTGAATAAAGACACCTGCAGCAATCCTTAACTGATTCAGTCTTCTGAACTGATTACAGATGTGTTTTACGGTGTCTTGTCAAAGGCACTGACAGCTAATCATTAGTCTGATGTTGACGCCGAGTTCATAGCTCGGGTGATTGTGCCTTGTGATTTAATCGATAAAGATGCCTGCAGCAATTCTTACAGGGAGTCTGTGAATATTCATTGACCGAATCTGCAACGAATCGCAGGATTCAACTAAAATAGGCATCTTGAATAAAAGCACCAACAGCAATTATCTGTAGCTTATCTGGATAAAGCAGGGGACCTGAAAATCCCCGTAAGCAGGTTCGAATCCTGCCGTAAAACGGTGCTTTGTATAACTTATATAAAGACACACACAGCAATAATCCTTTAATCTTGAAACTTAATGGATTTTTTCAAGGTGTCTTGTCAAAGGCGCAAACAGCAATTTGACTCTGAATAAGCTAGGGTGAAAACCTGAACTTTATCAAATCACTTTTTGCGCCTTGCTTCAAAATGTTATTTCAAGGAGGGGTTTTCAATGTTGAATTACCTTAAAAGCGAAGCAAACAAAACCTTTACAGAAAACGGTGCGGCTACATACCTTTCAACAGGTTCAGAATGCGTTGACCTTTTCGGCACAATAGGTGCAATCCGCAACAACTCCGAGCAGGAAATAATAACTCGCTTTGTCAGGGCGTTCACAGAAAACCCCGATATTGCAATGAAAATATTATTTTTTGCAAGAGATATACGCGGCGGACTTGGTGAACGTCGCGTTTTTCGCACCCTTTTCAGATGGCTTGCAGTGAATTATCCTGAATCCGTAAAGAAGAATATTTCTTACGTTGCGGATTACGGCAGATTTGACGATCTGCTTGTGCTTATCGGCACACCTTGTCAGTCATCTATGGTTGATTTCATCAGAAATCAGCTTACAAAAGATGTTGAAGCATTTTATGCGGACGGTGAAATTTCACTTCTCGCAAAGTGGTTGCCTTCCGTTAACGCATCGGACAAAGAAACCGTTAAGAACGCAAAAATCCTTATCAAAATGCTCGGCACAACCGATAAGGAATACCGTAAAACACTTTCAATGCTCAGAGCAAAAATCAGAATAATCGAAAATAATCTCCGCGAAAAGGATTATACCTTTGATTATTCAAAGCAACCATCAAAGGCAATGTTCAAATACCGTGAAGCTTTCAGACGCAATGACGGTGAGCGATATAACGAATATCTTCAGAATGTTGCTGGCGGCAAAGCAAAAATGAACACCGCAACCCTTATGCCCTATGAGCTTATCAGACCCTATTTCTCTTATGGATACGGCAATGATTCCGTTGAGGATGAAAGCATTGAAGTTGCGTGGAATAACCTTGAGGACTTCACAAACGGTGAAAATGCCCTTGCGGTTATCGATGGTTCAGGCTCAATGTATGGTTATTACGGCGATAACTCTGTCGCACCCATAACTGTTGCAATGTCACTGGGCATCTATTTCGCAGAGCATAACAAAGGTGCATTCGCAAATCATTTCATTACCTTCTCTGAAAATCCTCAACTTGTTGAACTTAAAGGTGAAAGTCTTTTTGAAAAGGTGAAATATTGTGAAACCTTCAATGAAGTTGCAAACACCAATATTCAGAAAGTCTTCGAACTTATTCTCAGTGCGGCTGTCAAGAATAATCTGCCTCAGTCCGAATTACCCTCAACTCTGTATTTCATAACCGATATGGAGTTTGACTGTTGCACAGAGGATGCATCCCTTACAAACTTTGAATATGCCAAAAAGATATTCGAAGAAAAAGGCTATAAACTCCCTCGTGTGGTTTTCTGGAATGTTGAGAGCAGAAATATGCATCAGCCCGTAAAACAGAATGAACAGGGTGTTGCACTCGTTTCAGGATGCACACCTGCAATTTTTTCAATGGTTGCTGACGGTACACTCTCACCCTACAAGGTGATGATGGATATCATCGGCAGCGAAAGATACAAAAAAATAGCGGCGTGAGTTTTCTCCGCCGTATAGAAAGGATTGATTATTATGTTAACTATCGGCGGAAAATTCAACACCGCAAAAGTTTTTATCGATAAAATAGATGAAACCGCAGCAGAACAGCTTGAAACTCTCTGCAACCAGAGTTTCGTAGAAGGCTGTAAAATCAGAATTATGCCCGACGTTCACGCAGGTGCAGGCTGTGTAATCGGATTCACGGCTGACCTCGGTGAAAGGGTTATTCCCAATATCGTGGGCGTGGATATCGGTTGCGGTATGCTTACGGTTGACCTCGGATTCAATCACGTTGACTTTGACAAACTTGACAGAATCATCAGGGATAAAATTCCTTCGGGTGCAGAGGTTCAGCCGGGCAGACTTGTACACCTTCCCGAAATGCAGAATCTTTTCTGTTACAGAGAGCTTAAGCATTCAAAGCGCCTTGAGAGAAGTATAGGTACTCTCGGTGGCGGCAATCATTTTATTGAAATTGACGTTGACGATGAGGGTAGAAGATATCTTGTCATCCATTCGGGCAGCAGAAATCTCGGCAAACAGGTTGCAGAGCTTTATCAGAATATGGCGTGGGAAATTCACAGAGGTATCGAAGAGTTCTGGGCGGAAAAAGACAGAATTATTACCGAATACAAAGAAACGGGAAGAAGATCCGAAATTGAATCAACCCTCAAAGCATTAAAGAAAAGCTTTGCGAAAAAGGAATCCGAAATCCCCAAAGACCTCTGCTATCTTGAGGGTAAATACAGAGGTATGTATCTCCATGATATGCAGTTCTGTCAATACTTTGCAACTCTTAACCGTTATATGATAGCAAAAATAATCCTCAACAGCCTTTTTGATAAAGAACTTGAAGATTTTGAGCATTTCGAAACAATCCATAACTATATTGATATGCAAAGTAATATTATCCGTAAAGGTGCTGTTTCTGCAAAGTGTGGTGAAAAATTACTTATCCCCATCAATATGCGTGACGGAAGTTTAATCTGTATCGGCAAAGGCAACGAGGATTGGAATTGCTCTGCACCTCACGGAGCAGGCAGACTTTTCAGCAGAACCGAGGCAAAGGATAAGTTTACCGTTGAAGAGTTTCAGAACAGTATGCAGGGAATCTACAGCACTTGCATCAGCCACAGAACAATCGACGAAAGCCCCATGGCATACAAGTCTATGGACGATATTGTCAATAACATTTCCCCCACGGCAGATATAATCAGAATTATTAAACCTGTTTACAATTTCAAGGCGGAATAATATTGATTTTTATCTGTATCAAAGTTATGATATATTTGCTCCTGTCTTGTGCCTTATGAATGAGCTAGGGAATGACAGCCTGAACTCTTGCGTTGGCACAAGATTGAAAGGCAAGTGAAAGAAGTCACAAGAAAATGAATCTTGTCAGAAGGAGCAAGATATATAAAAGACGAACCACCGGTTATCCTGCACTTTTGCGGATTTTCGGTGGTTTATTTTATGTGTGAACTTAAAGAGTATATATTATTCTGTCAACCTCTGCTTTGATTTCGTCAAAACGAAATGCTCTGAATCCGAAGCTTCTGATTCGGTTGAGGGAAATTGTTTTGTTGTTTCCGCAATGCTCATTAATAAATGCGGTCGGAACAATGTAAAATTCCCAATTGTTAAGATTCAGCGGATATGAGGTTTCTTTTGTATCACCCGTATTAAGGCAAAAAATATAAATATCGTTCTGGCGTTCGTATTTGTTTTCACCGCCGTCACCTTCGTAATTGCTGTTGGCTTTTGTGATGCCGAAGGTTCTGACCTGCGAAACCTTGCCGCCTTCATTCCACGGATGATAATATGAGGTTTGTTTGACTTCGATTCTTGTGTCACGGTAGAACACATCGAACAGAGTCCAATAACCTGTGTTATATGATTCGTCTAAACCAAGAGCCTTTGCAACAAGAAATTCCGCAATGGTTTCTTGCATATTATATATGTTTGAATACTGAAACTCCCAGAAATCCTTAAAATCAAAGCCCAAAGATTTTCCGTCAAGTTCAAATTTCTCCTTGCCTGTCATTTTCTCACGCCCAAAATTCATGTTGATTTATTATATCACATATATCAGATTATGTACAACAGCTTGTTCCGAAAAGTTGATTGTGACTAATTGTGTGCTTTGATATTATACTTTTGTATCTTCATGAATATTTTACATTTGTAAACATATACTAATAATTTAACCATATCGATCCATAAAATTAACCTTGACTTTACAACATTGACACAGTTCGATTCCTGTTGCGCAGCAATGCTTGAGCTTGAAAAACGTTGGGATTTAAAGCCTGACGGCAGTTGAACATAACCCGTTCCTTTCGAGGTTTTAATATTATTATTCGCACTTTTCTCAACTCTACAACATTTTTCAACAATTAAATAAAATTTTACCGTCCGATACGTTATGTGTCGGACGGCTCTGTTTTTAAGTGAGTTTTATTGGACATCAAACAAGCTATAATATTAATAGGGTTGGAGTATATAAAGGAAGCGCTGTCACCAAATGAAATAAAAAATGTTGTGCACAATATATTCGACAAGAATAGTATGATAGATTTCGTATAATATAACTACGTAAAAAACGATTGACATAACAGGTTTAGGATGTTATTATAACATTAAGTTAGTTAAAAATGGCGATTTTAACTAACTTAACATCAAAATCGGGTCCTGAGTTCTTTAAAAAACGAATTAAGGAGGTAGTTTTATGGAATATATGACTTTATCTCATTTATATTACAAAGATAAAAACGGATATGAAAGTTTGTACAATCAAAGATTTTCTTCGGAATCTACTTGTATTCTTCCGATTAAAATTCACGATTTTGATGCTTTTTATTGTTGGTGTCCTGAAATTTATCAATTAAGCTCGGAAATAATGCAACTAGATAAAAAAGTAGCTATTCTTTGTAAGGATTTACCTGGTGCCGCCCTCGAACAGTTTGCCAGTAAATGTTTGCTCGATGAAATCAAGCTGACAAATGATATTGAAGGTGTTTACAGCACAAGAAAAGAATTGGCCGCCGTATTAGATGACTTAAATAAAACTGATAAGAAAAAAAGGTTTTATGGATTAGTCAAAAAATACAGCTTGATGACCACCGAAAAATTTTCACTTCAGTCTTGTTCAGATATCAGGCAAATCTATGATGAGCTTGTTCTTCCTGAAATAATCGAAGACTGTCCTGAAAATGCCCCTGACGGAACTATTTTCAGAAAAGACAGGGCAGATGTTGCAACTGCAACTCAAAAAGTAATTCATAAGGGTGTCTATCCTGAAAACAAAGTCATTGAGTTGATGGAAAAAGCTTTGTTAATTCTTAATGATGCAAGCATTCCTATTCTTATAAGAATTTCTCTTTTTCATTATTTCTTTGGTTATATTCATCCTTTTTATGATGGCAACGGCAGAACATCACGTTTTATAAGCAGTTATTTGCTCTCAACAGAGTTTGAGTATCTGATTGGTTATCGACTTTCCTACACAATCAAAGAAAATATCAAGCAATACTATAATGCGTTCCAAGTATGTAATGATGCTAAGAACAAAGGTGACTTAACACCGTTTGTTATTATGTTTTTAACAATAATAAACGAATCATTTAAAAACCTTTATGAAGCCCTGTGCAAGAGAATGGAAGCCTTGAACAAATATTATGATATAATTTATAACATCAATGAACTCAGCGACGAAGCAGAAAAAGAATTTTGTGGAGTATTGCTTCAGGTTGCACTATTCTCAAATCGTGGTATTCCTAAAAAAGGATTGTGCGAAGTTATGGGAATTAGTTTGTCAACTGTTGATAAACGCTTAGCAAAAATTCGTAGCCTTGGACTTTTAAAAGAACTTAGGGGCGAACGCGCAATTATGTATACGCTTGATTTAGATAAACTTCCTGAATAAAAACACTGCCGCTTGGGGCACCCCAAACGGCAGATTGAAAGACTTACCTTTCGTCAGGTAAGTCTTTTATTCTTTTAGAATTAACTTTTTTAAAAAATTTTTTGTTTTTATGAATAATTAGTATTTCTAAACATATACTAATAGTTTTACCAGAAAAATCCAATTTATTGACCCGTTATTGACAACATGGACACGGTTTGATTCCTGTTGTGCAGCAATGCTTGAGCTTGAAAAACGTTGGGATTTAAAGCCTGACGGCAGTTGAACATAACCCGTTCCTTTCGAGGATTTAATATTATTATTCGCACTTTTCTCAACTCTACAACATTTTTCAACAATTAAATAAAAATTTACCGTCCGATACGTTACTGTGTCGGACGGCTCTGTTTTTAAGTGAGTTTTATCGGACATTAAATAAGTTATATTATTAATGAGGTGATATGATGGAAAACGTGTTTGAAATTTATGACATGGACACGGGGTTGGAGTACATAAAGAAAGTTGCCCCTGCCGTTCACGATGAGTTACTGCTCGAGCTTAAAGAAATTGCCGACGACAATGAAATTGAGGATGTTCAGAATTATCGTAAGAATCTTGCTTTGGGATATGCTGTTCTTGAAGCCTTTGAGCAGTCCGATGCCGACGTTGTTGTCACAAGACGAACTATGGAGTTTTATATTGCTGTAAAGTATCTGACAAAGAAATCAGCCGTACATATTTCAGGTGAGTTTGATATGATTGACGACAGATGCTTTGAATATTGCAAACATATAGAAACTCTCACTTTTGAGGAAGAAACTGCTCTGTTTGGTCAGGAGTTGTTATGTCATAGTAAAACACTTAGAGAAATCCATTTTCCAAAATCAACAATGATGATAGGATGGAGAGCATTTTATAACTGCCCTAACCTGAACAATGTCGAAATCTTAAATTCTGAAACTTTCATTTGTCCCGGTTCCTTCGAAGGTTGTGCGAATTTAGATGAATCTGAATTGTCGAAAAATTTAAATGTGTAACGAAATTGAGTAAGTGCTATAAACATCAAGCCGCCCGATTGCTCGGACGGCTCTTTTTATTCGGTCAGATTAAAACAGTTGTGTTGGGAGTTTCAGCTTTTCTTTCGGCGGGAATTGTTTGTCGAATTCTTCGGCTTGAGCCTCATCAACGAAATATCCATTCGGCGGAGTATATTCACCGCTGATGCCGTCAAGATAACCTTTTTTCAGCTCCTTGCACAGAAAGAACGATGCGTCCGCACCTTCGGGCAAACCGTGGTAACGTATACCAAACTCGCTCGCATAAGTGAATCCGCTTTTACCGTAAAAATTGATGTTTCCCTCAAAGCAAAGCGCACCGCAGCCAAGCTCTGCCGCATTTTCCAAAGAATAGTCAAGCAGTATCTTGCCGTAACCTTTACTCTGTAGTTCGGGAGTAATGCAAATCGGTCCCATAGTCATAATGGGCAAATCTGAGCCGTCATCAGCTTTGATAACCGCCCTCATAAACATATTCTGACCAATCAGCCTGCCGTCTTTTTCCATAACGAAATTCAGTTCGGGCACAAACGCTTTATCGTTTCTCAGCTGATTGAGCACGTAATGTTCAAGACAACCGGGACGGTAAACGTTCCAGAACGCTTCTCTGACGAGAGTTTCGGTTTTGCGGTGTTCTTCTGTTCTTTCCAAACGAATGATGCAGTCATTTTTCATTGTTAAACCTCCAAAAATTGTTGACTTTCAATCACCGGAGGCTTGCGGAGAAGTATTTGCAAACCTCACGGTTTACATTACTATCTCCAA
>JAZSNE010000005.1:0-7248 GCA_045536245.1 Acutalibacteraceae bacterium | reverse complement strand
ATATGCCCACAGCGGTAGCCGATGCGTTCGCATACGACAAGCTCGTGCTTGCGACAACGACCTACAATGCGGATATCTTCCCGTTTATGCGCGAGTTTATTGACCACCTTACAGAGCGCAATTTCAGCAATCGCACGGTAGCTCTCATTGAAAACGGAAGCTGGGCTCCTCTTGCCGCAAAGGTAATGAAGGGTATGTTCGAGAAATCAAAGAATCTTACTTTCGCTGACACCACAGTGAAAATTCTCTCCGCCCTCAACGAGGAAAGTTCTGCACAGCTTAACACTCTCGCTGATGAGCTTTGTATGGAGTATCTCGCTCAGCAGGACTCCACCGCAAATAAAAACGACCTCTCCGCACTTTTCAATATCGGATACGGTCTCTACGTTGTAACATCAAACGACGGCAGAAATGATAACGGTCTTATCGTAAACACCGTTTCTCAGGTCACAAACACTCCCAACAGAATCGCCGTTACCATAAATAAGGAGAATTATTCTCACCACATAATAAAGCAGTCCGGTAAAATGAACGTGAACTTCCTTACCGTTGACGCTCCATATGCTGTGTTTGAGAAGTTCGGCTTCCGGAGTGGACGCAATATAAATAAATTTGAGGACTGTGAGCCTCTCCGTTCCGAAAACGGACTCGTCTTCCTGCCAAGACACATCAATTCATTCATGTCTCTCAAGGTCGTTCAGTATGTTGACCTCGACACTCACGGTATGTTCATCTGCGAAATTACCGAGTCGAGAGTTATCTCAAACGCCGAAACAATGACCTACAGCTATTATCTCGATAACGTCAAGCCCAAGCCAGAAACAGACGGCAAAAAGGGCTATGTCTGCAAAATATGCGGCTATGTCTACGAAGGTGACGAACTCCCTGAGGATATCGTCTGCCCTCTCTGCAAGCACGGTGCCGCTGATTTTGAACCTATAAAATAATTCAAGGAGGAAAACACTATGAAAAAGTATGTATGCGACGCCTGCGGTTGGGTTTACGACGAGGAGGCAGGTGCTCCCGAACTGGGAATCGCTCCCGGAACAAAATTTGAGGATCTCCCCGAGGATTTCGAATGTCCTCTGTGCGGTGTCGGCAAGGATATGTTCAGCGAAGAAGCATAATTGCTGCTGATACAGATTTAAAGGCGTATGCATCTGCATACGCCTCAGCTGTAGAAAAAGCCTATTTACAAATACAATTATATGCGGATGCCCATTGGGCATCCCTACAGAGCGACTGTTTTGCGTGTGTAATTGTAGGGACGACCATTGGTCGTCCGCAAATTGCGATGTTTATCGACAACCTCAGGCGTATGCATCTGCATACGCCTTTTGTTTATTTCTTTTTTTGCACAGGAAGCTCATCATACATAGCGTTGAAAAGATTTGTTAGGAAATCCTTGTTGTCAACATCATCAACAAACAGCATTTCTTTTGCACCCTCATAAGGCAATTCAAAAGTTGCATCGGGCATAAGAGCAACAGCCGACTTGACGGGTTTCACAAGTAATCTGTCATCATATATACCGCCGATAATTTTGCCTCGATAGTAGAGGATATATTCTCCCATCATCGCTCGGTATGTTATTTCATTCAATTCAGATAATTGTTCTAAAATGAAATCCAAATATTTTTTACTTGAAGCCATAATTTTCCTCAACAAATTTTTATTCTGTTATTTCACCCAACAACTTCTTCTGTTTGTATTTGGGAAGTTTACCGACAACCGTTATATAACTGTGGTCTGCCATTTCAAAAATCATTTCGTCGGGAACGCTGTCAAGTGGAAATGTATTGAAATACGGTTGCTGAACCGGCGGACAATGATAACCTCTTACAACAATATCAGGAAACAGATGCCTGTAAAAATCACCCTGCATTCGCTCACAATTCAGAGTTGCCGTTTCTTTGCCTTTGAGGATAAAAAGTTGTGCAAAGATTTTTCCTTCAACCTTAATTATATCGCTGTCAGGACCGAAAGGATGGTCAACATATGCTCCGTTTTTTGAAAGACAATAATTGAGTAGTTCAGAATACGTCATATGAAAACCTCCCCGGAAACTCTTTCTTTCAATTACATTCTATCACTGCAACGACAGTTTTTCAACACAAAACACATTCTGTTTTTATCGACTTCTTTTTCTTTACTTTTATGCCAATTATATGTTATAATGGTATAATAAAAATTTACGGAGGCTATTATGGAGTTTCGGCAGGAATATCTCGGCGGCGGCGTAACCGCCTTTGTTTCGCAGGCTCACACCTTCGGAACAGATGCCGTTTTGCTTGCGGACTTTGCATCACCGGGCAAAAAAACCGTTTGCTGCGACCTCGGTTCGGGCTGCGGCATTATCCCCCTGCTCTGGTGCAAAAAAGAAACAGGCAAAATAACCGCTGTTGAAATTCAGCCTCTCGGCGCAGAGCAGATTGAAAAAGCGATTGAATTCAACAATCTTTCGGACAGGCTCACCGCCGTTAACGCTGACCTCAAGGCACTCAAAGGCATTGTTCCCTTTGGTTGTTTTGACCTTGTAACAATGAATCCGCCTTACAAGGCAAACGGCGCAGGAATTGAAAGCAGGTCAGGCGCCGATAAAATCGCAAGGCACGAAACAATGTGCACCTTTACGGATATATGCACCGTGGCGGCAAAGCTGCTCAACTTTGGAGGCAAGCTTTGTATGTGCATCCGCCCCGAGCGTCTTTGCGAGCTTTTTTGCGAGATGAAGGCTGCCGGCATTGAGCCGAAAAGGCTGCGCCTTGTTGCCAAATGCGCCGGCAAAGCTCCGTGGCTTGCTCTTGTGGAAGGCAGACGAGGCGGCAAAAGCGGAATGGCCGTCGAGCCCGAGCTTTTTGTTCACGGCGAAAACGGATATTCCGACGAAATGAAACGGATTTACGCCGATTATCTTCTTGAAAACCGAGGTGAAAACACTTGAGCGGAACTTTATACGTAGTCGGCACGCCGATAGGCAATCTGGGCGATATTTCACCCAGAGCACTTGAAACTCTCGAAAACTGCGATTTTATTGCCGCAGAGGACACAAGAGTTACGCTCAAGCTGCTCAACCATTTTGATATAAAAAAACCGATGATAAGCTATTTTGAGCATAATAAATTTGAAAGAGGTCCTTTCATTGCAGATAAGCTTCTTTCGGGCGAAAACGGAGTTATCGTTACCGACGCAGGTATGCCCGCCATATCCGACCCCGGCGAAGACCTTGTGAAGCTCTGCATAGAGAAGGGCATAAAGGTTGAGGCCGTGCCGGGTCCATGTGCGTTTGCGACTGCTCTTGCAGTTTCGGGTATGCCGTCAAGGCGTTTCACTTTTGAAGGCTTTTTGCCCGTTGAAAAAAACGAGCGCAAATACATTCTCAATTCACTTGTGAATGAAGAAAGAACAATGATTTTTTACGAAGCGCCTCATAAGCTGGCTTCTGCCCTTGCAGACCTTGCCGCCGCTCTGGGCGACAGAGAAATTGCCATTGTGCGTGAGCTGACCAAAATCCACGAGCAGGTCATAAAAACAACTCTTTGTGCCGCTGCCGAAAAATATTCATCGGAGCAGCTCAAGGGTGAAATCGTTCTCATTGTTACGGGTGCACCCCGAAAAGAAGCGGAAGAAATGACGCTTGAGCAAGCTGTTGCCTATACAAACGAGCTGATAGCAAACGGCGAATCCAAAACCGCCGCCGCAAAAATTGCCGCAAAAGAAAGCGGCTTCAAAAAAGGCGATATATATAAGTTTCTTGTTGAATAATCAAGGAGGGTAACCGATGTTTTCAGAGATGATAAAGTATTTAGCCGCCCACCCCGTGTGGATTGTTGCGCTTGTTGCCACGGCAATCCTTACGGTGTTTGTGTGTGCCAAAGCGGCACAGGCAAGCTCAAAAAGATATGCTGCAAATGAAAAAACCATAAAAAAAATCAAAGAAGAAAATGCGCTCTGCAACGAATTTTCAATCCTGACCGAAAGCCTTGTTGCTTCGGCGCAGGCTGACCGCCTTTTTAAAGGTGTTGCTCTCAATCTGCAAAAAAGAGTTGCTGCCAAATATGATATCATGGCGGAATTTAACACCCTGACGCAGGAGCAGAAGGAAGCATACGCCCTTTACGCCGTTATTGACGACGGTGAAAAGCGGCTCAGCGCATTTTTTGAAAACTGCACCAAACCCCTGACCGATTATGCGTTTGACGCAATAGCCCGTCTGCTTGAGGGTGAAGCCGTTGACGTTTTCAAAAAAGAGCTTGACGCCTTTGACGGCGATAACGAAACAGTTTCGTTTATCCCCGAAGAAATCAAAAAGCTTGATGCACGTTTTGCCGAGCTTGCTCCCATTGACTCCATCTGCACAAAAGCAGGCGAATTCATCAAATCCGCACCCAAAAAATTTATATAAAGGAGAAACACAAATGAAAAAGTTACTTAGTCTGACTCTTGTTGCCACAATGCTTCTTTGCGTTCCTTTGAGCGCTAACGCCGAAGCTTCTCCGTCACTTTCGTTCGGTGATGACGGCAAGTTTGTTATTCTGCACATCAGTGACCCCCAGGATGACAGATATGCGGCTTATGACCTTATCAACTTTGTAACCCTTGCCATTGAAGAAACCAAGCCTGACCTTGTTGTTTTATCCGGCGATATTGTTGAAGACAGCCGTGTAGGCGATGTCGGCGTTGATGCAGAGGGCAACAGAGAAGGCGTTACAATCAAAAACAACGGCGAAATTGACTACGCTGCAACTCTTGAAAACGTAAAAGCAGCTTGCGATAACGTTTTTTCAATCATCAACGATGCCAAAATTCCCTTCACCGTGTCACAGGGTAATAACGATTACCAGAGCGGTATCACAAATGAAGATTGGCTTAAAATTTATTCATCATATGAATATTGCATCGTCTTTGATGAAAGCAATGACAGCACGGGCAGGATAGATTTTAACCTTGAAGTTCTCGGCTCTGACGGCAAGCCCGCACTCAATCTCTGGCTGATGGACACCGAAGGCGGCGGAGTGAATGAGGAGCAGATTGCTTGGTACGAGGCTGAAAGCACTGCGCTTAAAAACGCAAACGGCGGCGAGGTTGTGCCCGCCTTCCTTTTCCAGCATATTCCCGTTGGCGATATGGGCAACCTGTTTGAGGAATGCAGACTCTGGGACGAGGGCGCCATTCCCGAAGGCGGCAAATTCTACCGTCTTAACCACGAGCTGGCAAACGGCTACCATGCAGGCGCAATGGTGCCCGGCGAAACAACTGCGCAGTTCACTTCGTGGAAAAAGCAAGGCGATATTATGGGCGCATATTTCGGCCATTGGCACACCGAGGGCTACACAGGTGTTTGGGACGGCATTGAGCTCGGCTTCACCTACGGCTGCGAGTTTGCAAAACCCGGCCCCTACGGCTACAGACTTTTCACCGTTTATGAAGATGATATTGAAAACTATGAAAACGAGCTTTACACCTACGAAGGCTCTGTTAAAAAGGATAATGCACGCTTCGAGCTTCAGGTTGACACTGAATATGAGGTTTATGATAACTTCATTGAAGAATTCTTCGGCGCAATCAGAAACATATTTGCTCTTATCTCAAAAGGAATCAAAAGCCTGCTGAGTTGACCGATTTTAGGTTGACATTTTTAAAACCAGGTTTATACTTAAATTAAGCGTTCCCAAATTCAAGTAAAGGAGTAAATCTTATGACAGCAATCCTTACCAAAATCATTTCAGTCATCATTTCAGTTCTTACGATGATTCTGAACCTTCTTAACGGAACTCCCGCTCCCGAAGTTCCTACCACACCCGAAGTTCCCGAAGGCACTGTCATCGCAACCGACGCAGCTCTTATCGCAGGCTACTATAACACCGCCGTTGCCGCCACAATAGCAGAAGACGAAAACGGCGAAGCTCTCTATATTCCAAAAGGTTATCAGACAATGACCCTCTCCAAGCCTCTCGAAGGCGAGGGTGCTCTCGGCGCAATCCTTAAAGTTCTTCAGCCGGTTATAGACCATGCGCTCAGTAGCAACACCAGAGAAACAAGATATATTCCCGGCGCCAGAAGAGGCGACGTTCTGCCCGGCGACATTCTGAGCGGTTCGGCTGTTTCCAAAGACGGCAAAACCACTCTTACGATTATAATTAAAGAACAGGTTGACGGTCCGGACTGTGATGCCGACACAGCAGGCCCCGTTGCAAGAGCTATCGGCACTCTCGGCAGCATTGACGCCGCACTCAACGAACTTGGCGCATCCGTAACCAGCGGCAGAAATACCATTGAGCTCACATATAAGAACGCTTTCGTACAGTGCGTTATTGACGAAGAAACAGGCAGAATCGAAAGCGGCACATGGTTCTTCACAGTTGATATTTATATCGGCGATATTCAGGCTAAAGTCGGCGGTTTAGCCGCAAACCTCAAAGAAGTTACAGCGGCTATTGACTATAAGCTTGTTGTCGGCGAATAAACAGTTTAATTACAGCAAGGAGCTTCACTCGAAGCTCCTTTTTTATTTGTGATATATCAATATATAAACTTTATATATCTGCATAATTGACAATCCGCAAAAATTTGGTATAATATATAAGGTTATGTAATTTTTGAAAAATATTTTCAGGAGTGATAAAAATGGCATTAGTAACAACCAAAAAAATGTTTGAAGACGCTTATAAGGGCGGCTACGCTGTCGGCGCTTTCAACGTAAACAACATGGAAATCATTCAGGGTATCGTTCAGGCAGGCAAAAAGCTCAACGCACCCCTCATCCTTCAGGTATCCAAGGGCGCAAGAGCTTATGCAAACCACACTTACCTTGTTAAGCTTGTTGAGGCTGCTGTTGAAGAAACAGGTCTGCCCATCGCTCTTCACCTTGACCACGGCCCCGATTTTGAAACCTGCAAAGCTTGCATCGACGGCGGCTTCACACCAGTTATGATCGACGGCTCACACCTTCCCTACGAAGAGAACGTTGCTCTCACAAAGAAGGTTGTTGACTATGCACACGCTCAAGCGTAGTTGTTGAAGGCGAACTCGGCCAGCTAGCAGGCATCGAAGACGACGTTAACGTTTCAGCTGAAGATGCTTCATACACAAACCCCGCAGAAGTTGTTGACTTCGTTACAAGAACAGGCGTTGACTCACTTGCAATCGCTATCGGCACAAGCCACGGCGCATTCAAGTTCAAGCCCGGTCAGGATCCCAAAATCCGCATCGACATCCTTGAAGAAATCGAAAAGAAGCTTCCCGGCT
>JAZSNE010000021.1:0-25558 GCA_045536245.1 Acutalibacteraceae bacterium | reverse complement strand
TTTTAAATAATTTTTGTATTTTAACTATAGTAATATCTCCAAAGATATGATAAAATTATGTGATTGATTTTGTATGTGGAGATTTTATGAAAAATAAAGATGCAAAAAAAATAGCAACGTGGATTATCGTTCCGCTTATGGTGGCGATTTTTCTGCTTGACATTATGACGGTTGCGCTGGGTAACCGCTATGCTCGCCGTTATGAAATCAGCAAAGAGAATTTCACCAACGAATCAGGTGATGACAGAATCCATTTTCTTAACACGGGTAATTCAGATGCCATTCTGCTTGAGAGCAACGGCAGATTTGCGCTTATAGATGCCGGCGAGGGCAGCCATAACCCGCGAAAGAGTGTTTCATATAAAGGTCACGAGCAGACGGTTATTAACTATATCAAGAGCGTTGCCTCCGATGCATCGGGTGTGGCTGAACTTGATTTCATTCTGGGTACACACAGCCACTATGACCATATCGGTTCATTTGAAGCAATAATTAACGATAAAGATATCAGAATCAAAAAAGCTTATTTCAAGGAATTTGACCGTGAAATTGCCAAGGATTATGAGATTGAAAGCTGGAATATAAACGAGGTTTATAACTCAACCGTTGCGGCTCTTGCCGTAAACGGTGTTCCGCTTGAAAGCAGAATACCCGAAAAAATAGCTTTCGGAGATTTTAATCTTGAACTCTTTAACACAAAAACGTCGCCTGCGCTCAAGGGTGAGGGCGAAAATGCCGCAAGCATCGGCATAAAGGTGGTTAAAGGCGAAAAATCCGCCTTGCTCGCAGCGGATATAACCAAATCCTGCGGTCTTGAAGAACTGTTGGTTGATGAGATTGGTGACGTTGATTTGCTTAAAGCAGGACACCACGGATATTTCGGTTCTTCGTCTGCAAGCTTCCTCAAAAAGCTTACACCCGAGGTTATCATTGTAACAAACTATCTCGGTAAGGTTTACCCGAATGTAAAATGGAATTTCACTATGGTGGCAAAAGCTCCCTTTTATGCAACAGCCGACCATAACGGCATTATTGCAACGTTTACGGATGATAACAGAATTCTTTTAACAGACGATATACACGGATAAACAGGATAGAGTTAATAAATTCAAATCAGGATAGGAATATAATATGAGTATTACTTGTTACGAATATCTCAAAAAAAGTGCGGAAATCAGCGGTGATTTTACGGCGGCTGTTTCTTTCGGCAGCAAAACTTCACTGTCAAAGTTTATTGCCGATATTGATGCCTTGGCTGCTTATTTTTATAATAAAGGGTTTCGGAAAGGTGACAGTGTAACTGTTTTTCTGCCTACCACAATTCATGCATTTGTATCTTTCTATGCGCTCAATAAAATCGGCGTTATTGCCAACATTGTTCACCCTCTCACTTCTCCTGAGGGTCTGCTTGAGTGCATCGAGCTCACAAAGTCAAAGGCAATTCTTATTCTTGATATTCTTGCCGAGCCTTATGCAGACGCAGTTAATTCCTGCGGCATTCCCTGCATAATCTGCTCCAACTCGGATTATGTTTCGCTGCCTGTTTCCCTCGGCGTTAAAGCCTTTGAAAAGGTCAAGTCAAAGGGTATTGAGAAATTCAGAAACAGCGTTAAATATAAAGATGTTATTTCTGCCGGTTCAGGCAAATCCTGTGAAGTGTTCCGTGACGGTTCTTATACTGCAGTTTATCTTCACGGCGGCGGCACAACGGGCAAAAGTAAAACAATTATGCTTTCAAGCGATAACATAAATGCAATTGCAAACAAGCTTGAGCCGCTTGATGAAGACCATAAGCCCGGTTCAGAATGCTCACTTGTTGTTTTGCCGATGTTCCACGCATTCGGCCTGGCGGTTGCAATGCATTACCCCATCACTCACGGCTTCACGCTGCTGCCTATGCCTCAGTTCTCGGCTGACGCAGCAAACAAGCAGCTCAGAAAACACAAGGTTTCATTCCTTCTCGGTGTTCCCAATATGTATAAGAAGATGATGGAAGCCGAAAACTTTGAAGGTCCGCATCTCAAAAACCTTCGTCTTGTTTTCTGCGGCGGTGATTTTCTTTCAGAAAGACTTGTTAAGGATTTCAACGGTACCGTTGCCAAATACGGCGGCAGAGGCAGACTTTTCAGAGGTTACGGACTCACGGAGGTTGCGTCTGTTTGCACGGTTAACACATATAAAGATTCCCGTGAAGATTCAATCGGCAAACCTCTTACGGGTATGAGAGTCGAAATCTGGGACGAAATGAAAAACAAGCTTCCCGCAGGTCAGACAGGTGAAATTGTTATTACCGGCGAAACTGTAATGCAGGGTTATTTCAACGGTGATGACACCGTTGCCAACGATGGTGTTTATATTGATAAAGACGGCGCAAGATGGGTTCTTTCCGGTGACCTCGGTCATATGGATGCTGACGGCTTTATTTATTTCACAGGCAGAAAAAAGCGAATGATAGTTATTTCGGGCTATAACGTTTATCCTGCCGATATTGAAAATGCTGTTTTGCATATGCCGTTTATCAGCGAAGCCTGCGCAGTTCAGGGTTATCTTAAAAACAAGCCTTGCGTTAAGCTTTGCGTAACACTCAAACAACCTATGGATCACGATGATGCAATCAGTCAGATTCAGACCTACTGCAAGAAGAATCTTGCAAGATTCTCTTGCCCGAGAAAGATTGAGATAATGGAAAGCTTCCCCAGAACAAAAATGGCGAAGGTTGACTTTATGGCACTTTCAGATAAATATGACCCCAATAAATAAGAAAGAGGCGCAATTATGAGCAAACAGATAAGAACACCCGAAAAGGGCGATATTGTTGCAACAATGAAAACCAATATGGGTGATATCAGAATTCTTCTTTTCCCCGATGCAGCTCCCAAAGCGGTTGAAAACTTTACAACTCACGCCAAAAACGGCTATTATAACGGCATAATTTTCCACAGAGTTATCCCTGATTTTATGATTCAGGGAGGCGATCCCACGGGCAGTGGCAGAGGCGGCGAAAGCATCTGGGGCAGCAGCTTCAAGGATGAATTCAGCGTTGATTATCATAACGTCAGAGGCGCTCTCTCAATGGCAAATGCAGGCCCCGGCACAAACGGCAGCCAGTTCTTCATTGTTCAGGCAAAAGAGGTTGATGCAGGCCTTCTTGCCCAGATGGAGCAGCTTTCAGACAGAGGCTTCCCCACAGAGTGCGTTGAGGATTACAGAGCCCTCGGCGGTACACCCTGGCTTGATTTCAAACACACTGTTTTCGGTCAGGTTGTTGAGGGTATGGACACCGTTGACGCTATTGCAGGCGTTAAGACAAGCTTCGGCGATAAACCCGTTGATGACGTTGTTATCCTCGGCATCGACGTTGAAGAAATCGAATAAAAATTATAAGCAGGAAGTGTCGGCTTCCTGCTTTTTGATATTTTTTGTAATAATGTTGAAATCTATTGTAACTTGACCTCTGTGTATTTGCATTGATATAATTAAAATACAGGAGGTGTTGTATATGAAGAAAAAAATAATCATTGTTCTTTCGGTTGTTATCGTGTTGGCACTTGTTGTGTCGGGAATTATATTCTTGCCTAAACTTGCCGCTGACAAAAGCAAAGCAGACAGTCCCGACGTTTCACCGTCAGAGAGTGCCACGGAAATTCAAAAAGAGCAGAACAATAAAAAAGGTGAAGTTGTAATCAGCAACAAGGCTTACAGTTTTACTGTTATGAAATCAAATTTTGAAAAGAACTTCACCGAGGAGCAACTTATCGAGCTTTCGAGATTGGCTCTTATGACTTTTGGTGTTGACGATTACTACAATTGGGACGGCGATGCCGAAACGGTTATCAATGAACTGGAGTATTGTTGCTATGTTGAAGCGGGCTCTTCGATGTTTGCCAAAATGAAAAAGAAGACTGTTGATGATGAGCTTTTGGCAAAATACAGAGAAGAACTGTATAGAAATATGCCGCAACAAACCTATTATTCAGAAAAGTATCTTACAGTTGATGAAATCAATGCCTGTATTGAGGATAAGTTCGGACCTGATGCAAGAAAATTCAAGGCAGAAGATTTTGAAACCGTAACAGAATTTGCTGAGAGCGACAAGGCTGACTTAATGCGTGGCGAATTTTACACTTCATATCTCTATTTGCCTGAAAACAACGTTGTTGTCAGCTTTGGATACCCAACAGGCTTGCTTTCCGAGTTTGCTGTTCTGTTTGATGCCGAAACAAATGGCGACACAATAACAGTCAGAGGTATTGTAACGGGCGAGGCATCCGAGGGCATAGAAACTAATACTTACGAAGCTCTTCAGCACGGTACGTTAGAGTACTGGGCAAATCTTGACTGCCCATATATCAAGACTGTTGAGGTTGTTGTCGGTGTGACACCTGACGGTGATTATTACAATAAAAGTTCAAAGATTGAATACGTTTTTGCAGACACGGCGAAAATGACTGATTTCTGACGGAGAAAAGATTAATTTGTATAACGATTTGTCTGAAAGTCATATTCTGTCCACGGTTGAAAGCGGTGAAGAGAATATGATTATTTATAATACCGTTGATCAATATTATCTTGTTGCCGGAAACGGTTTTTACGGACTTGCAGAAACAAAATATATAAAACCCATTGAATAAAGCCAAAGACCGTCGGGATTCTCGGCGGTCTTTTTGCTTTTTTTGTTGAATTGACAAAATAAATATGTTAGTATAATTATAAGGAGTGAGAAATGTGAAAACCAGAACACTTTTATTCTACAAAGAAGATGAGTTTGATTTGCTGAAAAGCGATTATATTAAAAAGCACAAAATACTTGAGCAAGACGGAGAAAAGATTGCTTTTGCCCTTGCAGAGTGTAAGCCTAAGAGGGGTGAAGAACTGCCCGAATTATTTAAAGGCGGCTATCTGCATTTTATAAAGGCGTACCGTATTGTTGACGGCAAACGTAAATTTGTCTGCATAAATTACCCTGCAATAATACTTTACAGAATGAACGTCAGATGTTATGAGGACATACGCCGTTTTAAAGAAAAATATTCAGATTTAAAGAATGGTGTTGTAACCAACGGTTGCAGAATATTCGGATTCAAAAGGTTCAGATATTGCAACAATACTATGGCGTATACAATGCCTTTTGCCGTATATGAACCGAAAAACAAGAGCGGTCAAAAATTACCTGTACTTATTTATCTTCACGGAAGAACCAACGGCGGCGAAACAAATATAATACCCTTTATGGAGTGTATGGGTATAATTGCAAGAAAGATAAAAAAATTAAAAAGGAAAAATCCTTGCATTATGGTTGTGCCTTCAATACCAAGGTGTTACGGTTATGATATAAAAGTTAAAACTGAAGATAAAACTTTGTTTGATGCGATTTTCAACGAATTGTTTCCTCTGCTTAAAGAGAAATATCCTATTGACGAAAACCGAGTCTACTTAATGGGTTGCTCAAACGGTGCGGGCGGCACCTGGTCGCAGATTATCAAGCACCCCGAGCGCTATGCCGCCGCAATACCGATGATGGGTTATTCGGATGCCGATGAGGATAAATATTTTGAAGCTATAAAGGATATCCCTGTGTGGGCGGTTCACGCTGAAGATGACGATAACGTTCGGATAGGAAAAACAGAATATGGTTATGGCGGTTCCGATATTCTTGTTGAAAAGCTTAAAGCTGCAGGTAACGGCAAAGTAAAATATTCAAGATACAAAAAGTACGGTCACAGCGTAGCGAAGGTGTTTCTCAAGCGCGAAAACTGGTGTGATTGGCTTTTTGAACAAAAGAAAAAATAAGCAAAAAGAACCGCTTTTCAGCGGTTCTTGATTTTTTTATTCTGCAAATTCCTTTTCAATTGCAGCAATAACGTTGTCAACGTCAGATTTAACAACAAGCATTGCAATCTCGATTTCAGATGTTGTTATCATTCTTACGTCTGCATCTGCGCTTGCAGCGGCTTTGAATACCTTTGCCGAAACACCGGGTGTGCCTCTCATTGCTTCGCCGCTGACTGTCAGCTTGCAGTTACCGCTGCTTACGCTGATTTTTGTTTTGGGGTTGATTTCACGCAGCTTTGATGCAATTGCGAGAACAGGGATAAAATCATTGTCACTGACGGTGAACGAAAATCCCGAGCTTGCGCCGCTCAAAGGAAACTGCGAAATCATATCAACGTCGATGCCTGCATCGGCAATCATTTTAAAAACCTCGGCGATGTGGTCAATGTCTGCAGGAGCATCGCAGAGAGAAAAAAGAGTTACGTCTTCTGTTACAAAAATATTTTCAACAAGCTTCATTTTGTTCCTCCGTTATTTCAACATTGCTGCCATATCATACATACCCGGCTTTTTGCCGCAGATGAATTTTGCCGCATTGACTGCGCCCGTTGCAAAAAGCTCCTTGCTTCTTGCAGAGTGAGAGATTTTGATTATTTCGTCGTGGCCCGCAAAAATAACCTCGTGCTCACCCGTGATTGTGCCGCCTCTTACTGCGTGGATACCGATTTCGTTTTTGGTTCTCTTTTCGCGCTTTGAGTGGCGGTCATATTCATATTTTGTGTCGCCTTCAAGCTCGTCTTTGATAGCATCGGCAATCATAAGAGCCGTTCCGCTGGGAGCATCAATTTTCTGGTTGTGGTGCATTTCAACAATTTCAATGTCAAAATCGTTGCCCAATACAGCCGCTGCTTTTTTGGCAAGCTCGCAAACAAGGTTAACGCCGAGCGACATATTCGCGCTGAAGAAAACGGGGATTTTTTCGGCAGCGGATTTCAAAAGCGATTTCTGCGAATCGTTGAGTCCCGTTGTGCAGATAACTGCAGGGATATTTTTTTTAACGGCGTATTCAAGCAAACCGCCGAGTGCCGAAGGGTTAGAAAAGTCGATGATAACGTCGGCTTTTTCTGTTATCTCATCAGGGATAAGAGCAGGGGAGGCAAAAACAGGATAACCGTAAAGGCTTTCTGCATAAATATCAATGCCGCCGATGATTTCTGCATCGCTTGTGACCGCAACGTTTGCAGTCACAGCCTTGCCCATTTTTCCGTTGCATCCGCTTAATAAAATTCCTGCCATTTTAAATTACCTCGTTAATTTAAGATAATCCGAACCTGCTTTCAGGCAAGTTCGGATTTTATGGTTTAATTATACAAGACCGTGCTTTGCAAGGCTTGCTCTGAGCTTGGCTTTTGCTTCATCTGTCATTTCGTAAAGGGGGAGTCTGCAGGGGCCAACGTCAAGACCCATCATATTCATTGCTTCCTTAACGGGAATGGGGTTAACGTCAACAAAAAGATTGTTGCAAAGGTCAAGATATTCAAGCTGAAGGTCACGGCTGCCTTTGAAGTCGCCCTCAAGGAATTTTGCAGGGATATCGTGCGCAACCTTGGGCAGAATGTTTGAAAGAACAGAGATGCTGCCCTTGCCGCCGAGTGACATAAGAGCCGTTACCTGGTCATCGTTACCGGAATAAACCGAAAAATCAGGTCCGCAAAGAGAAATTGTCTTTGCAACGGCAGAGATATCGCCGCTTGCTTCCTTTGTGCCGACAATTCTGGGGTGCTTTGCAAGCTCAACGTATGTTTCGGGCAGAATGTTAACGCCTGTTCTTGAAGGAACGTTATAAGTGATAATCGGCACGCTTACTCTGTCAGCAATGTAATTGTAGTGGGCAATAAGACCTCTCTGTGAAGTCTTATTGTAATAAGGTGTAACAGAAAGAAGAGCATCAACGCCTGCCTTTTCAGCTTCGTTTGAAAGCTTGACAGCGTAGTTTGAATCGTTGCTGCCTGTACCTGCAATAACAGGGATTCTTTTGTTAACAACCTCAACGGTGAATCTGATGGCTTCTGAATGCTCGTCATGGTCAAGTGTTGAGCCTTCGCCCGTTGTGCCGCAGATAACAATAGCGTCTGTGTGATTGGCAATCTGGTATTCAAGAAGCTCTGCAAGCTTTTCGTAGTTAATCTTATTATCGGCTGTGAAAGGTGTTACAATGGCAACGCCTGCGCCGGTAAATACAGTCTGCTTCATAGCTGACTCCTTTCGTCAATTCATCAAATCAATCTGATAATCAGTTTTTGGGGTTGATGTAGCCCTGTGCGCAAAGCTGCTCTGCCATAAGAACAGCGCCGCCTGCTGCGCCTCTGAGGGTGTTGTGTGAAAGGCAAACGAATTTATAATCAAACTGGCTGTCTTCTCTCAGACGGCCGATTGAAACTGCCATACCGTTTTCAAGGTTTCTCTGAAGCTTTGTCTGGGGAAGGTTATCTTCTTCAAAGTAGTTGAGGAACTGCTTGGGAGCTGAAGGAAGCTCTGCTTCCTGAGGATAGCCCTTGAACTCTGCCCAAACTTTCTTCATTTCTTCGATTGAGGGCTTGTTTTCAAATCTTACGAAAACAGCTGCCATATGGCCGTCTGATGCGGGCACACGAAGGCACTGAGCTGTAAAGTTGGGTGTTGTTGCGTTAACAATCTTATCGCCGTCAATTTTGCCCCAAATCTTGAGGGGTTCAACTTCTGACTTTTCTTCTTCGCCGCCGATATAGGGGATAACGTTATCAACCATTTCGGGCCAAGTGTCAAATGTTTTGCCTGCGCCCGAGATTGCCTGATATGTGCAAACAAGAACGTCCTTAACTTTGTAGCCGGCTTTATCAAGGGGATAAAGAGCAGGAACGTAGCTCTGAAGTGAGCAGTTGGACTTAACTGAAATAAAGCCTCTTTCTGTGCCGAGACGCTTTCTCTGAGCGTTGATGATTTCAGCGTGATCGGGGTTGAGCTCGGGAACAATCATCGGAACGTCGGGAGTGTGTCTGTGAGCGCTGTTGTTTGAAACAACGGGGCACTCAGCCTTTGCGTAAGCTTCTTCAAGAGCTTTGATTTCGTCTTTCTTCATATCAACTGCGCAGAAAACAAAGTCAACTGCTGCAGCAATTTTTTCGATATCTGCGGTTGCGTCCATAACAACGATATCTGCAACGTTTGCAGGGATATCTGTTGCCATACACCATTTTGCACCAACGGCGTCTTTATATGCTTTGCCTGCGGAGCGGGGGCTCGCAGCAAGAACTTCGATATTGAACCAAGGGTGATTTGCGAGCAGGGTGATGAAGCGCTGACCTACCATACCTGTTGCGCCAACAATGCCTACCTTGTAGTTTTTCATTTCAATTACCTCATTTCGGGTTAACTTTCTGCGGCAGATTTATGCCAAATCAAATGCTTGACAAAAACCTCCGATAATATTATGATGATATCACAAATGGCTTTGAAAATCAAATGTCATTTATACTAATATATTATATATTTTTAAAAATATTTTGAGGATTTTCAATGAAACGAAGCGATTTTTTCTATGATTTACCCAAAGAGCTTATTGCGCAGACACCCGTTGAGCCGCGTGACAGTTCCAGAATGCTCGTTATCGACAGGCTGACAGGTGAGTGCTCTCACAAAATTTTTCACGATGTTACCGAGTATTTCAGACCCGGCGATTGCCTTATTCTCAATAACACCAAGGTGCTTCCTGCAAGAATGTACGGCACAAGGATTGACACGGGCTCCGTGGTTGAGTTTTTGCTCCTGAGTCAAAAAAGCGGTGACACCTGGGAAGTTATCACAGGCCCCGGCAAAAAAGCAAGAGTCGGCCATCAATTCACATTCGGTGACGGTTTACTGACCGCCGAAATCATTGAGGTTTTGCCTGACGGCAACCGTATTGCAAAGTTCGGTTTTGAGGGTAATTTCTATGAGGTTATTGATAAAATCGGCGAAATGCCTCTGCCTCATTACATAACCGAAAAGCTTGAGGATAAAGAGCGTTATCAGACCGTTTATGCCGAAAAAGAGGGCAGTGCCGCCGCACCGACTGCAGGTCTGCATTTTACTCCCGAGCTGATGGAAAAAACAAAAGCAATGGGCGTTGAAATCGGCTTTGTTACGCTTCACGTCGGTCTCGGCACGTTCAGACCCGTTAAAGCTGACGATATCAAAGATCACCATATGCACTCCGAGCATTATTATCTGCCTGCAGAAACAGCGGAAATCATAAACAGAACAAAAGAAAACGGCGGCAGAGTTTTTGCAGTTGGCACAACCTGCTGCAGAACGCTTGAATCCGTTGCCACCTTTACGGGCGAGATAAAAGAGGCGGAGGGCAACACCGACATCTTTATTTATCCCGGTTATGAATTCAAGTGCATTGATTGCCTCATAACAAATTTCCACCTGCCCGAAAGCACGCTCATTATGCTTGTGAGTGCCTTCTGCGGCTATGAAAACACAATGAACGCATACAGAATCGCCGTTGAAGAAAAATACAGGTTCTTTTCCTTCGGTGATGCGTGCCTCATTTGCAAAAACTGATTTTAAACGGAGAATACTATGTATAAGCTTATCAAAAAACAAGGCAATGCAAGGCGAGGCGAGTTTGAAACCGTTCACGGAACGGTGCAGACACCTGCCTTTATGAACGTTGCAACCTGCGGCGCAATCAAGGGCGCCCTTTCAGCGGTTGACCTTAAAGAGATCGGCTGTCAGGTTATGCTTTCAAATACTTATCATCTTCACGTCAGACCCGGTGATGACCTTGTGCGTGAAATGGGCGGTCTCCACAAATTTTCAGGCTGGAGCGGCCCGATTCTCACAGACAGCGGCGGATTTCAGGTTTTTTCGCTTGCAAAGCTGCGCACAATAAAAGAGGAAGGCGTATTTTTCCAGTCCCACGTTGACGGCAGACACATTTTTATGGGTCCCGAGGAGAGTATGCGCATTCAGTCAAATCTCGGTTCAACAATTGCAATGGCGTTTGATGAGTGCGTTGAAAACCCTGCAACATATAAATACGCAAAGCAATCGTGCGAAAGAACGGTGCGTTGGCTTGAACGCTGCAAAGCGGAAATGCAAAGGCTCAATTCTTTGCCCGATACGGTTAATCCAAACCAGCTTCTTTTCGGTATCAATCAGGGCAGCACGTTTGACGACCTGCGAATTGAAAATATGAAGCAGATAGCCGCGCTTGGCCTTGACGGATATGCTATCGGCGGCCTTGCCGTGGGTGAACCGAAAGAGGATATGTACCGCATTATTTCGGCGGTTGAGCCTTATATGCCTGCAGACAAAATCCGTTATCTTATGGGAGTCGGTACTCCGGGCAATATTATTGAAGCGGTTTACAGAGGGGTTGACCTTTTTGACTGCGTTATGCCCAGCCGCAACGCTCGTCACGGCCATCTTTTCACGCAGAAGGGTATTATCAACCTCAACAATAAAAAGTATGAAAAAGACCCTCTGCCCATTGACCCCGAATGCAATTGCCCTGCGTGCAAACATTTTTCGCGTTCATATATCCGCCATCTATTTAAGGCAAAAGAAATGCTCGCAATGCGTCTTTGCGTTATCCATAACCTTTATTTCTATAATACTCTTATGGAAAAAATCCGTGACAGCCTTGACAGCGGCACTTTTGATGATTTCAGGGCAAAATACGTTGAACTTTATGACACAAGAATTTAATTTCAAAAAATAAAAATAACACTTGCATTATATATTAAATTGATGTATAATCTTTACATTATGTTTTGGAGGTTACTCAGATTATGAACTTTATTTCTCTTATGGCTCCTGCAGGCGGTGCGGCAGGCGGTGCGGCAGGCGGCAGCACAGGTATGATTATTATGATGGCTGCTCTTTTCGGCATTATGTATTTTATGATGATCAGACCCCAGAAGAAAAAGCAGAAAGAAGAGCAGGCAATGCGTGATAACGTGCAGATTGGTGATGAAATCACAACAATCGGCGGTATCGTAGGCAGAGTTGTTACAGTTAAGGAAGATTCTCTTGTTATTGAAACAGGCGCAGACAGAAACAAGATGAAGATTATGAAGTGGGCTGTTTCAGCCAATAACACAGCTAACGAAAAGATTGAAGCTGAAAGACAGGCTGCAAAGGAAGCTGCTGAAGCTGCTAAAAAAGCAAAGATGGAAGAAGCTGCAGACGCAAGCAAAGCTAAGCGCAAGAAGACAAAGAAAAAAGACGACACATTCGATTCATAATTGCGAATAAACGAAAAACTCCTTTCATATTATTGATTATCGGTAATATGAGGGGAGTATTTTTATGCCCAGAAAGTCAACTCGCAGAGAAGATAACGGAAAAACAATGCCTATTAAAAGAGCAGGATTATGCTCTGTTATCGGCGCTGCACTGTATTTTATTGGAATTGCAGCTTTTTCGGCAGCGGAGCTTCATATGTCGCTCGGCGCAAAAACATATTTGCCGGCAGGTATAGTGGCGGCGTTTATTTCGGCATTTACTGCCGGTTTTATTGCTCTGCTGAAATATAAGCAAAAAGCACTGCCGTTGGGTGCTTTTGCAGGAGCATTGCAGGCCGCTGTTTGCGATGTGCTGCTTGTTATCATCAATAACGGAGCTGTAGGAAAGGGCCTGATTCTTAATTTTGCCGCCTGTGTTGCCGGCTCTGTTATCGGTGCTGTTGCTGCGGCTAATATCAAATCCCGAGTCAGGTATTAACGGCGGTGACGGTATGAAAAAAATAACCGTTTTTTTCTTGGCTTTTGTGTTACTGCTTGGCGGATGCACAGTGCAGTCAGTGCAGAATCCGTCGCTGTTTATTGAAAGATTTATGCAAAAACATCCGGAGTTTCACGTTGAAAAAGACGGTATGTTTTATGATGGCAATAATAGTGTTGTGTTTATGGAAAATCAGAGCGGCAGACGTTTTGCAATGGAAATGACAGTTGATTCTGCCGACAGAGTTCAAAAAATAAGCCTTGCCGGCGTTGAAGCGGACAAGGCATATGAGTTTTATTATCTTGCTGAATGTGTGGCTGAAACCTATGCGCCGGAAGAGGACTTCAGTGCGGCGGCAAAGTTGCTTTTTGGCGGTGAAAGCTATTCATATCACGAAACCCAGTGGTATTATTATTGTTTTTCTCAAAATGAAACCGGACTTTATTTTTGCATTGAAAACAAACGCTTTGCGCCGCAAAAAGAGGAATGTCTGACACTCAGAGAAAACGAAACATCTATCAGCGTTCGTTAAAAACTTTGTATGCAACGTCAGGCAAATCAGACATTATGCAGTCTGCGTTTATGGATTTGAGATAGTCCATCTCCCAGGTGTCGTTAATGGTCCAATACTGCACTGCGATATTGTGCCTGTGGGCATATTCAACAATTCTCTTTGTGCCGAGCCTGACACCCGTATATCTGTCTGTGGGAATCTGAAGCGCCGAAAAAGCAAAGGTTGAGGGTTTTGTGGGAAGATTGGCAACAGCGCACATATAAAACAGAAACATTTCCCACGGGCAAGCGGAGCGGAGCAAGTCGGGATGATGCTTCGTGGCGTATTTTGAAACTTCGTTATTGAAAGTGCCGAAAACAACTCGCTGAAGCATATCTCGTTCTTTAAGCACCCTGTGAAGCTCGTCACAGGCCTTGAAACCCTGTTCACCCGGGTCTTTCAACTCAATTATATATTGATATTCTTTGAAACTTTCTATAAGGTCAAGTACCTCGCAAAGGGTTACTGCTCGCAGATTGTCGGGTATATCTCTGCCTCTGAGTCCTTTAAAGGGAAAGCGTCCTCTTTTATCCTCGAAGCTCTCGCCGAAATTCAGCTCACGCAGGCGGGCAAGCGTTTTGCTTGCAGGAGAAACGTCTTTTTCTCCGAAATGTTCGCAGGCGTTAGTTGTTCTGTCAAGCGTATCATCGTGGAGCAGAATAAGATGCCCGTCTTTGGTCAGTTGAACGTCAAATTCAAAAACATCAACCTTAAAATCCTTGCTGTTAAGGCAGTGCTCAAAAGCCATCAGCGTGTTTTCGGGGGCAATGCCTGCTCCTGAACGGTGAGCGGAAACAAGCGTTTCACCGTCTTTTGATATGTGCGGATTTGTTTTCTCAAACTGCTTGCCTTTGCCCGCTTTGTTGAAATTCATAAGACCTGCAATAAAAACTGAAAGCAGAACCAATGCAACAAACAAAACCAAAGCCAGAACAGAAAGAGCTATTTTTAAAATAATCATTTATACAACTCCAAATATAAGCTCCGATGGATATTATGTCCATCGGAGCATCTTTATTACATCATTTCAGAAAGCTTAACGGGTCTGCCCTCTGCAACGGATTTCTTTGCAGCAAGAGCAACAAGAATTGAATTAAGACCGTCAGCACCTGTTGTGGGTGTTTCTTTGTCATTAAGAACAGCGTCAACAAACTGGAGCATTTCATCTCTGAAGGATTGCATATATCTTTCAAGGAAGAAATAAAGAGGCTTGTCGGCAACAACGCCTTCTTCACCCATAAACACAACGTTTGTGGGTGTATCGTTTGAAGCAACGGCTGCGCCCTTGCTGCCGAAAACTTCAATTCTCTGGTCATAACCGTAAGCTGCACGTCTGCTGTTATCAATAACGCCGACTGCGCCGTTTTCAAGCTTGAGGCTGATAACTGCGGTGTCAACGTCGCCTGCTTCACCGATAGCCGGGTCAACAAGGCAGGTTGCATTTGCATAAACCTCTGTTACCTCACTGCCTGCAAGGAAGCGAGCCATATCAAAATCATGAATTGTCATATCAAGGAACATACCGCCGCTAACAGCTGAATATTCTGCCGGTGGGGGAGCAGGGTCTCTTGATGTGATTTTAACGATGTGAACGTCGCCGATTTTGCCGTCGTTAACCATAGCTCTGACGTTTGCAAAGTTATGGTCAAATCGTCTGTTAAAGCCAACCTGGAGCTTAACGCCTGCCTTTGCTACGGCGTCAATAACGGCATTAACCTTTTCGGGGGTCAGGTCAACGGGTTTTTCGCAGAAAATGTGCTTGCCGGCCTCGGCGGCTTCAATAGCTATATCTGCGTGAGTGTCTGTTGATGAGCAAACAAGAACTGCGTCAACCTCGGGGTCTGCGAGCATTTCTTTATAATCAGCATAAATTTTGCCAATGTTGAGCTCTGCAGCAACCTTTTCGGCGTTAGCTCTGAAAACGTCGGTAATACCTGCAACAACAGCAGTCGGCACGTTGTATGTGATCGACTTTGCGTGTACGTAACCGATTCTGCCGGCACCGATGATGCCTATTCTGAGTAGTTTCATTTTTATCGGTCCTTTCGTGTGGAATAAAACTTCCGAATACTTTATTATTTTAACATATTATATCGGTGAATTCAACTGAAAAATTATTATTTTGAATATTTTTCCTTTGTTGCAAGTCCGCCTCTGATGTGTCTTTCTGCTTTGTTTATATCAAGCACTTTGCGCACTGAACTGTAAAGCGACGGGTTGGAAAATCGCAGCCTTTTTGTGATGTCCATATGTACCGTGCTTTTTGAAACACCAAACTTTTTTGCCGCCGCCCTGACGGTGGAGTTGTTTTCAATAATGTATTCCGCAAGCTCAACGGCTCTTTGCTCAACAAAACCTTTCAAAATCAGACCTCCGTAATTCAAGTATGCTGTTAAATACTATGAATTGCGGATAAAAAATATGACGGGTCAAAACGACCCGTCATACAGAATATCAATTTATCTTTCCTCTCTGAAATAGGGAAGACCAAGACTTGCAGGCGGCTGATTTTCTTTCTTCTGGCGCATACTTGTGATAACAAGAACAAGTATGGTAGCAACGTAGGGGATTGTTTTGATGAGCTCTGTCTGCTCAAACGAAAGTCCCTGAATGTAGTTGTAAGCAATCAGCAGACCGCCGAAAAGAATTGAACCAAAGATGCTGATGCTGGGTTTCCAGACTGCAAAAATAACGAGCGCAATTGCAAGCCAGCCTCTGTCGCCGAAGGCGTTGTTTGACCAGATACCGTCAGCATAGTCCATAACATAATAAAGACCGCCCAAACCGGCAATAACGCTGCCGATACAGGTTGAAACGTATTTATACCTGTTAACGTTTATGCCTGCTGCGTCTGCAGTTGCGGGGTTTTCGCCAACAGCTCTTAAATGCAGACCTTTTCTTGTGCGGTTAAAGAAAACCGTTGTGATTATTGCGATGATTATTGCTCCGTAAGCAAGGAAGCTGTAAGAGAAAAACAGCTCGCCAACCGCACCGAGCTTATCGGCAAAGGGGAGAGGCGTTTTAAACAGCCTGCTGGTCTGAACCAGAGCAATTGAGGGAACGTCACTGTCAGTAAGCTTTATCAGTGAACCGCCGAAGAAGTTGCCGAAGCCGACACCGAAGGTTGTCATTGCAAGACCTGTAACGTTTTGGTTTGAACGCAGAGTAACGGTCAGAAAGCAATAAAGCAAGCCCATAAGAAGGGAGCCGAGAACTGAAGAAAACAGAGGTATCAGCACTGCAAGAACGGGGTTAAGGGTTTGAGCCGAATTCTCATAAAGAAAAGCTCCGATAACGCCCGAAATGGCACCCACATACATAATTCCGGGAATGCCGAGGTTGAGGTTACCGCTTTTTTCGGTGATGATTTCACCTGTTGAACCGTAGAGGAGAGGTATGCCCTGCATAACGGCACGCTGAATAATTGAAACAATCATTTGCTTTTAACCTCCTTCTTTGATTCTCTGAATTTTATGGAATAGTTGATGAAGAATTCACTGCCGATAATAAAGAAAATGATTATTCCGGTAATGATTTCCGAAAATGAATCGTTAAGGCCGAAATCCGAAGAAACCTGAATTGCGCCCTTTTCCATAAATACAATAAGGAAGGATGTGAGGAACATTGTGAGGGGGTTGAATTTTGCAAGCCACGAAACCATAATTGCCGTGAAGCCTCTGCCGCCGACGGTGTCAACCGCTATTGTGTGGTCTGTGCCTGCAACCATAATCAAACCTGCAATGCCGCACAGAGCACCTGAAAGAAGCATTGTGCGGATTATTACCTTTTTAACGTTGATGCCGATGTAGCGTGCGGTGTTTTCGCTTTCGCCTACAACAGAGATTTCGTATCCGTGTTTGCTGTATTTGAGATAGATAAATAAGAATACGGTCAAAAGGAATACGATTATGATATTCAACAGATATTCCTGATTGGCAATAAAAGGAAACCAACCTTCATTGTTTTGTGAATTGATGGTACCTATGCTTCCTGTGCCCTTGGGAACTGAATATTTGAATGCAAAATAGCTGACAATCTGCATTGCTATATAGTTCATCATTAGGGTGAAAAGTGTTTCGTTAGTGTTCCACTTTGCTTTAAAAATTGCGGGGATAACAGCCCAGATTGCACCTGCGGCGATGCTCGTTATTATCATAACTAACATAAGAACGGCAGGGTTCAGCTTGTTTGTAAAGAGTATCATACATAGTGCAGCTGCAAGGCCGCCCATAAGAGCCTGTCCCTCTGCACCGATGTTCCAGAACTTCATTTTGAAAGCAGGGGTAACTGCAAGCGAAACGCAGAGAAGAAGCGCAACGCCCTGAAATAGGTTCCAGACTCTTCTTTCTGTGCCTATTGCACCGTCAATTATGGTTTTATATACATTAAACGGGTTTTCTTTTGTGAGAATGAATGTTACCAGACCTGCAGCAATAAGTGCGCCGAGAATGGAAGCGATGCGTATTAACAACGATTTCCATGTAGGGATTGCAGGCCTTTTAACAATATGGAAAAGAGGGTCATGCTTTTTTGTTAAAGGTTTACTCATTGCTTTCACCTCCGTCAGTTTTGGTCATAAGGAAGCCGATTTCTTCTTTGGTGGTGTTTCGGGCATCAACCGTGCCGGTGATTTCGCCGGAGTTGATGACAATTATTCTGTCACAAAGCTCAATCAGAACGTCAAGGTCCTCACCGACAAAGATAACGGCTACGCCGCTTTCTTTTTGTTTGTTAAGCAAGTTATAGATAAGATATGAGGAGTTAATATCAAGACCTCTTACAGGATAAGCAACCATAAGAACCGTGGGCGAGGATGCTATTTCTCTGCCTACAAGAACCTTCTGAACGTTACCGCCCGAAAGACGGCGGACAGGAGTCTTGGCGTTGGGCGTAACAACCTCAAGCTCTTCGATTATTTTGTTTGCAAGGTCTTTAGGGTTTTTGCGCTCAAGAAAAGCTGATTTGCCGCCCTTGTAGCTTCTCAGAAGCATATTGTCAATAATATCCATATTGCCGACAAGACCCATACCAAGCCTGTCCTCGGGAACAAAAGAAAGGCGAACACCGAGCTCTTTTATTCTGACAGGAGACTTATCTCTCAGGTTTTCCGTAAAACCTGTGTTCGGGTCGTGGTAGAGTATCTCGCCGCCGTTAAGCTTCTGAAGGCCTGAAATTGATTCAAGCAGCTCTCGCTGACCGCTGCCTGCAATGCCGGCAATGCCCAGGATTTCACCTGAACGGGCAGTGAACGATATATTGTTGAGCAGTTTAATGCCCTCACGGTTAATGCAGGAAATGTTTCTGACTTCCAGCCGGTCGGCGGTTTCTTCAGTTTTTGTTCTTTCAATGTTGAGCTCAACCTTTTTGCCAACCATCATTTCGGTCAGCTCGGATTCGCTTGTTTCTGCCGTATTGACCGTGCCGATATATTCACCCTTGCGAAGAACAGACACTCTGTCTGAAAGAGAAAGCACCTCGTGCAGCTTGTGGGTGATGATGATAATTGATTTGCCGCTGTCACGCATTCTGCGAAGAACGGCAAAAAGCTTCTGGGTTTCCTGAGGGGTAAGAACGGCAGTCGGCTCGTCAAGAATAAGAATATCGGCACCTCTGTAAAGCACTTTTATGATTTCAACAGTCTGCTTTTCTGAAACCGACATTTCGTATATCTTTTTTGAAGGGTCAAGCTCAAAGCCGTAGGAAGTGCTGATGCTTTTGATTTTTTTGTAGGATTCTTTGAGGTTGTATTTTCCCTCATCTTTAAGACCCAGCACAATGTTTTCGGCAGCAGAAAAAACGTCCACTAGCTTGAAATGCTGGTGAATCATACCGATTTTGTATTTGAAAGAATCTTTCGGTGAGCGGATGTGAACTTCATTGCCGTCAATCATAATCTGACCGTGGTCAGGGTAATAAATACCTGAAATCATATTCATCAGCGTGGTTTTACCGCTGCCGTTTTCACCGAGAATCGAAAGGATTTCTCCGCGGTTAACGGTAAGGCACACGTCTTTGTTGGCAACAACGTCGCCGAAAGTTTTTGTTATGTTTTTTAATTCAATGGCAGGTATGTTCAATGCGGTACCTCCTGTTTTAAATCTCAAAGGAATGCTGAAGTTATTCAGCACTTTTTTCAGAATTAAAAGGGTATAGGCGGAGCACGTGGCTCCGCCTTAAATTAAAATCAGTTAAGAAGGGTGATGCCGTCGATATCAACATCAAAGTAAGGTGCTGAACGGAATTCCGACTCGTGGAAGTAACCGTCTGCAATAACCTCTGTATCGGGAGTATAATCTTTGTCTGTATCAACATCGGCTTTGTAGCTTGTGAGAGGCTTGCCGCCAACTGTAATATAGTTTTCTTTTGCAATGTCAAATACGTGGATTTCACCTGCAATGAGCTTTGCCTTTGCTTCTTCAATAGCTTCAACCGTACCGGGAGCGGCAACTGCTGTGTTTACGTCAGTGAGAACAACAGAACCTGTTTCAAGTGTGCCTGTCCAGTCGTCTTCAATGTCTTTACCTTCTTTAGCGCAGGTAATCATATGCTTGAAGTAGGGTGTCCAGTCGATTCTTGATGAAACGATGAAGGTGTTGGGGCAAGCGGTCTGTGTGCTGCCGTTATATGAAACGTTGGGGATGCCTGCTGATTCGCAAGCTGTGGGAGCGCCCATTGAGTCAGCATGCTGGCTGATAAGCTTGCATTTGTTGGCGATAAGAGCTGTTGCAGCTTCCTTTTCAAGGGCTTCATCATACCACTCGCCTGTAAACTGAACTTCCATTGTAACGCTGGGGCAAACCGATTTTGCACCAAGATAGAAAGAAGTGTAGCCTGATTTAACTTCAGCATACGGATATGCACCGACATAGCCGATTTTTGCTTCTTCTGCAGTGAATTCACCCGCAGCAATCATTTCGTTGAGCTTCATACCTGCTGCAATACCTGCAAGGTATCTGCCTTCATAGATTGATGCAAAAGCGTTGCTGTAGTTGGCAAGACCTTCTGTGTGAGCTCTTGTACCTGTTGCGTGGCAGAACTGAACATCAGGATACTTTTTGGCAACTTCAATCATATAGCTTTCGTGGTTGAAGCTGTCTGCAAAGATAACATCGCATCCCTGGTCAACAAGGTCTTCTGCTGCTTCTTTGCATTCAGAGCTTTCAGGAATACCTTTCTTCATAATGTACTCAACGCCGAGTTCTTTGCAAGCAGCTTCAGCGGCAACGATGAAGTTCTTATCATAGGTTGAATTTTCATCGTGAAGGAAGATGAAGCCTACCTTGAACACATCGTCTTCCTTGTTACAGCCCGCAAGGGAGAAAAAGCAAGAAAGAGCAAAAACGAGCGAAATGGAAATTGCAAGAATTCTTTTGACTGTTTTCATTTGTCTACCTCCAATAATTTTATTATTATCCAAAAATGATTTCTCCGTCATCAATGGATTTAATAACCGCAAGTGATTCAACCCTGTAACCGAGCGAGCGCAGCGAATCGCCGCCGGGCTGGAAGCCTTTTTCAATAACAATTCCTATGCCCTCTATGCTTGCTCCGGCCTGGTTAAGTATGTTGATAAGACCGTGTACGGCTTTGCCGTTAGCCATAAAATCATCAATGATGAGCACTCTGTCATCACTTGATAAATAGTCCTTTGAAACGCCGATTGTGGTTGTTGTACCTTTTGTGAAGGAATAAACGTCAGCTTTATAAAGATTATCGCCAACGTTTCTGTTTGCGCCTTTTTTGGCAAAAACAACGGGTACGCCGAAATACTGCGCCGCAATGCAGGCAATGCCGATACCCGAGGCTTCAATCGTAACGATTTTTGTTATGCTGTCAGAGGGATAGCGCTTTCTGAATTCTTTGCCGATTTCGTTGAGCAGCTCCACGTCAATCTGGTGGTTGAGAAACATATCAACCTTAACAACGTCGGAGCCTACGGCTTTACCGTCAGTAACAATTTTATTTTTTAACAATTCCATCGGAATCACATCCTGACTTTTAAGTGCTAAAATTTATAATATGATTATAATAGATAGCTTGTTGAAAATCAAGATAATTTTGATTATTTTGTTCATATTTGTCGCATTCAGAGCCGGCATACGGTTAAACATAAAATTGCCGGCTTTATTGACATTGGCGGTTAAAAGCAATATACTTTATATCAGCAGTTATTTCGGTGCGGGAATAGTTGCAAACGGAGCGACTGAAGGCTGCAAAAGAAGAATAATTAATTCAATTATCATATAAGTCAGGAGAATTTTTATGGCTTTTATCAGCGTTTTTGAAGTTATAGGTCCGAATATGGTTGGGCCCTCAAGCTCACACACCGCAGGTGCGGCGTCAATTGCACGTTTAGCGTGGAAAATGATGCATAACAAAATTAAAAGCGTTCATTTTACTCTCTATGGTTCTTTTGCACAGACATACAGAGGTCACGGCACAGACAGAGCGCTTCTTGGCGGTATGATGGGCTTTGAAACCGACGACGTCAGAATCCGTGATTCATTTGAGATAGCCGAAAAAGAGGGGATAGAATTCTCATTTACGGCAAACACGGTTGAAACTGACGTGCATCCCAATACGGTTGATATGGAGATTGAGGATGTAACGGGCAGGAAGCACGTTGTCAGAGGCGAATCAATCGGTGGCGGCAAGGTCAGACTGACAAGAATTGACGGTGTTAAGGTGCATTTCACAGGCGAATATCATTCTCTTATTGTTGAGCATAAAGATCACCCCGGTGTCATCGCAAAGGTAACAACCATTCTCAGCAAATGTCAGGTAAACATTGCTTTTCTGAGGGTCTACCGTGAAACCAAGGGCGGCGTTGCTTATATGATTATCGAATCCGACGAAGAAATCACCAAGGAAACGGTTGAAGAAATCGAAAAGAATCCCTTTGTCAAGGACACAATGCTTATACGCAGATAAGGAGAAACAATATGGATTTTAATACAGCTGAAGAGTTGCTCTTGCTTTGCGAAAAAGAGAACAAAAAAATATCCGAAATAATGCGTTTGCGTGAAATAATTTACGGTGAGTGCGATGCGGATACCGTTGATGCAAAAATGAAAAAATCGCTCGGAATAATGAAAGAATCTGCCCACTCACCGCTTACAAAGGTTGTTAAATCAATGGGCGGCATGATAGGCGGAGAGGCAGAAAAGCTTGAAAAAAGACGTACCGAGGGCAAATCCATCTGCGGCAACGTGCTTACAAAGGCGCTCATTTATTCGCAGGCGGTGCTTGAGGTAAATGCATCAATGGGTGTTATTGTTGCGGCGCCAACGGCAGGCTCTGCAGGTGTTGTACCTTCAGTGCTTTTTGCACTTTCGGAGGAGTTTAATATTCCTGATGAAACGCTCTGCGAGGCTCTGTTTACGGCGGGTGCGGTTGGTTCGATTCTTATGAAAAACGCATCTGTTTCGGGTGCAGAGGCGGGCTGTCAGGCGGAAATCGGCTCTGCGGCGGCAATGGCGGCAGCGGCGGCGGTTGAAATGATGGGCGGCACACCCGAGCAGTGCTTTGAAGCGGCTGCAATTTCCATCGGCAATATGCTTGGACTGGTCTGTGATCCGATAGCAGGTCTTGTTGAAGCACCTTGCCAGAGCAGAAATGCCGCAGGCGCATCAAATGCCATAACAAGCGCCGAAATGGCTCTTGCAGGTATAAAGTCTGCCGTACCTTTTACGGAAATGGCAGACGCAATGTACCGTGTAGGCAAAAAGCTGCCGATGGAGCTGCGTGAAACCGCTCTCGGCGGCTGCGCTGCAACGCCCACGGGCTGCTCACTCAAATGCAGCATCTTCGGAGGCTGCAAGTGATGAGTGTTGAATCAATCCGTGAAGCAGAAAGAAAATCGCACGAAGAGGTTTATTCAACCGCAAAGCTTTTTGAAAAGGGGAGTTGGCTTCAGAAACCCGTAAAAACAGTTCTTGATATTCTGCCTTTATTTGAAGAATATGAAGCATTAAGTGTGCTTGATTTAGGTTGCGGTGTAGGCAGAAATTCAATTCCGATAGCGCAAGCATTTCAAAAAGCAAAGTGCATAATTGATTGCGTTGACATTCTTGATATGGCTATAGATAAGCTTAATTATTACAGCGATGAATACGGCGTTTCGGATAGTATAAACGGAATTGTTTCCTCCATTGACGATTTTGAGATTAAAAAGAATGGCTATGATTTTATTCTTTCCGTTTCGTCACTGGAACATATAAACTCCGAGAATGCTTTTATCAATAAGCTTTATGAAATCTGCAACGGGATAAAGGAAAACGGCGTTGTTTGTCTTATAGTCAATTCCGAAATAAGTGAAACGGATAAACAAAGCGGAAAGCCGATTGAGCCGCAATTTGAAGTGAATCTGAAAACGGATAAACTGGTTTCTTTGTTTCAACACGTATTCAACGGTTGGCAGGTCTTAAAAACAACCGTTGTTAATCAGAGATATGACATACCGCGCAATGATTGCATTGCAGATTTAACAACAAACGTTGTTACCTGTGTTGCCAGAAAAACATAAAACGGCAGAGTGCAAACCCTGCCGTTTTTTTACAGCTTTTTCTCCATAATGCAGCTGCCCTTATATTCTTCAATAACCCTGAAACCGCTTTTAACATACATTGTATATGCAGGGCTGTGCTTAAAGACGTTCAGCGCCATTTTTGCAAATCCTTTTTGCTTAGCATCAGCCTGCAAAGCGGCGAGTGCACTTTTGGCGTATCCCTTTCCGCGAAACTCTTCTTTGGTTACAACCTCGGTGACAAACGCTGTGTCTGCTCCGTATGGACTTTTCTGATAACCGTAAACGCCTACACTTTCACCGTTTTCATTTTTTGCTATATAAAGCCACGTGTCTTTTGAGTCAGCTCCATTCGGGTATACGTCTTCAAATTCTGCTTTTGATTCAGCATATTCCGTTCCTTTTTTGACCTCACCTGATTTTCTCAGATGTTCCGCATATGTTTTAACCGACCATTCTTTATAAATGTCAAATATGTCGGCTGTCAGTTTGCAAAGTTCAATCGGCAAAAATTCGCCGTAATCAAATTTAAAACCGACACTGTCAATTACCTTCAGCATCGCAGTGTTATGAGCCGATGTAATAATGATAGGTTTTTTGCTTTGTTCAATTACCTGACGTGTGACGTAGGCTGCAAGCTCTTTTGCGAGCCCTTTGCTTCTGCATTTTGGGGCAGTGCATACGCAGG
This sequence comes from Acutalibacteraceae bacterium, assembly GCA_045536245.1. Taxonomy (GTDB): domain Bacteria; phylum Bacillota; class Clostridia; order Oscillospirales; family Acutalibacteraceae; genus CAG-177. The sequence continues at coordinate 1,267 of JAZSNE010000021.1, read as the reverse complement.
CAACCTCCCAAACATCACCTCTTGAGGAGTCAATTCCGCAGCGTGCAACGGGATTGCCGTTTTCAAAAAGAAGGTAGTTATAAATGCCGCCATTGCACCAGGCATTCCATTTCGATTCGGAAATTCTGTCGGGAAAAAGCTTTTTTATGCCGCTTGAGCAAATTCTCATATTTTTGTTGAAAAGCTTGCGGTCATTTACACCAAGTTTGCGTATTTCGTGAGTTTGCTTGATTTCAGATAATTCCGATGAATCATTGATTTGAAATATAATGATGTCATTATTCATAAAAACACCTCAACGATAATTATAAATACAATATAGCAAAATAAGAGTATCAAGTCAATATGCGCAATTGGAAAAATAACGCCGTGACCTATGTTTCGGGCACTGTCCCCAAAGCATTGAAACTTATATTTTTAAATTAGCTGAAAAAACTTATAAAAAAACATTGACAAATGAAAAACTTTTTGGTATTATATCTATCGTTGCTTACGCAATAAGGGCCATTAGCTCAGTTGGTTAGAGCAACCGGCTCATAACCGGTCGGTCCGGGGTTCGAGTCCCTGATGGCCCACCACCAATCAAATATATAGGGGTATAGCTCAGTTGGTAGAGCAGCGGTCTCCAAAACCGCGTGCCGAGGGTTCAAGTCCTTCTGCCCCTGCCACAAAAAAGTCCGGAAATCCTTGATATATAAGGGTTTGCGGGCTTTTTCTTTGTCGAAAATTATTTTTCTAAATTCGCACTTTACCGTAAAATATCGTACATTTTCGAGGGCTATGTGCCCCCCAATGTGCCCCCGCAGAAGACCGCTATCCCTATATATATCAACAGTTTTTATACATTTCTATGTATAAAAAACCATTGTTTTTGGGGGCAAATTTTACCGCGTGCCGTGTTTTTTTCTCTTTTTATTGCTCATTCATCACTCATTTTCGGTTGATAAATAAGTGGCGAAAAGATAGTCGATTTTTATATTATGTATAAGATGTTCTTTCAAAATTTTTTGGCTGTTGATATTTTTTATTTAGTATGATAAAATAACCGAAAGAGAGGAAGTGATTAAATGAACAAGAAATCATTTGAAATCTTAAGTGCCGATACAGTTGTGGCTGTGTGGAATGACGGACAGCTTACAGTTGTTAACGACGCTTTACTTCCTTTATATTTAAAACGCATATCAGATGCTGAAAAGTGGCTTGAAAGCCGTGCGATTGATAGTCACAGAGCAAACTCCCGCCTTCTCAAGAAGGCACTCAGACTTGC
>JAZSNE010000004.1:0-12896 GCA_045536245.1 Acutalibacteraceae bacterium | reverse complement strand
CAGAAATACGTCAAGACCGTGCCGATTATGGTTCCGTTCATTCCGCTTTACAGCGTCGAAAAATATAAGTTCCTTGTAGCTTGAATTTTTGCTCCTCCGTTCTTCGGGGGAGCTTTTTTATAGTGAAGAAGTGAAGGAGTGAAGGAGTGAAGAAGTGAACGGGTTGAGGGGTTGAGGATGGGCGTTGCCCACACTCGATTGTTAAGTAATAAGTAATAGTGAAGAGGTAATAAGTGAGGAAGGGCTTCGCCCTTACCCATTTTAATTCGCAATGCGCAATTATTGGATGTGAATTTAACACCGTAGGGGACGGGTCATTCAAAAGTGAAGAGTGAATAGTGAAAAGTTAAGAGTTAAGGGTGGGCGTTGCCCACACCTGATTGTATTGCGTAGGGGCGACCCTTGTGGTCGCCCGTTATAACCGAAAAATCTCACTGCAACACCGTAGGGACAGCCCTTGCGGCTGTCCGTCAAACGCACGATAATTAATCATTGCTCGTGTAGGGGCGGATATCATCCGCCCGAATCGGGCGATTCGTGAATCGCCCCTACGAAAAAACAACTATATTGCTACGCAGTTATATTTGCCTTTGGCAAGTTATATTGCTGTCGCAGTTATATTTGCCTTCGGCAAGTTAATATGCAGTTACATATAAAAAAACGGAGCAGCCGCAGCCGCTCCGTAAAAACATATCGGGATTATTTTTCGAGAATCTTTTCGATTGCTGCAATTTCAACGCAAACGCAAAGAATCTCAACCGCTTTGCAGAGTTCATCCCTTGACGGGAAGGTGGGGGCAATGCGGATATTTTTATCTTCGGGGTCTTTGCCGTAAGGATAGGTTGCGCCTGCGCCCGTGAGCGTTACGCCTGCTTCCTTGCAAAGAGCAACCGTTCTTTTTGCGCAGCCTGCATAAACGTCAAGGCTGATAAAGTAACCGCCGTTGGGGTTAGTCCATTCAGCAATGCCCTTGCCTGCAAGTGAGCTCTCAAAAGCTGTAAGAACAGCGTCAAACTTGGGCTTGAGGATTTCGGCGTGCTTTGCCATATGAGCGTCAATGCCTGCCTTATCCTTAAAGAAATTAACGTGGCGCAGCTGGTTTATCTTATCATAGCCGATGGTCTGAACAGTCATTCTGCTCTTGACGGCGGCAACGTTTGCGCATGAAGCTGCAAGAGCCGCAACGCCTGCACCGGGGAACGAAATCTTTGACGTTGAGGTTACTTCAATAAATAAATCCTCGTTGCCTGTTTCTTTGCAGGCTTCAAAGATATTTAAAAGCTTGTCAGGTGTGCCGACGTGGTGAACGCAATATGCGTTATCCCAGATTACTCTGAAATCCTTTGCTGCAGGCTTAAGAGTTGCAAAGCGGCGAACGGTTTCGTCTGAATATGTGTTGCCCGAGGGGTTTGAATACATCGGAACGCAGATGATGCCCTTGACCTTTTCGTCTTTGATAAGCTCGTCAATCATATCCATATCGGGGCCGTTGGCATCTGTGGGAACGTTGACCATCTCAATGCCGAAATGCTCCAGAATGGCAAAATGCCTGTCATAGCCGGGAACGGGGCAAAGGAATTTGATACCTTCCTGCTTACTCCAGGGCTCGGCACCTGCGCCGAACATCATACACTGGGCAATGTAATCATACATAATTGTGAGGCTTGCGTTGCCGAAAACAATAACGTTATCTGACGGAACGTCAAGAATTTCTGCAAAAAGAGCCTTGCACTCGGGGATACCGTCAAGAACGCCGTAGTTGCGAACGTCAAAGCCGTTTGAAGCCTTGAAGTTGCCCAGAAGCTCGGGAGCAACAAGAGCGTTTGAAAGCTCAAGCTGGTCTGCGCCGGGTTTACCGCGTGACATATCAAGCTTCAGGCCGAGAGCCTTGAAAGCGTTATATTCAGCCTTGAGAGCTTCAAGGCGTGCGCAAAGTTCATCTTTGCTCATAGAGGGGAGCTGCATAGCCATAACAAAAAACCTCCGAAAATTTCATAACAGGATATATAATATAGTATATTCACCGATTTTGCAAGTGTTATTTTCAAATCTTGCAAAAATTTTGTGAACTTTGGCGGAATTGCCAATATTTTGTGCGGAATAAGCTTTGTTATGGCAATGTTGTGCATAATTGAAAAGCGAAAAATTCATTTTATAAGAATTTGCTCATATAAGTGCGTGCAAACAGAGCAGCGCAGTTTGATGCCGACTGAACGGGTGCGTTATACAGTGCGCTGATAAGGTATGATTTGACGTTCTGTATCGGCTTTTCAGAGCGTTCAAGCCCTTCGATGACGTATTCTATATCCTCGTTTGTAAGCTGACTGAAACGCTTATAAACGGCGCTGTGAGGGTATATGTTTGCGCCGATTCTGACAGTGTTTGACTGCGTATACATAACGTCATACATAATCTCAACTATCTCGTCAACAAGCTTCGAATCAGCATTAATATAATCATAATCTATCTGTTCTTTAATATCGTCAATCGCCATCTCATAAAGGATTGATTGATTATTATTAAGTTCATTATTATTCTCTTTATTATTATTTCCTCCAACCGTGTTGGATTCTTGATTACATTCTGAAGTGATTTCTGATTCCTCTGCAGTGCGTTTCCTGAATGTGTTCTCAATCAGGCGAGTTGCACCCGAGCCAAGCTGAATAATATTCGGCTTACCGAGACCTTGTCTTTTTTTAGAAACAAGACAAGCTTTTGCAAGAACGTCAAAGAGCTTTGAAGCATAGTTGCGGCTTATATTCAGTTTTTCGGCAACCTCCTCAAGTGTCAGATAAACAAACGCCTTGCCGTTGCTGTCAGAAAAACGCTCAATGTTTTTCTCTGAAAGACGCAGCCTGTCAATTATCAGAATCAACAGATGCTTTGCATCGTTAGGCAGTGCGGCATATTCGGGGTTATAATATAATTCCCTCGGAACGGGAATGAACTGATAATCAATTTTATTATTTACCGTGTTTTCTTTGTTTTCCATTTTACCTCCTCGATTTTAAATGAATCAAATGCCGTGCAGAGGCGGATAATATCCGCCCGAAAATTCGTCAAGTTATATTGCTGCGCAGTTTGTTTTTGTTACACCGTAGGGACAGCCAATTTAAAAGTGAAGAGTTAAGGGTGGGCGTTGCCCACACCCGATCGTATTTCGTAGGGGCGACCATTGGTCGTCCGTTATAACCGAAAAATCTCACTGCAACACCGTAGGGGACGGGTCGCCCATTTTAATTCGCAATTCGTAATTCGCAATTGTTGGATGTGAATTTAACACCGTAGGGGCGACCATTGGTCGTCCGTCAATCGGCTTGCCGAATCGGGCGATTCGTGAATCGCCCCTACGAAAAACCACTATGTTTTATCTTTTTCAATCCTCAACACCGTAGGGACATCCCTTGCGGCTGTCCGAAGGCAAACAACCGTTATGGCGGGCGGATAATATCCGCCCCTACACTGAACAGTTTTAAATCTTTGTATATTCAAGCAATATTGCTCCGCCGTTGACGCCTTTTTTGCCGATGCTTCATCAGCCGTTTCATTATTTCAATGCGTTCGTGCGAAAAATAATTGCCTTAAAAACGGAAACAAAGCCCTCACCGAATTGTGCGCACAACTCGGGCAGAGCTTCGTTTTTAATTATTATTCCTGCAGAAACAGAACAAATGTTCTATTTAATTGTAGGGGCGAAATTCGGATTTGTCAAGTGTTTTTTGAAATTTTTTCATATATCATAACGTGAATTTATTTATCTCTTTATATTTTCAGTATTAATTGTTAAATCTGATTGAAAACAATAAACGTTTATGCTATTATACATTTGATAAAGTATACCCCGGAGGTGCAATATGAAAAAACTGTTTTGCATTATCGTTGCTCTCTTGACTGCGCTGCTTCTGCCGCTTCAGGTTTATGCACAGACCGATGACGGTTTTGTGGCTCTGCCCGAGCTTCAGATTGAGCAAACACCGCTCCGCACACGCAAGCAGGTTGAAGGTCTGCGAATGTATGTTGACAGCGAAAATCCGCTGTTTATGATTCGCAACTGCCCGATTTGGGGCGGTCCGCAGACGGGCGAAGCTTTTGCGAGCTATGCCATCAAAACCTTTTACGCTCTGCCCGAGGACGTGCGCAACTTTGCCGTTATCTATATTGACGAGGGTCCGGTTGATATGACTCCGGCTCGCCAGCTTGAATTCTGGGACGAGCTTCTGACTTATACCGACGCAGCCAACGTGCCGATAGTCTGCCAGTCGGAATGCTTCTGCACAAACAAAACCCGAGACCCCTTCACGCAGGAGGAGCTTTCCGCTGTTTTTAAAGCGCATAAATCGCTCATCGGCTTTGTTCAGGTTGAGCTTTCTACAAACGGCGTTACCAACGAGCACCTTGCTTATGACGAGGTTACAAATGATATGGGCGTTAACAAAAACATTCTTGCCCGTATGAAGTCCTGCGTAAGAGCTTGCGCCGAAAACGGCGGCCTTTTTATCTGGCAGGATATGGAATACATTTATTATAAAAAGGCTAATTACGTTAATCAACTTATCAAGGATAAGGAGCTTTATGACCTGCTCAAGAGCTGCTCGCAAAACGTCATAATTATGGACAAGCACAACGGCCACGGCAGGCATTTTGCAAGCCAGTCAAACATTATGGGCTGCTGGCTGGACGGCGTTTGCGGCAACTGGGGCGTTAATCTTGAAAACTTCCTTTGGTATGAAGAAGGTTTTATTGAGTATGATAACATCGGCGTTAAGCCGAACGAACCCGACCCGATTACAACCGCCAAATATCCGCCCGCTCTTTTCGGCATTGATATGATTGCCGACCTTGTCGGCGGCGCAACGGTTTATGCCATTGAGGGCACGTTCAGCAGGGGCGGACTTTATCACTTCGTTGACGGCGAGGTTATAATGACCCCAACTTTCCGGGAGGTGCTTTATCCGTTTTATCAGCGAGTTCTGAACGGAGCCGTTCCGACCAAAGAACAGGTTAAATCAAACGTTAAGGTTGCTTATAAAATGGGTATGCCCACTCACGCCCACGCTTTAAGCGGCAATGATGCCCACCTTTTGCAGGGACTTTATTGCAACACCTTTAATTTCTTCCAGGAAAATATTGATAACATCTATCACGACTGCACAAAGGATTGGGTGCCTTCAACGGGCAGATACTACATCGTGCCCATTCTTCCGATTCATTCAAACCCAAAAGAGGTTTTGCCCGATGCAACCGTGCTCAATGATTTCACATACTTTTTCAAGCTGCTTTTCATTAACCCGATAAAGGTTAATTTCTTCAATAAGCATTATCCGCAGACTTATGAAGGCAGCGGCACTCTGTTTGATATAAACAACACGGTTTATTTCTTTAACAGCAATGAGAATAAGACCATTGACAGCGAGCAGAACGTTGTTTATAATCTGCCCCAAAGCGGCTTAAAGCTTGATTCGGAGCTTGTGGCGCACACCTATGCGATTATTGATGAGAGCGATGGCGGCGTTGAAATTGAGCTTTGCAACCTGCGCCTTGACACCGACGCTGTTTGCGCAGGGCTTGAAAATGAGGACCAGTTTATGCGAGCCTATGCTGCAGGCGGCAAGCGTGATAACCCGAGGGATTTCAGGCAGAGCGTGATAACGCTCACAGGTTTTGAGAACGAACCCGAGGTTACAGCCGCCGGCACAAACGGCGCAAAGCTTAAAACGGAATGGAATGCACAAGCAGGCTCGCTCACACTGACCGTTGTTTCAAACGGAATGGTTGAGTTGTCAATTCGCAATTCGTAATTCGCAATGCGCAATTGTCGGATGTGAATTTAACACCGTAGGGGACGGGTCATTTAAAAGTGAAGAGTGAATAGTGAAGAGTTAAGAGTTAAGGGTGGGCGTTGCCCACACCCGATTTTAATTCGCAATGCGCAATTTTTGGTTGTGAATCATAACACCGTAGGGACAGCCCTTGCCTATTTTAATGCGCAATTCGTAATTCGCAATGCGCAATTATCGGATGTGAATTTAACACCGTAGGGGCGACCATTGGTCGTCCGTCAAAAGCCTTGCACATCGGGCGATTCGTGAATCGCCCCTACGAAAGCAACATTATAATTAGGTAAATTATATTGCTACGCAGTTTGTTTTAACACCGTAGGGACAGCACTTGCGGCTGTCCGAAAACGCACGATAATTAATCATTGCTCGTGTATGAATCGGGCGATTCGTGAATCGCCCCTACGAAAAACATTATAATGCAGGGAAACCCCTTGCGGCTGTCCGTCAAAATACCGCAAATCCTGCGGCTGTCCGAAAATACATAATATTATCGAGGTGAATTATGAAATCAAAAGTTTATTTTTCAAGAGAAATCACCCCCGAAAAGGTGGTTGAAATGTATAATCTGCTCGGCAAGGAGCTTGAGGGCAGGGTAGCCGTCAAGGTTCATTCGGGCGAAAAGGGCAACCAGAATTTCTTAAAACCCGATTTCTGGAAACCCGTTGTTGAGCGTGTTCGCGGCACCGTTGTTGAGTGCAACACGGCTTATAACGGCGCACGCAACACCACAGAAAAGCATCTTCAGCTTTTTAAAGACCACGGCTGGACTGATTATTTTGACGTTGATTTGCTTGACGCTGAGGGCGATGACCTTGAGCTTGAAATTCCCAACGGCGCAAAAATCAAAAAGAATTACGTTGGTAAAAACCTTGCAAATTATGACTCTGCGCTGATTCTTTCGCATTTCAAGGGTCACCCGATGGGCGGCTTCGGCGGTGCGCTCAAGCAGCTTTCAATCGGCTTTGCTTCGTCTTACGGCAAGGGTTATATCCACGGCGTGGGTAACCCCGAAAATTTCTGGACAAGCGACCACGATTCATTCCTTGATTCAATGGCGGACGCAGCTTCGTCGGTCATAAATTTCTTCAGCGGCAATATCGTTTACGTTAACGTTATGAAAAATATGAGCGTTGACTGCGACTGCTGCGCCGTTGCGGAGGACCCCTGCATTGCCGATATCGGTATTCTTGTTTCGGCAGACCCCGTTGCAATTGATAAGGCTTGCGTTGACTTGGTTTATTCCTGCTCCGACGAGGGCAAGCCGCACCTGATTGAACGCATTGAGAGCCGCAACGGTATCCGCACCGTTGACTCTGCCGAAAAACTCGGCTGCGGCTCAACGGAATATGAACTTATTGAAATTGGTTGATTCTTTGCAGGGGCGACCATTGGTCGTCTGTCAAAATAACGCAACCCCTGTGGTTGTACGGATTAATATTACCGTAGGGCGGCTTGCCCTCAAGCCGCCGCCGATTATGTCTGACGCTGAACGGCGGGATGTGGGCATCCCGCCCTACAATGTTCGATTGAAATCTGTGTGTAGGGGCGGATATTATCCGCCCGTGAAAACACTGCTGTGCTTTATTTTTTGCAATCCTCAGGCGCTATGCGCCGGCTCCTTTTGTACTCCCTCAGTCTCTTCGTGACAGCTCCCTCAAGAGGGAGCCTAATCGCCCGGGCAATCGGCAATATTTCCGCCGATACCTCAGTGATAACCGCACAAATTAACGGCAACAACGTAGGGACAGCACTTGCGGCTGTCCGTGAAATCAATAAAATTCCGAGGTGTTATTATGAAAAAATTTATCAGCGTTTTCCTTGCCCTTGCGGTGATTTTTGTTTCGTCCGCAATGTTTTCTTATGCCGATAACGGCGCAACCTGCTATTACATTGACTCAATTAACGGCGATGATGCAAATTCGGGCACCACTGCCGACGAAGCAGTCAAATCAATCGCAGGCTTAAAAAACCTTGAGGTCCAGCCCGGCACGCATTTCTTCTTCAGAAACGGCGGCGAATATGAGTGCAACGTCACTCTGACCTGCAAGGGTACAAAGAATAACCCCGTTGTTATAACCTCTTACGGCGAGGGCGAAAAGGCTCTGCTTTATACCAACGACCATATTGAGGTTTTCAGACTCTTTGACTGCTCTTACGTTACCGTTTCAAATCTTCACATCAAAGCTCCCAACGGCGGCGGTATCTGGATTGACGCTCTGACGGAAACCTCCGTAGGCATAACTCTTGATAACCTGCTTTTCACCGATATGCAGAATTTCAAGGTAACTGCCCGTGATGATTTTTCAAGAGGTGCCGCTCCTGCAAGAGCTGCCGTTATGGTCAAGGGTCTGCCTGCAAAAACAAGATTTGCCGTCAATGACCTCACTATCACAAACAGCGAGGTTTATAACTGCGCAAACGGCTTTATGATTTGGGGTTCCTGGAATGAAGAGCAGGCTCCCTGGTGCGAAGAAGAGGATATCGACCCTATTTTCAACACAGGTCTGCTTATCAAGGGCTGCTATTTCCACGAAATGGACGCCGAAGCAGTCGTAGTCGGCATCTGTGACGGTGCGCTTGTAACAAACTGCCGTTCAATCAACTGCTGCCAGGGCGAGGGCGTTGACGAAAACGGCGAAATCCTCTATTTCACCGCAGCTATGTGGTTCTGGGGCAGCATTAACAGCACCATTCAGTATTGCGAAATCGCAGGTCAGAAGAACTTTGGCGACGGTATGGCTGTTGACTTTGACTCTTACACTCATAACTGCACCTATCAGTATATCTATTCTCACGATAACACACGCTTTATGTGCAATTGCCCGAATCACAGCGGACATCATAACAACACCGTTCGTTATTGCCTTTCCGTTAACGATAACGTCGGCAGAAGCCGCATTTCCGCAAACCCCGGCGAACATAACATCAGCTTTTATAACAACACAATCGTCAACTGCGGCGATTTCCACCTGATTGATATGTATGATTCGCTTATCGTCAATAATATAATTATCCCCAAGGAAGGCTGCTTTGTTGCCTATGACGTGTGGGATTTGCCCCGTGACGGCAACATCATCGGCAACAACTGCTATTACGGCTGCGAACCTCCGCTGATTGATTTGGGCTCAATGAACACCGTGCCCGGTTTCGTCGGAACGGATTATTCAGACCCCAACAGCTTCAAGCTTTCAGCCGATTCGCCGCTTATCGGCGCAGGCTATGACGTTGAGGGTTGCGACGCACCTCATGATTATTACGGCGGTGAAATTATCAGCAACAACATCGGCTGCTATATGGGTAACGGCGAGGACGTTCCCTATGAGGGTGAAAGCTTCATCACAAAGATCGTCAGAATTTTAAAGAGCATCGTTGAGCGCATCATCTATGAAATCAACATTGCGCTTGAAGATCTGGGGGTTCAGATATGATTAAAGCTATAACGGCTCTGATTTCGGCTTTTCTGATGCTGATTTCTTCGTTCGCCGTGCCTGATTCCGCCTTTAAGTTTCAGGTTGACCGGGCTGCGATTGACGTTTCGGCAACGGCGGATTTCGGCTTTGAAACAATAACGGCTGAAGAAATGCTTATCTCTGAAGCTGAAAAGCAGAGCTGCCGTGAATGGTTCAACAAAAATATTCTCACAACCGAAAACCCTGCATATAATTTTAACTACGGCATAAAAACTTTCAGAGGCAACGCAGATGAATGGAGCATAACCGTGGGCAAAGAAAGCGCAGCGGGCGAATACCGTAAAGGCGGCAAAACCGCTTTTATTGAAGGCAAGCATAAGGATAACGGCCTTGTTTTCACTGTGGAAGCAACAATTTATGAGGAAAACGCAACCTGCGAATGGACGGTTTACCTCAAAAATACCGCCGATAAGAATTCGCCTGCAATCAAGAATTTTTATGCGGCGGACTGCACGCTGCCCGTTAAAGGAACAGAGCTTTATTACAGCAAGGGCACCGAGCCTGCGGCTTACGATTTTGAGCTGATGAAGCAGGCTCTGACCTTCGTTCCCGTTAATTTTTCAGCAAACGGCGGCAGAACGGAATCCGTTATGCCTTATTTCAATTTAAGCGGTAAGGACTGCGGTGCGGTTTTCTGCATCGGCTGGTCGGGTCAGTGGTATGCTTCAATTGCGCAGACATTAAGCGGAGTCAGCGTTAAGGCGAAGCAGCAAAAGCTCAACGCTTACCTTGAGTCGAACGAAGAAATCCGTTCTCCTCTTGTTTCTCTCACTTTTTATAATAACTCCAACGCACTCAAAGGCTTCAATTCCTTCAGAAAATGGACTGTTGACTGCGTTTATCCCGAAAACGTCAAGATGATAACAACCGCCGGCGTGGGCGCTGAGCAGCCGGGTATGACGGTTGAAAACATCGTCAATAATATTATTAACAGCCCTGCCGAATTCACCGATGCGCTTGATGCTTATTGGATTGATGCCGGCTGGTATCCTCATAAAGTCAGCTGGGGCGACGGCGTTGGCAACTGGTATCCTGACCCCGAGCGTTTCCCCGAGGGATTCTCCGCCGTTTCAGATGCGGCTGCAGAAAAAGGACTTGACCTTCTGCTGTGGTATGAACCCGAACGCTGCGCCGTCGGCACACAGGTTTATAACGATTGCATCAATAACGAAGGCTGGATTATAACCTCCGACGATACCGAGCGCAATATGGTCAACCTTGCAAACGAGGGCGCTCTCAAATATATAACCGATTATATGCTTGCTTCGCTTAAATCAAACAAGGTGTCTTATTTGAGAATTGACTCCATTCCCGAGCCGCTTCCTTTCTGGGAAACTGCAGATAAAGCGTGGGGCAACGGCAGAAAGGGCATAACCGAGAATCATTACGTTACCAATTTCTACGGTTTTCTCGATACTCTCCGCGCAGAAATCCCCAACCTCAAGATTGATAACTGCTGCTCGGGCGGCAAGAGGATAGATATTGAGATGTCACGCCGCAGCATTCCGCTGTGGAGAAGTGACTATAACTGCCTTGACGGCGAGGGCAAAGCAAAGAGCGACATTCTGCAGGCAACGCAGGCGCAGACTTACGGCATTTCGTTCTGGCTGCCCATTCACGGCACCTGCGCTTACGTTGACGGCGAATACGCTGACAGAACAAACATCATTCCCTGCACGCAGCGGGTCGGCTATGAATCCGTCAGAAGCTATATGGATGAAAATTATTATCCGCTTTGCTACGGCGGACTTGACACCTCACGTTTTCAGGCTTCGCAATACGGCACGCAGGCAGAGGGCTTTGCCGTGGTTTATAAGCGTGAAAATGTTGAGAGCGAAATTTTCACCCTCAGACTCAACGGACTTGAGCCCGATAAAACCTACGTTGTTTATGATTATTACAAACCCGAACAAAAGCTTGAAAGAACCGGCAAAGAGCTTATGATTGACGGTCTTGAGCTGCAGATTGAGCAAACCCCCAAGGCTGTAATTATAATGTACGGTGAAAATAAATAATGATATTATCAAAAGAAAACGAACAGTTTATTTATAATTTCATAAAGAATGATTTATCATTTTATCCGAGCATTAGTGATAATTTGTATTTACCTTTTGCAATAAACAGACCTTTTGCTGTTTACGATATTTCGTCAATGACAGATGAGCAGATTGATTTGCTTAATGAATTGGCACCTGAAGCTATTTTGCGCTGCTTGCCGAACGGACATCAGCTTTATGCTGTTGACTGGTTTCACGATTATATTCTGTATGATCCCCGAAATCCTTCAACCGCACAGAGCAAATTTGAGCACACACCGAGTTATAACAGCAAGGGTTCAGCTTATTTTTATGGCTTTTATCCTGACGGCGATTATTTTTTCTTCATTGAAAAATACGGCAGATTCGGCTATCTTTCGCACCCGTGGCGTGACGAGGTATGGGTATACGGTACCGACCTTATGAATGAATTTGAAAAAATAAATCATCAAATAGGGTTTGTACTTAAAGCAAAAGTTACATAAAAAGCTCAGCCTCAAATTTACAGACGATGCGGAGTATATCCGCAACGAAATCAAAAACTTTGCCGCCAATACGCTGATTCTTAAGCTTAAACCCGAAAATATCTGCGGCAAGCTTGTCAATGAATCGTGATTATTCTTTTTGTTGTTGAAAATTGTATAAATCGGCTGTATAATGTTCTTTATTATATTAACGGAGGTCATTTTATGGTTGCACCTTTAACTTTCTGGCTCCTTTTCGGCGCCGCAATGCTTATCAGCTCGATAGGCTTTTATAAGTACGTTTATTTTATTTCGCTCGGCTACGGATTTTCCGTTGCCGGCCTCGGCGCAATTATGCTCACTATATTTCGCAGCTCGCTTTCCTGGGGCACCGTTGCCGCCTGCGTGCTCTTTGTGCTTTACGGCATTCGTCTTGGCGGTTATCTGCTTATCCGTGAGCTCAAAAGCGCATCTTACAGAAACAAAATGAAAACCGAAATCAAAGACGGCAAGTCGATGTCCTTCGGCGTTAAGTGCGCCATCTGGGTCACCTGCGGTGCTCTTTACGTTACGCAGGTTTCGCCCGTTTATTACAGACTGCTCAACGGTGAAAAAACAGACGGCGTGCTGATTGCCGGCATCATAATTATGGCTTTCGGTCTTGTTTTTGAAACAGTTGCCGATATTCAGAAAAACAACCAGAAAAAGCAAAATCCGAAGCGTTTTTGCGATAAAGGACTTTATAAGTTCGTTCGCTGCCCCAATTATCTCGGCGAAATGATTTTCTGGACGGGCGTTCTCGTTTCGTCTGTCAACGTTCTCAGCGGCGTCGGCCAGTGGGTCATCGCTCTCATCGGCTATATCGGCATAATCTTTGTTATGTTCAGCGGAGCTCGCCGCCTTGAAATCCGCCAGAATAAATCCTACGGCAAGGATCCCGAATATCAGAAATACGTCAAGACCGTGCCGATTATGGTTCCGTTCATTCCGCTTTACAGCGTCGAAAAATATAAGTTCCTTGTAGCTTGAATTTTTGCTCCTCCGTTCTTCGGGGGAGCTTTTTTATAGTGAAGAAGTGAAGGAGTG